>NZ_JBXAPA010000003.1:0-307617 GCF_058803545.1 Agrococcus sp. GW821-FHT14H11
CCGTCGAGGCCGCGCTGCCGCGCTCGCCCGGCGAGGCGGTGCGGCGCCGCGCGGAGCGCGCGGTCTGGGCGCGCGCGGTCGACCCGAGCGGGCTGACCGCCGGGCAGGCGGCGGCGCTCGTGGCGATGCGCTTCCTCGGCGACGCGCCGGTGCGGGTCACCGAGGCCGGCGGCTGGGTGCGCGCCTCGGGGCACGCGGGCGAGGTGCTCGCCCGCTAGGCAGGCGCTCGGTCAATCGAGGCCGAGCAGCTCGGCGAGCCCCTCGGGCACGAGCGTGAGGTCGGGGTCGGCGCGGTGCTCGGCGGTCAGCCACCACACCGGATGGCCGGCGTCGGTCGTGCACGGCAGGATCGCCTCCGCATCGACGTGCACCTCGAAGACGAACACGATCTCGTGGCGCAGGCCCTGCGGCAGCCGCAGGGGGCTCTCGAGCACGCCGAGCAGCCGCGGCTCGACCGCCTCGAGGCCGAGCTCCTCGCGCAGCTCCCGCACCACCGCATCCGCCGCCCGCTCGCCGAGGTCGATGCCGCCGCCGGGCGGCCGGGCGTAGGTGCGTCCGTCGACGCCCGCGCTCGTGACGAGCAGCCGCCCCGCGGCGTCGCGGATGGCCGCGACCGCGATGGCACGCGGCCCGTCGTGGGTGCCCGAGATCTGCAGCCTCACGGCGTCACAGCACCGCGAGCTCGGGGATGGCGCCGAGCTCCTTCGCCAGGCCGCCGCCGTTCGACGACCACACCCACGGGTGCATCGACCGCGTCTCGGCGTGCTTGCGGCCACCGGCCAGCACCGCCTCCTGTGTCGACAGGGCTCGGATCGCCACGGCGCGCACGTTCTGCGGGTGGGCGTTCGCGAACTCGCCGTAGAGCTCCTCGTCGTGCTGGCCGTCGTCGCCGACGAGCAGCCACTGCATGTGCGGGAACTCGCGCGCGAGCCGCCGCAGCTGCGCGCGCTTGTGCTCCTTGCCGGAGCGGAAGAAGCGGTCGTGCGTGGGCCCCCAGTCGGTCAGCAGCAGGCTGCCCGCGGGGTAGAGGTTGCGCGAGAGGAAGCGCGTGAGCGCGGGCGCCGCGTTCCAGGCGCCGGTCGAGAGGTAGATGAACGGGCTGCCGGGATGCTGCTGCGCGATGCGCTCGTAGAGCACCGCCATCCCGGGGACCGGCGTGCGCCCGTGCTCGTCGAGCACGAAGGCGTTCCAGGCGGCGAGCAGCGGCCGGGGGAGCGACGTCACCATCACCGTGTCGTCGATGTCGCTGACGATGCCGAAGCGCGTGGCGGGATCGACGACGAAGACCGGCGCGACGACGGGCGCAGAGCCGGGCACCGACACCGTCACCTCCTGCCAGCCGGGATCGAGGCGGATGGGCACGATGGCGTCGAGCACGCCGCCGCGGTCGGCGGTCACCACGTGCCGCACGCCCCCGCCCTCGATCGTCACGTCGACGTCGTTCAGGGAGAGCGACGTGAACGAGCGCCAGCCGCGCACGTCCTCGTACTGCGCGCCGCGCTCGCCGCCGGGCTCCACGAGCAGCACGCGCGCGAGCACGCGCACCCAGCCGTCGCCGCCGTACCCGGGGTAGGCGACGATCGCGGGCAGCCGGCCGGCGCGCAGCGCGATGGCCTCGCGCTGCTCGTGCAGCCAGTCCTCGACGCGCGCCGCGGTGTGCTTGATCGGTTCAGGGATGCGCGCGAGCGGATCGAGCTCCTCCATGCGTGACCTCCCGAGCCGTGGATGCGACTCGACCCTACTCGGTGGGAGCGGGCGCGATGAGGTCGGGCCCCTGCTCGCGCACGCTGCCCACCCGTCGGTCGACCGGGTGCAGCGCGAGCGAGGCGACGACGTCCGGCGCCTCGGCGACGACCGCCTCGAGGGCGGCCTCGCCGTCCTCGGTCGGGTCGAGCCACGCGTCGCGCAGCTCGGGCGAGACCACGAGCGGCATGCGCTCGTGGATGCCGGCGAGCTGCCCGGCCGACGCCGTGGTGAGGATGCTGGTCGAGAGGAGCCACGTGCCGTCGGGCTGCTTCCACCACGCGTACAGGCCGGCGAACGCGATGGGCGCGTCGCCGTGGATGTAGAACGGCGTCTTCTCGTCGCCGGCGCGCCGCCACTCGTACCACCCGTCGGCCGGCACCAGCGCGCGCCGCTCGCGCACCGCATCCCGGAACATCGGCTTCGAGGCCGCGGTCTCGCTGCGGGCGTTGAACGCGCGCTGGCCGACCGAGACGTCGTCGGCCCACGCGGGCACGAGCCCCCAGCGGGCCGACTCGAGCCGTCGCGCGGGCGGCGCGTCGTCGCGCGGCCGAGGCTCGACGACGATCGGCACCTGCGTGGTCGGCGGGATGTTCCAGCTCGGCTCGGGCAGGTCGGCGCCCGACTCGTCGATCTCGAAGAGCGCCACGAGGTCGGGCGTGGGGGTGGCGAGGACGTAGCGGCCGCACATGGATGAAAGGGTCTCACCTCGCGGCGCCGCCATGCGAGATGATGTGCCCATGAACGATCGCAGCGACGACGGGCCGTCAGTCCCGTCGGTCACCGTCCGCCACGAGCCGGTGCAGGCCAGGGCGGCGCAGCGCGTCGAGGCGCTGCTCGACGCCGCGGCGGCGGTCGTCGTCGAGCACGGCATCGAGCACCTGACGACCGCGCTGGTCGCCGAGCGCGCCGGCGCGTCGATCGGCACCGTCTACCGCTACTTCCCCGACCGCGTCGCGGTGCTCGTCGCACTCGCGGAGCGCAACCACGAGCGGATGCGGCACGCCGTCGGGCGGGTGCTGGCGATGCCGCACGAGACCTGGCAGGAGGCCGCGGAGGCGCTCTTCGACACGATGATCGAGATCTTCCGCGAGCTGCCGTCGTTCCGCTCGCTGCGCGCGGGCGAGGGCCTCGACCTCGGCCCGCAGCACCGCGAGCCGGTCGCGCCGCAGTTCGCCGCGGTCGTCGAGGCCCACGTGCGGGAGCGCTGGGGGATCGAGCTCGACGACGCGGGCCGCATCGACCTGGAGAAGGCGATCGGCGGGCTCGACGCGCTCGTGACGTACGCGTTCCTGCACGACGCCGACGGCGATGCGCGCTACCTCGAGCTCGGCCGCGAGTGCGCGCTCCGGCACCTCACGGCCGCCTTCGGCGAGGCCTGAGCGACCCCTCCCTCGGGGACCCGGGAGGTATCAGACAGCGCTCGGCGTGTCTTTGCCGATCGATGGGCGACCGGCGTTGAATGGAGGGTGTCGAAAGGCGGCCCATGCCCATCGTTCCCCTCGCGCAGGAGCTCGATCCGCTCGTCCTGTCCCAGTGGCAGTTCGGGCTGACGACGGTCTACCACTTCCTGTTCGTGCCCATCACCCTGGGCATGGTCTGGCTCACGGCGGGCTTCCAGACCGCGTGGGTGCGCACCGGCAACGTCGAGCACCTGCGGCTGACGCACTTCTTCGGGAAGCTCTTCCTCATCAACTTCGCGATCGGCGTCGCGACGGGCATCGTGCAGGAGTTCCAGTTCGGCATGAACTGGTCCGACTACTCGCGGTTCATCGGCGACGTCTTCGGCGCCCCGCTCGCCTTCGAGGGGCTCATCGCCTTCTTCTTCGAGGCGACGTTCATCGGCCTGTGGATCTTCGGCTGGAACCGGCTCTCGCCCAAGGTGCACCTGCTCACGATCTACATGACGGCGCTGGGCACGATGGCGAGCGCCTACTTCATCCTCGCGGCGAACGCCTTCATGCAGAACCCCGTCGGGTTCGTGATCAACGAGGACCGGCAGCGCGCCGAGCTGACCGACATCGGCGCGGTGCTCACCAACCCCGTCGCGCTCGCGTCGTTCCCGCACACGATGTTCGCCTCCGTGATGGTGGCGGGCGCGGTGATGGTCGGCGTCTCGGCCTGGCACCTCAAGCGCGGCCAGCACACCGGGATGATGCACCGGTCGCTGCGCGTCGGCCTCTGGAGCGTCGTCGGCGGCGGCATGCTCACCTTCATCACCGGCGACATGGTGTCGCTCGCGATGGTCGCCGCGCAGCCGATGAAGATGGCCGCTGCCGAGGCCCTCTACGACACGGCCTCGGGCTACGACGCATCCTTCTCCCTCTTCAGCCTCGGCACGCCCGACGGCGAGCACGAGATCTTCTCGGTGCGCGTGCCCTACCTGCTCGCGCTGCTGTCGACACACGACCCGCTCGGCACCGTCGAGGGCATCAACGATCTGCAGGCCGAGTACACCGCCCTCTGGGGCGAGGCCGACTACACGCCCATCATCTGGGTCACGTACTGGTCGTTCCGCTGGATGATGGGCCTCGGCTTCCTCTCGTTCGGCATCGCGCTCGTGGGCCTGTGGCTCACGCGCAAGGGCCGCGTCGACCTGCCGCGCTGGGTGTGGACGGTCGCGATCTGGAGCCTGCCGCTGCCGCTGCTGGGCATGACCGTCGGGTGGATCTTCACCGAGATGGGCCGGCAGCCGTGGCTCGTCTTCTCGCAGATGCGCACCGAGGACGGCGTGAGCCCGGGCGTCACCGGCGCCGAGGTGCTCACCTCGCTCATCGCGTTCACCCTCATCTACGGCATCCTCGGCGTCATCGAGTTCCGCCTCATGCAGCGCGCGGCTCAGCGCGGCCCGGCCGACGCCCCCGAGCTCGACGAGACCGGCAGGCCCGCGCAGCCGGTGACGGTCTACTAGGAGGCGGCGATGGACCTCTCGCTCATCTGGTTCCTGCTCATCGGGTTCATGTTCGTCATGTACTTCGTGCTCGACGGCTTCGACTTCGGCGTCGGCATGAGCCTGCCCGTGCTCGGGCGCTCCGAGACCGACCGGCGCCGCATCATCAACGCCATCGGGCCGGTGTGGGACCTCAACGAGACCTGGCTGATCGTGGCCGGCGCGAGCCTGTTCGCCGCGTTCCCCGAGTGGTACGCGACGATGTTCTCGGGGTTCTTCCTCGCGCTCCTCGTGCTCCTGCTCGGCCTCATCGTGCGCGCGGTGTCCTTCGAGTTCCGGCATCAGCGCGACTCGGCCCGCTGGCGCGCGGGCTGGGACCTCTGCATCGTCGTCGGCTCCGCCATCCCGGCGCTGCTGTGGGGCGTCGCGTTCGCGAGCCTCGCCCAGGGCCTGCCGATGGAGCCGCACCAGGGCGGAGCGCTCATGACCGGCGGCCTGCTGTCGCTGCTGAGCCCCTACGCGCTGCTCGGCGGCATCACGACGCTCGGGCTCTTCCTGGCGCACGGCGCCGTGTTCCTCGCGCTCAAGACCGACGGCGACCTCAAGCAGCGCGCGCACGCGCTCGCCGGCCGGGCGCTGCTCGGCACCGGCGTCGTCGCCGTCGTGTTCCTCGCGTGGACGGTCGCCCAGAACCCCACGCCGCTCGTCGTCGTGCTCTCGGCGCTCGCCGCGGTGGCGCTCGTGGGCGCCTGGCTCATGAACGGCGTGGGCCGCGACGGGCGCGCGTTCGCCCTCACCGCCGCGACCGTCGCCTTCGCCGTGCTCGCGCTCTTCGGCTCGCTGCTGACTCGCGCGGGCGGGCCGTTCGTCATGCCGGCGTCGAACCCGACCGCCGACTTCGTCGGGCTCACCGTCGCGAACGCCTCCTCGAGCCCCTACACGCTCGAGGTGATGACGTGGGCGGCGCTCATCTGCCTGCCGCTCGTGCTGGCCTACCAGGCGTGGACCTACTGGGTCTTCCGCCGGCGCGTCACCGTCGCGGCCGTCGAAGCGGCAGCGCACTGACCGAGCCGAGCCTCCCGATCGCCGACGTGCCGAGGGCCCACCGGCCGCAGCCGCCCGCGCGCGCCAGCCGCGCCCCGCTCGATCCGCGCCTGTTGCGGCACGCCCCCGGCGCGCGAGCTCACCTGCTGCGGGAGGGGGTCGTCGCGCTCGTGCAGACGGGCGCGATCGTCGCGTTCGCGTGGTTCGCGGGGCACGCGATCGGCGCCGTCGTGCAGGGAGCGCCGCCGGCGTCGGTCGTGCCCGACGTCGCGCTCGCGGCGGTCGCCGTACTCGTGCGGGCCGCGACCGCGTGGCTGTCGGGCTCGCTGGCGCCGGCAGCCGCCGCGCGAGTGCAGTCGCAGCTGCGCACCGCGGCGCTCGCGCGCATCGGCGAGCACGGCAGCCCCGCCGGGGCCGCCGACACCGCGACGGCGCTCGGCCGGGGGCTCGCGGCGCTCGACGGCTGGTTCGGCCAGTTCCTGCCGCAGCTCGTGCGCACGGTCGTCGCGACGCCGATCGTGGTCGCGGCGCTGTGGCTGCAAGACCCCTTCAGCGGCATCGCGGTGCTGCTGTGCCTGCCGCTCATCCCCGTCTTCATGGTGCTCATCGGCCTCGCGACCGAGCGGCTGCAGCGCGAGCAGTGGGCGTCCACCGCCAAGCTCGCCCGCTCGTGGCTCGACACCCTCGAGGGGCTCGCGACGCTGCGGCTGTTCGGCCGCGACCGGCGCGCGGCCGCGCGCGTCGACGCGCTGAGCGACCAGCACCGCGAGCGCACGATGGCGGTGCTGCGCGTCTCGTTCGTGTCGTCGATGGTGCTCGAGCTCGCCGGTGCGCTCTCGGTGGCGCTCGTCGCCGTCTCGGTCGGCATCCGACTCGTCGAGGGCGACATCGCGCTCGGGCTCGCCTTCAGCGTGCTCATCCTGGTGCCGGATGCGTTCCTGCCGGTCCGGCAGGTCGGGGCCGCGTACCACGCGTCGACCGAGGGCCTCGAGGCGTCCCGCGCGGTGCTCGACCTCATCGAGGCGCCGGCGAGCACCGTGCGGCCGGCGCCCGCCGCGGGGCCCGGCCTCGTCGTCGAGTCGCTCGAGGTGCGCCGCGGGGAGCGCTGGCTGCCGCCGGTGTCGCTGCGCGCGATGCCCGGCGAGCTCGTGGTGCTCGCCGGGGCGTCGGGCGCGGGCAAGTCGAGCGCCTTCGCGGGGCTGCTCGGCCTCGCCCCGGCGCGCGGCCGGGTCGGCCTCGACGGCGCGGTGCCGGATGCGTCGGCGCTGGCCTGGGCGCCGCAGGGCGCCTGGGACGCCGTGGTGACCGGCACGGTGCGCGACAACGTCGCGCTCGGCCGGCCCGACGCATCCGGCAGCGCCGCCGGATCCGACAGTGCCGCCGAAGTCGACCGCGCCGTCGAGGCCGCGCTCGCCCGCGCCGGCATCGCCGTCGACCTGCAGGCCCGGCTCGAGCCGGCGACCGGCGGCTCGCTGGGGCTCTCGGGCGGCCAGGCGCAGCGCGTGGTGCTCGCGCGGGCGCTCCACCGCGTCGCGACCGGCGCCGCGGTGCTGCTCGCCGACGAGCCCACGAGCGCGCTCGACGCCGACAGCGAGCTGCGGGTGCTCGAGGGGCTGCGCGCGGCGGCCGACGACGGGGCGATCGTGCTCGTCGCGAGCCACCGGCCCGCGGTGATCGCGGCCGCCGACCGGGTCGTGCGACTGGGCGCGGAGGTGGCGGCGTGACCGGCCGCGAGGTGCTCAGGACCCTCGGCCAGCGGCGGCGCATGGCCGGCGGCATCGCGGCGGCGGCGCTCACCGCGACGCTCGCGATCGCGCTCATGGCCACCGCCGGCTGGCTGCTCGCCGCCGCGTCGTCCCAGCCGCCGATCCTGCACCTGCAGATGGCGATCGTGGGCGTGCGCGCCTTCGCCATCGGGCGCGCCGCCGGTCGCTACCTCGAGCGGCTCGTCTCGCACGAGGCGGCGTTCCGGATGCTCGGCTCGGCCCGGCGCGCGGCCTTCGACCGGCTGCGGCCGGTGGCGCCCGTCGGGGTCGGCCGCTCGAGCGAGCTCATGCCGCGGCTCGTGGGCGACGTCGACCGGCTGCAGGACTGGCCGCTGCGCGTCGTCGGGCCGCTGACGGCGAGCGGCATCGCGGTCGGGCTCGCGATCGCGACCGTGGCATGGATCCTGCCCGCCGCCGGGGCGGCGCTGCTCGTGGCCGTGGTCGTCGCGGGAGGGCTCGCGGCGCTCGTGACCGCGCGCATCGCCGGCAGCGCCGACGCGGCGCTCGGGCCGCTGCGGTCGCGGCTCGAGGCGGCGCTCGTCGACCACGTGCGCGCCCTCGACCTGCTGCGCGCCTACGGTGCGGAGCGCGAGCGGCGCCGCGCGCTCGAGGCGCTCGACGCCGAGCTCGTGCGCCGCGCCCGCCGGCACGCGCTCGCCGCCGGGGCGGGAGCCGGGCTCATCGCGCTCGCCGCCGGCGGCAGCGTGCTCGCCGCCGTGCTCATCGCGGCCCCGGCGGTCGCGGAGGGCGGCCTCTCGGGCCCGCTCGCCGCGCTCGTGGCGCTCATCGGGCTCGCGGTCTTCGAGGTGTGGGGCGCCGCGCCGCCGGCGGTGATCGCCTGGCGCGAGTCGCGCGCCGCCGCCGAGCGGGTCGCCGAGGCACTGCCCGATGAGGCCTCGGCGGCCGCCGTGCCCGCCGACGGCGGAGACGCGGTGCCGCCGTCGGGCGCGCTCGAGCTCTCCGGCCTGCAGGCCGCGTGGCCCGGGCGCGCACCCGCCTTCCGGCCGGTCGACCTCGTCGCGCAGCCGGGCGAGACGGTCGCGGTCGTCGGCCCCTCGGGCGCCGGCAAGTCGACCCTCGCGCTCGCGCTCGTGCGGCTGCTCGAGTCGACCGGCGGCTACCGCATCGGCGGGCGCGATGTGCGGGGCATCGACCCGGACGCGCTGCGTCGCTCGGTGCTGCTGGTCGAGCAGCGCCCGCACATCTTCGACGAGGACCTCGAGCAGAACCTGCGCTTCGCCCGCGACACCGCCGACGACGCCGAGCTGTGGGCGGTGCTCGAGCGGGTCGGCCTCGCCGACTGGGCGCGCGAGCGCGACGGGCTCGCGACGCAGCTGGGGGAGCGCGGCGGCCTCGTCTCCGGCGGGCAGGCGCAGCGCATCGCGCTCGCCCGCGCGCTGCTCGCCGACGTGCGCGTCCTCGTGCTCGACGAGCCCACCGCATCCGTCGACCGCGAGCTCGCCGAGCCGATGCTCCGCGACATCCTCCAAGCTGCCCGCGGCGACGGCCGCATCGTGCTCGCCATCAGCCACGCGCCCCTGCCGGCCGACCTCGTCGATCGCACGGTCGCGGTGCGCGCCGCGTGAGCGCGGGGCAGGCTCAGTCCTCCATGTGGCGCGCCTCGCCCCGCGAGACGAGGTGCTTCACGAGCCACACGAGCAGCAGGAACGCGACGACCGCGCCGACGAGCACGAAGCCGGCGCCGTGGAGCTCGTCGGCGAGCTCTCGGTACGTGCCGCCCGCGAGCCAGCCGGCGGTGGCGTAGGCGCTCGCCCACAGCACGCACGCGGGGAGCGTCCACGCGAGGAAGCGCCGGTACGGCATGCCCGCGCCGCCGACGATGAGCGGCACAAGCGAGTGCGCGACCGGCAGGAACCGCGAGAGGAAGATGGCGATGCCGCCGCGGCGGGAGAGGTAGCGCTCGGTGCGGCGCCAGCGCTCCGAGGCGCGCGGCCAGCGGCGGGCGAGCCACCGGTCGATCGAGGGCCCGAGCCACCGGCCGATCGCGAAGCCGATGGTCTCGCCGCAGAGCGCGCCGACCACGGTCGCGCCGATGAGCGCGAGCCACCACGGCCACTCCTCGACGGCGAGCGCCGCGATGATGACGATCGTGTCGCCGGGCACCACGAGCCCCAGCAGCACGCTCGTCTCGAGCAGGATCGCGAGCCCGGCGATGAGGGTGCGCAGCCACGGGTCGATCGAGCCGATCGTCTCGAGCGCGACGTCGATGAGGTCGTCGATCACGGCCGGCCCGCCGGCATCGTGCGCGCGGCCTCGAGGCGCGCCCGCCAGGCGGCCGCTCGGCTTCCCGGGCCGGTGTCGCCGGGGGCGAGCGCGGGGCCGCCGTGCCATGCCGACACGACGCGGATGCCGCGCAGCGCGTTCGTGAGCCACACCTCGGCGCCCGCGAGGTCCTCGGGTCGCGCCCGCTCCTCGCGCAGCGCGACGCCCGCGTCCCGGGCGAGCTCGGCGAGCACCGCGGCGGTGACCGACGGCAGCCGCGGGATCGCGGCATCCGGCACGTGGAGCGCGTCGCCGCGCCACCACACGAGCGCCGACCAGGTGCCCTCGGCGACGAGCCCCTCGTGCGTGAGCACGGGCTCGACGTCGGCGCCCACGCGCGCCCGCTCCTCGGCCTGGAGCTCGCCGAGCGCGGCGAGGTCGGGGCCCTTCCGCAGCGGCAGCGTGCGCGGGTCGCGCGACGCGGTGACGACCTCGACCGTGCCGCCCGCGGGCGGCGGCGTGCGGAGGCGCAGGCGGATTCCGGCGGGGGTCAGGTCGAGGCGCGGCGACCAGCGCCCGACGGGCACGAGCTGCGCGACGGCGTCGGTCGCGGCGAGCGCGTCGTGCCGGTTGCCGCCCGCGTCGGCCACGGCATCCGCGAACCGCGCCCGGTGCCGCTCGAACGCGAGCACCGCGCCGTCGACGCTCAGCCACGAGTCGGCGGCGAGGGTGGTGCCGACCGGCTCGTCGACGGGGGAGAAGCGGGTGCCCGTCCAGGCGCGCACGCCCCCGTCCCCGCTCATAGGATGCACCTTATGCCAGCGACCTCTGCGGCTCTCCTGCCGCACCTCGGCGCTCGGTGGACGGCTCCCGTCGAGACGAGCCCGGAGGCCGCGTTCGCCGCCCTCGAGGCCGCGGCGGCCGACGTCGTGTGGCTCGACTCCTCCTCGTCGGGCGCCCATGTGCTCGGCACGGGCGAGCACGTGCTCGTCGTGCGCGACGGCGCCGCGACGCTCGACGGCGCGCCGCTCGAGGCCGACGACGCGGTGGCCGCGCTCGAGGCGGCCCGCGCCGCGCTGCCGGGCGCCTGGGTGGGCTGGCTCGGCTACGAGGCGGGGGTGCGGATGCTCGGGCTCGAGCCCGCCGCGGGGCGCTTCCCGGAGGCGGCGTGGCTGCTGCTCGACCGGTGGGTGGTGGTCGAGGGAGGGCGGGCCCAGCTGCAGTCGCGCCTCGGCGAGCCCTGGGCGCTGCCACCCGCGCCGCCGGTCGCGCTGCCGCCGATCGCGCACGTCGACGCGCGTCGGCTGCGCTGGCGCGACGACGACGCAGGCTACGCCGAGAAGGTCGAGCGCTGCCGCGAGCACATCCACGACGGCGACTCGTACGTGCTGTGCCTCACGACCGCCATCGAGGCGCCGCCGCTCGACATGGTCGCGACCCACGCGCGGCTGCGTGCCGCGAGCCCCGTGCACCACGGCGGGCTGCTGCGCATCGCCGGGGTGACGCTCTCGAGCGCGAGCCCCGAGACGTTCCTCCGCGTCGAGCACGGCATCGCCACCACGCGGCCCATCAAGGGCACGCGCCGCCGCGGCGCCGACGACGACGCGGCGCTCGCGACCGAGCTGTTCGAGAGCGAGAAGGAGCGCGCCGAGAACGTCATGATCGTCGACCTGTGCCGCAACGACCTGCAGCGCGTCTGCGTGCCGGGCACCGTCGAGGTGACGAGCCTGCTCGGCGTCGAGACCTACCCGACGGTGCACCAGCTGGTCTCCACGGTGCAGGGCCGGCTGCTGCCGGGCCGCGGGCCGCTCGACGCCGTGCGCTCGCTCTTCCCCGCCGGCTCGATGACGGGCGCGCCGAAGCGCCGCACGGTCGAGCTGCTGCAGGCGCTCGAGGGCGCGCCGCGGGGCGTGTACGCCGGATGCTTCGGGCTGGTCGCCGGGGAGTCGTGCCAGCTGGCGATGACCATCCGGGGCGTCGTCGCCGACGCGGCGGGTGCCCACATCGGCGTCGGCGGCGGCGTGACGGCGCTGTCGGAGGCGGCGTTCGAGGTCGACGAGCTGCACGTGAAGGCCGCCGCGATGCTCGCGTCGCTCGTGCCGCTCGGCGCCTGAGCCGCGCGGGAGCCGCCCGGGTCAGTCCCCGCCGGCCCCCGCTCGCGCCTCGGCGCGCTGCGCGAGCCGGTCGAGCCGCGACTCCCACTGCCGCCCGATCGCCTCGAGCCGGTCGGCGAGCGCGCTCAGGCTCGCGCCGATCGCCCGGTGCCGCACCGAGCGGCCCTCGCGCACCGAGTCGACGAGGCCCGCGGCCTCGAGGATCGCGAGATGCTTCGCGATCGCCTGGCGGCTCACCGGCAGCTCGGCTGCGAGCTCGCTCGCCGAGCGTGCGCGGCTGCCGAGCAGCTCCAGGATCGCCCAGCGCGTGTCGTCGGCGAGCGCGGCGAGCTGCCGGGTCGGCGCATCGGGGGCCGTCGGGCGCGCGCTCACGAGACCGCCGCGAGCACGTGCGCGCGGAGGCCGTCGAGCACGAGCTCCCAGCCGACCCTGTTGCCCTCCATGCGCTCGTCCCGCTCGTCGGCGGGCACGCGCATCCATCCCGACTCCACCACGGTGACGCGCGTGCCGCTGTGCTCGGTCTCGTCGAGGTCGAACCGCACGTCGCACGACTCGGGGCCGGGCTCCGCCTCGTCGAGCTCGCCCCAGCGGAACGCGAAGGCGTCCGGCGCGCGCAGCAGCCGGATCGCGACCGGCCACCGGCGCCCCTCGTGCTCGAACGTGCCGGTGACTCCCTCCCGCAGCCCGCCGGGGAAGTCGGCCGGATGCCCCCACCAGGCCTCGATCGACGCGGGGTCGGTGAGGTGGCGCCAGACGAGCTCCTTGGGCGCCGGGATGTCGAGGCTGCGGGTGATCGTGCCGGCGAATCGGTCGACGACCGCGGGCGTCCAGCGGCGCGCCAGCAGGGCGACGAAGTCGTCGAGCTCCTCCGTCCAGCCCTCGCGGTTGTCCTCCATCGCCCGCCGGGCCGCTGCGTCGTCGCCGAGCAGCTCGAAGCCCGTCTCGACCACCGTCACCCGCGTCGCATCCGCGGTCCGCTCGAGCGTGAAGGTGACGAGCGTGCTGTTGTCCTCCCGGATCGGCTCGCCCGGCGTGCCCCAGCGGAACGCCCACGCGTGCGGGCGCTCCCAGCGCTCGATCGCGCCCGGGAAGTCGCCGTGCGCCGGCCAGCCGAAGGAGCCGGTCGCGCCGGTGCCCGTGCCGTCGGGGAAGTCGGCCCGCTGGCCGAACCACTCGGCGATCTCGCGCGGGTCGGTGAGGGTCTCCCAGACCACGTCGATCGGCGCGCGTACCTCGATCGTGCGGATCACGCGCATCCCCGCCTCGTCGATGCGCGCCTCGGGCTCGTGGCCGCGTGCGTCGTGCATGGCTCCTCCTGCAATCGTCCGGTTGCAGGTGACGCTACGCCTCGCGACACCGAAGCGCAACCGTTGGGTTGCGCACGTGCGGCAGGGCCGGGCTCAGGCGGCGCGGAGCGACTCGGCGAGGTCGACCAGCTCGTCGAGCTCGACCGTCCAGCCGGCGGCGAGCGCGCGCAGCGCCTCGCGGCGCGTCGCGTCGTCGCCCTCGAGCGGGAAGCCGTGCTCGACGAGGTGCACCTGCGTCGAGCCGTCGACGTCGCGCAGGGTGATCTCGACCGTCGACGCCCGCTCGGAGAGGATGCCCTCGGCCCAGTCGAAGACGAAGCGCGACTCGGGGTCGAGCTCCTGCACGCGCGCGGCGAGCACCACCTCGCCCGACCACGCGAAGCGGCCGGTCGCGCCGGCCACGACGCCGTCGGGGAAGGCGGCGATGTCGCCGAGCCAGCGGGCGAGCAGCTCGGGCTCGGTGAGGCAGCGCCAGACGGCGCTGCGCGGCGCGTCGACGGCGACGATGCGGGTGACGCGCGCTCCGGGCACGTCGACGGTCGCGGGCGGGTTCTCGAACTCCGGCACCGACGACCTCCCTCCGAGGCTCGCTGCCCCGCTCGCGCTCGATTGTGTCACGAGGTGCCCGGCACGGGTCGCCGTAGACTCGGAGGATGTGCGGCCGCAACCGGCCGACGCCACCCAGGAGCCTTCAGTGACCGACGAGACCTACGACTTCGCCCGCATCCAGCAGCGTTGGCTGCCCGTGTGGGATCGCCTGCGCCCCTTCGCGACCGACGACGAGACCGACGCCCGGCCGCGCAAGTACGTGCTCGACATGTTCCCGTACCCCTCCGGCGACCTGCACATGGGCCATGCCGAGTCGTACGCCTACGGCGACGTGCTCGCGCGCTACTGGCGCCAGCAGGGCTTCAACGTGCTGCACCCGATCGGCTGGGACTCCTTCGGCCTGCCGGCCGAGAACGCGGCGATCAAGCGAGGCGTCGACCCCAAGGCCTGGACCGAGTCGAACATCGAGCAGCACAAGCGCTCGATGCGGCAGTACGCGACGGCGTTCGACTGGGACCGCATCCTGCACACCTCCGACCCGGCCTACTACAAGTGGAACCAGTGGCTGTTCCTCGAGCTGTACAAGGCGGGCCTCGCGTACCGCAAGCCGTCGAACGTCAACTGGTGCCCGAAGGACCAGACGGTGCTCGCGAACGAGCAGGTCATCGACGGCCGCTGCGAGCGCTGCGACACCCCGGTCGTGAAGAAGAAGCTCACGCAGTGGTACTTCAAGATCACCGACTACGCCGACCGGCTGCTCGACGACCTCAACCAGCTCGAGGGCCGCTGGCCCGAGAAGGTGCTGCGCATGCAGCGCAACTGGATCGGCCGCTCCGAGGGCGCCGAGGTCGAGTTCGAGATCGAGGGCCACCACTCGCGCGTGCCGGTCTTCACGACCCGGCCCGACACCCTCTACGGCGCCACGTTCATGGTGGTCGCCCCCGACTCCGACCTCGCCGCCGAGCTCGTCGCGGGCGCCCCGGCGGAGGTGCGGATGCGGTTCCAGGCCTACCTGGACGACGTCGGCCGCATGACCGAGATCGACCGCCAGAGCACCGAGCGCGTGAAGACGGGCGTCGACCTGCAGCGCTTCGCCATCCACCCGCTCACGGGGGAGCGGCTGCCCGTGTGGGCCGCCGACTACGTGCTCGCCGACTACGGCCACGGCGCCGTGATGGCCGTACCCGCGCACGACCAGCGCGACCTCGACTTCGCCCGCGTGTTCGACTTGCCCGTCAAGGTCGTGGTCGACACGAACGCGCCGGTCACGGGCGTCATGCCGGCGATCCCGCTCGACGAGCACGGCAACGCCGTGCTGCCCGACGACCTGCCCGCGCTCGACCCGAAGACCACCGGCGAGGCGCTCACCGGCGACGGCCGCATGATCAACTCGGGCGAGCTCGACGGCATGTCGAAGCAGCACGCGATCGGCCGCATGGTGCAGCTGCTCGAGGCGAAGGGCGTCGGCCGCGCCGCGAAGTCGTTCCGGCTGCGCGACTGGCTCGTGAGCCGGCAGCGCTACTGGGGCACGCCCATCCCCATCGTCCACACGGCCGACGGGCAGGAGGTGCCGGTGCCGCTCGAGCAGCTGCCCGTGACGCTGCCCGACTCGGCGGGCCTCGACCTGTCGCCGAAGGGCACGAGCCCGCTCGGCGCCGCCGACGACTGGGTGAACGTGCCGTCGCCGATCGACGGCAGCCCGGCGCGCCGCGACCCCGACACGATGGACACGTTCGTCGACTCCTCCTGGTACTACCTGCGGTTCCTGAGCCCGAACGACGACACCCAGGCCTTCGACCCGCGGCAGGTCGAGCGCTGGGCGCCCGTCGACCGCTACGTGGGCGGCGTCGAGCACGCCATCCTGCACCTGCTGTACGCGCGCTTCATCACGAAGGTGCTGTTCGACCTCGGCCACGTGCCGTTCACCGAGCCGTTCGAGTCGCTGCTCAACCAGGGCATGGTGATCCTCGACGGCGCGAAGATGTCGAAGTCGAAGGGCAACCTCGTCACGCTCTCGGAGGAGCTCGAGCAGTTCGGCGTCGACGCCATCCGCCTGTCGATGAGCTTCGCCGGTCCCCCCGAGGACGACATCGACTGGAAGGACGTCAGCCCCACCGGCGCGCAGAAGTTCCTCGCGCGCGCCTGGCGACTGTCGAAGGAGCCGCTCGCGCGGGCCGGCACCGACCCGAAGCCGGGCGACCGCGCGCTGCGGCGCGAGACGCACCGGTTCCTCGCGGATGCGCCGGGCCTCATCGAGAGCCTGAAGTTCAACGTCGTCGTCGCGCGCCTCATGGAGCTGACGAACGCCACCCGCAAGGCGGTCGACTCCGGCCCCGGCGCCGCCGACTCGGCGGTGCGCGAGGCGGTCGAGACGATCGCGCTCGGCCTGTCGCTCTTCGCGCCGTACACGGCCGAGGACATGTGGGCGAACCTCGGCTTCGAGCCGTCGATCGCGAACGCCGGCTGGCGCAAGGCCGACCGCTCGCTGCTCGTGGAGCAGTCGGTGACCGCCGTCGTGCAGGTGAACGGCAAGGTGCGCGACCGCGTCGACGTGCCCGCCGACATCGCCGACGCCGACCTCGAGCGCACTGCGCGCGAGCTGCCGGGCGTCGTGCGCTCGATCGGCGACGCCGAGGTGCGCCACGTCGTCGTGCGAGCCCCGCGCCTCGTGAACTTCGTGATCGGCTAGCAGCGCGGTCCGCTGGTCGAGCCGCGCGGCGCAGCCGCGCGAGTCGAGACCACCCACCCCGCCTCCGCTGGTCGAGCCGCGCGGCGCTTGCTCCGCTGGTCGAGCCGCGCGGCGCTTCCTCCGTTGGTCGAGCCGCGCGGCGCAGCCGCGCGAGTCGAGACCACCCACCCCGCCTCGTCCACAGCCTCCCGCCCCGCCCGCACTCGCCGGCGGGGCGCGGCCGTACCGTGCCCGGATGGCCAGTGGGGATGGGCGGCTCGCGGATGCGCGCTGGCGGCTGGGCGCAGGGGCCGCCGTGCTGCTCGTGCTCGGCGCCGTCGCGGGCGGCGTCGCGCAGCGGATGGTCGTCGACGCGCAGCCGGCCGCGATCGTGCCCGCGCCGGTCGCGACGGCATCCGCTGAGCTCGTCGTCGACGTGCAGGGCGCGGTGGCGGAGCCCGGCGTCTACCGCCTGCCGGCGGGCGCCCGCGTGCTCGACGCCGTCGCCCGCGCCGGCGGCACGGTCGACGGGGCCGCGCCCGGCGCGCTCAACCTCGCGCGAGCGGTGGTGGACGGCGAGCAGCTGGTGGTGCCGACCGCCGAGGAGCAGGCGGCGCTCGCCTCGGCCGCGCCGGAGGAGGGCGGGCTCGTCTCGCTCAACCGCGCCGACCAGTCGGCGCTGGAGACCCTGCCGAGGGTGGGGCCGTCGCTCGCGACCGCGATCGTCGCGCACCGCGACGAGCACGGCCCCTTCACCGACGTCGCGCAGCTCGACGACGTGCCGGGCATCGGGCCGGCGCTGCTCGCGACCCTCACGCCGCTCGTGACGCTGTGAACGCGAGCCCGGGCTGATGCGCGACCTGCGGCTCGCGCTCCCGGTCGCGATCGCGTGGGCGGTGCTGGCGGCGCTCAGCCCGCACGCGGCGGCGGTCGGCCCGGCGGCGGTCATCTGCGCGCTCGTGGCCGGCGCGTGCCTGCTCGGCGCGCGCGGCGCATCCGCACGCCGTCCCGACGGCCGCGTCGCAGCGGCGCTCCGCAGCGCGGGTGTCGGGGCGGCGCTCGCGGTGCCGCTGCTCGCCGGCGCCGACGCGGCGGCCGCGGCCGCGCTCGACGAGTGCGACGCCCTGTCGCTGCTGGTGCTCGGCGAGGCGGCGCCCGCCGAGGTGCTCGCCACCGGGTGCGACGGCGGCGGCATCGTGCGCAGCGCCGTGCTGCTGCGCACCGAGGCGCCGCTGCGGATCGGCGCGACCGCGACCGGCGGCTGCGAGGCGTGGCTCGACGGCATCCGCTGGCTCATCACGTGCGAGCGGCTCGAGGTCGCGGAGCCGCCGCCGTGGGCGTCGTGGGCGGGAGCGCTGCGCGACGGCCTGCTCGGCGCCTCGGCGCAGCTGCCCGGCATGGGCGGCGAGCTGCTGCCGGGGCTCGCGATCGGCGACGAGCGGCGCGTGGGCCCCGTTCTGCGCACCGCCATGCTCGACGCGGGGCTCAGCCACCTCACCGCCGTCTCGGGCGCCAACTGCGTCATCGTCGTGGGTGCGGCGTTCCAGGCCGCCGCTGCGGCCGGCGCGCGCCGCCCGGTGCGGGTCGCCGTCGCGGGCGCTGCGCTCGCGGGGTTCGTCGTGCTCGTGACGCCCGAGCCGTCCGTGGTGCGGGCCGGCACGATGGCGGCGATCGCGCTCGTCGGCATCGTCACCGGACGCCGCACGGGCGCCATCGCGCTCCTGGCGCTCGCGGTGCTCGTGGTGCTCGCCGCGCAGCCGCACCTCGCGACGAGCGCGGGCTTCGCGCTCTCGGTGCTCGCCACCTGCGGGCTCATCGTGCACGCCCGCCCGATCGCCGCCTGGCTCGCGCGCGTCGTGCCCATGCCGCTCGCCGCGCTCATCGCCGTGCCCGCCGCGGCGCAGCTGTGGTGCCTGCCGGTGCTCGTCGGCCTCGACGCGCGCGTGAGCGTCGTCTCGATGCTCGCCAACCTGCTCGCAGGCCCCGCGGCGCCGATCGTCACGGTGGTCGGCCTCGCCGCGTGCCTCGCCGCACCGCTCGCGCCGGCGGTGGCGACGGGGCTCGCGTGGATCGCGTGGCTGCCGGCGGCGTGGATCGCGCAGGTCGCGATGGTCGCGCAGCAGCTCCCGGCCGCGCAGACGCCCTGGCCGGCCGCGCCCTGGGGCGTGGCCGCCGCATCCGCCATGCTCGCGCTCGTCGTCGCCGCGCACGCGCGCGGCAGGCTCGGGCGCGGCATCGCGGCGGCGCTCGTCGTCGCGCTCGTCGCCGGCTCGACCGCGGCGTGGCCCGCCGTGCGGCTCGGCGCGCTCGCCGACTGGCGCATCGCGCAGTGCGACGTGGGGCAGGGGAGCGCCACGGTCGTGCGGCACGGCGGCGCGGTCGTGCTCGTCGACGCGGGCCAGGAGCCGGCGCGCATCGACGGGTGCCTTCGGATGCTCGGCGTGCAGCGGATCGACCTGCTCGTGCTCACGCACTTCGACGCCGACCACGCCGGCGGGGCGCCCGCGCTCGTGGGCCGCGTGGGGCTGCTCGTGCACGGGCCGGTCGACGATCGCGCCGCCCCGCTCGTCGCCGAGCTCGCGGCGGCGGGCGCCGCGACGCAGGAGGCGCGCCGCGGCGACGCCTGGCAGGCGGGGGAGGTACGGGTGGATGCGCTGTGGCCGGTGGGCGAGCTGGAGCCCGGCAACGACGCGAGCGTCGCCGTCGCCATCGACCTGCCGGGCGAGGGCCTCGAGCTCGTCGTGCTGGGCGACCTCGGCGCCGAGACGCAGTCGCGGCTGCTGCGTGCTGGGGTGCCGCCGGCCGCCGTCGTGGTCGTCGCGCACCACGGCTCTGCCGATCAGCTGCCGGCGCTCTACCGCCGACTGGGCGCCGCCGTGGGGCTCGTCGGGGTGGGCGAGAACGAGTACGGCCACCCGACGGATGCGGCGCTCGCGATCGTGCGGAACGCGGGCGGCGTCGTGCTCCGCACCGACGAGCTCGGCACCGTCGCGCTGTCGGTCGGCGACGAGCAGGCCGGCGAGGTGCCCGGCGAGGTGCGCGTCTGGTCGGAGCGCGTGGGCGCCCCGCCGTAGGCTGAGGGCATGGCGGCGAGCATCCCGAAGATCGGCTGGGAGCAGATCTCTCCCGCGCCGGTCGTGCTGGTCTTCGGCAGGGAGTCGTACCTCGCGGGCCGCGCCCTGCAGCGGCTGCGCGCGCTGCTGCTGCTCGAGGATCCCGAGCTCGAGGTGCACGACGTCGACGCCGGCCAGTACAGCGACGGCGCGCTCGAGCTCATCGCGAGCCCCTCGCTGTTCGACGAGCCGCGCCTCATCCGCGTCGAGAACGGCGTCAAGGCGACCGACGCGTTCATCGCCGACGCCCTGCGCTACCTGGCCGCGCCCGTCGACGGCACGACCCTCGTCATCCGCCACGACGGCTCGACCGTGCGCGGCAAGAAGATGCTCGACGCCATCCGCTCCACGCCGGGCGCGATCGAGGTGGTGTGCCAGCCGCTGAAGCGCGACGAGCTCGTGCCGTTCGTGCGGGCAGAGCTGCGCCTGCTCGAGCGCGACGCGACGCCCGGGGCGATCGCCGCGCTCGTCGACGCGTTCGCGTCCGACATCGCCGAGCTCGCGAACGCCGTGCGCCAGGTGGCGCAGGACACCGACGGCACCGTCACCGAGCAGGTCGTGCGCACCTACTACGCCGGCCGGGTCGAGACGACGGCGTTCGCCGTGGTCGACGCCGTGATCGCCGGCGATGTCGCGCGCGCCCTCGTCACGCTGCGGCAGGCGATCGCCACGGGCGCCGACCCGGTGCCGATCGTCGCCGCCTTCGCCATGCGCTACCGGCAGCTCGCGAAGGTCTCGGGCGCCGGCGGCGGCGACGGGCAGGCGGCGCGGCAGCTCGGCATGCAGGACTGGCAGGTGCGCAACGCCCGCCGCGACCTCCGCGGCCTCTCCGACGCGCTGCTGTGCGACGCGATCGAGGCGATCGCGCACGCCGACGCCGCGGTCAAGGGCGCCGAGCGCGACCCGCAGCACGCGGTCGAGCGCCTCGTGCGGCAGCTCGCGATCCGCCAGGCGGCCTGAGCGCCGCTACGCGGATCCGCTCCAGGGCGCCGGCACGAGCACCCAGATCGCGACCGCGGGGCGGTCCTCCTCGACGCGCCACGTGTGCGGCTCGCGGCCGGGCAGCGTGAGTGCGTCGCCCGCGCGCACGACGACCGTGCGGTCGGCGAAGCGCACCGACAGCGTGCCCTCGACGACGTGGAGCACCTCGACGTCGCAGCTGATCGTGTAGAGCTCGCTGCCGCCGTGCGCGTCGGGCTCGAGCTCCGACCGCAGCACCTGCACGCGCTCCTGGCTGCGGGGGGAGAGCATCCGCTCGTCCGCCCCGAACCCGCCGAGGTTGATCCTGGGCGCATCGGCGTAGGAGATCAGCTGCACGTCGGGCTCGGCGAAGAGCGCGCCGACGGGCAGCGACAGCACCTGGCACAGCTGCACGAGGGTCGAGACGCTCGGGGAGGTCTCGTCGCGCTCGAGCCGGCTGAGGAAGCCCTTCGAGAGGCCGGTGCTCGTCGCGACCTGGCTGAGCGACATGCCCTGCGAGGTGCGGACCGCCCGCAGCTTCGCGCCGATGGCGAGCGCGGTCTCGTCGGCCGACGGGTGGATCGCGCGCATGCTGCTCCTGCCTCGCCGGCCGTCCGCTTGACGCGGTCGGGGCCCCGGCGTACCGTGTGGTCAATCGTTGCGCCCAGAGTATCGAAAGTTGTCTAGTATGCAACCCTCTCCGAACGCCGCCCAGAGCCCGCGCGGACCGGTCGACGCGAGCGCAGTGCCGCGCTTCGCAGGCATCGCGACCTTCGCCCGCCTGCCGCGCCTCGACGAGGTGGGGCGCGCCGACATCGCCGTCGCGGGCGTGCCGTTCGACAGCGGCGTGAGCTACCGCCCGGGCGCGCGCTTCGGCCCCGCGCACGTGCGCGAGGCGTCGCGGCTGCTGCGGCCGTACAACCCGGCGCAGGACGTGTTCCCCTTCGCCTCGCAGCAGGTCGCCGACGCGGGCGACCTCGTCGCGAACCCCTTCGACATCGCCGCGGCGGTCGCCGAGATCGAGGCCGGCGCGCGCGAGCTGCGCCGGCACGCCGACCGCCTCGTCGTCATCGGCGGCGACCACACGATCGCGCTGCCGCTGCTGCGCGCGGTGCACGCCGAGCACGGCCCCGTCGCGGTGCTGCACTTCGACGCGCACCTCGACACCTGGGACACGTACTTCGGGGCGCCCGTCACGCACGGCACCCCGTTCCGCCGCGCCTCCGAGGAGGGGCTCATCGACCTGACGGCGAGCATGCACGTCGGCACCCGCGGGCCGCTCTACGACAAGGGCGACCTCGAGGACGACGAGCGCCTCGGCTTCGCGGTCGTGACGAGCGAGTTCGTCGAGGAGCACGGCGCGGGGGCCGCGATCGAGCGGATCCGAGGCAGGGTGGGCGACGCGCCGCTCTACATCTCGATCGACATCGACGTGCTCGACCCGGCGCACGCGCCCGGGACCGGCACGCCCGAGGCGGGCGGGCTCACGAGCCGCGAGCTGCTGCGCATGCTGCGGGCGCTCGCCGACCTCCGGATCGTCGGCGCCGACGTCGTCGAGGTCGCTCCCGCCTACGACCACGCGCAGCTCACGGCCGTCGCCGCGAGCCACGTCGTCTACGAGCTGCTGAGCGCGATGGCGCCCCGCGAGGGAGCGTCCCGTGCGCACGCCTGATCGCGCCGAGGTCGAGGCGGCGGCCGACGCCATCGTCGAGGCGTTCGCCGCCACCGACGGGCCGCGCTACTTCGCCGCCTTCGCCGCCGACGCATCCTTCGTCTTCCACACCGAGCCGGCCAGGCTCGACGACCGTGCCGCGTACGAGCGCCTCTGGCAGGAGTGGGTCGACGGCGGCTGGCGCGTGGTCGCGTGCAGCTCGAGCGACCGCCTCGTGCAGCCGCTGCCGGGCGCCGCGGTCTTCACCCACACCGTCGACACGACCGTCGAGACGGGCGAGGGCCGCGAGTCGTACCGCGAGCGCGAGTCGATCGTCTTCGCCGTCGACGGCGACCGCCTGGTCGCCGTGCACGAGCACCTCTCGCCGCTCGGCTGAGACCCACCGACCCACCGCTGAAGGAGACCGATGTCGCTCTACTCCCGCCTCGAACGCCGACTGCAGGCGAACGCCGACGACGCAGGGCCGGTGCGCGGCACCTACGGCTCCGGGCGCATGCTCATGATCTGGCTCGCCGCCAACCTCGTCGTGACCACGCTGCTCACGGGCACGCTGTTCGTCCCCGACGTGCCGTACGGCCTCGTGCTCGGCCTCATCGTGGGCGGCACGGTGCTCGGCGCCGCCGTGCTCGTGCTGGTCGGCGCGATCGGCACCCGCACGGGCCTGCCGACCATGGCGCTCACCCGCGGGCCGTTCGGCATCCGCGGCAGCCTGCTGCCGCTCGCCGCCAACGTCGTGATCCTCATGGGGTGGAGCTGGGTGCAGGCGATGCTCGCCGGCATCTCGCTCGACTACATCGTCGCCTCCGTCACCGGCTTCTCGAGCCCGGTCATCTTCGCGGTGCTCTGCCAGACGATCGTGGTCGTGCTCGCGATCTTCGGCCACGCGGGCGTCGCCCGCGTCGAGCCGTGGTTCGCCGCCGTCATCCTCGCGATCGCCGCCTACGTCTTCGTCGTCGCCTTCTCGTCGTTCTCGCCGGCAGAGTTCGCCGCGATCCCCGGCACGGCCGAGCCGTTCTACACGCCCGGCCTGGTCTTCGACGTCGTGCTCGCGACCGCCATCTCGTGGACGGTGCTCTCGGCCGACTTCAACCGCTTCGCGCGCACGACGCGCGGCGGCGCGATCGGCTCGGGCATCGGCTACACGCTGTCGACGGTGACGGCGATGACGCTCGGCGCCACCGCGATCGGCTACGTCGTGCTGAGCGGCGGCGAGGCCGTGCCGTTCGACCCGGTGACCGTGATCGACCCGTTCGGCGCGATCTTCGCCGTCGCGATCTTCCTGTCGGTGATGGCGACGAACACGATGGTCGTCTACGGCATGGTGACGTCGGTCGTGAACGCGATCCCGGGCCGGCGCATCCCGTTCCTCGCGACCGCGCTCGTGCTCGGCGTCATCTCGATCATCGGCGCGACGTTCTTCGGGCTCCTCGAGCAGTTCACGACCTTCCTCGTGCTCATCAGCGCGCTCTTCGCGCCCGTGTTCGCGATCATGATCGTCGACTACTACCTGCTGCGGCGCCGCTCCTACGACGCCGACATCCTCCGCCCGAGCGGCGGCCGCTACTGGTACCGCGGCGGCGTCAACTGGCTCGCGATCGGCAGCTGGGCGGTCGGCGCGACCCTCGCCTACGTGTGGGCGTACGTCTGGCCGCTGCCGATCGGCGCGACCGTGCCGGCCTTCGCCGTCACCTTCCTGCTCTACCTCTTCGTCTCGCTGCCCGGGCGCTCGAAGGGCGGGGCGCCGGCGCCGCACCTCGCCGAGACGGCGGATGCGCGCTGACCCGGCGGGCGCGCCGGCGTCGCGCGCGCAGGCGAGCGGCCTGATCGACCTCAGCCACCCGATCGAGCAGGGCATGCCCGTCTACCCGGGCGATCCCGAGGTGCGGATCGCGCCGGCCCTGACGCTCGCAGCCGACGGCGTCGACGTGGCGCGGCTCGAGCTCGGCTCGCACACCGGCACGCACGTCGACGCGCCCTCCCACACCGTGCCGGGCGGGCGGACGATGGCGCACGTGGCGCTCGACGAGCTCGTCGGCGACGCGATCGTGCTGCGCGTGCAGGGCGCCGGCGACGGCGAGCGCATCGACCTGCAGCGGCTGGAGGCCGCGGCGCCGCTGCCGGAGCGCCTCCCGCCGATCGTGCTGCTCGACACCGGCTGGGCGCGGTGGTTCGGCGATGCGCGGCGCCTCCGGCACCCGTCGCTCGCGGCGGAGGCCGCGGCCGAGCTGCTGCGCCGGGGCATGCGCGTGCTCGCCGTCGACACCCTGAGTCCCGACCCGACGGGGGAGGCGGATGCGTCGTTCCCGGTCCACGAGGCCGTGCTCGGCGCCGATGGCCTCATCGTCGAGAACGTGCGAGGCCTCGAGCTCGTGCCCGACCGCGTGCGCGTCGGCTTCTTCCCGCTGCGGCTCGCCGGCGACGGCGCCCCCGTGCGCGCGGTCGCCTTCCCCGCCTGACGCCTCCAGCGCATCCGACTGGCGCCTCCGGCGGTCGAGTGGCGTCGTGCGCGATCGAGTGGCGCCGTGCGCGATCGAGTGGCGCCGTGTGCGATCGAGTGGCGCCGTGCGCGATCGAGTGGCGCCCGCTGCACCGCGCGCTCCAAGGCGCCACTCGATCGCCGGAGCCGCCACTCGCTCTCCAGAGGCGCCACTCGACGACGCGGGACGCCACTCGATCGCCGAGGGCGCCACCCGATGTCACGGGGCGCCACTCGATCGCCGGAGACGCCACTCGGCGGGTGGGGGATGCGCCGGCGTGGGTGGCGCGGGCGCCGGCACGCACGACGAAGGGGGCCCCGTCCGGGACCCCCTTCGTCGTGCGTGCGGCTCAGCTCAGAGCGACGCGACCTGCTTCGCGATGGCCGACTTGCGGTTCGCGGCCTGGTTGCGGTGGATGACGCCCTTCGAGACCGCCTTGTCGAGCTTGCGGTTCGCCGCGGCGACCTTGACCTGCGCGGCCTCCTTGTCGCCGGCGGCGATGGCCTTGCGGGCCTCGCGCACAGCGGTCTTGAGCTCGCTCTTGACGGCGCGGTTGCGGAGGGTCGCCTTCTCGTTGGTGAGGATGCGCTTGATCTGCGACTTGATGTTCGCCATGGTGTCCTGTCCTGGTTCGAAGCGTGGTTGGCGGCGGCTCGTGCTCGTCAGAGCCCCGCCGCGACCCGACCCCGCGCGACGGGCGCGCAGGAGAAGGGGAAGCCAACGGATGACTCTACCAGCGGCCGCGGCCCGCTCGCAACGCGGCCGACCGCATCCGCTGTGGAAGAATGGGACCTTCCGCACCCAGCTCCACCGAGCCCATCCCGACGAGAAGGACCCGTGAGCCCCCGAGCCTCCAAGGCACTCGAGCCTGCCTCGACCGATCCGGCGAGGATCCGCAACTTCTGCATCATCGCCCACATCGACCACGGCAAGTCGACCCTCGCCGACCGGATGCTGCAGCTGACGGGCGTCGTCGACGACCGCTCGATGCGCGCCCAGTACCTCGACCGCATGGACATCGAGCGCGAGCGCGGCATCACGATCAAGTCGCAGGCCGTGCGCATGCCGTGGGAGCTCGACGGCGAGACCTTCGCGCTCAACATGATCGACACCCCGGGCCACGTCGACTTCACCTACGAGGTGTCGCGCTCGCTCGCCGCGTGCGAGGGCGCGATCCTGCTGGTCGACGCCGCGCAGGGCATCGAGGCGCAGACCCTCGCGAACCTGTACCTGGCGATGGACAACGACCTCGAGATCATCCCGGTGCTCAACAAGATCGACCTGCCGGCGGCTGACCCCGAGAAGTACGCGGCCGAGATCGCGCGGCTCATCGGCGGCGACCCCGACGACGTGCTGCGCGTGAGCGGCAAGACGGGGGAGGGGGTGGATGCGCTGCTCGACCGGGTGGTCCGCACCGTCCCCGCGCCGGTCGGCGACGTCGACGGACCCGCGCGCGCGATGATCTTCGACTCCGTCTACGACGCCTACCGCGGCGTCGTCACCTACGTGCGCATGGTCGACGGCACGCTGCGGCCGCGCGAGCAGGTCGTGATGATGTCGACCGGCTCCAAGCACGAGGCGCTCGAGATCGGCGTCTCGAGCCCGGAGCCCATCCCGTCGAAGGGGCTGAGCGTCGGCGAGGTCGGCTACCTCATCACGGGCGTGAAGGACGTGCGCCAGTCGAAGGTCGGCGACACCGTCACGACCGTGAAGTCGCCCGCGACGACGCCGCTCAAGGGCTACGCCGACCCGAAGCCGATGGTGTTCTCGGGCCTCTACCCGATCGACGGCAGCGACTACCCGGTGCTGCGCGAGGCGCTCGACAAGCTGAAGCTCTCCGACGCGGCGCTCGTCTACGAGCCCGAGACCTCGGTGGCGCTCGGCTTCGGCTTCCGCTGCGGCTTCCTGGGCCTGCTGCACCTCGAGATCATCACCGAGCGCCTCGAGCGCGAGTTCAACCTCGACCTCATCGCGACCGCGCCGAGCGTGGTCTACCAGGTGCAGACCGAGGACCGGCAGACCCACATCGTCACGAACCCGAGCGAGTTCCCCGACGGCAAGATCCACTCGGTCATCGAGCCGATGGTGCGGGCGACGATCCTCGCGCCGAAGGACTACGTCGGCGCGATCATGGAGCTCTGCCAGACGCGCCGCGGCACGCTCGGCGGCATGGAGTACCTCTCGGAGGACCGCGTCGAGCTGCGCTACCGGCTGCCGCTCGGCGAGATCGTCTTCGACTTCTTCGACCAGCTGAAGTCGCGCACGCAGGGCTACGCCTCGCTCGACTACGAGCTCGACGGCGAGGAGGAGGGCGACCTGGTGAAGGTCGACATCCTGCTGCAGGGCGAGCAGGTCGACGCCTTCAGCGCGATCGTGCACCGCGACAAGGCGTACGCCTACGGCGTGCTCATGGCGGGCAAGCTGCGCGAGCTCATCCCGCGCCAGCAGTTCGAGGTGCCGATCCAGGCCGCGATCGGCGCGCGCATCATCGCCCGCGAGACGATCCGCGCGATCCGCAAGGACGTGCTCGCCAAGTGCTACGGCGGCGACATCACGCGCAAGCGCAAGCTGCTCGAGAAGCAGAAGGAGGGCAAGAAGCGCATGAAGATGGTCGGTCGCGTCGAGGTCCCCCAGGAGGCGTTCATCGCCGCGCTCTCGACCGGCGAGACGAAGAAGGACGCGAAGTGAAGGACGGATCGCAGTGAAGCCCATCCACGAGCGCGCCACCAACTACGGCGCCGTCGGCGCGACCGCCCACTTCGACTTCTCGCGCTTCCCCCCGAAGGGCTTCGAGGTCATCCAGCGCCGCGCGCGCATCGGCCACGGCCGGCCGCGCTACGACGCGGCCGTCGCGGCGCTGCGCACCTGGAAGGTGCAGCGGCTGTCGGGCATCGAGGTCGACGTCGTCGGCTCGGAGGAGGGCACCGTCTACCGCCCCGTCGGCTTCGACGGCACGGAGGCGACCCGTGCGGCGAGCATCGAGCCGCAGCAGGACTTCGGCCCCGACGGCGAGCCGTTCCTGCAGCCGGGCGACTCGATCGACCAGCGCGTGCGCGTGCTCGGCATGCAGATCCACGCCCCGATGCGCGTCATCGCGATCGAGGACGAGGCGAGCAGCCACGGCGTGATCCTCGGCACCCTCGAGGGGCACCCGGAGGCGGGCGAGGAGCGCTTCACGATCGAGATCGTCGAGGACGAGACCGTCTTCCTGCACTTCCGCGCGCTCGTGCGCGACGCGAAGTGGTGGGTGCGGCTCGGCTCGCCGATCGCGCGCGCGATGCGCCGCCGCTACCACGACCGCTACATGGACGTGCTGCGGTCGATCGACGTCCGCTGACGATGGGCAGGCTGCCGGAGGGCGAGGCCGCGCCGGCCGACGGCGCGCTGCCGCAGGGCATCGCGGTCGACGCGCCGTTCGGCGTCTACGTGCACGTGCCGTTCTGCTCGGTGCGCTGCGGCTACTGCGACTTCAACACCTACACCGCCGACGAGCTGCGGGGCGCGACGCGCGCGGGCTACCCGGCCGACGTCGCCGCCGAGCTCGCGCTCGCCGGCCGCGTGCTCGGGGCGCTCGGCCCGGTGCGGCCCGCGCAGACGGTGTTCTTCGGCGGCGGCACGCCCACGCTGCTGCCGGCCGACGACCTCGTGGGCATGCTCGCCGGGGTCGCGGATGCGTTCGGCCTGGCCGAGGGCGCGGAGGTCACGGTCGAGGCGAACCCCGACTCGATCGACGCGGGCGGGCTCGCGCGGCTGCGCGACGGCGGCGTCACGCGGGTGTCGTTCGGCATGCAGTCGGCGGTGCCGCACGTGCTCGCGGCGCTGGACCGCACGCACGACCCGGCGCGCGTGCCGCAGGTGGTCGCGTGGGCGCGCGACGCGGGGCTCGAGGTGAGCCTCGACCTCATCTACGGCGCACCCGGCGAGTCGCAGGACGACTGGCAGCGCTCGCTCGACGCGGCGGTCGCGATGGGCCCCGACCACGTCTCGGCGTACGCGCTCATCGTCGAGGAGGGCACGGCGCTCGCCCGCCGCATCCGGCGCGGCGAGCTCGTCGCGCCCGACGACGACGCGCAGGCGGCGATGTACGAGGCGGCGGATGCGACGCTCGGCGCAGCGGGATACACCTGGTACGAGGTCTCAAACTGGGCCCGCGGCGACCGCGTCGCCCGGCACAACCTCGCCTACTGGCGCGGGCACGACTGGTGGGGCTTCGGCCCCGGAGCGCACAGCCACGTCGGCGGCGTGCGGTGGTGGAACGTCAAGCACCCGGCGGCGTACCGCGACCGGCTGCTGGCCGGCGCATCGCCGGCGCTCGCGCGCGAGGTGCTCGACGACGAGACGCGGCGCGTCGAGCGGGTGCTGCTCGAGTCGCGCATCGCCGAGGGGCTCCCGATCGCGCTGCTCGACGACGAGGGCAGGCGCGCGGTCGCGGGGCTCGTCGCCGAGGAGCTCGTGGACGGCAGAGCCGCCCTCGCCGGCCGGGTGGTCCCGACGCTGCGAGGGCGGCTCCTGGCCGACGCCGTGGTGCGCCGGCTGCTGCCCTGAGCGGGCCTACTTCACCATCCGCCAGTTGAACGGGTAGCGGTACGAGCCGCCGCCGTTGACGCGCATCGCGCCGATGATCGAGAAGATCACCTGCAGCAGCGCCGGCACCCAGTAGAGCATCGGGACGATCGCACCAAGTCCGAACGTCACGATGGCGAGCACCGAGCCCAGCACCAGGATGGCGATCGCGAGGATCGTCATGAAGATGCCGAAGTTCAGCGCCTCCTTCGACTCCTGCTTCGCGAAGGCGCTGCGGTCCTTGTAGATCATGTAGACGATGAGCGGGCCGATCCAGCCGCCGAAGCCGCCGGTGACGATGGTCGAGAGCCCCGACAGGTGCCCCCACATCCCGGCGTTCTTCTCGTCGACGGGCGACATCGGCGCGGAGGTCGCGTACTGCGGCTGGCCGGGCGCGCCGTACTGCGGCTGCCCCTGCTGGGGCTGACCGTAGCCCGCGCCCTGCTGGCCGGGAGCGCCGTAGACCGGTGCGCTGCCGGGCTGGGCGAACGGCTGCTGCGCGCCGCCCTGCTGGCCGTAGCCGCCCGGCTGCTGCGGGGCCGACGCACCCTGGCCCGGCTGCCCCCACGCGGGCGGCGCCTGCGGCGCGGACGGCTGGCCGAGGTGGCTGCCCTCCGGCTGGTGCTGGCCGTGCTGCCAGTCCTGGCCGACCGCGGGCTCGTCGTCGGGCGTCCCGCTGAAGGCGGGCTGGCCGGGGGCCTGGTCGGCCGCCGGCGCGGTGAAGGACTGGGCGGGCTGGCCGACGCCGGGCGTGCCGGGCGCGGCGGGCGCGCTGGGGGCCGCGTGCTGCTCGTCCGTCACGGAGAAGCCCTCGGCGGGCTGGTCCGCGGGATCGTGCTGCCCCTCGCGGCGCGGAGCGTTGGGATCGGACATGACGTGCCTCTCGTGTCAGTTCGGACGGCACGCTGGGGCGTCCCGCTGTGCACATTGTGCGCCCGGGTGGCTGGGGATGGCATCCGAACCGCCGCGACCGGCCCCTCGGCGCGAGGCGGTAGGATTGGCAGTCAGCAGACGGGAGTGCCAGCGCGCGGGCGAGCGCCGCCGCGGCAGGGACGACGGGCGGTCGCCCGGACGACGAGGGGAGCGCGGCATGGTCTCGGATCGCGGCCTCGAGGTGCTGCGCGCGATCGTGCAGGACTACGTGGCGCTGCGGGAGCCCGTGGGCTCGAAGTCGATCGTCGAGCGGCACACCTTCGGCGTCTCGGCGGCCACGATCCGCAACGACATGGCGCTCCTCGAGGAGGAGGAGCTGATCGTCGCCCCGCACACCTCCTCCGGCCGGGTGCCGACCGACAAGGGCTACCGCGTCTTCGTCGACCGGCTGCAGCGCATGCAGCCGCTCACGGCGGCGCAGCGCGCCGCGATCCACCGCTTCCTCGACGAGTCGGTCGACCGCGACGACGTGCTCGCGCGCACCGCGCGCCTCCTCTCGCAGCTGACGAACCAGGTCGCGCTCGTGCAGGTGCCGCTCCGCCGGCCCGCGGCCGTGCGCCGGGTCGAGCTGGTGGCGATCGCCGAGACGCGGCTGCTCGCCGTGCTCATCCTCGACTCCGGCCGCGTCGAGCAGCGCCTGCTCGACGCGCAGCAGGCGATCGAGCCCGAGCAGGCCACGGCGCTCGGGCGGGCGTTCACCGAGACGCTCGCCGAGCTGCCGCCCAAGGAGGCCGCGTCCCGCCTCGCCGGCGCTGCCGCATCCGCCCCCGCATCCATCGCCCGCGCGACCGCCGCGGTCGCGCAGACGCTGACCGAGATGCTGCAGGCGGCGGGCGGCGACCGCATCGTGATCGCGGGCGCCTCGAACCTCGTGCGCGAGGAGCGCGACTTCCAGGGCACCGTGACCCCGGTGCTCGACGCGATCGAGGAGCAGGTGACGCTCCTGCGCCTGTTCCACGAGATGGGCGCCGAGGGCGAGGTCGCGACCCGCATCGGGCGCGAGCTCGCGGGACCGCTGGGGGAGGCGTCCGTCGTCGCCTCGACCTACAGCGCCGACGACAGCGAGGGGCACGTGGGCGTGCTGGGCCCGACCAGGATGGACTACGCAGGGAACATGGCCGCGGTGCGCGCAGTTGCGCGCTACCTGACGCGGCTGCTGAGCGAGGACTGAGTGACCGACCACTACGAGACGCTCGGCGTCGCACGCGACGCCGGCCAGGACGAGATCAAGAAGGCGTACCGGCGGCTCGCGCGCGAGCTGCACCCGGACGTCAACCCGAGCGCTGACGCGGCCGAGCGGTTCAAGGACGTCACGCACGCGTACGACGTGCTGGGCGACCCGCAGTCGCGCGCCGAGTACGACCGGGGGCCGAGCCTCGGCGGCGGCGCCTTCGGCTTCGGCGACATCTTCGAGCAGTTCTTCGGCGGCGGCCGCTCGGCCGGGCCGCGCTCGCGCCGGCAGCCGGGGCAGGACAGCCTGCTGCGCGTCGACCTCGAGCTCGCCGACGTCGTCTTCGGCGTGCACCGCGAGCTGCGCGTGCAGACCGCCGTGCTCTGCGAGACGTGCGACGGCGCGTGCACCGCACCGGGCACGAGCGAGGAGCGCTGCACGATGTGCGGCGGCTCCGGCCACGTGCAGCGCCAGGTGCGCTCGCTGCTCGGCAACGTCGTCACCACCCAGCCGTGCGCGGTCTGCCAGGGCTTCGGCAGCGTGATCCCGCAGCCGTGCCCCACATGCGCCGGCCATGGCCGCGTGCGCGCCGAGCGCACGATCCCGGTCGACATCCCCGCGGGCGTCGACACGGGCCTGCGCATCCAGCTCCCCGGGCAGGGCGAGGTCGGCGAGGCCGGCGGCCCCGCGGGCACGCTGTACCTCGAGGTCAACGTGCGGCACCACGACGTCTTCAGCCGCGCGGGCGACGACCTGCTCGGCACCCTCGAGGTGTCGATGCCGGATGCGGCACTCGGGGCGCGCGCGACGGTGGAGGGCATCGACGGGCCGGTCGACGTCGAGGTGCGCGCCGGCACGCAGTCGGGCGACGTCATCACGATCGACGACCGCGGCGTGACGCGGCTGCGCGGCGCCGGCCGGGGCGACCTGAAGCTCGGCGTGCAGGTCGTGACGCCGTCGCGCATCGATCGCCGCACCGAGGAGCTGCTGCGCGAGCTGCGGGAGCGCACGAAGGCGCCCGCGCCGCACCTGGCCGCGTTCAAGCAGGGCCTGTTCGCGAAGATGCGCGACCGCCTGCGCCTCTGATGGCCCACTGCTACTGGCACGACGCGCTCGCCGGGAGCGCGGCGGGCGACGTCGTCACGCTCACCGGCGAGGAGGCCCACCACGCCGCGGTCGTCTCCCGGATGCGCCGCGGCGAGCGGGTGCTCGTGAGCGACGGCCGGGGTGTGCTCGCGGAGGGCGTCATCGAGCGCGCCGAGCCGCGCGCGGTCGACGTCGTGCTGCACCGGGTCGAGGAGGTCGCGGCGCCGCGCCCGCGCATCGGCCTCGCGCAGGCGCTCGCGAAGGGCGACCGCGCCGAGCTCGCGGTGCAGGCCTCGACCGAGCTCGGCGTCGACGCGATCGTGCCCTGGCAGGCGCGGCGCAGCGTCGTGCAGTGGCGGGGCGAGCGCGGCGACAAGGCGCTCGAGCGCTGGCGCCGGGTGGTGCGCGAGGCGGGGAAGCAGGCGATCCGTGCGCGGCTGCCGGAGGTGGAGGGCGTCGTCGACACGGAGGGCCTCGCCGCGCTCGCCGGCGACTGGCGGCTCGTCGTGCTCGATCCGGCCGCGCCCGGCTCGATCGCCGACGTGCCGGTCGACCGCGACGTGCTGCTCATCGTGGGCCCCGAGGGCGGCATCGACCCGGCCGAGCTCGAGCGGCTCGATGCGGCCGGTGCCGTGCGGGCGCGGATGGGCGACCACGTGCTCCGCACCTCGACGGCGGGCCTCGCGGGCATCGCGGCGCTGTCGATGCGACTCGGCCGCTGGTGAGCGGGCCGCGGGTAGGCTGGGCCCATGGCTGAGCAGACCGTGTTCGAGAAGATCGTCGCGCGCGAGATCCCGGCGGAGATCGTGCTCGAGAACGACCGCATCATCGCCTTCAGCGACATCCACCCGCAGGCGCCGATGCACGTGCTGGTGGTGCCGAAGACGGCGCGCTACCGCGACGTCGTCGAGCTCGCCGCCGGCGACCCGGAGCTACTCGCCGAGATGGTGCAGATGGCGCAGGCCATCGCCCGGGAGCGCGCCGACGGCGACTTCCGGCTCGTGTTCAACACCGGCGAGCTGGCGGGCCAGACGGTCTTCCACGCGCACGCGCACGTGCTCGCCGGCTCGCTCGAAGAGGGCTCGCTTGCCTGACGCTTCCCAGTCGATCGAGATCGACGGCATCGAGATGGTGCGGCTGCTCGGGCCGCAGGACCGGCTGCTCACGCGCCTCGAGCGCGAGCACCCCGACGTGCGGGTCGCGGTGCGCGGCAACCTCGTCACGCTCGAGGGGCCGGAGGACGACGTGCAGGTCGCGACGCGGCTCGTGCAGGAGCTCGTCGACCTCGTGCGCCAGGGCGCGAACCTCAGCCAGACCGAGGTCTCCGAGGGCTCGCGCATCCTCCGGCAGGACTCCACGCGCAGCCTCTCCGACGCGATCGGCGAGGTCATCCTCACCTCGCGCGGGAAGTCGATCCGCGCCAAGACCGAGGGGCAGCGCTCCTACGTCGAGGCGATCGACCACCACACCATCGTCTTCGGCATCGGCCCCGCCGGCACCGGCAAGACCTACCTCGCGATGGCGAAGGCCGTGCAGGCGCTCCACCGCAAGGAGGTCAGCCGCATCATCCTCACGCGTCCCGCGGTGGAGGCGGGCGAGCGCCTGGGCTTCCTGCCCGGCACGCTCACCGACAAGATCGACCCCTACCTGCGGCCGCTCTACGACGCGCTCAACGAGATGATGGACCCCGAGCTCGTTCCGAAGCTGCTCGCGACCGGGGTCGTCGAGGTCGCGCCGCTCGCCTACATGCGCGGGCGCACCCTCAACGACTCGTTCATCGTGCTCGACGAGGCGCAGAACACGAGCCCCGAGCAGATGAAGATGTTCCTCACGCGCCTGGGCTTCGGCTCGAAGATGGTCGTCACGGGCGATGCGACGCAGGTCGACCTGCCCGCCGGCACCTCGGGCCTGCAGGTGGCGCAGCAGGTGCTCGGCCGCATCGACGACATCCACTTCGCCATGCTCACGAGCGCCGACGTCGTGCGGCACACGCTCGTCGGCGAGATCGTCGACGCCTACACCGAGCACGACCAGCGGGCGATGGCGCGCCAGGCGCGGCAGTCGCAGCAGTCGCACCACGCCCGCCGCGGGAGGCACTGATGGCGATCGACCTGCTCAACGAGACCGAGGCGACCGTCGACGAGGCGCAGCTCGTGCGGCTCGTCGCCTTCGACCTCGAGAAGCTCTTCGTGCACCCCGACGCCGACGTGTCGCTCGTGCTCGTCGACGTCGCCGCGATGGAGCAGCTGCACGTGCAGTGGATGGACGAGCCCGGCCCCACCGACGTCCTGTCGTTCCCGATGGACGAGCTGCGGCCCGGCTCGCACGACCGCCCGACGCCCGCCGGGCTGCTCGGCGACATCGTGCTGTGCCCCGAGGTCGCGCAGGCGCAGGCGGCCGAGGCCGGCCACAGCCTCATGGCCGAGCTCCGCCTGCTCACCACGCACGGCCTCCTGCACCTGCTCGGCTTCGACCACGCTGAGCCCGCCGACCGCGACGAGATGTTCACGCTGCAGGACCGGCTCCTCGCCGGCTTCGAGGAGCACGACCGGGCCACGCCGGGGCGCATGCCCTGATGTTCGAGACCGTCCTCTTCGTCGTCGCGGCGCTGCTCATCGCGTTCGGCGCCTGGCTCGCCGCGTGCGACGCGGCGCTCGGCGTCGTCTCGCGCGCCGAGCTGCAGATGTCGGCGATGACCGCGCGCCGCTCCCGGGCGATGCTCGCGATCGCCGACGACCTGCGCGGCCACCTGATGACGCTGCAGTTCGGCCGCATCATGTGCGAGACGATCGCGGCGGTGCTCATCACCCTCGCCGTCGACTCGCTCGTGACCGAGTGGTGGATCACGCTCCTCATCGCCGCGGGGGTCATGATCGTCGTCTCGTTCGTGCTCGTCGGCACGAGCCCGCGCGCCGTCGGCCGCACGCACGCGATCGCGCTGCTGCGCGCATCCGCCGGCTTCCTGCGCTTCTGGCGCGTGCTCATGGGGCCGGTCGCGATCCTGGTCGCGACGGTCGGCGACAAGGTCACGCCCGGCCGCCAGCGCGAGACCGCGTTCACGACCGAGGCGCAGCTGCTGTCGATGGTCGACGCGGCCGCCGAGTCCGACGTGCTCGAGGACGACGACCGCGAGCTCATCCACTCCATCTTCGAGTTCAACGAGACGCTCGTGCGCGAGGTGATGGTGCCGCGGCCCGACATGATCGTGGTCGACCGCGACACGACGGCCACGGATGCGCTGCGGCAGTTCCTCGACAACGGCCTGTCGCGCATGCCGGTCGTGGGGGAGTCGACCGACGAGGTCGACGGCATCCTGTACCTCCGCGACGTGGTGCGCAGCCGCACCTGGCGGCCCGACGCCACCGAGACCGCGGGCGAGCTCGCGCGGCCCGCCCTGCTCGTGCCCGAGTCGAAGAAGGCCGACGACACGCTCGCGCTCATGCAGGCCGAGCGCGTGCACGTCGCGATGGTCGTCGACGAGTACGGCGGCATCGCCGGCCTCGTCACGCTCGAGGACCTCGTCGAGGAGCTCGTCGGCGAGATCCACGACGAGCACGACCGCGGGCGCAGCGAGGTCGTGGAGGCGGGCGACGACGTGTGGCGCGTCTCGGCCAGGCTCCAGATCGACGAGCTCGGCGACCTGTTCGACCTCACGCTGGACGACGAGGACGTCGACACCGTCGGCGGGCTCGTGCAGAAGGAGCTGGGGCGCATCGCCGAGGTCGGCGACGTCGTCCACGTGCACGGCCTGCGGATCGAGGTGCGCTCGCTCGACGGGCGCGGCCGGAACGCGGGCGAGATGGAGGTGTCGCGCCAGGTCGCGGCCGCCGCGGAGCCCGAGGGGGCAGCATGACCGAGCAGCAGCAGGGCCCGCATCGCAGCGGGTTCGTCACCTTCGTCGGCCGGCCGAACGCCGGCAAGTCGACGCTCATGAACGCGCTGGTGGGCGAGAAGATCGCGATCACCTCGTCGAAGCCGCAGACGACGCGGCACGCGATCCGCGGGGTCGTGCACCGCGACGACGCGCAGCTCGTCATCGTCGACACCCCGGGCATGCACAAGCCCCGCACGCTGCTCGGCAAGCGGCTCAACGCGGTCGTGCAGACGACGCTCGGCGACGTCGACGTCATCTGCCTCTGCGTCCCGGCCGACGAGCCGCTCGGCCCGGGCGACCGCTACATCGACCAGCAGCTCGAGGGCTTCCCGCGTGCGCGCAAGGTCGCGGTCGTGACGAAGACCGACGCCGCCTCGCGCGAGCGCGTCGCCGCCCAGCTCCTCGCGGTGACGGAGCTGCGCGAGTGGGATGCCGTCGTGCCGCTCTCGTCGGTCGCCGGCACGCAGCTCGACGTGCTCGTCGACGCGCTCGTGGGCCTCTTGCCCGAGGGCCCGCCGCTCTACGAGGCCGAGACGACGACCGAGGAGCCGCTCGACGTGCGCATCGCCGAGCTCGTGCGCGAGGCCGCGCTCGAGGGCGTGCGCGACGAGCTGCCGCACTCCATCATGGTGACGATCGACGACATCGTGCGCCGCGAGGACCGCGACCTCACCGACGTCTACGCCAACCTGTGGGTCGAGCGCGACAGCCAGAAGGGCATCATCATCGGCCACAAGGGCTCGCGGCTGCGCCAGGTGGGTGCGGATGCGCGGGCCGAGATCGAGCGCATCGTCGGCACGCAGGTGCACCTCGACCTGCGCGTCAAGGTCGCGAAGGAGTGGCAGGGCGACCCGAAGCAGCTCGGCCGCTTCGGCTTCTGATCGCGCCGCGGCTCAGCGCCGCGCGCTCGACGCGTCGGCGGGCGCATCCGCCTGCTGCGCCGCGCGCCCGCGCAGCGCGCGCGTCACGAGCGCGGTCGCGGCGATGAGCAGGGCGATCGCCGACAGCACGACGCCCATCCCGGCGACCGGCGTCCAGCCGCTCTCGAAGCCCAGCACGACGGCGCGGTCCGGGTCGGCGGGGTCGACCGCGACCTCCACCGCGTCGCCCGCCCGGGCGACCTGCTCGTGGTCGGACTTGGCGACGACCGTGCGCTCGACCCCGTCGGGCCCGCGGTAGGCGACCACCACGTCGCGCTGCGACGCCCGTTGCGAGTCGGACGCCTCCACGACGGTGCCCGCGACCCGGTCGCCGGATGCGGCGAGCGCCTCGTCCGCCGCCACGCCGAGCTGGCCGACGGCGAGCAGCGCGGGTCCCAGCAGCGCGAGCGCCGCGAGCGCGAGCGCGGTCAGGAGCCGTCGGGGGCGGGGTCGTCGAGCGGGCTGCGGCACCGGGCGAGCCTACCTGCGGCCGAGCGGCAGAGCGCTCAGGCCGCGGCGCGGAAGAGGTAGTTGCGCGTGCCGAGCACGACGCGCTCCGCGGGCTGCCAGCCGTCGTCGCGCCACGTGGCCATCGCGTAGCCGCGCTCGCGCAGCAGCGCCGCGACCTCGTCGGCGGTGCGGCCGTAGCGCGCGAGGTGGCGGTCCTCGATCTCGAGCAGCAGCGACGGCATGTCGCGCTCGAGCACCGCGGCGGCGCCGTGCAGCACCTCGGGCTCGAAGCCCTCGACGTCGGCCGTGATGAAGTGCACGCGCTCGATCGACCGCGCGGCGCACACGTCGTCGATGGTCGTGACGGGCACGTGGATGCGCCGGGTGGCGCCCGGGCGCGCCGGCGCGGTCGTGGCGAGGCCGTCGGCGAGGTGCGCGTGGCCGCTGATCGGCAGGCCGAAGCGCACCGGCAGCACGAGCGGCAGGTGGCCGACGGTGCGGCCCATGCCGGAGTCGGAGAGCCGGATGTGGCCGGCGCCGGTCGCGCGCCGGGCGGCCGACAGCAGCGCCCGCGGGCGCGGCTGCGGCTCGAAGCTGTGCACGGCGCCGTCCGGGCCGACGAGGTCGGCGAGCGGGATCGAGTACATGCCGTAGGCGGCGCCCACCTCGAAGCAGACGTCGCCGCGCCGCACGAGGTGGTGGAGGCCGCGGATCTCGGGCTCGACGAGCCGCAGCCGGGCGGCGGCGCGCATCCCGGCGGCGGCCACCGCGAGCCGGGTGCGCGCACGGGTGCGCTCCGGCCGGTCGGGGGCCGTCTCGATCGCGGTGTCTTCCACGTGCCCTCGATCCTGTCGGGAGCTGCACCGGTGCAGCGAGGCAGAGCCTATCCGGCGCGGCCGCACGCGCGCGCAGGCGCGACCGGCCCGCGCGGGCGGCCTCCGCCGAGCGGATGATTCCCGGCGGGCGGGCCCGGACCGCGCCCGACGCCGCCCTACGCTGGCGTGCGTGACCACCGCATCCGCCGTCGACCCCCGGCGCCCCGCCGGCGGCGGGCGCCTCGACCGGCGCACGCTCCGCGCGGATGCCATCCTCGCCGCGGTCACGCTCGCCCTCCTCGGGCTGCCGATGGTGCTGATGGCGGCGCTGCCGATCGACACCCCGTGGCTGCTCGCGGCGGTCGTCGCCGTCGCCATGGTGGGCGCGATCCTCGTGCGCCGCGCCCGCCCGGTGCTCGCGCTCGCCGCGCTCACCGCGCTCGGGGCCGTGCACGTGCTGCTCGCCGCGCCGCTCTTCCCGGTCTGGTTCGCGGTGCTCGTCGTGCTCTACTCGGCGGGCCGCTTCTCGCGCTGGCCGGGCCGGCTCGCGGCCTTCGCGCTCGCGCTCGCCGCGTCGCTGCTCGCGTCGTACTGGGTGACCACCACGGGCGGGTTCGCGTCTCCCGGCGCGGCCGCGAGCGAGGTCGTGCGCCTCACGGCGATCCTCTGGATCCCGCCGATGCTGCTGTTCTCGATGGCGATCCTCGTCGGCTGGGGCGTCGCGGCGGCCGCCCGCACCGAGGCGGCGACGGTCGTCGCGCAGGTGTCGCAGCGGCGCGCCGACCAGGAGGAGGAGCGGGCGGCGCTCGCGCGCGACATGCACGACGTCGTCGCGCACTCGCTCGCCGTCGTCATCGCGCAGGCCAACGGCGCGCGCTACGCGGCCGATCCGGCTGTGAAGGACGCCTCGCTCGAGACGATCGCCGGCACGGCGAAGCACGCGCTCGGCGACGTGCGGCTGCTGCTCGAGCAGCTGCGCCACAGCGAGGCGCCCGACCCGATCGCGTCGCTCGACGGCGTCGACGTGCTGGTCGAGCGGATGCGCGCGGCCGGCCTCGACGTGCGGCTCGAACGGGCGGGCGGCCCGGTCGCGCTGCCGCGCACGGCCGACATCGCCGCCTACCGGATCCTGCAGGAGGCGCTGACGAACGCGCTGCGGCACGGCGACCGCGCCCAGCCGGTGCACGTGCGCCTGCTCGGCGGCGCCGGCGCGGTGATCGACGTGCACAACCGGATGCTCGCGATGCCCGGCCGCGCGGGCCACGGCGTGCGCGGGATGCACGAGCGCGCGCGGCTCGCCGGCGGCGAGCTGTGGTCGGGCATCGACGACGGCTGGTTCCGCGTGCGGGCGGCCTTCCCGGCGGGCATGCAGCACCCGTTGGCTGCCCCGGCGCAGGGAGGCCGCGCATGATCCGGGTGCTCATCGTCGACGACCAGGCGCTGTTCCGCAGCGGCATCCGCATGCTCGTCGAGTCGCAGCCCGACCTCGTGTGCGTCGGCGAGGCGGCCGACGGCGCGCAGGCCGTGCGCCTGGCCGACGAGCAGCAGCCCGACGTGATCCTCATGGACGTGCGCATGCCCGTGCTCGACGGCATCTCGGCGACCGACCGGATCGTGCGGGCGCGGCCCGGCGCGCGGGTCGTGGTGCTGACGACCTTCGACCTCGACGAGGCAGCGGCGCGCGCGATCCGGGCCGGTGCATCCGGCTTCATCCTCAAGGACGCGGAGCCCGAGCTCGTGCTCGCGGCGATCCGCACGGTGCACGCGGGCAACGAGGTCGTCGCCGCGAGCGCGACCCGCGAGCTGTTCAAGGCGTTCGGCCGGCAGCGCCAGGCGGCGCCGCCCGCGTTCGGCGGGCTCACCGAGCGCGAGCGGCAGATCTTCTCGCTCGCGGCGAAGGGGCTGTCGAACACCGAGATCGCGCGCACGGAGTTCGTCTCCGAGGCGACGGTGAAGACGCACATCTCGCGCATCCTCGCGAAGCTGGGGCTGCGCGACCGCGTGCAGCTCGTCGTCTTCGCCTACGAGCACGGGCTCGCGGGCGAGGCGGCGTAGTCCCCGTCCTGCGCCCGCGCGGCCGCGGCATCCTGCTCCGCGGATGGCGAGGGGTGTAGCCTGGACCCATGCAGAGCGTGCTGCTCCTTCCTCGCCGCGACGAGGCCTGAACCCCGGGCTTCCTCGTCGCGGAGGTCGTCCTGCCCGGACTTCAGGAGCAAGCGACAGGAGCGATCGATGAAGAACATGCAGCAGCCGTCCGGGATGCCGGCGCACCGCTACACCCCCTACCACGAGCAGATCAAGGTCGACCTGCCCGACCGCACGTGGCCCTCCAAGCGCATCGAGCGCGCGCCCCGCTGGTGCGCCGTCGACCTGCGCGACGGCAACCAGGCGCTCATCGACCCGATGACGCCCGACCGCAAGCTCGAGATGTTCCAGCTGCTGGTGCGGATGGGCTACAAGGAGATCGAGGTCGGCTTCCCGTCGGCGAGCCAGACCGACTTCGACTTCGTGCGCAAGCTCATCGACGAGCGGCTCATCCCCGACGACGTCACCATCCAGGTGCTGACGCAGTGCCGCGACCACCTCATCCGCCGCACCTTCGAGTCGATCGACGGCGCGAAGCAGGCGATCGTGCACATCTACAACTCCACGAGCGCGCTGCAGCGCGACGTGGTGTTCCGCTCCGACCGCGAGGGCGTGAAGCAGATCGCGATCGACGGCGCGAAGCTGTGCCTCGAGCTCGAGGGCATGCTGAGCGGCACGCAGGTCTTCTACGAGTACAGCCCCGAGTCGTACACCGGCACCGAGCTCGACTACGCGCTCGAGGTCTGCAACGCGATCATCGAGGTGCTCGACGCGCGCCCCGAGCGGCCCGTCATCATCAACCTGCCGGCGACCGTCGAGATGGCGACCCCCAACGTCTACGCCGACTCGATCGAGTGGATGCACCGCCACCTGGCGCGGCGTGAGTCGGTCATCCTGTCGCTGCACCCGCACAACGACCGCGGCACGGGCGTCGCCGCGGCCGAGCTCGGCTACATGGCCGGCGCGGACCGCATCGAGGGCTGCCTGTTCGGCAACGGCGAGCGCACCGGCAACGTCGACCTCGTCGCGCTGGGCCTCAATCTGCTGACGCAGGGCATCGACCCCGAGATCGACTTCTCCGACCTCGACGGCATCCGCCGCGTCGCCGAGCACTGCAACCAGCTGAAGGTGCACGAGCGCAGCCCGTGGGCCGGCGACCTCGTCTACACCGCGTTCTCGGGATCGCACCAGGACGCGATCAAGAAGGGCTTCGAGCGGATGGCCGCGGACGCCGCAGCGCAGGGCCGGAGCGTCGACGAGATCACGTGGGCCGTGCCGTACCTGCCGATCGACCCGAAGGACGTCGGCCGCAGCTACGAGGCCGTCATCCGCGTGAACTCGCAGTCGGGCAAGGGCGGCGTCGCCTACCTGCTGAAGTCCGACCACGGGCTGGACCTGCCGCGACGCCTGCAGATCGAGCTGTCGAACATCGTGCAGTCCCGCACCGACAGCGAGGGCGGCGAGGTCTCGAGCGCCGACATCTGGCACATCTTCACCGACGAGTACCTGCCCGCCGGACCCCACACCGCGGCCGAGCGGTGGGGCCGCTTCGAGCTGGTGGCGTTCGAGACGACCTCCTCGAACGACGGCGCGACGACCCTCACGGCGCGGCTCCGCGACGGCGAGAGCGTCCGCGAGGTGCGCGCCGCCGGCAACGGGCCGATCGACGCGATGCTGTCGCTGCTGCGCGAGGAGGGCGTCGAGGTGACGCTCACCGATTACGTCGAGCACACGATGGGCGCGAGCTCCGACGCGACCGCCGCCGCCTACATCGAGCTCGAGGTCGCCGGCGAGCGCGTCTGGGGCGTCGGGCTCGACCCGAGCTCGACGTCGGCGGCGCTGCGCGCGATCGTCTCGGGCGTCAACCGGGGCCTCCGCATCCACGACCGCAGGGCGATCCCGGTCGGCTGACCCGTGCCGACCTACCGCGACGAGGGAGTCGTCCTCCGCACCCACCAGCTGGGGGAGGCCGACCGCATCGTCACGCTGCTGACGCGCGAGCACGGCAAGGTGCGGGCTGTCGCGCGCGGCGTGCGGCGCACCTCGTCGCGGTTCGGCGGCCGGCTCGAGCCGTTCATGGTCGCCGACCTGCAGCTCGCGGTCGGCCGCAGCCTCGACATCGTCACGCAAGCGGTGACCCTCGGCTCCTACGCGCCGGTCATCGTCGCCGACTACCGCAGCTACACCGCCGCAACGGCGATGGTCGAGACCGCCGACCGGCTCACCGACGAGGACGGCTCGCGCCAGCAGTACCTGCTGCTCGTGGGTGCGCTGCGCTCGCTCTCGCGCGGCGAGCACGACCCGTCGCTGACGCTCGACTCGTACCTGCTGCGAGCCCTCTCGGTCGCCGGCTGGGCGCCGTCGTTCGCCGACTGCGCCGTCACGGGCGAGCCGGGGCCGCACCGCGCGTTCGTGCCGCAGCTCGGCGGCATGGTCGCCGACCACGCGGCGCCGCCCGGGGCGATGCGCATCGACGAGCCGACGCTCGCGCTCCTCGGCGCCCTGCTCACGGGCGACTGGGCCGCGGCCGAGGCGACCCCGCAGGGCGTCCGCACCCGCGCATCCGGCGCCGTCGGGGCCTACGTGCAGTGGCACCTCGAGCGGGGGCTGCGCTCGCTCGAGCACGTCGACCGAGGAGCCAGGTGAGCGAGACGCGGCCCATCGACTGGACGGGCGAGCAGCCGCCCGCGTACCCGGCCGGCAGCCTGCCCGCGCACGTCGCGATCATCATGGACGGCAACGGGCGCTGGGCCAACGCCCGCGGCCTCACGCGCACGCAGGGGCACGCCGCGGGCGAGGAGCGCCTGCTCGACGTCGTCGCGGGCGCCTTGCAGGTCGGGGTGCAGCACCTGTCGGTCTACGCCTTCTCGACCGAGAACTGGAAGCGCAGCCCCGACGAGGTGCGGTTCCTCATGGGCTTCAACAAGGACGTGCTGCGCCGCCAGCGCGACCAGCTCGACGCGTGGGGCGTGCGGGTGCGCTGGGCGGGGCGCCGGCCGCGCCTGTGGCCGTCGGTGATCCGCGAGCTCGAGGAGGCCGAGCGCCGCACCGCGGGCAACACGGCGATGACCCTGCAGATGTGCGTCAACTACGGGGGCACGCACGAGATCGCGGATGCGGTGCGCTCGATCGCCGAGGACGTCGCGGCCGGGCGGCTCAAGCCCTCCGCCGTCGACGACCGGCTCGTGCGCAGCCGCATGTACAACCCGGACGTGCCGGACGTCGACCTCTACATCCGCTCCTCCGGCGAGCAGCGCATCTCGAACTTCCTCACGCTGCAGGGCGCCTACGCCGAGATGGTCTTCCTCGACCGGCTGTGGCCCGACTTCACGCGGCGCGACCTGTGGCACGCGCTCGACCAGTACACGGGGCGCGACCGGCGCTTCGGCGGCGCGGTCGACGCGCCGCAGCCGACCGGCTGAGCGGCGCTCAGCCTGCGGCGAGCAGGCGCTTGCGCCAGGGGTGGTCCTCGGCGATGCGCTCGGCGAGCCACGCGCGGGCTTCGGCGTCGAGGGCCGGGAGCGCCTCGTCGAGCCAGGCGACGTCGGCCTGCTCGGCCGCGGCGTACGCGAGCACGATCTGCGGCTTGGCGTAGCGGATGCCGTCGACCGCCATCAGCGCGTCGTCGAGCGGCATCGTGACGGCGGTGTCGCGGCGGAAGCGCCAGGACTCGCTGTCGCTCGGGTCGAGCAGCACCTCGTACTCCCACTGCCCGTAGGCGCTGCGGCGCAGCCAGATGCTCGTGGTGCCGAGCGGCAGCACGTCGGAGTCGTGGGGGAGGAGCGGCTTCAGCGCGCCCTGGAAGGCGCACCACAGCTGCCACTTGCCGCCGAGCCAGCCGCGCAGCAGGCTCAGCTCGCTGCGGGGGATGACGAGGTCGATGTCGCCGTGCGGGCGGCTGCGCTCGAGCGCGCGGTCGAGGGCCCAGCCGCCGCCGATCCACCAGGTGCCGGAGTAGCCGTCGAGGAGCTCGGCCGCGTCCGCGGGCCAGCGCTCGGCCCAGGCGCCATAGAGCTCTCGCTGCTCATCGCTCTGCATCGGCCCTCCTCGCCGAGTCCTTCGGGGCGCTCGCGCCCCAAGCCTCGACCCTATCCCAGCACCGCATCCGCGCATCGCCCACATGCGCGAGGCACAGCGACCGGGAGCGCCTCGCCCGCTCGGTAGAATCGAGGTTCACGTGCCGCGCCCCAGCCAGGGGCGCCCGGCCGATACCGAGGAGCATCCGTGGCCCAGAACCGACTCGACGCCGTCATCAACCTCGCGAAGCGCCGTGGCTTCGTGTTCCAGGCGGGCGAGATCTACGGCGGCTCCCGGTCGGCGTGGGACTACGGCCCCCTCGGCGTGGCGCTCAAGGAGAACATCAAGCGCCAGTGGTGGAAGACGTTCGTGCAGGGCCGCGACGACATGGTGGGCCTCGACTCGTCGATCATCCTGCCGTCGGCCGTGTGGCACGCATCCGGCCACGTCGCCACGTTCACCGACCCGCTCGTCGAGTGCCTGCAGTGCCACAAGCGCCACCGCCAGGACCACCTCGAGGAGGCCTACGAGGCGAAGAAGGGCCGCGCCGCCGCCTCGATGGACGAGATCACGTGCCCCGACTGCGGCACGACGGGCAAGTGGACCGAGCCGCAGCTCTTCTCGGGCCTCATGAAGACGTACCTCGGCCCGGTCGACAACGAGGCGGGCCAGCACTACCTGCGCCCCGAGACCGCGCAGGGCATCTTCGTGAACTTCTCGAACGTGCTCACCGTCTCGCGCAAGAAGCCGCCGTTCGGCATCGGCCAGGTCGGCAAGGCCTTCCGCAACGAGATCACGCCCGGCAACTTCATCTTCCGCACGCGCGAGTTCGAGCAGATGGAGATCGAGTACTTCACGCATCCCGACGAGGCCCCCGCGTGGTTCGACCGCTGGGTCGAGGCGTGCTGGGACTGGTTCGTCGACCTCGGCGTCGACCCGGCGAACATGCGCCGCTTCGACGTGCCCGAGGAGGAGCGCGCGCACTACTCGGCCGGCACGATCGACGTCGAGTACCGCTTCGGCTTCCAGGGCTCGGAGTGGGGCGAGCTCATGGGCATCGCCAACCGCACCGACTTCGACCTCTCGTCGCACTCGGAGGCCTCCGGCAAGGATCTCGTCTACTTCGACCAGGCCACCGGCGAGCGCTACACGCCGTACGTCATCGAGCCGTCGTTCGGCCTCACGCGCAGCCTCATGGCGTTCCTCGTCGACGCCTACGAGGAGGAGGAGGTGCCCAACAGCAAGGGCGGCACCGACACCCGCACCGTGCTCCGGCTCGACCCGCGCCTCGCGCCCGTCAAGGTCGCGGTACTGCCGCTGTCGCGCAACGAGCAGCTCTCGCCGCTCGCCCGCGACATCGCCGCGCGGCTGCGCAAGCTCTGGGCGATCGACTTCGACGACGCCGGCGCGATCGGCCGCCGCTACCGCCGGCAGGACGAGGTCGGCACGCCGTACTGCGTCACCGTCGACTTCGACTCGCTCGAGGACGGCGCGGTGACCGTGCGCGAGCGCGACTCGATGGCGCAGACCCGCGTCGCGATCGACGACCTCGAGGCGCACCTGGCCCAGGGGCTCGTCGGAGCGTGACGAGCACCGTGAGCACGACCCCGGCGCTGTCGATCGGGCCCATCGCCCTCGACACGCCGGTCGTGCTCGCGCCCATGGCCGGCATCACGAACACCGCGTTCCGGCGGCTCTGCCGCGAGTTCGGCGCCGGACTGTACGTGAGCGAGATGATCACCTCGCGCGCGCTCGTCGAGCGCACGCCCGAGACGATGCGCCTCATCAGCCACCACGAGTCCGAGACGCCGCGGTCGGTGCAGCTGTACGGCGTCGACCCGCGCACGGTCGAGCAGGCCGTCGGCATCCTCGTCGACGAGGACCGCGCCGACCACATCGACCTCAACTTCGGCTGCCCGGTGCCGAAGGTCACGCGCCGCGGCGGCGGCAGCGCGCTGCCGTGGAAGCGCGAGCTGTTCGGCGCGATCGTGCAGCGCGCCGTCGAGCGCGCCGGCGGCATCCCGGTGACCGTCAAGATGCGGAAGGGCATCGACGACGACCACCTCACCTACCTCGACGCCGGGCGCATCGCCGAGGATGCCGGCGTCGCGGCAGTCGCCCTGCACGGTCGCACCGCCGCGCAGCACTACTCGGGCACCGCCGACTGGGCCTCGATCGCGCGCCTCAAGGAGGCCGTGACATCCATCCCCGTGCTCGGCAACGGCGACATCTGGCAGGCCGAGGATGCGCTGCGGATGGTGCGCGAGACCGGCGTCGACGGCGTCGTGGTCGGCCGCGGGTGCCTCGGCCGCCCGTGGCTCTTCGGCGACCTCGCGGCCGCGTTCGCCGGCAGCGACGCCCGGCACCGGCCGAGCCTCGGGCAGGTGGCGGATGCGTTCCGCCGGCATGCGGAGCTGCTGGTCGAGTTCTTCGGCGAGGAGGACCGCGCCTGCCGCGACATCCGCAAGCACGTCGCCTGGTACTTCAAGGGCTACCCCGTCGGCGGCGACGCGCGCCGCGCGCTCGCGGCGGTCGAGTCGCTCGCGCACCTCGACGAGCTGCTCGGCGGCCTCGACCGCGACGTGCCCTACCGGGCCGAGGGCATCGAGGGGCAGCGCGGCCGCGCCGGCAGCCCCCGGCGCCCTGCGCTGCCCGACGGCTGGCTCGACAGCCCCGAGCTGAGCGCCGCGCAGCGGGCGGCGCTCATCGAGGACGAGAGCGACACCCGTGGCGGCTGAGCCGCGCCGCGCGGCGCCGAAGGGGTACGGCGACCACGACGTCGAGCGCTGGCTGCCCGAGACGCACACCTCCGCGCGCACCGACTTCGCGCGCGACCGGGCGCGGCTGCTGCACTCGAGCGCATTCCGGCGGCTCGGGCAGAAGACGCAGGTGCTCTCGCCCACGATGGGCTTCGACGACTCGCGCACCCGCTTGACCCACTCGCTCGAGGTGGCGCAGATCGGCCGCGAGATCGCCGCCGAGCTCGGGCTCGACCACGACGTCGTCGACACCGCGTGCCTCGCCCACGACATCGGGCATCCGCCCTTCGGCCACAACGGCGAGAAGGGCCTCAACGAGTGGGCGCTGGCGATCGGCGGCTTCGAGGGCAACGCGCAGACGCTGCGCGTCATCACGCGGCTCGAGCCGAAGGTGATCGACGGCCGCCCGTACGGGCTCAACCTCACGCGCGCGAGCGTCGACGCCGCGTGCAAGTACCCGTGGCCCGCCGCGACCGACGTCCACGACGCATCCGGCCGGGTGAAGTTCGGCTTCTACGCCGACGACCGCGACGCGTTCGAGTGGATGCGCCTGGGGGCGCCCGAGGGCAGGCCGAGCATCGAGGCGCAGGTGATGGACCTGGCCGACGACATCGCCTACTCGGTGCACGACTTCGAGGACGCCGTGGTCGGCGGCTACGTCGACGTGGCGAAGCTGCAGAGCCGCGTCGGCCACGACGAGCTCGTGTCGATGATGCTCACGTGGGTGGGGCCGGAGTTCACGCGCGACGAGCTGCTCGCCGCCTTCGACCGGCTCGACGACCTCGACACGTGGCTGCGCTCGTTCGACGGCTCGCGCGCCGACCACGCGCGCCTCAAGAACCTCACGTCGAAGCTCATCGGCCGGTTCGCGAACGCGGCGATCCGGGCGACGCGCGAGAGCCACGAGGGGCCGCTCGCGCGCTTCGGCGGCACCGTCGAGGTGCCGCGCGAGGTGCGTGCCGAGATCGCGGTGCTCAAGGGCACGGCCGCGAGCTTCATCCTCGCCGAGCGCCGGCAGCCGATCTACGCGAGCCAGCGCCGCATCCTGCAGGAGCTGTGCGACGCGCTGCTGCGCATTGGCCCCGCCGCGCTCGACCGGGCCCACGCCGACGACTGGCGCGCCGCATCCGACGACGCCGGGCGCGCCCGCGTGGTGGTCGACCAGGTCGCGAGCCTCACCGACCGCGGCGCCTTCGCGTGGCACGAGCGCCACGTCGGGGACTGAGGGGGAGCGATGGCGGGCCGGATCCGACGCGCGGACATCGACGAGCTGCGCTCGCGCATCTCCATCGTCGACGTGGTCGCCGAGCACGTCACGCTGAAGACCGCGGGCGTCGGCAGCATGAAGGGGCTGTGCCCGTTCCACGACGAGCGCACGCCGTCGTTCCACGTGCGGCCGGCGGTGGGCCGCTACCACTGCTTCGGCTGCGGGGAGGACGGCGACGCCTTCCAGTTCGTGATGGCGATGGACCACACGTCGTTCCAGGAGACCGTGGAGCGCTTCGCCGCGCAGCTCGGCTACACGCTCCACTACGAGGACGGCAAGCCGCAGGAGGAGACGAGCGGGCGGCTGCGGCTGCTCGAGGCGTCGAAGGCCGCCGAGGCGTACTTCCGCGAGCAGCTGCTGACGCCGGGCGCGGCGCTCGGGCAGCGCTTCCTCGGCGAGCGCGGCTTCGACCTCGCAGCCGCCGAGCGCTTCGGCGTGGGCTTCGCCCCCGCGTCGTTCGACGCGCTGAAGTCGCACCTGCGCGGCCGCGGCTTCACCGAGGCCGAGCTGCTCGGCGCGGGCCTGCTGAGCGAGGGGCAGCGGGGCAGCTACGACCGGTTCCGCGGCCGGCTGATCTGGCCCATCCGCGACGTCGCCGGCGCGACCGTCGGGTTCGGCGCACGGCGCCTGGCCGACGACGACAAGGGCCCGAAGTACCTCAACTCGCCCGAGACACCCATCTTCCGCAAGAGCCAGGTGCTCTACGGGCTCGACCTCGCGAAGCGCGACATCGCGCGCGGCCACGAGGCGGTCGTCGTCGAGGGCTACACGGATGTCATGGCGTGCCACCTCGCGGGCGTCACGACCGCCGTCGCGACGTGCGGCACCGCCTTCGGCGTCGACCACATCAAGGTGCTGCGGCGCGTGCTCGGCGACGTCTCGACGACCGACACCCGCGCGCTCGGCCGCGTCGTGTTCACCTTCGACCCCGACGAGGCGGGCCAGCAGGCGGCCGCCCGCACCTTCGCCGAGGAGCAGCGCTTCGCGGCGCAGACCTTCGTCGCGGTGCCGCCCGAAGGCCTCGACCCGTGCGACCTGCGCCTCGAGCGCGGCGACGACGCCGTGCGGCGGCTCGTGCAGCAGCCGCGGCCGCTGTTCGAGTTCATGCTGCGCCGCATCGTCGCCCAGCACGACCTCGAGACCGTCGAGGGGCGGGTCGCGGCGATGCGGCGCGCGGCGCCGGTGCTGCAGTCGATCCGCGACCGCGCGCTCGCCGACGGCTACATGCGCACGGTCGCCGGCTGGCTCGGCGTGAGCCCCGAGGAGGTGCGCGCCGCCGTGCGGCAGGCGGGGCCGCGGCCGACGCCGGGCGCGGGCGACGCCGGCCGCCCCGGCGGCGCGCCCGCGCATCCGCCCGCCGACGTGGCGCTCGGCCAGCTCGAGCGCGACCCGGCGTCGCGGCTCGAGCGCGACGCGGTCGCCGCGATGCTGCAGCAGCCGGCGGTGCTCGGCCGCGACCTCGCCGCGCGCGGGGCCTCCGCCTACGTCGCGAACCCGTCGCTCGCGGTCGTGCGCGACGGGGTGCTGGCCACGCTCGACGCCTTCGAGGCGAGCGACTTCTCGGAGCGGGTCGCGCAGGCGGTGCCGGCGGAGCTCGTGCCGCTCGTGCGCGCGCTGGCGATGTCGCCCATCCCGCAGACGTCGAAGGAGGGCGTCACCGCCTACGTGCGCGGCATCGTCGGCTCGCTCGTCGACCGCGACATCCTGCGGCGGAAGGCCGAGCTGCTCGGCAGCCTCCAGCGCCTCGGCGCCACCGACCCCGAGGCGTCGAAGCGGCTGCAGGAGCAGCTGCTCGCCCTCGAGCGCGAGCGGCGGTCGCTGCGCGCGGAGTAGCGCCTACGGCACGAGGAAGTTGATCTGGAAGTGCTCGAGCACGACCTCGTCGATGTGCTCGATGCCGCCCGTGTCCGGACCGCACGCGGCGCGGATCGCGCTCGTGGTCTGGCTCGACTGGAAGTTGCGCGCGAACCACGCCTCGGTCGAGCCGTCCTCGCGCTCCTCGAAGAGCGACAGCAGCACCACCGCGACGCCCTGCGACGCCGAGGGGGCGAGCTGGAACGTGTCGGCGTCCCAGTCGTCGGGCGAGCTGTCGGTGAGCGCGGCGAGCGTCGCCTCGGAGCTCTCGACCTCGTCGGTCGAGTCGATGTCCTGCTGGCCCTGGTAGGCCCAGAAGGTGCAGCCGGTCGCGCTCTCGACGACGTGGATGGTCGGGCCGAGCGGGAAGTCGGAGTCGGGCTGCGGCGCGAACGCGCTGTCGGTGGTGATGCTCGTCTCCCAGCCGGGCAGCGTGCCGGGCTCGAGCACGTCGCCCACCTCGAGCAGCTCGGGGAGGGCGCCGGCGCCGGGGTCGGTGCCGGGCTCCGTCGACTCGCTCGGCGCGGGCGCCGGCTCGCTCGGCTGCGGCACCGACGGCGAGGGGTCGTCGATGACGGGCGGCACGTCGGGCGGGAGCGGCACGCAGCCGGCGAGCGCGAGCGCGGCCGCGGCGGTGAGGACGAGCGGCGCGAGGCGCGGGCGGCGGGGGAGAGACGACATCGATGCTCCTGGCTCGAGCGGGCGTGATGCTGGCACCGTAGCGCGGATTCCTGCAGGAACGGCAAGAAGAGCAGCGGTCCGGAAACGAGGAAGGCCCCGCCATGAGGCGGGGCCTGTCGCTCCCCGAGATGGACTCGAACCATCAACCTGCCGGTTAACAGCCGGCTGCTCTGCCAATTGAGCTATCGAGGATCGCTGCGGGAGCGACGACAAGCGTAGCATCCCGTCCGGGCGGGGGTCACATCGGCGGGCGCCTCAGCCCTCGAGGTCGTCCTCGCCCGGCATCCACGTGAGCCCCTCGACGCCCCACTTGTTGCGCTTGATCGCCTTCTGCACGCCCTTCGTGCCGAACGCATCCAGCCGGTCGGCGTAGAGGATGCCGTTCAGGTGGTCGAACTCGTGCTGCAGGATGCGCGCGAGCCAGCCGGAGGCCTCGAGCTCGTAGTGCTCGCCGCGCTCGTCCTGGGCCCGCAGCAGCGCGCGCTCGGCGCGCAGCAGCGCGAAGCGCTCGCCGGGGATGGAGAGGCAGCCCTCCTCGTCGTCCTCGCCGGGGAGGCCGACGGGCAGCGGCGAGATCCACAGCTCCGGGTTCGCGGCGACGCCGCGCGTGCGGACGCCGTCGGCGTCGGTCCAGTCGTAGACGAACAGGCGCTTCGCGAGCCCGATCTGCGGGGCGGCGAGGCCGACGCCGGGGGCGGCCTCCATGGTGGCGAACATGTCGGCGACCAGCGCGGCCAGCTCGTCGTCGAAGGCGCGCACAGGGTCGGCGACGCGGTGGAGGACGGGCTCGCCCGTGATGCAGATGGGCAGAACGGTCATGTCGTCCAGGGTATCGACGGCTGCGGCGGTAGGTTCATCGGGTGCTCTTCACCGCCCTCGACGATCTCGCCGCGGAGATCTCGCTGACGCCGATGCAGGCGCTCGGGATCCCGGTCGCGATCGTGGGAGCGGTGTTCCTGTCGGTGGGCACGCAGTTCCAGCACCGCGGCGTCGGCCACTTCGAGGGCGGCGACCAGCGCGGCGCCCACCTCGGCGGCTCGGCGATGCTGCGCCTCGTGCGCAACCCCGCCTGGGTCGTGGGCACGCTGCTGCTCGGCCTCGCGATCGTCATGCAGCTGGGCGCGCTCGCCCTCGCGCCGCTCATCGTGGTGCAGCCGCTGGGCGCCGTCGCGCTCGTGGTCACCGCCATCCTCAACGCACGCCTGGCCGGCATCCGGCTCGACCACCGCACGATCCGGGCGATCGCGCTGTGCCTGACGGGCATCGGCATCTTCGTCACCGTGGCGGCCATCTTCGCCGTCGAGCGGCCCATCCGCGACCAGCAGCTGCTGACGGTGCTCGCCCTGCTCGTCGTCGCGCTCGCCGGGCTCGGCGCCGCCTGGTGGTGGTTCCGGCACCGCGCGAACGCGTTCTTCTACATCCTGGCCGCCGGCGTGCTCTACGGCTTCGTGGTGACGCTCTCGAAGATCGTCATCAACCGCATCATCTCCAGCCAGTTCGACTGGCTCACGATCGTGTGCGCCGTCGCGCTCGTGATCGCGATGCTCGTCGGCAGCTACGCCGTGCAGCTCGCGCACGCCTCCGGCCCGCCCGACCTCGTCATCGCCGGCCTCACCGTCATCGACCCGCTCGTCGCCGTGCTCATCGGCGTCACGGTGCTCGGCGAGGCCTCGGCGACCCCGCCGTGGGCCATCATCGTGTTCGCCGCCGCTGGAGCGATCGCCGTCACGGGCGTCCTCCAGCTGGCCAGGCACCACCCACAGATCCGGTCGCTGGCGACAGCGCCCGAGGAGGACCAATGACCGACCGGCCCCTGCGCATCCTCATCGCCACCGACACCTTCGCGCCCGACGTCAACGGCGCCGCGAAGTTCACCACCAGGCTCGCCGCGCGCCTCACCGCCCGCGGGCACGAGGTGCACGTCGTCGCGTCGGCGCTCGGACGCGGCCGCCACGGCACGCGCGTCGAGGAGCACGAGGGGCAGCGCTTCAGCGTGCACCGCCTGCGGTCGCTGCTGTACCCGGGCCACGAGTGGCTGCGCTTCGCCTCGCCGTGGCGCGTCTGGCAGAACGCGGCGTCGCTGCTCGACGCGCTGCGGCCCGACGTCGTGCACTTCCAGTCGCACCTCGTGCTCGGGCGCGCGTTCTCGACCGAGGCCAAGAAGCGCGGCATCCGCGTCATCGGCACGAACCACCTGATGTTCGAGAACCTGATGGACCACTCGAACATCCCGCGCGCGCTGCACGCGCCCGCGGTCGACTTCGCCTGGGGCGATGCGGCGACGGTCTTCGGCCGGTGCGACGTCGTCACGACGCCGACGCGCCGCAGCGCCGACTACCTCGAGCGCAAGACCGGGCTCACCGGCGTGCACGCGATCTCCTGCGGCCTGCCGGGCGACGAGTACGCGCCCAACCCCGAGCGCCAGCACGGCCGCATCGTCTTCGTCGGCCGGGTGACGACCGAGAAGCGGCTCGACACGCTCGTGCGTGCGGTCGCGCAGCTGCCTGACGACCTCGACTGGCACCTCGACATCGTCGGCGGCGGCGACCAGATCGACGAGCTCGCCGCGCTCGCGCGCGACCTGCACGTCGCCGACCGCGTCACGCTCACGGGCTTCGTGAGCGACACGGAGCTCCGCGACCGCCTGCGCGCCGCCGAGGTCTTCGCGATGCCGTCGACGGCCGAGCTGCAGTCGATCGCGACGATGGAGGCCATGGCGACGGGCCTGCCGGTCGTCGCCGCCGACGCGATGGCGCTGCCGCACCTCGTGCGCGACGGCGCGAACGGCTGGCTCTTCCGCCCCGACGACGCGACCGACATGGCCGAGAAGCTCGAGCGCGTGCTGCGCCTGAGCGACGAGGAGTACGGCGCGTTCCAGCGCCACAGCCTCGAGATCGTCGCGCCGCACGACATCGAGACCACGATCACCGCCTTCGAGCGCCTCTACCGCGGCGAGGACATCCGCGACCCCGAGACCCGCGTGGAGCTCGCCGACTAGGATCGGCGGATGGGCCGGGAGGCCTCGGGGCGGTAGCTCAGCTGGTCAGAGCAGGGGACTCATAATCCCTCGGTCACGGGTTCAAGTCCCGTCCGCCCTACGGTCGGAACGGACGCTGCCCTCTGCATGCCGGTCCGGACCGGCATGCACGTCCCGTCCGCCCTACCGTCGAGACGCGCGCCGTCCTCAGCGGCGCGAGAGGAGATGCATCCATGATCGACGAGGAGCTCCGAGCGGCGATGCGCGCGCGGCGCGAGGCGGCCGCTGCATACCACCGCGACCGCCGCGACGGCGTCCCCGACCCCGCGTCGATCGAGGAGCGCTTCGCTGCAGCTGTCGGCGCCGACCGAGCACCCGCGCTGTGGGAGCGGATCGCTGAGCTCTGGCGAGAGGCGCAAGCCGTGCCCGACCCGCCCGGCCCGATGCTGACCGTCTACGCACCCCTGCTGCAGGCCTGGGCCGAGAGCCACCCCGAGGTGGACCCGGAGGAGCTCTCGCACATCGTCCACGCGCTGCTGTTCGAGCACCGGTAGGGCGACGCAGGCGCTGCGCGCCCCTACCGGTTCGCCGCGGATGCGTCGATGCAGATGACGCCCTGGTTGCCGTCCTGGTCGGCGATCACGGTGAGCGAGGGCGCGTCGCTGTCGTCGGCGACGGTGCCGCCCGCAGCGAGGGCTGCCGCGATGCGCTCCTGGGCCGCCTCGGGCGCGACGTAGACCTCGAGGTGGAACCGCTGCCGCGAGCCGGCGTGCTCGAGGGCGTCGCCGAACCAGAGGTTCGGCACCCGGCCCGACGCATCCCGGATCTCGTCGCTCGGGGAGCCGTGGCCCTGCGCGTCGGCGCGGCCGGTGAGGAGCGCCGCCCAGACGGGCGCGATCGCGGCGGACTGCGCGGTGTCGAGGCCGAGCTCGATGACGCTCACCGCGGCGGGGTCGGCCGCGAGCCGATGCTCGGCCGCGACCTCGGTGATCCGCCGCGCGAGCTCGACGTCCTGCTGCGTCACCCACTCGACGAGGTGCTCGGAGCCCTCGACGTCGCGGTAGACCGCGTCGTCGCTGCTGAGCTTCAGGTCGACGTGCCCGTGCCCGATGGCGACGCTCGGGTGGTGCCCGACGGCATCGCCGGCCTCGGCCACCGCCGCGACGAAGCGCGCGCCGGTGCTGAAGCCGTCCACCAGGTAGCGGGCGTGCAGCCCCTGCGCGAGCTTGCGCCAGTCGGTCAGGTTGGCGGCGACGATCTGCTCGCCCGTGAGCATGTCCATGCGCCGGAGCCTAGTCTCGCGGGGCGCGGATCGTGAGGCGGGTCAGCGGAAGTCGTCCAGGTCGACGAAGCGGTAGCCGCGCGCCTCGACCTCGCGGATGATGGCCGGCAGCGCATCCGCGTCGAGCGTGCTGCCGTCGGTCGGGTGCGAGCCGACGTGCATGAGCACGATCTCGCCCGGCTGCAGGCTCGCCAGCACCCGGTTCAGCACCGTCGTCGAGCTCTGGCCCCCGGAGGTGCCCTGCCAGCCGAGCGTGTCGACGGTCCAGCGCACCGACCCGTAGTCGAGGCACGTCATGATCGACTGCGTCCGCGCATCCCTCGCCCCGAAGGGGAACCGGAACCAGGGCCGCGGGTCGACGCCGGCCGTCGCGCGGATGGAGGTGTCGGCCGAGACGATCTGCGACCGCACCGCGGCGCTCGAGAGCGTCGTGAGGTCGGGATGCGTCTGGGTGTGGTTGCCGATCGGGTAGTCGCGCCCGATCTCGGCCGCGCGCGCCGGGAACGACTGCGCCCAGGCGCCCGTGAGGAAGAACGTCGCAGGCGTGTCGGTGGCACGGAGCGTCGACAGGATCGACGGCAGGCCCGCCGCGTTGGCACCCGCGTCGAAGGTGAGCGCGACGACCCGCTGCGAGGTCGGCAGCTCGGTCCACTCCGTGCCCCCGAACGACAGCGGCACGCCGGGCTCGGTGCGCGCCGAGTGCGTGCTGAGCACCCCGTCGCCGCAGCGCCCGTAGATCGACGAGCGCGTCGCCGCGCCGGAGCCCGGCACCTCCTTGAGGTACCAGGTCGTGCCGCGCACGACCCCGATGCCGGTGCGCCCGTCGCCGTTCCAGTCGCCGGTCACCGGGATGTCGCCCGCCATGCCGTAGCCGAAGGCGAGGTCGGCGGCGCCGCCGCCCGCGGCGTTCCGCAGGTACCAGCCGCCCGCACGCACGACGCCGATGCCGTCGCCCGCCGCGCCGTCCCAGTCGCCCGCGACGGGCGTGTCGCCGGGCCGCCCGAACGAGAAGGTCGTCTCGGCGACCCCGCTCGAGAGGCTGCTGCGCAGGTGCCACGTGCCGCCGCGCACGATGCCGATCCCGGTGCGGCCGTCGCCGTCCCAGTCGCCGACGACGGGCTTGTCGCCATCCCTGCCGAACGAGACGACGACGTCGGCCGCCCCGCCGCTCAGGCTGTTGCGCAGGTACCAGGTGCCCGCGCGGAAGACGCCCGGCGTGCGCGACCCGTTGTCGTCCCAGTCGCCCATCACCTGCACGTCGGAGCTGCGCCCGAAGGTGAACGTGGGGCCGCCGGCGACGTGCCACTCGGAGCCGCGCGCGACGACCTGCCGGTCGGGCTCCGCGGCGACGGCCGGCAGCGCCGGCGACAGCAGGAGGGCGGCGACGGCGGCGACCGCCAGCGGCCCTCGGATGGACTTCCTGACGGCCTGCATGGTGTGCTCCCTCGGCCCGGTGGGTCTCATGATCCGCCTGCCCCGGGACGCGGTCAAGATGCCGCCGCGGGCGTGCCGCGGCCTAGCATCGAGCCATGCCGCCGACCACGCCGTACCTCGCCGTCGACCTCGAGCGGATGCAGGCCAACATCGCGCGCGTGGCCGACGCCGCGTCGGCGCGCGGCCTGGCGCTCCGGCCCCACGCGAAGACGCACAAGACGATCGAGATCGGCCGGATGCAGGTGGCGGCGGGGGCGCACGGGCTCACGGTGGCCACGATCGGCGAGGCCGAGGTCTTCGCCGCAGCCGGGCTCGACGACCTCTGCATCGCCTACCCGCTGTGGATCGACCCGCCGCGCGCGGCGCGCCTCAGGGCCCTCGCCGCGCGCGGCGCCGCCATCTCGATCGGCGTCGACTCGGTCGCCGCCGTCGAGCGCGTCGCGCGGGCCGGCCTCGCCGGGCGCATCGCCGTGCGGGTCGAGGTCGACGCCGGCCACCACCGCTCCGGCTGCGCGCCGACCGAGGCGGGCGCGGTGGCCGCGGCCGCGGTGCAGGCCGGCATCGAGGTCGAGGGCGTGTTCGCCTTCCCCGGCCACGCGTACGCGCCGGGCGCCCGCGCGGAGGCCGCCCGGCAGGAGGCCGAGGCGCTCACCGTCGCCGTGCACGGCATGCGTGCGGCCGGCGCGACACCGCTCGTGGTCTCGGGCGGCTCCACACCGAGCTTCGCCGCCGCGCTCGAGCTCGACTCGCCGGTCACCGAGCTGCGGCCGGGCGTCACCGTCTTCGGCGACGCGCAGCAGTGGGAGCTGGGCGCCATGGACGCGGCCGAGATCGCGCTGACCGCGCACGCCACCGTCGTCTCGCATGCCGGCGGCAGGCTCGTGCTCGACGCGGGGTCGAAGGTGCTCGGCCCCGATCGCGCGCCCTGGGCCACGGGGCACGGCCGCCTGCTCGACCACCCCGAGGCGCGCATCGTGCAGCTGAGCGAGCACCACGCGGTCGCGGAGCTCGGGGAGGGGGATGCGCTGCCGCCGCTCGGCGCGACCGTGCGGCTCGTGCCGAATCACGTGTGCATGGCCGTCAACCTCGTCGACGAGCTGCAGGTCTTCGACCGCGCGGGCGACGCGGCGCCGTCGGCCACGTGGCGCGTGGCAGCACGCGGCCGCAACAGCTGAGGCGGCGAGCCCGCGCTCAGGGGCTCAGCCGCCGAGCGCCGCGATGGTGCGGGCGAGGCGCTCGATGCCGTCGCCGGTCGAGGGCCGGCCGTCGCGCTCGAGGGCGAGCAGCGGCACGCTCGTCGCGCCCGCGCGCGCGAGCGCGGCCGCGAGCCGCGCGACCTCGTCGGCCGACGCATCCGCCGGCACCTGCGCGAACTGCACGATCGCGGCCGGTGACGCGAGGCCGGCGGCCGCGCGCGCGGCGCGCACGGTCTCGACCGCCGCGCGCGTCGTGTCGACGGCCGCGGGATCGCCCAGGTCGCCGGCGAGGATCACGCCGTCGCCGAGCTCGCCCGCGAGCGCGAGCGTCTTCGGCCCGCCGCCGCCGATGAGCAGCGGCGGCACCTCTGCCGGGGGCCACCGCAGCTGCACGCGGTCGAGCCGCACGTAGCGGCCCTCCACCGAGAGCTCGTCGCCGGCGAGCAGCGCCCGCAGCGCCTGGGCGTGCTCGCGCAGCAGCGTGAGCGGCGACGCGGCGCGCACGCCCGCCTGCCCCATCCACTCGAGCACGCCATGGCCGATGCCGGGCAGGAAGCGGCCGGGGAACATGCGCGCGAGCGTCGCGACCTCCATCGCGGTCAGCGCGACGGCCCTCAAGGGCACCGGCATGAGCCCGAGCCCGACGCGCAGCCGCTCGGTGGCCGCGAGCACGGCGGCTGCGGGCGACACGCCCGACTCGGCGAAGCAGTCCTCCCACAGCCACACCTCGCCGACGCCCAGGCCCTCGGCGGCGCGGGCGAGCGGCACGATGCGCTCGGGCGGCACGTCGGGCGGGAGGATGAGGCCGAGCGAGGGGAGGGCGTCCATGGTGCGACCCTACGGCCGGCGCCCGACATCGGGCGAGCGCCCGGCGGCTCCGGCGCGGGAGGTCGCGTCGGCTCCCGTCGGTAGGGTGGAAGCATGACCGAGACTGCCGTGCCGGCCGCCGCCGACGACGCCCGCAGCGCCTACGCCGCGTTCCGCCAGAAGCGCGATCAGGGCGTGCGCGGACCGCAGGGCGCCATCGCGCTCGTGGCGACCGCGTGGGTCTCCGAGCCCACCTCGATCGAGGGCGTGCCGGGCACGTGGTCGCCGTCGCCGACCGCCGACGGCCTGCAGGTGACGGCGGATGCGTCGGCCGGGATCATCGTCGACGGCCAGACCGTCGACGGCGACGCGATCGTCTGCAGCCACGACTCCATGACGCCCAGCTCGGTGCGCTTCGACGACCGGCGCACCGCCTTCGTGATCGGCCCCGACTTCCACGGCCGCTTCGCGCTGCGGGTGTGGGACGCGGAGGCCGCCGACGAGCGCGGCTTCACCGGCATCGAGGCCTACGACTTCGACCCCGCGTGGGTGAAGCACGGCACCTTCGAGCCGGTCGAGGGCGGCGTCGAGTTCGAGCACGGCAAGACGCAGGGCGGCTCGCTCCGCCGGGCCGTCTCGCCCGGCACGATCCGCTTCGAGCACGACGGGTCCGAGGTCGAGCTGGTGGCGCTGCCCGACGGCGACAGCCTCCAGATCGTCTTCGCCGACGCGACGACCGGCGACGAGACCTACGAGGTGGGCCGCTTCCTGTTCGTGAAGCCGCGCCACGACGGCTCGGTCGACCTCGACTTCAACCGGGCCATCGTGCCGCCGTGCGCGATGAGCGACCAGTTCAACTGCCCGATGCCGCCGGCGGGCAACCGGCTCCCGTTCCCGATCCGCGCCGGGGAGCGGCGGCCCGCCTTCGGCGAAGGGTGACCGCGCTCCGGGAATGACACGGTTGTCACTCCCGGCAGGCGTATGAGAGGATCGCTGGCATCGTCCGGATCGTTCGACCGATGGGGAAGTCGTATCGAACGAGGGAGAGACGATGACTGCTGCGAACACGCTCAGACGACGTCCCGCGACCACGACGGGGGTCGTCTGGATCCACGCGTCCCAGCGCGCCCTGCGCACCCACCTGGAGTGGGCCGTCGGCAGCGCCGTCGGCGACGCGCTCCGCTTCATCTGGCAGAGCCAGCCCGCGGAGCCCGGCGCCGAGCGCAGCGAGGTGCACTGGTCGGGCCCGGTCGGCACGGGCGCGGCGATCGCGAGCGCGCTCGCCGGCTGGCGCGACGTGCGCTTCGAGGTCACCGAGGATCCGGTGCCGGGCTCCGACGGCATGCGCTGGATGCACGCGCCGCAGCTCGGCATCACGGCCGCGCGCATCGACGCCGCAGGCTCCGTCGTCGTGCCCGAGGACCGCATCCGCGCCGCCATCGAGGCCGCGGGCCCCGACGCGCGCGCCCTGCTCGCCGAGCTCGACGACGCCATGGGGGGGCCGTGGGACCGCGACCTCGAGGCCTACCGGCACGCCTCCGACGCGTCGCCCGTCGTCTGGCTGCACCGCGTCGGCTGAGCCTCTCGACTCCCCGCAACGGCTGAGGGCCCCGCTGCGTACAGCGGGGCCCTCGGCGTCGGCGCGGCCGGCGTCAGACCGAGCGGATCGCGATCACCGCGTTGTGGCCGCCGAACCCGAACGAGTTCGAGATCACGAGCTGCGGCTCGTCGCCGAGCGGCATCGGCTCGGGCGAGATGCGCAGCGGAGCGTCCGGGTCCTGCTCGGTGACGTTGATCGTCGGGGGCGCCTGGCGCTCGACGATCGCGAGCGTCGCGAACATCGCCTCGAGCGCGCCCGTACCGCCGAGCAGGTGGCCGTGCGCGGCCTTCGTCGCCGAGACGGGGATCTCGCGGATGCGGTCGCCGAAGATGCGGTGCATCGCGCGCACCTCGGCGACGTCGCCGACGGGCGTCGACGTCGCGTGCGCGTTGATGTGGGTCACGTCGTCGGCGGTGGCGCCGGCCGCGTCGAGCGCGAGCTGCACGGCACGGCTCGCGCCGAGGCCCTCGGGCTCGGGGGCCGTGATGTGGTGCGAGTCGGCGGTCACGCCGCCGCCGGCGAGCTCGGCGTAGATGCGGGCGCCGCGCGCGAGCGCGTGCTCCTCGGTCTCGAGCACGAGCGCCGCCGCGCCCTCGCCCATGACGAACCCGTCGCGGGTGACGTCGTAGGGGCGGGATGCGGTGGCCGGGTCGTCGTTGCGGCGCGAGAGCGCCTGCATGGAGGCGAAGGAGGCGATGGTGATCGGGTGGATCGCCGACTCGCTGCCGCCGGCGATCACGACGTCGGCGAGCCCGGCCTGCAGGTGCTCGTAGGCGTTCGCGATGGCCTCGGTGCTCGAGGCGCACGCGGAGGCGACCGTGCGGGCGTAGGAGCGAGCCTCGAAGTGCATGGAGACGGCCGCGGCGGGGGCGTTCGGCATGAGCATGGGCACCGTCATCGGCATGACGCGCCGCGGGCCCTTCTCGCGCAGCGTGTCCCACGCGTCGAGCAGCGTCCAGACGCCGCCGATGCCGGTCGAGAAGTCGACGCCGAGCCGCTCGGAGGGCACGTCGGGGGAGCCGGCGTCGGCGAAGGCCTCCTTGGCCGCGACGAGCGCGAGCTGGCTCGACGGGTCGAGGCGCTTGGCGACGGGGCGCTCGAGCACCGTGTCGGGGCGCACCTTCGCCTCGGCGGCGAACGTAACCGGCAGGTCGTACGTGGCCACCCAGTCGTGCTCGAGGCTGCGCGCGCCGGAGTCGCCGGCGAGCAGCGCCTCCCAGCTCTCGCGGGCGGTGCCGCCGAGCGGCGACGTGGCGCCGATGCCGGTGATGACGATCTTCTTCGTCATGGCTCTCCTCGCAGATGCAGCGTGCGGCCGGTCGCCCGGCCGCACGCGTGGTCTCGGCCCGTGGGGGCTCAGGCCGCCTGGGCGCCCGTGATGTAGTCGACGGCGTCCTGGACGGTCTTGAGGTTCTTGACCTCGTCGTCCGGGATCTTCACGTCGAACTTCTCCTCGGCGTTCACGACGATCGTCATCATCGAGATCGAGTCGATGTCGAGGTCGTCGGTGAACGACTTCTCGAGCTGCACGTTCTCGGTCGCGATGCCAGTCTCGTCGTTCACGAGGTCGGCGAGCCCTGCCAGGACCTCGTCCTTGGTGTAAGCCATCGGGTTGTCTCCTTCTGTCTGGTGGACGGGTTGCAGTCTAGGGGAGGACCACGACCTGGGCGCCGTATACGAGGCCCGCGCCGAAGCCGATCTGCAGCGCCAGCCCGCCCGACAGCTCAGGGTGCTCCTCGAGGATGCGGTGCATCGCGAGGGGGATCGACGCGGCCGACGTGTTGCCGGTCGTCGCGATGTCGCGCGCGATGACGACGGAGTCGGGCAGCTGCAGCTGCTTCGCGAACTCGTCGATGATGCGCATGTTCGCCTGGTGCGGGATGAACGCGGCGAGGTCGGCCGGCTCGACGCCGGCGGCGTCGAGCGCCTCTCGCGCCTTCTTCGCCATCTCCCACACCGCCCAGCGGAAGACCTTCTGGCCGTCCTGGCGCAGCGTGGGCCACGGCTCGCCGTCGCGCATCGAGCCGAGCGAGTTCGTCATCCGGATGGTCTCCCAGTGGGAGCCGTCGGAGCCCCACACCGAGGGGCTGATGCCCGGCTCGTCGGCGGCGCCGATCACGACGGCGCCCGCGCCGTCGCCGAGCAGGAAGCTGATCGAGCGGTCGGTCGGGTCGATGATCTCCGAGAGCTTCTCGACGCCCACGACCAGCACGTGCTCGGCCATGCCGCTGCGCACGAGCGCGTCGGCCTGGGCGACGCCGTAGGCGTAGCCCGCGCAGGCGGCGGAGATGTCGAACGCGGGGGCGGGCGTGGCGCCGAGCCGCTCGGTCAGCAGAGCCGCCATCGAGGGCGTCTGCACGGTGTTGCTGATCGTCGAGACGATGACGGCGTCGATCTGCGAGCCCGTCAGGCCCGCGCGCTCGAGCGCCTCGCGCGAGGCGGTCTCGGCGAGGTCGACCGCCTGCACGCCCTCGCCGGCGCGCACGCGCGTGATGATGCCGGTGCGCTGCCGGATCCACTCGTCGGAGGAGTCGATCGGGCCGACGAGCTCCTCGTTCGGCACCACGACCTCGCCGCGGGCGGCGCCCACGGAGAGGATGCGCGACCCGGCACGGGTGGGGAGGCTTGCGAGGGTGGTCATGCTGCGGCTCCGCTCTCGAGCAGCCGGACGGCTGCGGGCAGGTCGTCGGGGGTGGTGATGCCGACCGCGGGCACGCCGCGCAGGCCGCGCTTCGCGAGCCCGACGAGCGCGCCGGCGGGGGCGAGCTCGACGATGCCCGTGACGCCGGCCTCCTGGAAGGCGGCCATGCAGCGGTCCCAGCGCACCGGGCTCGAGACCTGGCCGACGACCAGGTCGAGGAAGTCGGTGCCGGATGCGACGGCGCTGCCGTCCCGGTTCGTCCAGAGGGTGGTGGTCGGGTCGGAGGCCCGAGTGGCGGCGGCGCGCGCGCGGAAGCGCTCGACGGCGGGGGCCATGTAGCTCGTGTGGAACGCGCCCGCGGTCTGCAGCGGGATGACCCGCGCGCGCTCGGGCGGCGCCTCGGCGAGGGCCGCGAGCGCGTCGAGCGCGCCGGCGACGACGATCTGCCCGCCGCCGTTGTAGTTGGCCGGCTGCAGGCCGAGCTCGGCGAGCCGGGCCTCGAGCGCGGCCTCGTCGGCCCCGAGCACCGCGACCATGCCCGTCGGGGTCTCGGCCGCCGCATCCGCCATCGCCCGCGCGCGCTCGCCGACGAGCGCCATCGCGTCCTCGGCCGCGAGCACGCCCGCGGCCACGGCCGCGGTGATCTCGCCGACGGAGTGCCCGGCGACGCCGCCCGCGAGGCTGGCGCTCTCGCCGAGCGCGTCGAGCGCGAGGATGCCGGCGGCGACGATGAGCGGCTGCGCGACGAGCGTGTCGCGGATGGTGTCGGCGTCGCTGACCGTGCCGTGCTGCACGAGGTCGACGCCGGCCGCCTCGCCGAGCGCGGCGAGCCGCTCGGGCACGCCCGGCAGCTCGAGCCAGGGGGAGAGGAAGCCGGGCTTCTGCGAGCCCTGGCCGGGAGCGACGATGACGATCACGTGCCTCATCCTCCCACCGCGCCCTTGCCCCGGACGGCATGGCGCGTCGGCTGCGGCGCACGCTGGGCGCGCTCCCGCGAGGCGTCGTGGATGGCGCCGAGGATGATCGCCGTGTGCAGCGCGAGCGCCTCCCTGGCGCCCGTCGCGTCCCAGCCGATGATCTCGCTGATGCGCTTCAGGCGGTAGCGCACGGTGTTGGGGTGCACGAAGAGCTCGCGCGCGGTCGCCTCGAGCGAGCGGCCGGTGTCGAGGTAGCACGCGAGGGTCGCGAGCAGGTCGCTCGAGTGGTCGCGCAGCGGCTGGTAGATGCTGCGCACGAGCTCCTGCCGGGCCAGCGGGTCGCCGGCGAGCGCCCGCTCGGGCAGCAGGTCGTCGGCCCGCACCGGGCGGGGCGTGCGCCGCCACGCGTCGGCGACGGCGAAGCCCGCGAGCGCGGCCTTGGCGCTGCGCGCCGCCTCGACGATGCTCGGCACGGCGGGGCCCAGCACCAGGTGGCCGTCGCCGAACGCCTCCGCGAGCTGCTCGGCGACCGCGATGAACTCGATCGGGCCGCTCGGGCCCTCCTCGTCCTCCGCGGCGGCGCGGCCGATGACGACGACGAGCCGGGAGCCCTGCACCCCGACCAGCACGTCGCATCCGGCATGCCTCGCCCGGCGGCGGATGATGTCGACGTCGAGCTGGCGCGGCGCGAGGCCCACGAGCACGGCGCACTCGCCGCGCCCGTGCCAGCCGAGCGCGGCGGAGCGGCTCGGCAGCTCGTCGTCGTGCTCGCCGGTGAGGATCGAGTCGACCACGAGCGCCTCGAGCCGGGCGTCCCACAGGCCACGCGACTCGGCCGCGCGGGCGTAGACGTCGGCCGCCGCGAACGCGATCTCCCGCGAGTAGCGCAGGATCGGCTCGCGCATCGCCGGGTCGGCGTCGCCGATGCGCTCCTCGAAGACCGACACCACGGTGCGGATCAGCTGCAGCGTCTGCTGCAGGCTCACGCTGCGCAGCAGCTCCCGGGGCGCCGCCGCGAAGACGTCGGCGGCGATCCACGGCTGCGCCTCGGGATCCTCGTGCCACGCGATGAAGGACGAGATGCCCGACTGCGCGACGAGCCCCACCGCGCTCCGCCGCGAGGGCGGCATCGTGCGGTACCAGGGCAGCCGGTCGTCGAGCGCCCGCGTCACCTGCGTCGAGAGGTCGCCCGAGATGCGCCGCAGCCACGCGAGCTGCTGCGCCTGGAGCTCCGCCGCGGCGTCCAGCGCCGTGGCCTAGGCGTCCCCGCCGACGGTGCCCGACTCGCCGGCGTTCACGTCGTGGAGGCTGTACTTGTCGATCGCCTGCTGCACCATGCCGAGCGGCACCTTGCCCTGCTTCGAGAGCGCGTCGAGCGCGCGCACCACGACCGAGTGGCTGTCGATCGTGAAGAAGCGGCGGGCGGCGGCGCGGGTGTCGGCGAAGCCGAAGCCGTCGGCGCCGAGCGTCGCGTAGTCGCCGGGCACCCACTCGCGGATCTGGTCCGGGACCGCCCGCATGTAGTCGGTGGTGGCGACGAAGGGGCCCTCGGCCTCCGACAGGCGCTGCGTGACGTACGGCACGCGCGCCTCGCCCTGCGGGTGCAGGAAGTTGTGCCGGTCGGCGTCGAGGCCGTCGCGGCGCAGCTCGCTCCACGAGGTGACCGACCAGATGTCGGCCGAGACGCCCCAGTCGCTGCCGAGCAGCTCCTGCGCGTGGTGCAGCCACGGCAGGGCGACGCCCGAGCCGAGCAGCTGCACCTTGACCGGGTGGTGGTCGCTCGTCGAGACGCGGTGGATGCCGCGGCGGATGCCCTCCACGTCGACGTCGGCCGGCTCGGCGGGCTGCACCATCGGCTCGTTGTAGACGGTGAGGTACACCATGACGTCCTCGGGCGACTCGCCGTACATGCGCTCGAGGCCCATCTGCGTGATGTGCGCGATCTCGTAGCCGTAGGCCGGGTCGTAGGCGAGCACCGACGGGTTCGTCGACGCGATGAGCGGCGAGTGGCCGTCGGCGTGCTGGGTGCCCTCGCCCGCGAGCGTCGTGCGGCCCGCGGTCGCGCCGATGAGGAAGCCGCGCGTCATCTGGTCGGCGGCCGCCCAGATGGAGTCGCCGGTGCGCTGGAAGCCGAACATCGAGTAGAAGACGTAGATCGGCACGAGCGGCTCGCCGTGCGTCGAGTACGACGTGCCGGCCGCGATGAACGCGGCCATCGCGCCCGCCTCGTTGATGCCGACGTGCACGATCTGGCCGTCGGGCGCCTCGCGGTACTTCAGGAGCAGGTCGCGGTCGACCGAGGTGTAGTTCTGGCCGTGGGGGTTGTAGATCTTGGCCGTCGGGAAGAAGGCGTCGATGCCGAACGTGCGCGCCTCGTCGGGGATGATCGGCACGATGCGCTCGCCCCAGCCCTTGTCGCGCAGCAGGTCCTTCAGCAGCCGCACGAACGCCATCGTGGTGGCGACCTGCTGCTTGCCGGAACCCTTCTTCGGCATGTCGTAGGTCTTCGCCTCGGGCAGCGGGATGATCGTGTGCTTCGCGCGGCGCTCGGGCGTGAAGCCGCCGAGCTCGCGCCGGCGCTCGAGCATGTACTGGATCTCGGGCGAGTCCTGGCCGGGGTGGAAGTACGGCGGGTTGTACGGGTCGGCCTCGAGCTGCTTGTCGGAGATGTCGAGCTGCAGGTAGTCGCGGAAGGTCTTGAGGTCGTCGAGCGTGAGCTTCTTCATCTGGTGCGTGGCGTTCCGCGCCTCGAAGTGCTTGCCGAGGCCGTAGCCCTTGATTGTCTTCGCGATGATGACGGTCGGCTGGCCCTTGTGCTCGCTCGCCGCCTTGTAGGCCGCGTAGACCTTGCGGTAGTCGTGGCCGCCGCGCTTGAGGCTCCAGATCTCGTCGTCGGTCATGTCCTTGACCATCTCGGCGGTGCGCGGGTCGCGGCCGAAGAAGTGCTCGCGCACGAACAGGCCGGACTCGGCCTTGTACGTCTGGTAGTCGCCGTCGGGCGTGACGTTCATGAGGTTGCGGAGCGCGCCGTCGTGGTCGCGGGCGAGCAGGTCGTCCCACTCGCGGCCCCAGACGACCTTGATGACGTTCCAGCCGGCGCCGCGGAAGAACGACTCCAGCTCCTGGATGATCTTGCCGTTGCCGCGCACCGGGCCGTCGAGGCGCTGGAGGTTGGCGTTGATGACGAAGTTGAGGTTGTCGAGGCCGTCGTTGGCGGCGAGCTGCAGCGCGCCGCGCGACTCGACCTCGTCCATCTCGCCGTCGCCGAGGAAGGCCCACACCTGCGAGTCGGCGGCGTCCTTGATGCCGCGGTTCGCGAGGTAGCGGTTGGCCTGCGCCTGGTAGATGGCGTCGATCGGCCCGAGGCCCATCGACACGGTCGGGAACTGCCAGAACTCGGGCATCATCCGCGGGTGCGGGTACGAGGGCAGGCCGTGCGGCGCCTTCGACTTCTCCTGGCGGAAGCCGTCCATCTGCGCCTCGGTGAGGCGGCCCTCGAGGAACGCGCGGGCGTACATGCCGGGGGAGGCGTGGCCCTGGTAGAAGATCTGGTCGCCGCCGCCGGGGGCGTCGTAGCCGCGGAAGAAGTGGTTGAGGCCGACCTCGTACAGCGACGCGGAGGACGCGTAGGTCGAGATGTGGCCGCCGACGCCGATGCCGGGCGCCTGCGCGCGGTGCACCATGATCGCCGCGTTCCAGCGGATCCAGCGTCGGTAGGTGCGCTCGATCTGCTCGTCGCCGGGGAACTCCGGCTCGCTCTCGGGCGCGATGGTGTTGATGTAGTCGGTGGTCGGCACCATCGGCACGCCCAGGTGCAGCTCCTTGGAGCGCTTGAGCAGGCTCAGCATGATCTCGCGGCCGCGCTGGGGGCCGTTCGCGGCGACCAGCTGCGAGAGCGACTCCTGCCACTCAGCGGTCTCGCTGGGGTCCGTGTCGTCCGTGTGGCCCGAGTAGGGGTCCTGGTCGTTCAGCACCGATGCTCCTGACGTCGTCTCCTGCGGCACCCCTGGGTGCGTGGCGCTCGCCCGTCCACTCTAGCCACCGGGCCGATCCCGCCAGCGCGCCCTCGTCGCCGCGCCCGCGACGCCTCTGCCAGCATGGAGCGCATGGCACTCCAGATCGGCGACGAGGCTCCCGACTTCACGCTCACCGACCACACCGGCGAGGCCGTCACGCTCTCGGAGCTGCGCGGCAGGCCGGTCGTGCTCGTCTTCTACCCGCTCGCCTTCACCGGCCGCTGCACGGGCGAGCTCTGCTCGATCCGCGACGAGCTCGCCGACTTCACCGGCGCCGACGCCGAGGTGCTCGCGATCTCCGTCGACACGGCGGCGTCGCTCGCGGTCTTCGCCGAGCAGGAGGGCTTCGAGTTCCGCCTGCTGAGCGACTTCTGGCCGCACGGCGCCGTCGCGCAGGCGTACGGCGCGTTCCTCCCCGAGCGCGGCATCGCGACCCGCGCGACCTACGTCGTCGACCGCGACGGCCGCATCGCGGCGCACTTCCGGGTCAGCACCTCCGAGTCGCGCGACATGGATGCGTACCGGGATGCGCTCGCGCGGGTCGCGTGAGACGGTAGAGCACCCCGGAGCCTGTAGCTCAGCTGGCAGAGCGCCACGCTTACACCGTGGATGTCGGCGGTTCGATCCCGTCCAGGCTCACCGAGCGCAGTCCGGCCCGCCCGCCGGGCCGCGTCGGCGCATCCGCCCCGCGTCCCTAGGATGGAGCGCATGACGAGCGTCGCCGATGTCCAGCGCGCGGTCGAGTCGCTCTGGCCCGCCGCGACCGCCGAGGACTGGGACGCCGTGGGCCTCGTCGCGGGCGACCCCGTCGACGAGGTGCGGCGCGTGCTGCTGGCCGTCGACGCCGTCGAGGCGACCGCCGCCGAGGCGGTCGCGCGCGGCGCCGACCTGCTGCTCGTGCACCACCCGCTACTGCTGCGCGGCGCGACGAGCGTCGCCGCGACGACCCCGGCCGGGCGCGTCATCACGCGGCTCGTGCGCGAGCGGGTCGCGCTCCTCGCGGCCCACACGAACGCCGACGCCGTCGACCGCGGCACGAGCGGCGAGCTCGCCTCGATGCTCGGCCTGCAGGGCGCGACCCCCATCGTCGTGAACCGCGTCGACGACGCGAAGGGCCTCGGCCGCGTCGGCGACCTGCCCGAGCCGGTCGCGCTCGGTGACCTCGTGCGCACCCTCGCGGGCCTGCTCCCGCCGGTGGCCGGCGGCGTGCGAGCGGCGGGCGACCCGGCCCGCCGGGTGCGCCGCGTCGCCATCTGCGGCGGCGCCGGCGACTCGCTGCTGCGCGAGCGCGCGGTCGCGGACGCCGACGTCTACATCACGAGCGACCTGCGCCACCACCCCGCCTCCGACGCGCGCGAGCGGCACGCCGCCGGCGAGGGCCCCGCGCTCGTCGACGTCTCGCACTGGGCGAGCGAGTCGCTGTGGCTGCGGCCCGCCGCCGAGCAGCTGAGCGCCGCGCTCCCGGGCGTCGAGGTGGTCGTGAGCGAGACCAGGACTGACCCATGGGACTTCGCGGTCCCGCAGGAGGAGCACGCATGGCACTGAAGGCGACGAACGGCGACCAGCGGCTGCTGCTGACGCTGCAGGACGTGGACACCCGGATCATGCGGCTGCTGGCGAAGCGGCGCGCGCTGCCGCAGACCAAGCGCATCGAGGAGCTCGACGCGCAGCTCGCGGTGCTCGACCGGGCGGTGCTCGACCGGCTCGGCGCGCTCGACGACGCCTCGGCCGAGGTCCGCCGCATCGAGAGCGACGTGCAGCTCGTCGAGGCGCGCCTCGCGAAGGACCGCACGCGGCTCGAGACGGTGACCGACTCGAAGACGGCGACCGCGACCGAGCACGAGATCGTCACGCTCGAGCGCCGCCGCAGCACGCTCGAGGACCTCGAGCTCGAGGCCATGCAGGCGCAGGAGGACGCGGAGGCCGCGCTCGCCGCGGCGCGCGCCGAGGCCGGCGCCGCGCGCGCCGAGCGCGAGCGGCTCGCCGCGGAGCGCGACGAGCAGGCCGCGGGCATCGAGGCGGAGCTCGCCGAGGCGCGGGCCGAGCGCGACGAGCGGGCGGCCCCCGTGCCGGCCGACCTGCTGGCGCTGTACGAGCGCCAGCGCGAGCGCTACGGCATCGGCGCGACCCTGCTGCAGCGGCGCACGTCGGTGGCCTCCGGCGTCGAGCTCACGGCCTCCGAGCTGCACCAGATCCGGCAGGCGCCCGACGACGAGGTCATCCTCGACCCCAACTCCTCCGCCATCCTCGTCCGCACGGAGGAGAGCGGCATCTAGCCGCTCCAGCGGGGATGGTCGCGATGCGGGTCGTGGACGTCGCCGATCGGGCGGCCTTCGACGCCTTCGTGCGGCTGGGCCTCGACACCCACGGCGGGCGGGCGGTGCCGCTGCGCGAGCGCCGCCTGCGCGACTGGTTCCGCGGCACCTCCTCGCATCCGCATCCGGTCTCGCTCCTCCTCGCGCTCGACGGCGAGCGGCCCGTCGGCCGCGCGGTCGTGCATCGCGACGACCGGCTCGACGCGCGCCTCGGCACGCGCGCGCAGGTGTTCGGCGCCATCGCCGCGACCGACGCGCCCGTCCTGCACGCGCTGCTCGACGAGGCCGATCGGCGCGCGCGCGCGAGCGGCGCGTCGGAGCTGTTCGGTCCGGCGCAGCTGCTGCCCGCCCAGTCCGGGGGCGCGGTGACGGGGGCGTTCGAGGAGCGCGGGTTCCTGGATGCGCCGTGGAACCCCGCGTGGGTGCCCGAGGCGCTCGAGGAGCGCGGGATGCGCCGCTGGTACGAGGCCGACACCTGGATCGTCGACGTGGTCGACGAGGAGGGGCCGAGCGACGCCGAGCTCGACGCGGCCGGGATCCGCATCGACGAGGTGACGCGCGTGGGGCTCGCGCAGGGCATGCGCGCCCTGCTGCCGCTGCTGAACGACTCCTTCGCGCAGCTGCCGTACTTCACGCCGCTCAGCAAGGCCGAGCTCGATGAGTGGACGGCCGGCATGTGGCTGCTGCACGAGGAGGGGCTGTTCCTCATCGCCCGCGACGAGGACGAGGTGCCCGTCGCCTTCGTGCTCGCGGTGCTCGACGCGAGCCCCCTGCTGCAGCGCTCCGGCGGCCGGCTCGGCCCGAGCGAGGCGTGGGCGCTCGTCGCGCGCCGGCGCGAGCTGCGGCGGGAGGCGGTGCTCGTGGTGCAGGGCGCGCGGCACGACGCGCAGGGCAGGGGCATCGTGACGCTCCTGAGCCGGCGCCTGCACGCGAACCTCGCCGAGCTCGGCTGCGCGACGCTCCGCTCGACGCAGGTCGGCCGGCTCAACCTCGGCTCCGCGCGGCAGTTCGCGCGCTTCGGCGGTCGGCCGCTCCACTCGACGGCCTACTACCGGGCGCCGGTCAGCGGCTGAGCGGCGCCGGCTCCCGCTGCCCGACCGAGCCGAGGTCGATGCCCTTCGTCTCCGGCATGAGCCAGACGGCGACCGCCGACGCGAGGGCGACGAGCACGAAGTAGAGGATGAAGACCCACTGCAGCCCGGCGCCGAACAGCCACTGGTTGAGGTAGAGCGCGCTGCCGCCGAAGACCGCCACCGACAGCGACATGGCGATGCCGATGCCCTTCGCACGGTAGCGGGTCGGGAACTGCTCGGCGAGCAGCGCCGAGTAGATCGAGTTGCCCATCGCGACCAACGCGAGCGCGATCGACTGCGCGACGAGCAGCGTCCACGGCTCCGACGAGATGAGCCCCATGAGCGGGAAGCTCAGCACCACGAACCCGAGCGAGAAGCCCAGCGCCACCGGCCGCCGGCCGATCCGGTCGCTCAGCCAGCCCATGAGCGGCATGAGGCACACGCAGAGCAGCTGCGCGGCGAACGACGACGCGAGGGCGGCGGATGCGTCCATGCCGTGCTGCAGGGTCGCGAGCGACGAGGCCGCGGTCAGCCAGGTGTAGAAGACGAGCGAGATCGCGCCGACGAACCAGAAGACGCGGAACGACGCCCACAGGATCGCGCGGCGGGCAGCGGGGTCGAGGGGCGCCTCGGCGACGGGCTCGCTCCGCAGCTCCTCCTCGAACTGCTCGGTCTCCATCATCGTGCGGCGCAGCACGAGCACGACGATCGCCAGCACCGCTCCGATCCCGAACGGCACGCGCCAGCCCCACTCGGTCATCGCATCCGTGCCGAGCCCGGTCGTGAGGCCCCAGCCGAGCGCGCTCGCGAGCATCGAGCCGACGAGCACGCCCATCGCGAGCGTCGACGACCACAGGCCGCGGCGCTCCGCAGGCGCGATCTCGGCGATGTAGGTGTAGCCGGCGGTCGACTCGGCGCCGTGGGCGACGCCCTGGGCGAGCCGGGCGACGAGCAGCAGCACGGAGGCGAGCACGCCCACCGACTCGAAGGTGGGCAGCACGGCGATGAGCAGCGACGCGCCGCTCATCGTGAGCATCGTCGAGATCATCACCCAGCGGCGCCCGAAGCGGTCGGCGAGGTAGCCGGCGAGCACGCCGCCGAGCGGCCGGAAGACGAAGCCGACGCCGAAGATCGCGAAGGTCATGAGCAGCGCCGAGCCCGGGTCCTGCCGGTCGAACAGGTTCGTGGTGAGGTAGGCCGTGAAGACGACGTAGATGTTCCAGTCGAACCACTCCAGGCCGTTGCCCACCGCGGAGGCGAGCATCGAGCGGCGGCGGAGCCGTGCGGAGGCCGGAGCGACGGGGACGGCGGCGGGAGCGGCGGGAGCAGTCACTCGCTCGATGGTAGTTGCACCGAGACCAGAAACTGCACGCGTCCCGCGCGGTACCCTGGGGGCAGCGAATCGGTCGGCCAGGCGGCCGCGTCGCGGCGGTGGCCTCCGGGCCCCTGCCGCGCCGAGGAACGTCCGGGCTCCGCAGAGCAGGGCGGTGGATAACGTCCACCCGGGGGAACCCGCGAGAAAGTGCAACAGAGAGCAGGTCCACCTGCCGGGGTCTCGATCCCGGCAGGCCAGGAGTGAAACGGTGGGGCAAGAGCCCACCAGCGTCGCGTGCGAGCGCGGCGGCTAGGCAAACCTCGCCCGGAGCAAGACCAGACAGCGGATCACGGGGCTGCTCGTCCCATCCGCGGGTAGGTCGCTAGAGGGCTGCAGCGATGCATCCCCGAGAGAGATGGCCGTCCACGACAGAACCCGGCGTATCGGCCGGCCGGTTCGCCCTCGTCCGTCGAGCTTCCCCGAGCGCCGGGATCCCCCTCCGGGAACCCGCGATGCGGGGAAGCTCGACGTCGGCGGGCTCCGGGCGTCAGACGCCGCGCGCGAGCGCCGCGGCGCCGATGATGCCCGCGTTGTTGCGCAGCATCGCCGGCACGATCGGGGTGTCGAGGTGCAGCAGCGGCAGGAACATCTCCGAGGACTTCGAGACGCCGCCGCCGACGACGAACAGGTCGGGCGAGAAGATGAACTCGAGGTGGCTGTAGTAGCGCTGCAGGCGCACGGCCCACGCCTCCCAGCTGAGGCCCTCGGTCTCGCGCGCTCGGTTCGACGCGCGAGTCTCGGCGTCGTGGCCGTCGAGCTCGAGGTGCCCGAGCTCGGCGTTCGGGATGAGCACGCCGTCGTAGATGAGCGCACCGCCGATGCCGGTGCCGAGCGTCGTCATGATCACGAGGCCCGACGCATCCTTCGCCGCGCCGTAGTGGTCCTCGGCGAACCCGGCGGCGTCGGCGTCGTTGACGAAGTGGATGTCGCGGCCCAGCGCCTGCTCGAACAGCCGCTCCGCCTCGAGCCCGATCCACGCCTTCGAGACGTTCGCGGCGCTCATCGTGCGGCCGTGGCGCACGATCGCGGGGAAGGTCACGCCGATGGGCGTGTCGGCCTCGACCTCGAGACGCCCCACGAGCTCGACCACCGCGTCGCGGATGTCGTCGGGCTCGCCGCCGACCGGCGTCGGCACCTTGACCCGGTCGCTCAGCAGCGTGCCCTCCGCCACGTCGACGAGGGCTGCCTTCACGCCGGTGCCGCCGATGTCGACGCCGACTGCCATGTGCTTGGACTTGGTCACGGCGACGATCCTGCCACGGATCGGATCACGCCGATGGCAGGGTGAGGATCTCGGCGCCCGTCTCGCGCACCACGATCGTGTGCTCGAACTGCGCGGTGATCGAGCGGTCCTTCGTGACGACGGTCCAGCCGTCGTCCCAGCCCTCCCACTCGTGCGTGCCGAGGGTGAGCATCGGCTCGATGGTGAACACCATGCCGGGCACGATCTCGGTGTCGTACCGGTCGGTGTCGTAGTGGGGGATGATGAGGCCCGAGTGGAACGACGTGCCCACGCCGTGGCCCGTGAAGTCGCGCACCACGCCGTAGCCGAAGCGCTTCGCGTACATCTCGATCGCGCGGCCGATCACGTTGACGCGGCGGCCGGGCATCGCGGCGCGGATGCCGCGGCGGAGCGCCTCCTCCGTGCGCTCGACGAGCCGCGCGACCTCGTCCGAGGCCTCGCCGACGACGAAGGTGCGGTTCGAGTCGCCGTGGACGCCGTCCTTGAACGCGGTGATGTCGATGTTCACGATGTCGCCGGCCTCGAGCACCGTGTCGTCGGGGATGCCGTGGCAGATGACCTCGTTGACGCTCGAGCACACCGACTTCGGGTAGCCGCGGTAGCCGAGCGTGGAGGGGTAGGCGCCGTGCCGGGTGACCCAGTCGTGGCCGATCGCGTCGAGCTCGTCGGTCGTGATGCCGGGCCGCACGGCCTGGCCGACGGCGGCGATCGCGTCGGCGGCGATCGTGCCGGCCGCGCGGATGCGGTCGATCGTCGCCTCGTCGTAGACGTCGCCCCCGACGTGCTTCGCGGGCGCCGGCCGCCCGACGTACTCGGGCCGGGCGATGGATGCGTCGACCCGGCGCTCGGGGCCGATGCGGCCGGGGATGAGGTGACCTCCAGCGTCCTTCGGCATAGTGTCCATCCTAGGCAGACGGTTCCATCCCACCCGAGGAGGACGGCATGGCGGAGTACTGGTACAACCTCGAGACGGGCGTCGTCGAGGAGGGCATGGTCTCTCCCGGCTACGACCGGGCAGGGCCCTTCTCCTCCCGCGAGGAGGCCGCGCGGGCGCCCGAGATCATCGCGCAGCGCTCGCGCGAGTGGGCCGCGGAGGACGCCTCCGACGACTCGTGGGGCGAGGGCTCCGAGGGCGGCGCCGAGGCCGCGGAGGACGACCCGGCGCAGCGCTGACGCCGTGGCCCTCGTGCACCTGCTCGTCGGGCTGAACGGCGCCGGCAAGAGCACGCTCGCGCGATCGATCGCGAACCGTGACGGCGCGGTGCGCCTCAGTCTCGATGCCTCGATGCGGCAGCTCCACCCCGCCGGGCGACGCAGACGTGGAAGGCATGCGCGTGGTGGTCCACGGCTGAGCGCTCGATCGGGCTGAGCGCCTCCTCGAGCGGCATGGGCGGCCGACGGCCCGCTCAGCCCGATCGAGCGGGCGGCGTCATCGCGCGGTGACCGCCCGATCGCTGCTCAGGCCGCCGCGAGCACCTTCCGCAGCGTGCGGAGGTTGCGGGTCGTCACGCGGTCCTTCGCGGTGCGCTCGAGCGCCTTGGCGAACGGGCTCGTGAGCGTCGTGCCCTTCGGGTTCGACCAGTAGACGACCCCGGCGCCGGCCGCGATCGCCTCCCCCTCGCCGGCTTCGAGCGCGGCGAGCTCCCGTGCGACGCCCGGCTCGAGCTCGAGCACCACGTAGGGCGTGTGCGCGTCGTCCTCCGCGTGCGGGTAGGCGTCGACGATGCGCTGGAGCGCTGCCGTCGGCAGCCCCAGCACCCGGATGCGCCTGCCGTACCGCGCCTCGAGGGCGCGCTCGGCCGCCTCGGCCGCCGCCGGCGCATCCGTCGCCGTCACGACCGCGTTGCCGCTCGCGAGCACCGTGCGCACCGCGCCGAGGCCGGCCGCCTCGAGCACGGCGCGGAGGTCTGCCGAGCGCACCGAGACCCCGCCGACGTTCACGCCGCGCAGCAGCAGGGCGACGCGCACGTCGCTACTCGTACTCGTGCTCGGGCGCCGGGTACTCGCCCGACGAGACGTCCTCGCGGAAGGCGTTCGCGGCGTCCTCGAGCGTCTGCGCGAGCTGCGCGTACTGCTTGACGAAGCGGGGGATGCGGCCGGTCGTGAGCCCGGCCCAGTCGGTCCAGACGAGCAGCTGCCCGTCGCAGTGCGGGCCCGCGCCGACCGAGATCGTCGGGATCGTGAGCGCCTCGGTGACGGCTCGCGCCGCCTCGGAGGGCACCATCTCGAGCACGACGGCGAAGGCGCCCGCCTCCTCGACGGCCCGCGCGTCGCGCAGCAGCTGCGCCGCGCCGCGGTCGCCTCGGCCCTGGATCACGTGGCCGCCGAGCCCGTGCTCCGACTGCGGCGTGAAGCCGATGTGCGCCATCACGGGGATGCCGGCCTCGACGATGTGGCGGATCTGCTCGGCCGAGCGCTCGCCGCCCTCGAGCTTCACGGCATGCGCGCCCGTCTCCTTCATGAAGCGGATCGCGGTGTGCACCGCCTCGCGCGGGTTGGTCTCGTACGAGCCGAACGGCAGGTCGGCGATCACGAGCGCCCGCTTCGCGCCGCGCGCGACCGCGCGGGTGAGGGGGATGAGCTCGTCGACGGTCACGGGCAGCGTGGTGTCGTAGCCGAAGACGGTGTTGCCGGCGGAGTCGCCCACGAGCAGGAAGTCGATGCCGGCGCGGTCGAAGATGCCCGCTGTGAGGTGGTCGTAGCTCGTGAGCCCGGTGATCTTCACGCCGTCGCGCTTCGCCTGCTGGAAGTGCCGGATGCGCACGCGCTTCGGCCCTGCCGAGCCGCCGCCGTAGGGGGCTGCCTGCTCCTGTGCGCTGTCGCTCGCTGCCATGCCCCGAGCCTAACCGCACGCCCGGCCGCGACCACTAGCCTGAGGGGAGGTCAACAGGGGGGACGCGGATGGACAAGCAGCGGGACTTCGTGCTTCGCACGATCGAGGAGCGCGGCGTGAAGTTCGTGCGGCTGTGGTTCACGGATGTGCTCGGCACGCTGAAGTCCGTCGCGATCGCGCCCGCCGAGGTCGAGGGCGCCTTCACCGAGGGCCTCGGCATCGACGGCTCGTCGATCGAGGGGCTCTCGCGCTCCTCCGAGGCCGACGTCATCGCGAAGGCCGACCCGTCGACGTTCCAGATCCTGCCGTGGCGCGGCGAGATCGACCCGACCGCGCGCATGTTCTGCGACATCTCGACGCCCGACGGCCAGCCCGCCGCCGCCGACCCGCGGCACGTGCTGAAGCGCACGCTCGCGAAAGCCGCCGACCGCGGCTTCAGCTTCTACACGCACCCCGAGTGCGAGTTCTACCTGCTGAAGTCGGCCGATGTCGCGCACCCCGAGCCCGTCGACCGCGCCGGCTACTTCGACAACGTGCCCGGCGGCACCGCCCACGACTTCCGCCGCGCGAGCGTGCGCATGCTCGAGGACATCGGCATCTCGGTCGAGTTCAGCCACCACGAGGCGGGGCCCGGCCAGAACGAGATCGACCTGCGCTACGCCGACGCGCTCTCGACCGCCGACAACATCATGACCTTCCGCACCGTGGTGAAGGAGGTCGCGATGCAGGAGGGCGTGTACGCGACCTTCATGCCGAAGCCGTTCGAGGGGCAGCCCGGCAGCGGCATGCACACGCACATGTCGCTCTTCGAGGGGGAGCGCAACGCGTTCCACGACCCGGCGGGCGAGTACCGGCTGTCGAAGGTCGGCCGCCAGTTCATGGCGGGCCTGCTGCACCACGCGCCCGAGATCACCGCCGTCACGAACCAGTTCGTCAACTCCTACAAGCGCATGTGGTCGGGCGACGAGGCCCCCAGCTACGTCAGCTGGGGCCACAACAACCGCTCGGCGCTCGTGCGCGTGCCGCTGTCGAAGCCGAACAAGGCGCAGTCGGCGCGCGTCGAGTACCGCGGCCTCGACTCCGCGGCGAACCCGTACCTCGCGTTCTCGGTGCTGCTGGCCGCGGGCCTCAAGGGCATCGAGGAGGGCTACGAGCTGCCCGACGAGGCGATCGAGGACATCTGGCAGCTCTCCGACCGCGAGCGGAAGGCGCTCGGCTACAAGCCGCTGCCCGCGAGCCTCGACCGCGCCATCGGCGCGATGGAGGAGTCGGAGCTCGTCGCCGAGACGCTCGGCGAGCAGGTCTTCTCGTTCTTCGTGCGCAACAAGCGCGAGGACTGGCAGCGGTACCGCGCGCAGGTGACCCGGGTCGAGCTCGAGTCGAACCTGCTCTCCCTGTAGCGCATGCGCGTCCCCTCGCCGCGGACCCGCCTGGCGCAGCTGGGCTTCCGCGAGCCGAGCCGCGCCGAGGCGTGCCTCGACGAGCTGCCGGAGGGCCTCACGGGCCTCGTCGACGAGTGCTCGCGCGCCGCCGACCCCGACACGGCCCTGCAGATGCTCGTGCGCCTCGTGCGGGCCGGGATCGATCTGTCCGGCGCCACGGGCGACGAGGCGTCGCGCGCGTCGCTCATGCGGGTGCTCGGCGGCTCGCTCGGCATCGCCGAGCACCTCGAGCGGCACGCCGAGGACCTCGACGTCGCCGCTCGCCCGTCGGCGCCCGCGGGCGCCGACGACTACCGCCGGAGCCTGCTCGAGGCCGTCGACGCGGCCGACGGCGTCGCGCGCACGCCGAAGGACGCCGCCGTCGCCGCGATGCGCGGCCGCTACCGCCGCCACCTCACCGAGCTCGTCGCGTGGGACCTCGGGCTGCCCGACCCGGTCGAGCACGTCGAGCGGGTGTCGACCGCGCTCGCCGACCTGGCCTCCGCGGCGCTCGAGGCGGGGCTCGCGATCGCCCGCGCCGCCGCCCGGGAGCGCTTCGGCGAGCAGGCCGACGGGGTGCGGCTCGCGGTCATCGGCATGGGCAAGACCGGTGCGCGCGAGCTCAACTACCTGAGCGACGTCGACGTCATCTGGGTGCACGAGGCCGACGGCGTCGACGACCCCGCCGCGACCCAGATCGCCACGCTCCTCGCGCGCGAGACCGCCGCGGCGTGCGCGCAGTTCCAGTCGGCGCCGCCGCTGTGGGAGGTCGACGCGAACCTCCGCCCCGAGGGCAAGGACGGCGCCCTCACCCGCACGCTCGCGTCGCACGTCGCCTACTACGAGCGGTGGGCGAAGTCGTGGGAGTTCCAAGCGCTGCTCAAGGCGCGCGCGGTCGCCGGCGACCGGCAGCTGGGCGCCGCCTACGAGGAGGCGGTGCGCGCGAAGGTGTGGGAGTCGTCGGGCCGCGAGGGGTTCGTCGAGTCGGTGCAGCGCATGCGCGAGCGCGTCACCGAGCACATCCCCGCCGACGAGGCGCCCCGGCAGCTGAAGCTCGGCCCCGGGGGCCTGCGCGACATCGAGTTCACCGTGCAGCTGCTGCAGCTCGTGCACGGCGCCGACGACGAGAGCCTCCGCCAGCGCGGCACGCTCGAGGCGCTCGACGCGCTGGCCGCGCGCGGCATCATCGGGCGCGCCGACCGCGACGAGTTCGGCGCCCACTACCGGTTCCTGCGCGTGCTCGAGCACCGCATCCAGTTCTGGCGCATGCGTCGCACGCACCTCATGCCCGTCGAGCAGGACGAGCTGCGGCGGCTCGCGCGCACGGCTGGGCTGGCGGATGCGTCGGCGCTCGACGAGCGGTGGCAGGCGGTCCGGCGCGCGGTGCGCACGCTGCACGAGCGGCTGTTCTACCGGCCGCTGCTCGGCGCGGTCGCGTCGCTCGCGCACGACGACGTGCGGCTCACGCCCGAGCACGCCGCGCGGCGCCTGCGCGCCTCCGGCTACGTCGACGCGAAGGGCGCGCTCGGGCACATCGCCGAGCTCACCGGCGGCGTCAGCCGGCGCGCGCAGATCCAGCGGCTGCTGCTGCCGGTGCTGCTCGGCTGGTTCGCCGAGGGCGTCGATCCCGACATGGGCCTGCTGTCGTTCCGGCGGCTGAGCGAGGCACTGGGGGAGAGCCCCTGGTTCCTGCGCATGCTGCGCGACTCGCCCGTCGCCGCGCGGCGCCTCACGCGGCTCCTCTCCTCGTCGAAGCTCATCGGCGCGCTCATGGAGCGCATCCCCGAGGCCGCATCGTGGCTCGACGACGACGACCAGCTGCGGCCGCGTTCCGAGGAGGCGCTGCGCGACGAGGCCGCCGCCGTGCTCGCCCGCCACGCCGGCGACGCCGACGCGCTGCGGCAGGCGCTGCGCACGCTGCGCCGGCGCGAGCACCTGCGCGTCGCGATGGCGAGCGCGCTGCAGCGCATCGACGAGTCGGCGGTCGGCGCGGCCCTCACCGGCATCGCCGCGGCCCTCGTCGACGCGGCCATCGCGCTCCACCGGCCCGAGGGCCTCCGGCTCGCGACGATCACCATGGGGCGCACGGGCGGCCGCGAGATCGGCTTCGGCAGCGACATCGACGTCATGCACGTCGTGCGCGGCGAGGGCGACCCGGTCGCAGCCGCGACCGCCGTCATCCGCCGCGTGCAGGAGACGCTCGCCGACCCGACGCTGCCCTTCGAGATGGATGCGGGGCTGCGGCCGGAGGGCCGTCAGGGCCCGCTCGTGCGCACGCTCGAGAGCTACCGCGCCTACTACGAGCGCTGGTCGGAGCCGTGGGAGGCGCAGGCGCTGCTGCGGGCGCGCCCCTTCGCCGGCGACGCCGAGCTCGCCGGCGAGCTCATGGCCGTCATCGACGAGCGCCGCTACCCGGCCGACTTCCCGGCGTCGTCGGTGCGCGAGGTGCGCCGCATCAAGGCGCGCGTCGAGGCCGAGCGGCTGCCGAGGGGCGCCGACCGGCGCCGGCACCTGAAGCTCGGCGACGGCTCGCTGAGCGACGTGGAGTGGCTCGTGCAGCTGCTGCAGCTGCGGCACGCCGGCCATGAGGAGAACCTGCGCACGACGTCGACGCTCGAGGCGCTCGCCGCGGCGGCGCGCGCCGACCTGGTCGGTGACCGCGACGCCGAGACCCTGCGGGCCGCGTGGAGCCTGGCCACGCGCATCCGGAACGCCCTCGCGCTCGCGCGCGCCCGCTCGACCGACCTGCTGCCGGTCGACCGCGACGAGCTCGAGGCGGTCGCGCGCCTGATCGGCATGCCCGCCCACTCCGCGCAGGCGCTCGAGGAGGAGTACCTCGCGACGACGCGCCGCGCGCGGCGGGTCTTCGACCGCCTGTTCTACGAGGACTGATCCACCGCTCGCGCGGCCGGCGTCGAGGAGCGGCGCCTATCCTGGCGCGATGCTCTTCATCTTCGGCTTCGGCGGCAAGCAGCGCGACCTCGGCCCGGGCGCGACGCGCACGTGCCCGCGCTGCGGCAACACGACCGTCTGGTCGCGGGTGCAGACGTTCCAGCAGTTCACGCTGTTCTTCATCCCCATCGCCCGCTGGCGCCGCCGCGAGCTCGAGGTGTGCGGCGTCTGCGGCGAGGCAGTCGCGCTCTGAGCGCATAGAGGGGCCGGGTCCCCCCAAGGAACCCGGCCCCCGTCAGTGCGCCGTGGTGGCGTCAGACCCCGTAGTAGAGCTCGAACTCGAACGGGTGCGGACGCTGCGCCATCGGCAGGATCTCGTGCTCGCGCTTGTACGCGATCCAGGTGTCGATCAGGTCCTTCGTGAACACGTTGCCCTCGAGGAGGAACTCGTGGTCCTGCTCGAGCGCGACGAGCGCCTCCTCGAGCGTGCCGGGCACCTGGGGGATGTCCTTGGCCTCCTCGGGCGGCAGCTCGTAGAGGTCCTTGTCGACCGGCTCGTGCGGCTCGATGCGGTTCTTGATGCCGTCGAGGCCGGCCATCATCTGCGCAGCGAACGCGAGGTACGGGTTCGACGCGGCGTCGGGGGCGCGGAACTCGATGCGCTTCGCCTTCGGGTTCGAGCCGGTGATGGGGATGCGGATGGCCGCCGAGCGGTTGCCGGCCGAGTAGACCAGGTTGACCGGCGCCTCGAAGCCCTTGACGAGGCGGTGGTACGAGTTGATCGACGGGTTCGTGAACGCGAGGACCGCCGGCGCGTGCGCGAGCAGGCCGCCGATGTACCAGCGGGCGACGTCGGAGAGGTTGCCGTAGCCGTTCTCGTCGAAGAAGAGCGGCTTGCCGTCGAGCCACAGCGACTGGTGCGTGTGCATGCCCGAGCCGTTGTCGCCGAAGAGCGGCTTCGGCATGAACGTCGCCGTCTTGCCCCACTCCTCGGCCGTGTTCTTCACGATGTACTTGAAGGCGAGGATCTCGTCGGCCGCCTTCACCATCGTGTTGAAGCGGTAGTTGATCTCGGCCTGGCCGCCGGTGCCGACCTCGTGGTGGCTGCGCTCGACCTGCAGGCCGATCGCCTCGAGCTTCAGCACGATGTCGTCGCGCAGGTCGGCCTGCTTGTCGACCGGCGAGACGGGGAAGTAGCCGCCCTTGTACGGGGTCTTGTTGGCGAGGTTGCCGCCCTCCTCGACGCGACCGGTGTTCCAGGCGCCCTCCTCGGAGTCGACCGAGAAGAACGACTGGTTCTGCGTCACCGAGTAGCGCACGTCGTCGAAGATGTAGAACTCCGCCTCGGGCGCGAAGAACGCGGTGTCGGCGATGCCGGTCGAGGCGAGGTACTGCTCCGCCTTGTGCGCGACCTGGCGCGGGTCGCGGTGGTAGATCTCGCCCGTGCGCGGGTTGTAGATGTCGAAGATCATCACGAGCGTCTTGTGCTCGCGGAAGGGGTCGACGTACGCGGTCGTCACGTCCGGGATGAGCTGCATGTCGGACTCGTGGATGTTCGCGAAGCCGCGGATCGACGAGCCGTCGAACAGCTGGCCGACCGTGAAGAACTCCTCGTCGACCGTCGACGCGGGGATGTTGAAGTGCTGCTGCACGCCCGGCAGGTCGGTGAAGCGGATGTCGAGGAACTTCACCTCCTCGTCCTTGATGTAGGCGAGGACCTCGGAGGAATCCTTGAACATGATGCTCCTGACTTGCGGTTGGGGGTGGGCGAATGCCGTGCCTTCGACGCTACGCAGGAGCCGTTGCACGCCGGTGACGCCGATGTTTCGGCGGTGTTACGTCAGCGGGGGCGGCCGGGCCGCACCCTGCGCGGGTCGATGCCCTTCGGGATGGGCAGGTTCGCCTGGCCGAGCGACGTGAGCCGGTTCGCGACCGCCATCACCTCGGCGCGCGACAGCGTGCGCTTCAGGCGGCGCATCGAGCGCGTCAGGCGGCGCAGCGGCGTGGCCGAGTCGGGGCCGATCTCGACGACGTGGATCGGCACGTTCGGCACGATCCGCTTGACCTTGCGCTGCTCGTCGGTGAGCAGGCGGGCGACGCGCTCGCGCGGCCCCTCCGCGATGAGCACGACGCCGGGCTTGCCGACGGCGCGGTAGATCGCGTCCTGCGTGCGCGGGTTCACGGCGACGGGCATCTCGCTCGTCGTCCAGTTGCCGCGCAGGCCGTTCTTCAGCACGGCGCCGACGGCGCCCGGGCGGCCCTCGATCTGCGCGAACGCGATCTTCTCGGCCCGCCAGGTGAGCACCATCATCATCAGCATCAGGCCGATGAGCACGCCGGAGATGATCCAGAGCACGAAGAACAGCGGGTCCTGGCGCAGCACGATCGCGAGCACCGTGACGAGCGCGATCGGGCCCAGCAGCGCCAGCAGCATCAGCGGCAGCGCGGCCCGGTCGTTCCTGCGGGTCATCTGGAAGATCGACCACATCGTCTTGAGCCTGCCGGGCTCCTTCTCGCTGTCGCGTGCCATGCCGTCCAGGATACCGGCGCGGGAGCGGCCCGCTCTCCACAGGCGGTCGCGCGCAGACCCCGGCGCCGCGCGCCCCGGTGGCATGGTCGCCGCCGTGGACGACGAGGGAGCGACGGGGCCGGCGACGATCGCCGGGCTGCAGCTGGTGCGGGCGCTGCGGCACGACGGCGAGCGCGAGGCGTGGGTGGCGGCGGATGCGTCGGGCTCGGCGGTCGAGGTGCATCGCAGCCGGGCGGGTGCCGACGACGCGCTCGCCAGGGAGGCCGACGCTGTGCTGGCCGCCGCGCATCCGCACCTCGTGCCCATCCTCGACGTCGCGACCGACGGGGGAGCCGTGGTCATCCGCCCCCTGCTGCCGCGCGACCTGGCCGCCTGGCTCCTGCAGCGCGGTGCACCGGCGCCCGGCGAGGCGGTGACGGCGCTCGCGCCGGTCGCGGCCGCGCTGGCCGCGCTGCACGCGGTCGGCGCCGCCGTCGACGGGTTCGGCGCGCAGGACGTGCGGCTCGATCCCGACGGCGCCCCGCTCCTGCTCGCGGCGGGCGCGCGGGTCGAGACGGCGAGGCCGACCGAGGCGTGGCGCGACGCGAGCCCCGCGGTCGCCGCGGACGTCGACGCGTGGCGGCGCCTCGCGGCGACCGTCGTCGAGGCGGCCGGCGCCGCGCTGCCGGCGGCGGTCGAGACCGCCCTCGAGCGGCGCGACCTCGCCGCCGCGGGCGACGCGCTGCTCGCGGCCTGGCCCGGGCTGCCGCTCGCGCTCGACCCGCCGCCGGCGCGCGGCGAGGCCGAGCATCGCGCCGGAGCGCGCGGCGGACAGAGGCACGGAGCCGGGCTGCGCCGCCGCGACCGCGCGGGCGGCGTCGACGCGCTCTGGTCGCGGGCCGCGCTGCTGCTCGACCGCGCGGCGGCGCGGGGCGGCCCGCTGCTCGAGCGCGCACGCGGGGCTGCTGGCTCGGTGCGCCCGAGGTTCTGGGCGATCGCGGGCGCGAGCGCCGTCGCCGGCGCGATCGCGCTCGGGCTCGCGCTGCCGGCGGGCTCGGCCGGCGCAGACGCCCCGTCCGACGATGCCCCTGCCGCGACCGCGCCGACCGCGCCCGCGAGCACCGCGCCGACCGATCCGACTCGCGCGCCCGACGCCTCCCATGCCGCCGATGCAGCAGCGGGCGCCGTGACTGCGGATCCGCTCGCGGGAGCGGCTGCCCTGCTCGCCGAGCGGGAGGCGTGCCTCGACGTCGGCGACGCCGCGTGCCTCGTCGGCCTGCACGAGCCCGACAGCCCGCAGCTCGTCGCCGATGAGCCGTGGCGGATGCCCGACGACGGGCGCCTCGAGGTCGTGCAGCAGCTGGGCGACGCGTGGCTGTTGCGGGTGGTCTCCGAGACGGCACCGGCCTCGGTGCTCGCGATGAGCACCGAGGCCGGTTGGGTGCTGCGCGACGCGTGGTCGGCGCAGCCGGGGTCTGGCTAGACCTCGAAGGCGCCCTCCTCGAGCCGGGCCTTGACCTGGCCGAGGTAGCGGGCCGCGTCGGCGCCGTCGATGATGCGGTGGTCGTACGACAGGGCGAGGAAGACCATCGAGCGGACCGCGATCGAGTCCTGGCCGTCGACCTGCACGACCACGGGGCGCTTCACGACCGTGCCGACGCCGAGGATGGCGCGCTGCGGCTGGAACACGACCGGGGTGTCGAACAGCGCGCCGCGCGAGCCCGTGTTCGTCAGCGTGAACGTGCCGCCGGCGAGCTCGTCGGGGCTCAGCTTGTTGTCGCGGGTGCGCTGCGCGAGGTCGGCGATCTCGGCCGTCAGCTCGCGGATGCTCTTCGAGCCCGCGTCGCGGATGACCGGGGTCAGCAGGCCCCGCTCGGTGTCGACCGCCATCGAGAGGTTCTCGGTGTCGGGGTAGGTGATCTGCTCGCCGTCGTCCGTGGCGTTGATCAGCGGGTGCGACTTGAGCGCCTCGACCGCCGCCTGCGTGAAGAACGGCAGGAACGTGAGCTTCTGCCCGGTCTCCTCCTGGAAGGCCGCCTTCTTGGCGTCGCGGAGCTTCGCGACCTTCGTCACGTCGACCTCGACCACGGTGGTGAGCTGGGCGAGCGTCTGCATCGACTCGACCGCGCGCTTCGCCACGACCTTGCGCAGCCGCGACATCGGCGCCGTGGTGCCGCGCAGCGGCGACACCTCGACTTCGGCGGCGGATGCCGCGGGGGCCTCGGCCGCGGCCGGTGCCTCGGCGGGCTTCGCCTCGGCGGCGGCCAGCACGTCCTCCTTGCGGATGCGCCCGCCCACGCCGGAGCCGGTCAGGCTCGCCAGGTCGACGCCGCGCTCGTTCGCCAGCTTGCGCACGATGGGCGTGACGTACGGCGAGCCGGAGGAGCTCGGCGCCGGTGCTGCCGGTGCCGGTGCTGCCGGTGCCGGTGCTGCCGGTGCTGCGGCGGCCGGAGCCGCGGGTGCGGGGGCTGCCGGGGCCGGCGCTGCCGGTGCCTTTGGCGCGGCGGGCTGCGCGGGCGCTGCCTTCGGCTCCTCGGCCTTCGGCTCCGCCTTGGGCTCCTCGGCCTTCGGTGCCTCGGCCTCGGGAGCCTTGGCGGGCTCGGGCTGCTCGGTGGAGGGCTCAGCGGGCTCGGCCTGCGGGGCCGGTGCTGCGTCCTGCGCCTGCGCGGAGCCGTCGGCGTCGGCCGGCGGCTCGTCGGTCTTCGGCTCGTCGGCCGGCGCGGCAGCCGCTCCGCCCACGCGGGCGATGACGGCGCCGACGTCGACGGTGTCGTCCTCGTCGGCGAGCAGCTCGGTGATGGTGCCGGCGACGGGCGAGGGCACCTCGGTGTCGACCTTGTCGGTCGAGACCTCGACGATGGGCTCGTCGACCGCGACCTCGTCGCCCACGGCCTTGAGCCAGCGGGTGATCGTGCCCTCGGTGACGCTCTCGCCGAGCGCGGGGAGCGTGATGTCGGTGCCGCCGCCGGCGGCGGGCTTCGCCTCGGCCGCGGGCGCCTGCTGCGGGGCCTCCTCCGCCTGCTCCGCCTCCTGCGAGGGCGACTCCTGCGCCTCGGCGGCCGACTCCTCGTCGGCCTCCTGGTCCGCCTCGGGATCGGTGCCCTCGGTGGCGGTCTCGGCGGCGGGCTCCTCGGCCGGTGCCTCCTCGGCGGGGGCCTCCTCGGCCGGTGCGTCGCCCGCGTCGCCGACGCGCGCGATGACCGCGCCCACCTCGACGGTGTCGTCCTCGTCGGCCAGGATCTCGGTGATGGTGCCGGCGACGGGCGAGGGCACCTCGGTGTCGACCTTGTCGGTCGAGACCTCGACGATGGGCTCGTCGACCGCGACCTCGTCGCCCACGGCCTTGAGCCAGCGGGTGATCGTGCCCTCGGTGACGCTCTCGCCGAGGGCGGGAAGCTGGATGTCAGTCATGCGGTGATCTCCTGTGGCTCGATCAGATGGCGTGGAGGGGCGTGCCGGCGAGCTTCAGCATCGTCTCGCCGAGGGACTCGTGCTGCGTCGGGTGCGCGTGGATCAGCTGCGAGACATCCTCCGGGTACGCCTCCCAGTTGACGATCAGCTGCGCCTCACCGATCAGCTCGCCGACGCGGCGGCCGATCATGTGCACGCCGACGACAGGGCCGTCCTTCACGCGCACCGCCTTCACGCTGCCCGTCGTGCCGACGATCTCGCTCTTGGCGTTGCCGCCCAGCGAGTACTCGTAGCTCTCGACCTTGTCGTCGCCGAACTCCTCCTTGGCCTTCGCCTCGGTGTAGCCGATGGACGCGACCTCGGGGTCGGAGTAGGTGACCTTCGGGATGTTGCGGTCGTCGACGAGCCGCGGCGACAGGCCCGCGATCTCCTCGGCGACGAAGATGCCCTGCTGGTAGCCGCGGTGCGCGAGCTGCAGGCCCGGGACGATGTCGCCGACGGCGTAGACGCCGGGCACGGAGGTCTGCAGGCGCTCGTCGACCGTGACGAAGCCGCGGTCGAGCTGCACGCCGACCTCCTCGTAGCCGAGGCCGGCCGTGACGGGGCCGCGGCCGACGGCGACGAGCAGCAGGTCGGCGTCGATCGTCTCGCCGCTCTCGAGCGAGACGTGCACGCCCGAGTCGTCCTGCGTGACGCCCGAGAAGCGCGCGCCGACCTTGAACTGGATGCCGCGCTTCTTGTAGGCGCGCTCGAACTGCTTCGAGACCGACTCCTCCTCGTTCGGGACGAGGTGGGGGAGCCCCTCGATGATCGTCACCTCGACGCCGAAGGAGCGCCAGACGCTGGCGAACTCGACGCCGATCACGCCGCCGCCGAGGATCGCCGCGCGCTGCGGGATCCAGTCGAGCTGCAGCGCCTGCTCGCTCGTGATGACGTTGCCGGTGATCTCGAGGCCCGGGAGCGTCTTCGGGTAGGAGCCCGTCGCGAGCACGATGCTCGCGCCGGTGAGGGTCTGGTCGCCGACCTGGACGGTCGTGGGGGAGGTGAGCTTGCCCTCGCCCTCGAACACCGGGATGCCCTTGGCCTTGATGAGGCCCTGCAGGCCCTTGAACTTCTTGGAGACGATGCCCTCGCGGAACGCGGTCACGCGCTGGATGTCGATGCCCTTGAGCTCCGCGTCGACGCCCGCCTCCTCGGAGTCGCGCACGACGTCGGCGACCTCGGCCGAGTGCAGCATCGCCTTCGTGGGCACGCAGCCCTTGTGCAGGCAGGTGCCGCCGAGCTTGTCCTTCTCGACGATCGCGACGGTCTTGCCGAGCTGCACGGCGCGCAGCGCCACGGCGTAGCCCGCGCTGCCTCCGCCCAGGACGACGATGTCAAAGCTCTGATCGGACACGCACTCGCTCCTTATGATCCTTCGTCGCCGCGCCGGTGGGCGCGGCGGTGCAGGGCTGTTCTTGCCCGTGCCAGCCTAGTCGGAAGCACCTCGGAGTTCGTCGATCACTCGGCCGAGCGCGACATCTTCGACAGCATGCGCAGCAGTCCGCGCACGGTCACGCCCGTCGCGCCCACCGGGGTGAACCCGAAGGCGGAGCCGGTGTTGGTCGAGGGGCCGGCGATGTCGAGGTGCGCCCACGGGATGCGCGCGCCGTCGCGCTCGCCGATGAACTCGGCGAGGAAGGCTGCCGCCAGCAGCATGCCGCCGGCGCGGTTGCCGACCTTGGCGTTCGCGAGGTCGGCGACCTCCGAGTCGAGCATCGGCAGCATCTCCTCGGGGATGGGCATGGGCCACAGCTGCTCGCCCACCTCGCGGCCCGCGCGCACGACGGCGTCGACGAACGCGTCGTCGTTGCCCATCACGCCGCTGACGCGGTTGCCGAGCGCGATCTGCTGCGCGCCGGTGAGCGTCGCGACGTCGATGATCGCGTCGGGCATCGCCTCGCTCGCGAGCACGAGCCCGTCGGCCATCACGAGGCGCCCCTCGGCGTCGGTGTTCGTGACCTCGACCGTGGTGCCGCCGCGCATGGTGATCACGTCGTCGGGGCGCGTCGACGTCGACGAGACGAGGTTCTCGGCGAGGCACAGGTGCGCGGTGATGCGGATGGGCAGCTGGAGCGCCGCCGCGGCGACGACGACGGCGTGCACCGTCGCGGCGCCGGTCATGTCGTACTTCATGTGCTGCATCGACGCGGCGGGCTTCAGCGAGAGGCCGCCGGAGTCGAAGGTGATGCCCTTGCCGACGAGCACGACGTGGCGGGTGGCGTTCTCGGGCGCGTGCTCGATCGTCACGAGCCGCGGCGGGCGGCTCGAGCCCTGGCCGACGGCGAGGATGCCGCCGAAGCCCTCGCGCCGGAGGCGCTCCTCGTCGCGCACCACGACGCTCAGGCCCGCGGCCTCGCCCTCGGCGACCACGCGGTCGGCGAACTCGACGGGGCTCAGGAGGTTGGGCGGCGTGTTGGCGAGGTCGCGCGTCGTCCACACCGCCTGCGATGCGGCCTGCGCCATGGCGACGACCGTCTCGGTCACCTCGGCCTCGCCGGCGACCACGGCGATCTCGAGCACGCCGGGCCGCTGGTCGCGCTTGAGCCCGGTGTAGCGGTACGCGCCGAGCGCCGCGCCCTCGAGCACCGCGAGCACGTCGTCGGTCGTCGTCACCGGGAGCGCGAGCGCGAGCGACGGCACGTCGCGGAGCGCGCGCACCGCGGCGCCGGCGACCTCGCGCAGCCGTGCCGACGAGAGGTCGTCGCCGAGGCCGACGAAGGCGACGGCACGGCCGTCGACGACGGCTCGGGTCACCTGCTCCCGCTTGCCGGTGATGCCCAGGCCCGAGAGCAGCTCGGGGTCGAAGCCCTGGGCGGCGGGCTCGTCGCCGGCGGTGACGCCGTGCACGGTGAGCTCGGCGGTGGCGTCTTCGGGGCGGGCGATGATCGAGAGCGCGGGGATGGGCATGGGTCACGAGGATACCGGCGACGTCGGGCTCCCCGTCCGCCGCCCATCACTAGGCTGGAGCCGTGTTCGAACCGCACGAGCTGACACTGGCCCTCGAGGACCTCGAGACGGTGCCGCGCGGGCTCGACCTCGTGATCGCGATCCACGGCTTCGTCGACGCCGGCGCCGCGGCCGAGGCCGCCGCCGCCGCGATCCTCGACACCCTCCCGCACCGAGGCATCGTCGAGTTCGACACCGACCTCCTCATCGACCACCGCTCGCGCCGGCCGCGGATGCTCTTCAACGAGGACCACATCGAGGAGTACCTGCCGCACACGCTCACGGTGCTGCTCGTCGAGGACGACGCGGGGGCGCCCTTCCTGCTGCTGACGGGCCCGGAGCCCGACTGGATGTGGGAGCGCTTCACCGACGCCCTGCTCGAGCTGCTCGAGCACCTCGAGGTGGCGTCGACGACGATCATCACCTCGATCGGCATGCCCGTGCCGCACACGCGCCCGCTCGTCTCGACGGTCTCGGGCAACCGCACGGAGCTGATCGAGCAGTACTCGGCCTGGCGCCCCGTCTCGTCGGTGCCCGCGTCGGTCATCCATCGGATCGAGCACCGCCTGCAGGGCTCGGCTCCCGTGGCGACCTTCACCGTGCTCGTGCCGCACTACGTGGGGGAGTCCGGCTCGGCCGGGCCCGCGCTCGCCGCGCTCGAGGGGGTGACGAGCGCGACCTCGCTCGCCTTCCGCACCGAGGAGCTGCGCACCGCCGACCGCGAGTTCCAGCAGCTCGTCGCGCAGCAGATGGAGACGAACGAGGAGCTGCAGCGCGTCGTGCGCACCCTCGAGGCCCGCTACGACGCGTTCATGGCGCAGACGTCGGTGCGCTCACCGCTCACCGACGAGGACGGCTCGCTGCCGAGCGCCGACGACATCGCCGAGGAGCTCGAGCGCTACCTGCAGGAGCGCCGGCGGCCGGGACCGGATCCGCTGGCATGAACAGCGCCCGCTCCTGGCTGGTCTGGGGAGTCGGCGCGATCGCCTACATGATGGCGATCCTGCACCGCTCGTCGCTCGGCGTGGCCGGCCCCGCCGCCGCGGAGCGCTTCGAGGTGGCCGCGACCCTGCTCGCGACGCTCGGCGCGGTGCAGGTGGGCGTCTACGCCGCGATGCAGGTGCCCGTCGGCGTGCTGCTCGACCGCTTCGGGCCGCGCGTGCTCATCGCCTCCGGCGCCGCGATCATGGTCGGCGGCCAGGCGATGGTGGCCCTCGCTGAGGGCCTGCCGCTCGCGATCGCGGGCCGCGTGCTGCTCGGCATCGGCGACGCTGCCACCTTCATCTCGGTCATCCGGCTGCAGTCGGGGTGGTTCCGCGGGCCGATCGTCGCGCAGATGTCGCAGTGGACCGCCACGACCGGGCAGGTCGGGCAGCTCATGTCGGCGATCCCGTTCGTGTGGCTGCTCAACGAGATCGGCTGGCGGCTCTCGTTCGGCACCCTCGCGGTCGCGGGTGCCGTCATCCTCGTGCTCGTGCTGCTCGTGGTGTTCGACGCGCCGCGCGGCGGGGCGCCGGCGACCGGCTCGATCGACGTCCCCGAGGGCTGGTGGCCGCGGCTGCAGGCGGCGTTCCGCCAGCCCGGCACGCGGCTCGGCTTCTGGACGCACTTCTCGCTGCTCGCCTCGACGAACGTCTTCCTGCTGCTGTGGGGCTTCCCGATGCTCGTCGACGGGCTCGGCTACTCGCAGCCGGACGCGGCTCGGCTCATGACGATCGTGGTGGTCACCGGCATGGTCGTCGGGCCGATCGTCGGCATCGCGACGGCGCGCTTCCCGCTCCGCCGATCGACGCTCGTGCTGTGCATCGTCGGCATCGTCGCGCTCACGTGGGCCGTCGTGCTCGTGTGGCCCGGGCATCCGCCCACCTGGCTCGTCGTCGTGCTCGTCGTCGTGCTCGGCATCGCCGGCCCGGGCTCGACCGTCGGCTTCGACTTCGCGCGCACCTTCAACCCGCTGCGCGTGCTCGGCTCGGCCAACGGCGTCGTCAACATCGGCGGGTTCCTCGCGTCGTTCGCGATCATGCCGGCGGTCGGCATCATCCTCGACGTCGTGCACTCGGTGCGCACGGCAGCGGGGGAGCAGGTCGGGCTCTACGACTGGGACGCGTTCCGCATCGCGCTCTCGTCGCAGTTCGTCGTGCTCGCGCTCGGCTTCGCGATGGTGGTGCGGATGCGCCGCATCACGCGCTCGAGGCTGCGCGAGGAGGGCATCGAGGTCGCGCCCGTGTGGCAGGCGATCGCCCGCCGGATGCGCCGTCGCGGGCACTGAGGCGGCGCTCCCGGCACTCGGGGAATGCGCATGCCACATGCAGCGCTATACTGTCAAGACCGACCCAGTCGAGACCGGCGCCCGCCGCCGGACTTGACATGGGTCATTCGACTGCCCTCAGTCCGGATCGCGCACGATCCACGACGGGGCCAGGCGCCCGAGACCCACCGGAGGACGCATGCCAGCCAAGGAGACCACCGCGAGCTCGCGCCGCAGCACCGCGAAGGCCGCCGAGCCCGAGCAGGCCACCGGCGCCGAGGCTCCTGCCGCGAAGGCGCCGGCGAAGGCCGCCGCCACCAAGACCGCCGCCGCCAAGGCGCCGGCGAAGGCCGCCGCCACCAAGACCGCCGCCGCCAAGGCGCCGGCGAAGACCGCTGCCGCGAAGACGACCGCTGCGAAGGCGCCGGCCGCGAAGACGACCGCTGCGAAGGCGGCCGCTGCGAAGACCACGGCCGCTGCGAAGACCACGGCCGCGAAGACCGCGGCCGCCAAGACGACCGCCGCGAAGGCGAAGGCGACCCGGGCCAAGGCCGGTGACGAGGCCGACGGGACCGAGGTCGTCGACGCCGCCGCGGCCAAGCCCGCGCGCGGCGGGCGTCGCAAGGCCGCCGAGCCCGAGGTCGAGGAGACCGAGGAGGTCGCCGAGGAGGCCGAGGCCGAGGAGGAGGAGGAGGTCCACGTCGAGAAGCTGCCGACGGGCGCTCTGCGCCTCTCGGGCGACGACGACGAGCCCGCCGCCACCCAGATCACCGGCGCCACCGCCGACCCGGTCAAGGACTACCTGAAGCAGATCGGCAAGGTCGCGCTGCTGAACGCCGAGCAGGAGGTCGACCTCGCCATGCGCATCGAGGCGGGCCTGTTCGCCGAGGAGAAGCTCTCGCTCGAGCCCGACCTCGACTGGCAGCTGAAGCGCGACCTCACGCGCATCGCCCGCGACGGCCAGCGCGCCAAGAGCCACCTGCTGGGCGCCAACCTGCGCCTCGTGGTCTCGCTCGCGAAGCGCTACACCGGCCGCGGCATGCAGTTCCTGGACCTCATCCAGGAGGGCAACCTGGGCCTCATCCGCGCGGTCGAGAAGTTCGACTACACGAAGGGCTTCAAGTTCTCCACGTACGCGACGTGGTGGATCCGCCAGGCCATCACCCGTGCCATGGCCGACCAGGCGCGCACGATCCGCATCCCGGTGCACATGGTCGAGGTCATCAACAAGCTCGCCCGCGTGCAGCGCCAGATGCTCCAGGACCTCGGCCGCGAGCCGAGCCCCGAGGAGCTGGCCCGCGAGCTCGACATGACCCCCGAGAAGGTCATCGAGGTGCAGAAGTACGGCCGCGAGCCCATCTCGCTGCACACGCCCCTCGGCGAGGACGGCGACAGCGAGTTCGGCGACCTGATCGAGGACACCGAGGCGGTCGTGCCCGCCGACGCCGTGGGCTTCACGATGCTGCAGCGCCAGCTCGAGTCGCTGCTCGACTCGCTCTCGGAGCGCGAGGCGGGCGTGATCCGCATGCGCTTCGGCCTCGGCGACGGCATGCCCAAGACGCTCGACCAGATCGGCGACACCTTCGGCGTGACGCGCGAGCGCATCCGCCAGATCGAGTCGAAGACGATGGCGAAGCTGCGCCACCCGTCGCGCTCGCAGCAGCTGCGCGACTACCTGGAGTAGGCCGCACCGGCATCCAGCGCCCGCAGGCCGCCCCGTTCGCCGGGGCGGCCTGCGTCGTCTCCCCGGCCGGGCATGCTCTAACATGGAGTGTTGCCCCCAAGAAGGAGAAGTCATGACCCACGCCCGTCCCGCGGTCGTCCTCGCGGCCCTCGCCGCCGCATCCGTCGCCCTCGTCGGCTGCTCGTCGGGCTCCGAGCCCGCCGCGAGCGGCGAGCCGAGCTCGACCGGCCTCACCCTCGAGCAGGTGCAGGAGGCGGGCGTGCTCGTCGTCGGCACCGAGGGCACCTACTCGCCGTTCTCGTTCCACGAGGGCGGAGCGGGCGAGCTGACCGGCTACGACGTCGAGGTCATCACCGCGGTGGCGGACCAGCTGGGCGTCGAGGTGGAGTTCCAGGAGACCCAGTGGGACGCGATCTTCGCGGGCCTCGACTCCGGCCGCTTCGACGTCATCGCCAACCAGGTCTCGATCACGCCCGAGCGCCTCGAGCGCTACGAGTTCAGCACGCCCTACACCTACTCGCCGGGCGTGCTGATCGTGCCCGAGGGCAGCGACATCACCGGCTTCGACGCGCTCGCAGGCCGCACGAGCGCCCAGTCGCTCACGAGCAACTGGGCCGAGGTCGCCACCGACGCGGGCGCCGACGTCGAGGAGGTCGAGGGCTTCGCCCAGGCCGCCGAGCTGCTGCGCCAGGGTCGCGTCGACGCCACGATCAACGACCGCCTGACCTTCCTCGACTACGAGCAGTCCCAGGGCGGCGAGACGGGCCTCGAGGTCGTCGCCGAGACCGAGGAGGTCAGCGAGAGCGCCGTCGCGTTCCGCGCCGGCAGCGAGTCGCTCGTGGCCGCGGTCGACGAGGCGCTCGCCGCGCTCGCCGCCGACGGCACGCTCGCCGAGATCTCGGAGCGCTACTTCGGCGAGGACGTCTCGCAGCCGTGACGGGCGCACCTCGCGGACCGCGGCCCCGGCGCTCGCCGGGGCCGCGTCCGTGCGCGGGCCGAGCGTCTAGGCTCGCGTCGTGAACTGGCAGCTCGTGCTCGACTCGCTGGGGCCCATCGCCCTCGGCGCGATCACCGGCACCATCCCGCTCACCCTCGCGTCGTTCTCGCTCGGCCTTTTGATCGCGATCGGGATGGCGCTCATGCGCATCTCGGGCATCGCGTGGCTCTCGGCCGTCGCGCGCGGCTACATCTCGGTCATCCGCGGCACGCCGATGCTCGTGCAGCTGTTCGTGATCTTCTACGGCATGCCGCAGATCGGGATCACGCTCGACCCGTGGCCGAGCGCGATCATCGCGCTGTCGCTCAACGTCGGCGGCTACGCGGCCGAGATCATCCGCGCCGCGATCCTCTCGATCCCGCGCGGGCAGTGGGAGGCGGCGGCGATGGTGGGCATGTCGCGCGGCCAGGCGCTCTGGCGCATCGTGCTGCCGCAAGCGGCGCGCGTGTCGGTGCCGCCCCTGTCGAACACGTTCATCTCGCTCGTGAAGGACACCTCGCTCGCGTCGGTGATCCTCGTCACCGAGCTGTTCCGCGTCGCGCAGCGCATCGCCGCGCCGAGCGGCGAGTTCCTCACGATCTACATCGTCGCAGCCGCCGTCTACTGGGTCATCTGCCTCGTGCTCGCCGGCGGGCAGGACCGACTCGAGAGGAGGCTCGACCGCTATGCCGTCTGAGCACACCGACGCCGCCGACGGCCTCCTGCTGTCGGCGCGCGGGCTGCACAAGTCGTTCGGCGACAACCACGTGCTGCGCGGCGTCGACCTCGACATCGCGCCCGGCACCGTCCACGCGCTCATCGGCCCGTCGGGCTCCGGCAAGACGACGGTCCTCCGCTCGCTCAACGGGCTCGAGACGCCGGACGCCGGGAGCCTGCGGATCGGCGACCTCGCGATCGACTTCGCCCGGCCGCCCGGCCGGCGCGACCGCGCGGCGCTGCACCGCGCATCCGCCATGGTCTTCCAGCAGCACCACCTGTTCCCGCACCTGACGGTGCTCGGCAACGTCACGATCGGGCCCGTGCGCGTGCAGGGCCGCGACCGCGAGCAGGCGACGGCGGATGCGCTGGCGCTGCTCGATCGCGTCGGCCTGCGGGAGAAGGCGGACGCCTACCCGTCGTCGCTCTCCGGGGGCCAGCAGCAGCGCGTCGGGATCGTGCGCGCGCTCGCGCTCGCGCCGTCGATGCTGCTCTTCGACGAGCCCACCTCGTCGCTCGACCCGGAGCTCGTGGGCGAGGTGCTCGCGGTCATGACCGAGCTGGCCGCCGACGGCTGGACGATGGCGGTCGTCACGCACGAGCTCGGCTTCGCGCGCGAGGTCGCCGACGAGGTGTCGTTCTTCGACGAGGGCGTCGTCGTCGAGCGCGGTGCGCCCGCGCAGCTCTTCGGCGACCCGCGCCACGAGCGCACGAAGCGCTTCCTGCAGCGGCTGCAGGGCCCCTTCGGCGGGTAGCGAGCAACCCCCGCACGCGGAAGCGGCCCGCCCCCCGCGAGGGGACGGGCCGCTTCGCGGTCTGCGTCAGCGCTCTGCGAGCTTCGCGCTCTCGTCGTGCCACACGAGCGCGACGGGCTCGAGCGCCTCGCGGTGCTTCGCGGCGTGGTGCGCGCAGAAGAGCAGCGTGCCGCTCGCCATGGTCGCTCGGACGTATGCCTGGGCGCCGCAGCTGTCGCAGCGGTCGAGCGCGCTGAGCGGCGCGTTCGCCTCGTCGGCCTCGAGCGTCGCGGTCTGGGTGTCGTTCACGGTGCCCTCCTTCTTCGTCCTGACCTCCATCGTGGCACGGGAGTCTGTCAGATCCCGGTCATCCGGCCATCGGTTCGCCAGCGGCGCAACGCCCGCCCGCGCCGCGCGCCCTGCCGTTCCGCCGGCCCGCGCGGGCCTAGGCTGGCGGGCGGCGCCCACTCGGCCGGTCGCAGACCGCTGCAGCCCGGGCGCGTCGAGCGAGGATTGGGGGATCGGTTGGCAGCTGCGGCATCCGACTACTCGGCGCGGCACCTGACGGTGCTCGAGGGGCTCGAGGCGGTGCGCAAGCGCCCGGGCATGTACATCGGCTCAACCGACTCGCGCGGCCTGATGCACTGCCTGTGGGAGATCATCGACAACTCCGTCGACGAGGCGCTCGGCGGCCACGGCGACGCGATCACGGTCGTGCTGCACCGCGACGGCTCCGTCGAGGTGCGCGACACCGCCCGCGGCCTGCCGATCGACGTCGAGCCGCGGACGGGCCTCACGGGCGTCGAGGTCATCTTCACGAAGCTGCACGCCGGCGGCAAGTTCGGCGGCGGCGCCTACAAGTCCTCCGGCGGCCTCCACGGCGTCGGCGCATCCGTCGTCAACGCCCTCTCGGAGCGCCTCGACGTCGAGGTCGACCGCGACGGCGCGACGTGGGCCATGTCGTTCCACCGCGGCGAGCCGGGGGAGTTCCTCGACGAGGGTGACCCCTCGCCGCACGCGACGTTCCTGCCGTTCGTGGATGCGTCGCGGCTGCGCAAGGTGGGCAAGGTCGCGAAGGGCGTCACGGGCACCCGCGTGCGCTACTGGGCCGACCCGCAGGTCTTCACGAAGGGCGCCGACTTCCTCGCCGACGAGCTCTCGCGCCGCGCGCGCCAGACGGCGTTCCTCGTGCCGGGGCTCGCGATCCAGATCATCGACGACCGCGCCGACGAGCGCGTCGTGCACGACTTCAAGTACGACGGCGGCATCAGCGAGTTCGCCGAGTACCTCGCGCCCGACCCCGCGCTGACCGCGACGTGGCGCCTGACCGGCGAGGGCGACTTCCAGGAGACGATCCCGGTGCTCGACGAGGCGACCGGGCACATGGTCACCCGCGAGGTCGACCGCACGTGCGAGGTCGACATCGCGCTGCGCTGGGGCACCGGCTACGACACCGTCGTGCAGACGTTCGTGAACATCATCGCGACGCCCAAGGGCGGCTCGCACCTGGCCGGCTTCGAGCAGTCGCTGCTGAAGCTCATCCGCGACCAGGTCGCCGCGAACGCGCGCAAGCTCAAGGCGGGCACCGACAAGGTGGAGAAGGACGACGCGCTCGCCGGCCTCACCGCCGTCGTGACGGTGCGGCTGCCCGAGCCGCAGTTCGAGGGCCAGACGAAGGAGGTGCTCGGCACGCCCGCCGTGCGCCAGATCGTCGCCCAGGTGGTCGCGCGCGAGCTCGGCGCCATCCTCACCTCGTCGAAGCGCGACGAGAAGGCGCAGGCCGCGCAGGTGCTCGAGAAGGTCGTCAGCGAGATGAAGGCGCGCATCTCGGCGCGCTCGCTCAAGGAGACCGCGCGGCGCAAGAGCGCGCTCGAGTCGTCGTCGCTGCCGGTGAAGCTCGTCGACTGCCGCTCGAACGACGTCGCGCAGACCGAGCTGTTCATCGTCGAGGGCGACAGCGCGCTCGGCACCGCGAAGCCCGCGCGCGACAGCGAGTTCCAGGCGATCCTGCCCATCCGCGGCAAGATCCTCAACGTGCAGAAGGCGTCGGTCGCCGACATGCTCTCAAACGCGGAGTGCGCGGCGATCATCCAGTCGATCGGGGCGGGATCCGGCCGCTCGTTCGACATCTCGGCCGCGCGCTACGGCAAGATCATCATGCTGTCGGACGCCGACGTCGACGGCGCCCACATCCGCACCCTGCTGCTCACGCTCATCCACCGCTACATGCGGCCGCTCATCGACGAGGGGCGCGTCTTCGCGGCCGTGCCGCCGCTGCACCGCGTGCTCGTCAAGCACCGCGGCAAGCCCGACGAGGCCGTCTACACCTACTCCGACGCCGAGCTGCACCGCACGCTCGCGCGGCTCAAGAAGGCCGGCAAGGGGTGGCACGAGCCGCCGCAGCGCTACAAGGGCCTCGGCGAGATGGACGCCGACCAGCTGGCCGAGACCACCATGGACCGCTCCCGCCGCACGCTGCGCCGCGTCACGATCAGCGACGCCGAGCGGGCGAGCGAGGTCTTCGAGCTGCTCATGGGCAACGACGTCGCGCCGCGGCGCGAGCTCATCGTCACGTCGCAGGTCGACCGCGACCGCATCGACGCCTGAGGCGCATGCGCCCGGGCGCGGCGCCGACGCCGAGCGGGGCGGATGCGCACGACCGGGGCGGGCACGCCGTGCCCGGTCGGGCGCAGTCGCCCCAGTCGCGCGTGGTGAGGCGCTGCTGAGCCGGGGGTGCGCCGGCTACGCGCCGAGCCGCGACCCGACCGCGCCGATCGCGCCGTCGACCGAGACGCCGGAGCCCGCGCGCGCCGCGCCGCCCGGCGGCAGCTGCCGCTGGGAGCCGTCGGCGCCGACCGCGAGCGGCGAGGGCCCGGCCCACGCGAGGCTCAGCCCGACCTCGCCCTTCAGCAGCCGGTGCGCCTGCACGCCGCCGGTGCCGCGCCCCTTCGGCGGGAACTCGGCGAGGTCGGAGACCTTCACGCGGGGCTCGTCGAGCCCCGCGAGCGTCTCGGCGGCCTCGGTGACGGTGACGACCTCGGCGCCGTCGGCCACGGCGCCGGCGAACCGCACCGTCGCATCCGCCTTGAGCCCGATGCCCTTCATGCCGCCGGCGCCCGGTCCCTGCGGGTTCACCTGGCCGGCGGGGAAGCGCAGCAGCTGCGCGTCGGTCGTGATGAGCACGATCCAGGCGTCGTCGGGCGCGGGCGCGATGCCCACGACCCGGTCGCCGGGCTTCAGCGCGATGACGCTCTCGCGGTCGCGGTCGCGCAGCTCGGTGGGCCGGATGCGCTTGACGATGCCCTGCGCCGTCGCGACGAGCCACGGCTCCTCGGTCGAGAGGTCGATGAGCGCGACCGCCTCCTCGCCGCGCTCGAAGGCGCCGAGGTCGCGCACCTTGACGCCCGCGGTGAGGCCGACGGATGCGGGCGGCACCGAGGGCAGGTCGGCGGGCGTCAGGCGCAGCACGGCCCCCGACGACGTCACGAGCCCGAAGGCGCCGCGCGTGGTCGCGGCGACCTCCGAGCGGATCGCGTCGTGGCGGCTGCGGCGCGCGGGTGCGGGGATGGGCTCCTCGCCGTCGACGCGCACGAGCCTGCCCGTGACCGACATGACGACGCGCGTCGGCGCATCCGCGATCTCGAGGCTCGCCGCCGCCGCGCGCGCCGCCGCCGAGCGGCCGGTCGCGGCCTGCTGGCCGTTCGCCTCGGTGAGCATCGTGCGGCGGGGCGTGCCGAAGCGGTCCGCGACCTCGTCGAGCTCGGCCGCGACCACCTCGTGCAGCGCCGCCTGCGTGCCGAGGATGCGCTCGAGCTCGGCGATCTGGGCGAGCAGCTCGTCGCGCTCGGCCTCGAGCTCGATGCGGCTGAACTTCGTCAGGCGCCGCAGCCGCAGCTCGAGGATGTGCTCGGCCTGCACCTCGGTGAGGTCGAAGACGTCCTGCAGGCGCCTGCGCGCCTGCTCGCCGTCGTCGGAGGTGCGGATGACCTGGATGACCTCGTCGATGTCGAGCACCGCGATGAGGAGGCCCTCGACGAGGTGGAGGCGGTCGCGGCGGCGCTGCAGCCGGTACTCGCTGCGGCGGCGCACGACGCCGACGCGGTGCTCGAGGTAGACGCGCAGCAGCTCGCGGAGCCCCAGCGTCTGCGGCTTGCCCTCGACGAGCGCCACGTTGTTGATCGAGAAGCCGTCCTCGAGCGGGGTGTAGCGGTAGAGCTGCTGCAGCACGGCATCCGGGTCGAAGCCCGTCTTGATGCCGATCACGAGCCGCATGCCATGCTTGCGGTCGGTGAGATCCTGCACGTCGGCGAGGCCCTGCAGCTTCTTCGACTGCACGCCGTCCTTGATCTTCTCGATGATCCGCTCGGGGCCGACGAGGTAGGGCAGCTCGGTGATCACGATCTGCGTCTTGCGGCCCTGCCGCTCGACCGACGCGCGCGCCCGGGTGCGGAACGAGCCGCGGCCGCTCTCGTACGCCTCGCGGATGCCGTCGAGGCCGACGATCACGCCGCCGCCGGGCAGGTCGGGCCCGGGCACGTGGCGCATGAGGTCGGCGACGGATGCGTCGGGGTGCGCGAGCAGGTGCTTGGCCGCCTGCACGACCTCGACGAGGTTGTGCGGCGCCATGTTCGTGGCCATGCCGACCGCGATGCCGCTCGCGCCGTTGACGAGCAGGTTCGGGTAGGAGGCCGGCAGCACGTCGGGCTGCTGGTACGAGTTGTCGTAGTTGGGGACGAAGTCGACGACGTCCTCGTCGAGGCCGTCGGTGAGCGACAGGCCGGCCGCGGCGAGGCGCGCCTCGGTGTAGCGGGGCGCGGCGGGCCCGTCGTCGAGCGAGCCGAAGTTGCCGTGCCCGTCGATGAGCGGCAGCCGCAGGCTGAACGGCTGCGCGAGGCGCACGAGCGCGTCGTAGATCGCGGTGTCGCCGTGGGGGTGCAGCTTGCCCATCACGTCGCCCACGACGCGCGCGCTCTTCACGTGGCCCTTCTCGGGGCGCAAGCCCATCTCGGACATCTGGAAGAGGATGCGCCGCTGCACGGGCTTCAGCCCGTCGCGGGCGTCGGGCAGCGCGCGGGCGTAGATGACGGAGTAGGCGTACTCGAGGAACGAGTCCTGCATCTCGGCAGCGACGTCGATGTCGTCGATGCGCTCCGCGGTCGCGGCGCCGTCGGAGGGCTCGGTGGTGGGCTTGGCAGTCATAGGCTGACGGCATGCTACCGACCAGGGCGCCAGGATCCCGGAGCCTTGCCGACGTTCTCGCGAGCTCGGCGCAGGCGATGCGCGGCGGGCGGAACGCGCTCGGCCTGCCTGCGGTGGCGGGCGCGGTCGTGCTGCTCGTCGACGGCCTCGGGGCCGCGCAGCTCGGCCAGCGGGCCGGCCACGCCCGCACGCTCGCCGGCGCCCCGGGCGGCTCGCTCGACGCGGGCTTCCCGTCGACGACCGCGGTGTCGCTCGCGAGCCTCACGACGGGCGCGCTCGCCGGCGAGCACGGCCTGGTCGGCTACGACGCGTTCGTGCCCGGCCACGGGGTGCGCAACCAGCTGCGCGACTGGGGCGGGCCGATGGATCCGGCGCGGTGGCAGCGCCGCCCGACGCTCTTCGAGTCGACCCGCTCGGTGGTCGTCGCCGAGGCGAAGCACGCCGACAGCGGCTTCACCCGCGCGGTGCTGCGGGGCGCCGAGTACCGCGGGGCGCGCGCGCTCGCCGACCGGTTCGCGCTCGCCGAGCGCGCCGCGCGCGAGCGGAGCCTCGTCTACCTCTACGTGCCCGAGCTCGACCGCGCGGGCCACGAGTCCGGCTGGCAGTCCGACGACTGGATCGACGCGCTCGAGGAGCTCGACGGCCTCGTCGCGGGCCTCGTCGCCACGCTGCCGCGCGACGTGGGCCTCGTCGCCACCGCCGACCACGGCATGGTCGACGTCGACGCATCCGCCCACCGCATCGTGCCGCGCGAGCTGCTCGCGCGGGTGACCGCCGTCGCGGGGGAGCCGCGCTGCCTGCAGCTGCAGGTCGACGGCGAGGCGGATGCGGTGGCCGACGACTGGCGCGCGTGGCTCGGCGACGGCGCGTGGGTCGCGACGCGGCAGCAGGTGATCGACGCGGGCTGGCTCGGCGAGGTGCACCCAGAGGTCGCGCCGCGCCTCGGCGACGTGTTCGTCGCCGCGCGCGGGCGGGCGGCGATCTACGTCGACGAGCTCGACCCCGCGCGCGGCATGGTCGGCCAGCACGGCTCGCTCACGCAGGACGAGCTGCGCGTGCCGCTGCGGCGCTTCGGCGCCTTCGCGTGAGGCGCCGGGGCTAGAACCGCACGACCTGCCGGATCGCCCTGCCGTCGGCGAGCGTGTCGAGCGCCTCGTTGAGGTCCTCGAGCGCGATCTCGCTCGTCACGAGCTCCTCGACGGGCAGCCGGCCCTCGCGCCACAGCTGCTCGTAGCGCGGGATGTCGCGGGAAGGCACGGCGGACCCGAGGTAGGAGCCGACGACGGTGCGCGCCTCGGCCGTGAACGTCAGCGGCGACAGCGACGCCCGGGCGTCCGGACGCGGCAGGCCGACGGTCACGGTCGTGCCACCTGGCGCCGTGAGGGCGAACGCCGTCTCGAACGCCTTCGGGTGCCCTGCGGCCTCGATCACGACGGGTGCGCGCAAGCCCTGCGCGACGGCGTCGTCGGGGGAGAGCGCCACGTCGGCGCCGAGCTCGAGCGCGCGCTCGAGCTTCGCGGGCACCGCGTCGACGCCGATGACCCTGCCGAGCCCGAGCGATGCGGCGGCGAGCAGCGCCGCCATGCCCACGCCGCCGAGCCCGACGATGACGATGTCGTCGCCCTCGCGCGGCCTGCCGGCGTTGACGACGGCGCCGCCGCCGGTGAGCATCGCGCAGCCCAGCACCGCGGCGACCTGCGGCGGCACGTCGGCGCCCACGGGGACGACGGAGCGGCGGTCGAGCACCGCGTGGGTGGCGAAGGCCGAGACGCCGAGGTGGTGGTGCACGTCGTGCCCGTCCTCGTGCAGGCGCCGGCCGCCGCCGAGCAGCTCGCCGGCGCCGTTCGACGCCGAGCCCCGCTCGCACGGCAGGCGGCCGTCGGTCGCGCAGGCCGCGCACTCGCCGCAGCGCGGCAGGAACGTGGTGACCACGCGATCGCCGACCGCGACGTCGTCGACGCCCTCGCCCACCGCCTCCACGATCCCCGCGGCCTCGTGGCCGAGCAGCATGGGCACGGGGCGCGGGCGAGCGCCGTCGACGACCGAGAGGTCGCTGTGGCACAGCCCCGCCGCCTCGATGCGCAGCAGCAGCTCGCCCGGGCCGGGCGGGTCGAGCTCGAGCTCGACGAGCTCGAGCGGCCGCGAGTCGGCGAAGGGGCGCTCGGCGCCGATCGCGCGCAGCACCGCGCCGCGGATCCGCATCAGCGGCCGTCCCAGCCGGCGACCGAGCCGTCGGGGCTCGCCTCGCGCACGACGAGCGTGCAGTCCTTGCCGCCGAGCCCGTCGTCGAGCAGCCGCTGCAGCTGGTCGCGGATGAGCGTCGCGGCCGGCACGTGCACGCCCGCGGCCTCGGCGCCCGCGACGGCGAGCGTGACGTCCTTGTGGCACAGCATCGCCGAGAAGGACGCGTCGAAGTTGTGGTTGGCGGCGGCGCCCGGCACGACGCCCGGCACCGGGTACCAGGTGCGCAGCGCCCACGAGTCGCCCGACGAGACGCGAGCGACGTCGAAGAAGGCCTTCGGGTCGAGGCCGAGCCGCTGCGCGAGCTGCGAGCCCTCCGACATCGCGAGGATCGAGACGCCGAGCATCATGTTGTTGACGAGCTTCGCGGCGATGCCGTGCGTGGCCTCGCCGACGGCGAAGACGTTGCCGGCCATGGGCGTCACGATCGCCTTCGCGTCGGCGACGTCGGCCTCGTCGCCGCCGAGCATGAACGTGAGCGTCGCCGCCTCGGCGCCCTGCGTGCCGCCCGAGACGGGCGCGTCGACGAAGCGGAACCCGCGGGAGCCGGCCTCGCCGTGGCACCACTGCGAGGTCTCGATGTCGACCGTCGACGTGTCGAGGATGAGGGTCCCGGGCGCGGCGTGCTCGAAGACGCCGTCGGGGCCCTCGAGCACCTGCCGCACGTGCTCGCCCTTGGGCAGGCTCGTGATGACCACCTCGGCGCCCTCCACGGCCTCGGCGACGCTCGCGACGGGGGTGATGCCGTGCTCCGCGGCGCTCTCGCGCAGCGCCTCGACCACGTCGAAGCCGCGCACCTCGTGCCCCGCGGTGACCAGGTGGGAGGACATCCGGCTGCCCATGTTGCCGAGTCCGATCCAGGCGATTGACGTCATCGTCGATTCCTTCCTCAGGTGGTGCCCCAACGCTATCCCGTCGGACGCGGAACGGGCGGCGAGGTCACCCTCGCCGCCCGTCGCGTCATGCGCTCCGATCCGTGGATCAGACCGTGCCCTTCTCGGCCAGCACGCGGCGGCGGTCCTCGTCGTCGACGTCGTGCAGCGAGATGCCCTTCGTCTCCTTGAGCGCCAGCACCGCGATGAGCGTGATGCCGCAGGCGATCACGAGGTAGATCGCGACCGGGATGTGGCTGCCGAACTGCCCGAGCAGCCAGGTGGCGATGATCGGCGCGAGCGAGCCCGCGACGATCGACGTGACCTGGTAGCCGAGCGAGACGCCCGAGTAGCGCATGCGCGTCGGGAAGAGCTCGGCCATGATCGCCGGCTGGCCGGCGTACATGAGGGCGTGGAACAGCAGGCCCAGGATGATCGCGAGCAGGATCACGATGTCGCTGCCGGTCTCGAACATCGGGAAGGCGATGAAGCCCCACGTCGCGCCCAGGAGGACGCCCGCCAGGTACATGGGCTTGCGGCCCACGCGGTCGGTGAAGCGGCCCACGATCGGCACGAAGATGAAGTGCGCGATGTGCGCGATCGCCATCAGGCCGAGGATGCGGGACACGTCGTACTCGAGGTACGTGCGCAGGTACACGATCGAGAACGTGACGACCAGGTAGTAGAGGACGTTCTCCGCGAAGCGCAGGCCCATGGCCGTCAGCACGCCCTTGGGGTAGCGCTTCAGCACCTCGAGCACGCCGTACGACTTCGACTTCGACTCGGCGACCTCGGCCTTGACCTCCTGGAAGATCGGCGCGTCCTCGATGCGGGTGCGGATGTAGTAGCCCACCGCGACGATGACGACCGACAGCCAGAACGCGATGCGCCAGCCCCAGCCGAGGAAGTCCTCGTCCGAGAGCGTCCACTGCAGGACGAGCAGCACGATCGTGGCGAGCAGGTTGCCGGCCGGGACCGCCGCCTGCGGGAACGACGACCAGAAGCCGCGCTCCTTGTTGGGCGAGTGCTCGGCCACCAGCAGGACGCCGCCGCCCCACTCGCCGCCGACCGCGAAGCCCTGGAAGAAGCGCAGGACCACGAGCGCAGCGGGTGCGAAGTAGCCGATCTGGTCGAACGTGGGCAGGCAGCCCATCAGGAACGTCGCGACACCCACGAGGATGATCGCGAACTGCAGCAGCTTCTTGCGGCCGTACTTGTCGCCGAAGTGGCCGAAGACGATGCCGCCGAGCGGACGGGCGACGAAGCCCACCGCGTAGGTCAGGAATGCGCTGATGATGGGGAAGTACGGATCATCGCTCGCGGGGAACATGATCAGGTTGAAGACGATCGTCGACGCCGTGGCGTACAGGAAGAACTCGTACCACTCGACGACCGTGCCCGCCATGGCGGCCGTGACGACCTTGCCCAGGCCCTCGCGGGAATTGTCGCGCTTGGTGTCGTGCGCGGGTGCTGTCATGCCTACCTCCTCGTAGGGTGCACGGGACTGTGCGCGGTGAATCTAACATGACGTCTCGTTCAGGTGAGACGCATGGGGCGCGACACACCGAGAGGCGGGCACCCGGTCGCCCGGATGCCCGCCTCTCGTGATGCGGCGCTCAGTCGTCGGAGCGCGACCCGAAGACGATCTCGTCCCAGCTCGGCATCGAGGCGCGCGATCCGCGCTTCTTCGAGCCGACCGGGCCGGTGCCCGTCGCGCGCTGCGGACGTGCCTCCTCCTGGGGCTCGGGCCTCGGCGCCTCGGCCTCGAACAGGCCCGGCTCGGTCTCGGCGGTGCGCAGCGCCGCCTCCCGCTCGCTGCGGCGACGGCGGAGGGCGTCGAGCAGCTCGGCGGTGTGGTTCGGCTGCGCGGATGCGGCGGGCCGGTTGATCGCGGCGGCCTGCACGTTCTCGGGCTGGCTGCCGACCTCGCCGGTGCGGCGGCGCAGCCACGGGTTGTCGGCCTTCGTCGGCTCCTTGGCGCGCTCGTCGGCGGCGCCCTCGGTCGCCGTCGACGACGCGACGGCCTCCTCGAGGCCCACGCCCGGCTCCACCGGCGCCGGAGCCTGCCGCACCGCGCCGCGCTGGATGCGGAACGCATCCGAGTCGAAGCGGCCGGTGTCGGCGGCGTCGGCGCGCTGCGAGATGGGGGGAGCGGGCTGGCTCGGCGCGCGCTCGCCCGCGGGTGCGGGAGCGGACGGCGCCGCGGACGGGGCGGGAGCAGGCTCGGGCGACGCCGGCCGCGACTGGCGGTCGATCGCGCGGAGCCTCGGCACGAGCACGCTCGACGCGTCGCCCGTCTGGCTCAGCGAGACCGCCTCCTTGCCGCGGGGCGTGAGGGTGGCCTTCTTGGGCTCGTAGCCCCAGACGGCCTCGTGCTGCATGCCCTCGGTCGTGAAGCGCAGGCGCACGGTCCACGCGCCGCCCTCCGCGTCCTTCCACGAGGCCCACGAGCGGTCGGAGGCGCGCAGGTCGTCGAGGCGCTCCTCGATCGCGGCGCCGAAGGTCGTCTCGCCCGCGAGCGGGTCGATGTCGCCGGATGCGACGGGGATGGAGAGCGCGGAGTCGAGCACGTGCGCGCGCTCGGCGATGACCGGCCCCTCGAAGCGCTCGACGTAGGCGAGCTCCTCGCCCGTGGAGGAGGCGACCTCCTCGGCGGACATGCCGCCCCGGATGAGCGACTGGATGTCGCGCGGGCTCGCCTTGCGCTCGCGGTGGGGCACCGCGGCCTGCGGCCTGCGGTGCTCGGGGAGTGCATCGACGGGCACGCTGAAGCGCTCGCCGGAGTCGGACTCGAGGATGAGCACGCCGTCCTCGACGCCGATGACGCTCAGCTGCTGCATGATTCGTCGATCCTTCCTGGCGGTGTCGGTGGGCGCCAGCATCCCACGCGCCGACGGCCCGCGCCGGGAATGGATCGGGCGCGCCGCACGTTCCGCCTCAGACACCGCTCGACGCCCATGTCGGCACCCGGCTGCGCACGGATATCTGATTTGCCAAGGTGATCGGATTCGTGCAGACTGTGCGCCGACGCCGCCCACCACACCCCCAGCAAGGACTCTCGATGGCCACCGATTACGACGCCCCGCGCAAGACCGACGACGAGAACGAGTCGATCGAGGCGCTCAAGGAGCGCGTGCCTGCGAAGAGCGTCTCCACCGATGAGGACGCCGACAACCCGGGCAGCTTCGACCTCTCGGCGGCCGACCTCGCCGACGTCGAGCTCGACGTCGTCGTGCTCCCGCCGCAGGAGGACGAGTTCACGTGCGTGAGCTGCTTCCTCGTGAAGCACCGCCTGCAGTTCGACCACGAGACGAAGCTCGGGCCGATCTGCCGCGAGTGCTCCTGACCGACCTCTCCTGACGCGAGCGGTGCCCTCGGGCGCCGCTCGCGTCTCGCGTTCCCGGCTTCTGTCGCCCGCGCGCGAGAGTCGCCCGCGCGCGAGCGGCTACGCCGACGCGCGCGCCGCGTCGATCGCCGCGGCGAGCCGCTCCGGCCGGCGGGAGCTCATCACCCACGACGGCGTCGGGTCGCTCTCGTCGTCGACGGCGACGCGCACGAGCCCGCGCGTCCACGGCGAGATCACGTGGTGCGACGCCGGGTCCCACTCGGCGCGCATCGCCGCGCGCGCCTCGTCGCCGCGCAGCGCCTCGGGAGCGCCGAGGAGCGCGGTCGCGATCCGCGCCCTGCCTGCGTGCAGCATCCCGTCGCGCACCTCGACCACGGGCGCGCCGACCCACAGCGCCGTCACGATGCCGAGGTAGAGCACGGCCGCGACGCCCACCCCGACGCCGAGGTCGACCGGCAGGAAGACGAGCAGCGCGGCGGGCACGATGAGCAGCAGGAGCAGCGGCAGCCACCAGGGCGGCGTGAGCCGCTCGCGGTACGACGACGAGGCGGGATCCATGCCCCCATCCTCTCGCGCGCCGAGCGCTCCGGTTCCCGACGCCCATCCGCCTCGGCTAGCCTCGACTGCGATGCAGCAGGTCGACGTCCTCATCACCGGATCGCCGGTGCCCTCCTACGCGCACCCGGGCGACGCCGGTGCCGATCTCCATGCCGCCGAGGCGGTGACGCTCGAGCCCGGGCAGCGCGCGCTGGTCGGCACGGGCGTCGCGATCGCGCTCCCGGACGGCTACGCGGCGTTCGTGCACCCCCGCAGCGGCCTCGCCGCCAAGCACGGGATCACGATCGTCAACGCGCCGGGCACGGTCGACGCGGGCTATCGCGGCGAGATCAAGGTCAACCTGCTCAACACCGGCGGCGAGCCGCATCGCATCGAGGTGGGCGACCGCATCGCCCAGCTCGTCGTGCAGCGCGTCGAGCGCGTGCGCTTCGTCGAGGTGGAGCGCCTGCCGGGATCGGATCGGGGGGAGCGCGGGCACGGATCGACCGGCCGCGGCGCCGCCCCGGAGGGGATCGCACGATGACCGACACCACTGACGCCCAGGGCGAGCCGCTCGACGACGAGGCGCTCGTCGACAAGAGCGCTCCCGAGGACCGAGCCCAGGCGGGCCCGCTCGACGAGTCCGAGGCGCCCGTGCGCCCCTACGTCGACCTCGGCGGCCTGCGCATCGTGCCGCGCCCCGGCATGCAGATGCGCCTCGAGGTCGAGGAGCGGACGAAGCGCATCGTCGCCGTCACCCTCGAGCACGAGGGCTCCACCGTGCAGCTGCAGCCCTTCGCCGCGCCGCGCAGCGAGGGCATCTGGGCGCCCGTGCGGCAGGTGCTGCGCACGCAGCTCGAGCGCCAGGGCGCGACCGTCGACGAGGCCGAGGGCCTGCTCGGCCCCGAGCTCCGCGCGCGCCTGCAGTCCGGCCCCGACGGGGCGCCGCGCGCGGTGCGCATCATCGGCGTCGACGGGCCGCGCTGGATGCTGCAGGGCCTCATCGGCGGCCAGGCCGCGGTCGACGACGAGCAGGCCGCGAAGGCGATCGAGCTGTTCCGCTCGACGGTGGTATGCCGCGGCGCCCAGCCGATGCCGCCGCGCGACCTCATCCCGCTGAACGCGCCGAAGCCGGTCTGATGGCGATGCCGCCGGGGGAGCGGGAGCCGTCCTTCTCCGAGCAGGTGGGCGCGGCCATCCGGGGCTCCAAGCTCGGCCACCTCGACCCATCCGCCAGGCCCACGCCCGGCGCGCTGCTCGGCGCGATGGGCGGCGTGCGCGGGCTCGTCGAGTCGCTCCTGCCCGGCATCCTCTTCCTCGCGATCTACGCGACCACCCGCGAGGTGTGGCTCGCGGTCGTCGTGCCGCTCGTCGTCTCGGTCGGCTTCGTGGCGTGGCGCGTGCTGCAGAAGGGGCAGCCCGTGCTCGCGTTCGCGGGCCTCGTCGGCGTCGGCATCTCGGCCGCGGTCGCGCTCATCACCGGGCAGGGCGAGGACAACTTCCTCTGGGGCTTCACCGTCAACACGATCGTGGTGCTCGTGCTGCTCGTCAGCATGCTGCTGCGCCGTCCGCTCGTCGGCGTCATCGCCGGCGCGCTCACCGCGAAGCCCCACGCGTGGCGCACGGAGCGCGCGAAGCGCGCCGTCGCCTGGCGGGCCACCATCCTGTGGCTCGCGGTCATCGCCGCGCGGCTCGCGATCCAGGTGCCGATGTACCTCGCCGCCGACGCGGGCGCCGCGGGCGCCGTCGAGGCACTCGCCGCGACGAAGCTCGTGATGGGCGTGCCGCTCTACCTCGCCGCGCTGTGGGTGACGTGGCTCATGGTGCGCACCGTGCTCGACGACGACACGCCTGCGCAGGCGGAGGAGCCGTCTGAGCGCTAGGATATCTTGACGTCAAGATATCTCGCCCTGCACCCCTGGAGTACGGCGGTGCGAGGCTTACACTCGAGGCGCGGCCAGCGCATCCCGTGAAGACCCTGAGGAGTCACGATGGCGAATCCGAACAGCTTCGACAGCAAGGACACGCTGTCGGTCGGCGACACCGACTACACGGTGTACCGCATCGACAAGGTCGAGGGGCACGAGCGGCTGCCGTTCAGCCTCAAGGTGCTGCTCGAGAACCTGCTGCGCACCGAGGACGGCGCGAACGTCACGAAGGAGCAGATCCAGTCGCTCGGCTCGTGGGTCGCCGACTCCGAGCCTTCGACCGAGATCCAGTTCTCGCCGGCGCGCGTCGTCATGCAGGACTTCACCGGCGTGCCCTGCATCGTCGACCTCGCCACGATGCGCGAGGCCGTCGCGGAGCTCGGCGGCGACCCCAAGAAGATCAACCCGCTCGCCCCGGCCGAGCTCGTCATCGACCACTCGGTGATCGCCGACCTCTTCGGCACCGCCGACGCCCTCGAGCGCAACGTCGAGATCGAGTACCAGCGCAACGGCGAGCGCTACCAGTTCCTGCGCTGGGGCCAGACGGCGTTCGACGACTTCAAGGTCGTCCCGCCCGGCACCGGCATCGTCCACCAGGTCAACATCGAGAACCTGGCGAAGGTCACCTACTCGCGCGAGTTCGGCGGCGAGCTCACCGCCTACCCCGACACCGTCGTCGGCACTGACTCGCACACCACGATGGTCAACGGCCTCGGCGTGCTCGGCTGGGGCGTCGGCGGCATCGAGGCCGAGGCCGCGATGCTCGGCCAGCCCGTCTCGATGCTCATCCCGCGCGTCGTCGGCTTCAAGCTCACCGGCTCGATCCCCGCCGGCGTGACGGCGACGGATGTCGTGCTCACGATCACCGACATGCTCCGCAAGCACGGCGTGGTCGGCAAGTTCGTCGAGTTCTACGGCACCGGCGTGGCCTCCGTGCCGCTCGCGAACCGCGCGACCATCGGCAACATGAGCCCGGAGTTCGGCTCGACCGCCGCCATCTTCCCGATCGACGACGTCACGCTCGACTACCTGCGCTTCACCGGCCGCAGCGAGGAGCAGGTCGCGCTCGTCGAGGCGTACTCGAAGCAGCAGGGCCTCTGGCACGATCCCGCCGTCGAGCCGACCTACTCGGAGTACATGGAGCTCGACCTGTCGACGGTCGTGCCCTCGATCGCCGGCCCGAAGCGCCCGCAGGACCGCATCGAGCTGACCAACGCGAAGCAGCAGTTCTCGGCCGACCTGCAGAACTACGCGACGGCGCCCGAGCAGGCGGCGGAGCCCGAGAAGGACATCGTCGACGAGGCCGTGGAGGACACCTTCCCGGCCTCCGACCCCGCGTCGTTCTCGGCCGACACCGACGAGGAGCTCGTCGCCCCGACGCCCGCGGCCCCCACGGGCGTGCCGACGGCATCGCGCATCTCGCAGCCGGTCACGGTCGAGGTCGACGGCGAGACGTTCGAGCTCGACCACGGCCACGTCGCGATCGCGGCGATCACGTCGTGCACCAACACGTCGAACCCGTCGGTGATGCTCGCCGCCGGCCTGCTCGCGCGGAACGCGGTCGAGAAGGGCCTCTCGTCGAAGCCGTGGGTCAAGACGACGATGGCGCCCGGCTCGAAGGTCGTCACCGACTACTACGAGAAGGCGGGCCTCTGGGGCGACCTCGAGTCGCTCGGCTTCTACCTCGTGGGCTACGGCTGCACGACGTGCATCGGCAACTCGGGCCCGCTCAAGGAGGAGATCTCCGCGTCGGTCAACGACAACGACCTCGCCGTCACCGCGGTGCTCTCGGGCAACCGCAACTTCGAGGGCCGCATCAACCCCGACGTGAAGATGAACTACCTCGCGTCGCCGCCGCTCGTGATCGCCTACGCGCTCGCCGGCACGATGGACTTCGACTTCGACACCCAGCCGCTCGGCAAGGGCAAGGACGGCCAGGACGTGTTCCTCGCCGACATCTGGCCCTCGGCCGACGAGGTGCAGGCGACGATCGACTCGTCGATCGACACCGAGATGTTCACGACGCAGTACGCGGCCGTGTTCGACGGCGACGAGCGCTGGCAGAACCTGCCGACGCCGGCCGGCGACGTCTTCGAGTGGGACGAGCAGTCGACGTACGTGCGGAAGCCCCCGTACTTCGAGGGCATGACGATGGAGACGACCCCGGTCGCCGACATCACCGGCGCCCGCGTGCTCGCGAAGCTCGGCGACTCGGTCACGACCGACCACATCTCGCCCGCGGGCAGCATCAAGGCCGACAGCCCGGCCGGCCGCTACCTCACCGAGCACGGCGTCGACCGCAAGGACTTCAACTCCTACGGCTCGCGCCGCGGCAACCACGAGGTGATGATCCGCGGCACGTTCGCGAACATCCGCCTGAAGAACCTGCTGCTCGACGGCGTCGAGGGCGGCTACACGCGCGACTTCACGACCGCCGACGGCGAGCAGGCCTTCATCTACGACGCATCCGCCAACTACCAGGCGCAGGGCACCCCGCTCGTCGTGCTGGGCGGCAAGGAGTACGGCTCGGGCTCGAGCCGCGACTGGGCCGCGAAGGGCACGAGCCTGCTGGGCGTCAAGGCCGTCATCACCGAGTCGTTCGAGCGCATCCACCGCTCGAACCTCATCGGCATGGGCGTCGTGCCGCTGCAGTTCCCGGCCGGCGAGACCTGGGAGTCGCTCGGCCTCGACGGCACGGAGTCGATCTCGATCACGGGCCTCACCGAGCTGAACGAGGGCCGCACCCCGAAGACGGTGCACGTCGTCGCCGAGCCGACCGAGCACAGCCCCGAGGGCAAGCAGACGGTCGAGTTCGACGCGGTCGTGCGCATCGACACCCCGGGAGAGGCCGACTACTACCGCAACGGCGGCATCCTGCAGTACGTGCTGCGCTCGCTCGTCTGAGCAGCATCGATCGACGGCCCCGGGCTCCGCTATGAGCCCGGGGCCGTCGGCGTCCGCGGAGCCGTCGCCGCGTAGACTCGAGCGCATGAGCCTGCTCGATCGGATCCGCGGCCCGAGGGACCTCGATGGGCTCTCCCAGCACGAGCTCGAGGCGCTCGCCGCCGAGATCCGCGCCTTCCTCATCCGTGAGGTCTCGCGCACCGGCGGCCACCTCGGCCCGAACCTCGGCGTGGTCGAGCTGACGATGGCCATGCACCGCGTCTTCCGCTCGCCGCGCGACGCGTTCGTCTTCGACACCGGCCACCAGTCGTACGTGCACAAGCTGCTCACCGGCAGGCAGGACTTCTCGCGCCTGCGCCAGAAGGGCGGCATCGCGGGCTACCCGCAGCGCGCCGAGAGCGAGCACGACATCGTCGAGTCGAGCCACGCATCCTCCTCCCTGTCGTGGGCCGACGGCATCAGCCGCGCCTTCGACATCACCGGCCAGCATGACCGCTCGGTCGTCGCCGTCGTGGGCGACGGGGCCCTCACCGGCGGCATGACGTGGGAGGCGCTCAACAACATCTCCGACGACAACAGCCGCCGGCTCGTCATCATCGTCAACGACAACGGGCGCTCCTACGCGCCGACGATCGGCGGCATGGCCCGCTTCCTCAACGGGGTGCGCACGCAGCGCTCGTACCGGAGCCTGCGCGGCACCTCCGAGCGGCTGTTCTCGCACCTCGGCCGACCCGGCCGCGCGATGTACCGCGGCGTGCGCGGCGCGACCCACGGCTTCCTCACGCGCTTCGTCAACAACGAGGTGCTCTACTCCAACCTCGACATCAAGTACCTCGGGCCGATCGACGGCCACGACCTCGAGGCGCTCGAGGAGGCGCTCACCCAGGCGCGCGACTTCGCGGCGCCGGTCATCGTGCACGTCATCACCCAGAAGGGCCAGGGCTTCGACCTCGCCGTCAACGACGAGGCCGACCAGTTCCACGCCGTCGGGCAGATCGACCCGGAGACGGGGGAGTCGCTCTCGAGCGCGGGCCGGCCCGCCTGGACCTCGGTGTTCGCCGACGAGCTCGTCTCGCTCGCGCGCCGCGACGACCGCATCGTCGGCATCACCGCCGCGATGCTTCGCCCGACCGGCCTCGACCGGCTCGCGGCGCTCGACGCCTCGCGCGTGCTCGACGTCGGCATCGCCGAGCAGCACGCGGTCACGACCGCCGCGGGCCTCGCGTTCGGCGGGCTGCACCCGGTGGTCGCGATCTACGCGACCTTCATGAACCGCGCCTTCGACCAGGTGCTCATGGACGTCGCGCTGCACCGCGCGGGCGTCACCTTCGTGCTCGACCGCGCCGGCGTCACCGGCCCCGACGGCCCGAGCCACCACGGCATGTGGGACCTCGCGCTGCTGCAGTTCGTGCCCGGCATCCGCCTCGCCGCGCCGCGCGACGCTGCCCGCCTCGAGGAGGAGCTGCGCGAGGCCGTCGCGGTCGACGACGGCCCCACCGTCATCCGCTACCCGAAGGGGTCGGTGCCGAACCAGCTCGACGCGGTGCGCCGCACCGACGACGGCGTCGACGTGCTCGTGGAGGCGCCGCACCGCGACGTGCTCATCATCGCGATCGGCGCGTTCGCGCACCTCGGCGTCGACGTCGCCGAGCGCGTGCGCGCGCAGGGCATCGGCGTCACGGTCGTCGACCCGCGCTGGGTCGTGCCGGTCGCGGCCTCGATCGTCGAGATGGCGCGCGACCACCGCATCGTCATCACGCTCGAGGACGGCGTGCGCGTCGGCGGCATCGGCACGCGCGTGCGGCAGGAGCTGCGCGCCGCCGGCGTCGACACGGCGGTCGACGAGCTCGGCCTGCCGGACGCGTTCATCGACCACGCGGAGCGCGGCGAGATCCTCGAGGAGGCCGGGCTCTCGGCCCAGGCGATCGCGCGGAACATCGTGCAGCAGGTGCTCGGCACGGGACGCGTGCCGGTCGCGCGACCGCTGCCCGGCGAGCCCGAGCTGCGCATCGACGCCGACGACGCCGTGGACGGCGCGAGGCGCACGACCGACTGACGGCTCTCCACAGGCGGGCGGGCGCGGCGCGCGCCCGAGCGGCCGGATGCGGTTCCCTGCCGCGCATGGACGACACCGCCTCCTCCGCGCCCGATCCCGGGCGCGTGCCCAGCCGACCCATCCGCGCGCGCGACGCCGACGACCCGCTCGAGGTCGCGCGCGGGCTCGTGCAGCACGGCCTCGTGCGCCGGCTCTGGATCCTGCTGCTCACCCCGGGCGGCACGCTGCTGCCGCAGCTGCAGCAGGTCGACGGCATCCCGGTCTGCCCGGACGCCTACGCCGTGCTCGGGCTCCGCGGGCTCCTCGGCCGCATCGCCGAGCCCGAGCGGGAGATCGCCGTCGTGCTCGAGCGGCCCGGCGCCGCTCGGCCGACGCCCGACGACTGGGCGTGGCACGACGCCGTCGCGCGGGCGGCGCGAGGGCAGGCGCTGCCGCTGCGCTCGGTGCTGCTCGCGCACAGCGCCGACGTCGACCGCATGGAGCCCGACCCGCCGCCGCGTACGCTGGCGGCATGACGTGGCTGCGCGCCCCCGGTGCCGAGGACGACAAGCGATCGATGGGCGTGGTCGGCGTCGTGACGGGCTCCGAGCGCTACCCGGGCGCCGCCGTGCTGGGCGTCGAGGCGGCGTGGCGCACGGGCGCCGGCATGGTGCGGCTCTGGGCGCCCCGGCGCGTGCAGGACCTCGTGCTCGCGCGGCGGCCGGAGACGGTGTGCCACGCGCTCGACGAGGCGCCCGCCGACGTGCGCGCGTGGGTGCTCGGCTCGGGGCAGGACGCTCGCGAGCGCGGCCCGGCGCTGCGATCGCTCCTGCTCGAGGCGCTCGGCTCCGGCGCGCCGTGCGTCGTCGACGCGGGCGCCCTCGACCTCGCCGCGCGGCACGCGGGCCCCGTCGTCGCGACGCCGCACGCCGCCGAGCTGCGGCGGTCGCTCGCGGGGCTCGGCATCGACGAGGACGACGAGCGGATGCGCGCGGCGCGGCTCGCCGACGCGCTCGGCGCCGTCGTGGTCGAGAAGGGCGCCGCGACGCGCGTCGTCGCCCCCGGCGGCCGCTCGGCCACCGTGCAGGCGCCGACGCACCGGCTGGCGACGGCCGGCACCGGCGATGTGCTCGCGGGACTGCTCGGGGCGATGCTCGCCGCGCGCGCCGACGACGCCGCCGATCCCGCGACGCTCGCGCGCATCGCCGTCGAGGGCGTCGAGCTCCACGGCGAGGCTGCCGCGGCCGCGGCAGCCGGCGGCCGTCCGATCACCGCGCTCGACGTCGCCGAGCACCTGCCCGGCGCGGTGGCGGCGCGGCTCAGTCGCTGACGGGCCGCAGGAAGCCCGTCACGACCAGCTCGCGCACGCGCGGCAGCAGGTCGGCGGCGAGGACGCCCTCGTCGACCTCGAGGAGCGCCGCGATCGCATCGACGAGCGTGCCGACGGGCAGCTCGCCGTCGCACGCGCCGACGAGCCCGGCGAGCGCCGTGTCGACCGACACGGTGCGGCCGAGCCCGCCGCCCTGGCGCAGCTCGATGACCGTCGGCCCGTTCGCGCCGGGGCGCTGGTGGCGCACCTCGGTGACGTCGGGGGCGACCTGCAGGTGCTCGGCGGCCAGTGCCGCGTCGTCGAGCTGGGCGAGCCACTCGCCCGCGGCGAACGCCTCGGCGAGGTGCGCGCCGGCGCGCTCGAGCGCGATCGGCTGCGGCAGGCGCTCGAATCGCGCTGTGCACCGCCCCGCCGCCGGCGACTGGAGGGCGAGCCAGCCCATCCCCACCGCGTCGACGCCGCGCCGCTCGAAGTCGTCGAGCCAGGCGCCGAGCAGCCGGTCGTGGTCGGGGTCGCGGGGGAGCGTGCCGCCGTCGCGCAGCCAGAGCGCCGCGTACCGGGCCGGATCGAGCGACTCGCGCTCGATCGCCCAGACGTCGAGCGACGCATCCGCCCACTCCTCGACGCGCGCGAGCCCGTCGCGGCCCCCGACGGCCTCCCAGTTGCCGAGCAGCCGCGCGGCGCCGCCGGGCCGCAGGTGCGCGCCGAGCCCCTGCACGACCTCCGCCATGAGCGCGTCGCCCGTGCGCCCGCCGTCGCGGTACTCGTAGGCCGGCACGCCCTCGGCGCGCGGCGTGATGACGAACGGGGGATTGGATGCGACGAGGTCGAAGCGCTCGCCCTCGACCGGCTCGTAGAGCGATCCCAGTCGCGTCTCGATGCCGTCGACGCCGTTGAGCGCCGCGTTGAGGCGGGTGAGGTGCAGCGCGCGCTCGGAGACGTCGGTGGCGACGACCCGGTCGGCGAGGCGCCGCAGGTGCAGCGCGATCACGCCGCAGCCGGTGCCGAGGTCGAGCGCGGCGCCGCAGCGCACCGGCGGCAGCAGCGCCGCGAGCGTGCGCGCCGCGCCGCCGACGCCGAGCACGTGGTCGGGCCGCAGCCGCGAGACGCCCGAGAGCTCGTCGAGGTCGCTCGCGATCCACCACTCGCCGACGCCGAGCGCGTCGCGGAACGCCGTCGGGCGCACGGCGAGGAGCGGCCGGGCCGTGGCGCCCTCGACGGCGACGAGGCCGAGCGCGACCGCGCCGTCCACGCCGAGCGCCGGCAGCGCATCCGCGAGCTCCGCCGTCGGCACGCGGTCGCCGAGCACGAGGGCGCGCAGCAGCGTGGAGCGCGGGCCGGGCGAGCGCAGCGCTGCGCGTCGCGCGGGCGCGGCCACCATCCGGCCGAGCGCCGCCTGCGCGGCGTCGCCGACGAGCGCGGCGACGCCCCCGCCCGTGAGATCCGCTGCTGCGAGATCACGGGCGAGGGCGTCGACGAGGGCGCGTTCCACCGTGCCAGTCTGCCGGAGTCCTGGGGCTCGGGTCGTGAGCCTCAGGCCTTCGGGCCGGCGATCGGCGGCTGGTGGAAGGTGCCGCCGAACACGCGCTCGGAGGCGCCGACGCGGTCGAGGTACGGCGTGATGCCGCCCATCTGGAACGGCCAGCCCGCGCCGAGGATCATGCACAGGTCGATGTCCTCGGCGGCCTCGACGACATGGTCGTCGAGCATGCGCTTGATCTCGTCGGCGAGGCCGTCCTCGATGCGCACGCGCAGCTCGTCGGCCGAGAGCGCGACGGCGCCCGCGGGACGGTGCTTCGCCACGATCCTCCGGGCCCGCTTGTCGATCCCCTTAACCTCGCCCTTGCCGTCCTTCTCGAGCAGGATGCCCTGCTCGGCGAGCTCGTGCAGCGCCTTCGACTCGAAGAAGCGGTCGGGGAAGGCGCCGTGGTGCGTGTCGAGCACGTGCGCGCCGACCTTGAGCCCGACGAGGTCGAGCAGCACGAACGGGTCCATCGGGAAGCCGAACGCGCGCTGCGCCTCGACGACGTCCTCGAAGGAGGAGCCCTGCTCGACCGCGTGCATCGCCTCGCCGAGCAGCTTCGCGAGCACCCGGTTGACGACGAACCCGGGGGTGTCGCGCGTGATGACGGCGTTCTTCTTCAGGTCCTTCGCGACGCGCATCGCGGTCGCGAGGGTCGCGTCGTCGGTCGCGGGCGTGCGCACCACCTCGATGAGCGGCATGACCGCCACGGGGTTGAAGAAGTGGAAGCCGACGAGGCGCTCGGGGTGCGCGAGCCGCGCGCCGATCTGCTCGACCGACAGGCTCGAGGTGTTCGTCGCGATGACGGCCGTCTCCGACAGGTGCGGCTCGACCTCGGCGAAGACCTGCTGCTTGACGCCCAGCTCCTCGAACACCGCCTCGATCACCCAGTCGCAGCCGGCGAAGTCGGCCTTGTCGACCGTGCCGGAGATGAGCGCGCTGAGGCGCTGCTGCTCGTCGGTGGTGATGCGGCCCTTGCCCGCGAGCGCGTCGATCTCGCCGCGGATGCGCGCCACGGCCGCGTCGACGCGGCCCTGGTCGAGGTCGGTGATGACGACCGGCACCTGGAGGCGCCGCAGGAACAGCAGCGCGAACTGGCTGGCCATGAGCCCCGCGCCGATGATGCCGACCTTCGTCACGGGCTTCGCGAGCGCCGCGTCGGGCGCGCCGGCCGGGCGCTTCGCCCGCTTCTGCACGAGGTCGAAGGCGTAGATCGAGGCCGCGAACTGGTCGCCCGGGATGAGGTCGGCGAGCGCCGCGTCCTCGGCCGCGAAGCCGGCCGCGCGGTCGTTCTTCCTGGCCAGCTCGATCACGTCGAGGGCGCGGTAGGGCGCGAGGGCGACCTTCCCGATCCGCTTCTCGAGCGTCTCGCGCGCGATCTTCAGGACGATCGGCCACTTCACCGTGCGCTCGAGCGTGCCGGGCACGTGCGGGCGGTCGACCTTCGCGCCGCCCAGCACCCCGTCGGCCCAGCGGAGCGACGACTCCAGGAAGCTCGCGGGTCCGAACATCGCGTCGGCGATGCCGAGCTCGAGCGCGTCCGCGGGCTTCAGCACGCGCTGCTTGAGCGGGTTCTCGATGATCACCTTGAGCGCCCGCTCAATGCCGATCAGGTTCGGCAGGATCGTCGCGCCGCCCCAGCCGGGCACGAGGCCGAGGAACGTCTCGGGCAGCGCCACGGCGGGAGCCGCCGAGCTGATGGTGCGGTAGTCGGCGTTGAGCCCGATCTCGAGGCCGCCGCCGAGGGCGAGGCCGTTGATGAAGACGAAGGTCGGCACGGGCGCCTCGTGGAGGAGGCCGAGCACGCGGTGGCCGAGCCTCGGCAGCTCGGCGGCCGTCTCGCGGTCGGGCAGGCTGCCGACGTTCGACAGGTCTGCGCCGGCGGCGAGGAAGTAGGGCTTGCCGGTGACCGCGATCGCGTCGACCTCGCCGGCGGCGCCGCGGGCGCGCTGCGCCTCGAGGGTGTCGCCGAGCTCGAAGAGCGTCGCGGGGCCGAGGGTCGAGGGCCGCGTGTGGTCGCGCCCGTTGTCGAGCGTGATGAGGGCGAGCGTCCTGCCGGAGGCGAGCTGCACGTCGCGCACGTGGCTGTGCGTGACGACCTCGTCGAACTCGGCGGCCGCGAGCCGCGGGAACTCGTCGCGGATGGCCATCAGATGCCCTTCCCGTAGCGCTTGTGGTGCGGGTTCTCCCAGATGACGGTGCCGCCCTGGCCGAGGCCGACGCACATCGCGGTGATGCCGAAGCGCACGTCGGGACGCTGCTCGAACTGCCGCGCGAGCTGGAGCATGAGGCGCACGCCGGAGGAGGCGAGCGGGTGGCCGATCGCGATCGCGCCGCCCCACGGGTTGACGCGCGGGTCGTCGTCGGCGATGCCGAAGTGGTCGGTGAACGAGAGCACCTGCACGGCGAACGCCTCGTTCAGCTCGAACAGGCCGATGTCCTCGATCGACAGCCCGGCCTTCTTGAGCGCCTTCTCCGTCGACGGCACCGGGCCGATGCCCATGATGTCGGGGTCGACGCCGGCGAAGCCGAACGAGACCATCCGCATCTTCGTCGTCAGCCCGTGCTCCTTCGCGGCGGCGGCCGAGGCGATGATCGACATCGTCGCGCCGTCGTTCAGGCCGGATGCGTTGCCGGCGGTCACGCGGCCGTGGTCGCGGAACGGCGTCTTCAGTCCCGCGAGGCCCTCCATCGTCGTCTCGGGGCGCGGCGCCTCGTCGGCCGTGGCGAGCCCCCAGCCGGCGGCGGACTGCGTCGCGACCGGGATGAGGTCGTGCTGGATGTGGCCGGCGGCGAGCGCCGCGGCGTACTTCTGCTGCGACCCGAGCGCGAAGCGGTCGGCCCGCTCCTTCGTCAGGTGCGGGAAGCGGTCGTGGATGCGCTCGGCCGTCTTGCCCATGTTGAGCGCGTCCATCGAGACGAGCTTCTCGGCGACGAAGCGGGGGTTCGGGTCGGCGTCGAGGCCCATCGGGTGCCGGCCCATGTGCTCGACGCCGCCGGCGACGGCGATGTCGTAGGCGCCGAAGGCGATGCCGCCGGCGACCGCGGTGACCGCCGTCATCGCGCCCGCGCACATGCGGTCGATCGCGTAGCCGGGCACCGAGACGGGGAGCCCCGCGAGCATGCCGACGGTGCGGCCGAGGGTGAGGCCCTGGTCGCCGGTCTGCGTGGTCGCGGCGACCGCGACCTCGTCGATGCGCTCGAGCGGCAGGCTCGGGTTGCGCTCGAGCAGTCCCGTGAGCGCCTTGACCGCGAGGTCGTCCGCTCGGGTCTGCCAGTACATGCCCTTCTCGCCCGCGCGCCCGAATGGGGTGCGGACGCCGTCCACGAACACGACGTCGTCGTCAGCCACGATGCCTCCTGATTGGGGGTGATTGCGGCACCAGTGTAGGAACGCGCCCCCGGGCCCGACGCGGCGGTTGCCGCTTCCTACGAGGAGGGCTCGGAGGGCTGGGCGGGCGCTTGGTCTGCCTCTACAAACGCGGCGGCGATGCTCTGTGCGGTCGCCGCAACCTGCCACGGGCGCGCATCGCGGGCCCGGAGCGCCTCGGCGACCGCCAGCTCCGTGGGCTCGATCGGCTCCCACGCGACCCGCCGCAGCGCATCCGGGGTGAGCAGGTTCTCGGCCGGCATCGCGAGCTCCTCGGCCACCGCCTGCACGGCGGCGCGGGCGCGCTGCAGGCGCAGGTCGGCCTCCGGGCGCCGGCTCTTCCAGAACCGGGGCGGCGGTGGCTCGTCCGAGCGCACGCGCAGCACCGGCAGGTCGTCGCTCGCGCGGCCCGCCTCGATCGCCGCCCACCAGCGGTCGAGCTCGCTGCGGCTCGCGCGACCGGTGAAGTCCTTGCGCGCGGCGAGGCGGCCCTTCGCCTCGATGTCGGCCATCGCGGCGGCGAGCAGCGAGCGGTCGGGCACGAGCCGGCCCGGCGCGGTGTCGGTCTCGCGGGCGAGCGCGTCGCGCGCGAGCCACAGCTCGCGGGCGACGGCGAGCTGGCGGCGGTCGCGGATCGCGTGGATGCCCGAGAGCCTGCGCCACGGCTCCTCCGCGGGGGGCTTCGGCCGGCGGGCGAGCGCGTAGGCGAACTCCTGCTCGGCGATCTCCTGCTTGCCCTGGGCCTCGAGCTCCGCCGCCAGCGCGTCGCGCGCATCCGGCAGCACCTCGACGTCGAGCGCCGCGTACTCCAGCCACGAGCGGGGGATGGGCCGGGCCGACCAGTCGCTCGCGCCGTGCTCCTTGCGCAGGCGCAGGCCCACGAGCCGCTCGGTGACGGCGGCGAGGCCGACGCGCTCGAAGCCCGCGATCCGCGCGCCGAGCTCGGTGTCGAACAGGGTGACCGGCTCGAGGCCGACCTCGCGCAGGCACGGGAGGTCCTGGCTCGCGGCGTGGATGATCCACTCCTCGCCGCCGATCGCGTCCTGGATCGGCGACAGGTCGTCGATCGCGGTCGGGTCGATTAGCACGGTGCCGGTGCCGCGCCGGTGGAGCTGCACGAGGTAGGCCTTCGCGGTGTAGCGGAAGCCGTTCGCGCGCTCGGCGTCGACGGCGACCGGGCCCTCGCCCGCGTGCAGCCGCTCGGCCGCGCGAGCCAGCGCATCCGCGTCCTCGATGACGTCGAGCGGGCCCGACGCCACCGCCTCGGGCAGCTCAGCCACGCGTGCGCCTGTGCGCGTCGAGGCCCGCGGCGCCCGGCTGCACCGGCAGGCCGGCGATCGCGCACAGGAGGTCGGTCCAGGCGGTGAGGTGCGCGCCGAAGTCGTGGCCGGTCGGCGTCCACGACGCGCGCAGCTCGATCTGGGCGCCGTCGCCCTGCGCGGCGAGCTCGCCGAAGCCGCTCGAGAGGATCTTGGTCGCGGTGCCCGACTCCGAGTGGTACTCGGCGCCGCGCTGCTCGAGCGCCTCGAGCAGGTAGGTCCAGGTGACCTCGGCGAGGAACGGGTCGACGCCGATCTCGGGGTCCTGCGAGGCCTGCGTGAAGCTGACGATGCGGAAGTCGCCGCCCCAGGCCTCGGGCTCCTCCGGGTCGTGCATGAGGATGAAGCGGCCGGTGCCCAGGTCGGAGTCGCGGCCGTGGCTCGTCACGCCGACGTCGGCGGCGATGGCGAACGAGAAGGGCGCGATGCGACCGGGCGCCGGGATCTCGCGCACCGAGAGCTCGGAGCGCAGCTCAGCCCTGCGCAGCTGGTCGATGGCAGCGCGGAAGGCCTCCGGCTCGGGGGCGGGGGCTGCACTGCTCGTGTCCACCCGGCAAGACTACGATCGCACCGTGACGACCCGAGCGAGGCGCGCCGCCGCATCCACCCGCCCCGCGAGGCTCGCGATGGCCGCAGGCGGGGTGGTGGTCGCGGGCGCCGCCCTCGCCGTGACCGGTGCCTCCGCGGCGCTCGCCTCCATGCTCGTCACCCCGCCGCGGGAGCTCGTCGACGACATCCGGGTGCTCGGCCTCGACGAGCGCGGCGTGCGGCTCGGGCGCACCCCCGACACGGGGCTGCCGGGCCTGTACGCGCTGTGGGTGGGGGAGCGGCTCGTGGTGCTCGGACCCGTCGTGGCCGAGGACGCGCACAGCGTCGTGCGGGCGGTCGACGCGGGCGCCCGCGAGGTGCTCGACGGCGTGGCGTCCGCGCGGTGGTCGGGCTACGCCGTGCATCGGCCCGAGGAGGTGGCGGATGCGGTGGAGACCGTCGACGTCGCCACCGAGGTGGGCCCCGCGCCCGCGTGGATCATGGGCGACCAGGCGGCCGCCACCTGGTGCATCCAGGTGCACGGCCGCGGCGTCACGCGACGCGAGACGATCCGGGCCGCGCCCGTGTTCCTCGAGCGCGGCATGCCCGTGATGGCGGTCTCGTACCGCAACGACACCGAGGCGCCGCCGAGCGGCGACGGCAAGTTCCGGCTCGGGCTCGACGAGTGGCGCGACGTCGACGACGCGATCGGCTTCGCGGTCGCGCGCGGCGCCCGCCGCATCGTGCTCATGGGCTGGTCGATGGGCGGCCAGATCGCGCTGCAGCTCGCGCGCCGCTCCCGGCACCGCCGCCGCATCGTGGGGCTCGTGCTCGACTCGCCGGTGGTCTCGTGGCGCGCCACGCTGCTGCTGCAGGTCGCGATCGCCAAGATGCCCGCCTGGCTGGTCGACACCGCCGTGGGCCTCCTCGAGTCGCCTGCGGCCGCGCTCAGCGGCAGCCGCAGCCTCGACTTCGACGAGCTCGACAACGTGCTGCACGCCGACGCCCTGTCGCAGCCCATCCTGCTGCTCCACTCGGCCGACGACGGGTTCGTGCCTGCCGACGCCTCGCGGGCGCTCGCCGAGGCGCGGCCCGACATCGTCGACTACCGGGAGTGGCGGACGGCCCGGCACACGAAGCTGTGGAACCTCGACCGGGCGCGCTACGAGCAGCAGATCCGCGGCTGGCTCGACGAGCACCGGATCGCGCCGCTCGACTGAGTCAGCGCTCCCGCACCTGCCGCTGGATGCGTCCGAGCATCCCGGCCATGCCGCGCAGGCGCAGCGGCGAGATCACGCGGTCGAGGCCGAGCAGGCGCGGCATGTCGGCGGGCACCGCGAGCACCTCGTCGCGGCTCGCGCCCTCGAGGCCCTGCGCGAGGATCGAGGCGAAGCCCCGCGTCGTCGGCGCCTCCGCGGGCGCGGTGGCGTGCACGTGCACCGCGTCGTCGACCTCGACGAACAGGTAGACGGGCGACTGGCACTCGGCGACACGCTCCAGGAGGTCGGGGTGGTCGGCGTAGCGCTGGGGCAGCTCGGGCAGCTCGTCGGCGAACTCGAGCAGCAGCTGCAGCCGGTCGCGCTCCTCGACGGCCTGGAAGTCGTCGACGGTGCGCTGCAGGGCAGGGGTGAGCGTCATCGCGCGGGCACCTCGCCGGGCTCGGAGCCGACCACGATCGGCACGCCCACGAGCGAGCCCCACTCGGTCCAGGAGCCGTCGTAGTTGCGCACCTTCGGCAGGCCGAGCAGGTGCGTGAGCACGAACCAGGTGTGGCTCGAGCGCTCGCCGATGCGGCAGTAGGCGATCACGTCGTCGGCGTCGCGCAGGCCGGCGCCGTCGAGGTAGACGGCCTCGAGCTCCTCGCGCGAGCGGAACGTGCCGTCCTCGTGCACGGCGCGGCCCCACGGCACGCTCGCGGCGCTCGGGATGTGCCCCGCGCGCAGCGCGCCCTCGTCGGGGTAGGCCGGCGCCGTGGTGCGCTCGCCGGAGTACTCCTCGGGGCTGCGCACGTCGACGAGCGGGCGGCCGAGGTGCGCGAGCACGTCGTCGCGGAAGGCCCGCAGCGTGCGGTCGTCGCGCGCCACGACCGGGTAGTCGACCGCGGGCCGGCGCGAGGGCTCCCGCGTGAGCTCGCGGCCCTCCGCGATCCACTTGTCGCGCCCGCCGTCCATGATGCGCGTGCGGTCGTGCCCGTAGAGCGCGAAGACCCAGAGCGCGTACGTCGCCCACCAGTTGGCCTTGTCGCCGTAGAAGACGACGGTGGTGTCGCGCCCGATGCCCTTCTCTCCCAGCAGGCGCGCGAACGCCTCGGGGGTGAGGTAGTCGCGCATCACCGGGTCGTTGAGCTCGGTGTGCCAGTCGACCTTCACCGCGCCCGGGATGTGGCCGACCTCGTAGAGCAGCACGTCCTCGTCGGACTCGACCACCACCACGTCGGGGTCGTCGAGGTGCGCGGCCACCCACTCGGTGGAGACCAGGCGCTCCGGCGCGGCGTACTCGGCGAAGCGGGGCTCCGACTCGGTCATGGCGACTCCTTCCGCACCGCGCGCGCACGCGGCTGTCCTGCCTGACTAGGCTCGTCCGGGGGAACGCCATCCTCCCACCGAAACTTCCCCGGACGCCGACGCGTCGACGAAGGAGCGCCCATGCCAGCACCGATCTCGCTCGTCGAGCGCCGCCCCGAGGCCAGCGCGGAGCAGATCGTCGCGGGCCTCACGCCGCCGCCGCAGTTCGACGGCGCGACGTTCGAGTCGTACCGGCCCGACCCCGCGCATCCGTCGCAGGCCGAGGCGCTCGAGCGGATGCAGGAGCTCGTGACGGCGTGGACGTCGCCGAAGCGCTCCCTGTTCCGCAAGGCGCCCGAGGTGCGGCCGGGCATCTACCTCGACGGCGGCTTCGGCGTCGGCAAGACGCACCTGCTCGCCTCGCTGTGGAAGGCGATGCCCGGGCCGAAGGTGTTCGGCACGTTCATCGAGTACACCGCGCTCGTCGGCGCGCTCGGCTACGCCGAGACGGTGCGGGCGCTGCAGGGCTCGCGGATCGTCTGCATCGACGAGTTCGAGCTCGACGACCCGGGCGACACGATGGTGATGACCCGCCTGCTCGGCGAGCTCGTCGCCGGCGGCTCGAAGCTCGCGGCCACGAGCAACACGCCGCCGAACGCGCTCGGGGAGGGCCGGTTCGCGGCCTCCGACTTCCTGCGCGAGATCCAGGCGATCGCCGACCGCTTCCAGATCATGCGGATCGACGGCGACGACTACCGCCACCGCGACATCACCGGGCACGCCCCGGTCACGCCCGACGACCGCATCGAGGCGGAGCTCGCGGGCCTCGACGGCACGGTCGCGGTCGACGACTTCCGCGCGCTCGTCGCGCACCTGTCGAAGGTGCACCCGTCGCGCTACATCGGGCTCGTCGAGGGGCTGCAGGGGCTGGGCCTGCGCGACGTCGAGGTGCTGCACGACCAGAACGACGCGCTGCGGTTCGTCGCGCTCGTCGACCGCCTCTACGACGCGCAGGTCGTGCTGCGGGCGAGCGGCACGAGCCTCGACCGCGTCTTCAGCGAGGAGATGCTCGGCGGCGGCTACCGCAAGAAGTACCTGCGTGCCATCTCGCGCCTCGTGGCGCTGGCGAACGAGACCGCCTAGCCCACCCCGTCGGTGCGCCGCAGGTACTCCTCGGCGTCGCGGGCGCGGATCTCGGCCGTCTCGACGTCGGGGTAGCGGCGGTTCAGGAGCGCCAGGTAGGTCGCGCCGAGGATCGCCGCGATGAGCGAGCCGGCGAGCACGCCGAGCGTGCCCTCGGTGATGAGCTCGGGGGTCGTGCGGTGGGCGAGCTCGTTCATGAGCAGCGCGACCGTGAAGCCGATGCCGCCGAGCAGGCTGATGCCGAGCAGCTCGCGCAGCAGCACGCGGCCGCCCTTCGGCACGCGCAGCGCCCACTGGCCGAGCAGGCCGGCCGCCGTGATGCCGATGAGCTTGCCGAGCGGCAGGGCGACGACGATCGCCCAGAAGACGGGGCTGAGCTCGCCGAGCGGCACCTGCGGGATCATCACCGACGCGGCCGTGAACGCGAACACCGGCAGCACGATGCCGTTCGTGAACGGCTCGAGCTTCTCGCGCGCCGACTCGGCGGGGGCGGGGGAGAGCACGAGGCCGAGCGCGACGCCCGCGATGGTGGCGTGGATGCCGCTCATCGCGACGAGCCACCACGTGACGGCGGCGACCACGAGCAGCAGGATGCGCAGCGGCCAGCTGCCGCGCTTGCCGCGGTAGGCGCGGCCGAGCAGCCAGAAGGCGACGACGCCGACCGCGGCGAGCCCGAGCAGCGGCAGCGAGAGCGACTCGGTGAAGAAGACCGCGATGAAGAGGATGCCGATGAGGTCGTCGATCACCGCGAGGGCGAGCAGCAGCGCGCGCACGCGCGACGGCAGGCGCTTCGCGACGAGCGCGAGCACGCCGAGCGCGAAGGCGATGTCGGTCGCGGTGGGGATCGGCCAGCCGCGCGCGCCGTCGGCGCCGGCCAGGTTCAGGTAGATGAGCGCCGGCACCGCGACGCCGCCGAGCGCGGCGATGGTCGGCACAGCGGCCTTCGAGACGCTGCTGAGGTCGCCCTGCGTGAACTCGTAGCGCAACTCGATCGCGACGACGAAGAAGAACACGACGAGCAGCCCGTCGGTCACCCAGTGCGCGGCCGAGAGGTCGAGCCCGAAGACCGTGAACGGCAGGTGCATGTGCTTCAGCGCGTCGAGGCCCGGGCCGAGGCCGGTGTTGGCGATGACGAGACCGAGGATCGCCGCACCGAGGAGGAGCATCGCCGACACCTGCGGGTTCCTGATCCACGTCATGGGATCCATCCTGGCATCCGGCCGCATGCCCGCCGTCGCCCGAAACGCGCCCGAAACACGGTCGCGCATCCGTAACCGAGACGAAACGCGAGCGCGCCCGCCGGCGAAACCGCGCGGGGTGATCCTCAGAGCAGTCCCTTCCCGCGGATACCCCCAAGGAGCACCTCATGGATGCAGGCAGCATGGCCTTCGGCGTCGTCGCGACAGCACTCGTGCTGTTCATGACGCCCGGCCTCGCGTTCTTCTACGGCGGCCTCGTGCGCGCCAAGAGCGTCATCAGCATGATGATGATGTCGTTCGGGGCCATCGGCCTCGTCGGCACCCTCTGGATCCTGTACGGATTCAACATGGCGGCCGTCGAGTCGCCGCTGCAGTTCTCGGGCAACCCGTTCAGCGACCTCGGCCTCGCCGCCCTCGCCGCGGGCGAGAGCGCCAACACCGACCTGATCGGCGTCGCCTACGGCTCGACCTTCGCGATCATCACGGTCGCCCTCATCTCCGGCGCCATCGCCGACCGCGCCAAGTTCGGCGCCTGGATGCTCTTCGCCGGCGTCTTCGCCACCCTCGGCTACTTCCCCATCGCCGCGTGGGTGTGGGGCGGCGGCTGGGCCTACTCGCTCGGCGAGATGCTGGGCCTGCCCTCCGTCATCGACTACGCCGGCGGCACCGCGGTGCACATCAACGCCGGCGCGGCGGCCCTCGCGCTCACCTTCGTGCTCGGCAAGCGCATCGGCTTCACGAAGGGCGCCCACAAGCCGCACAACGTGCCGTTCGTGATCCTCGGCGCGAGCATCCTGTGGTTCGGATGGTTCGGCTTCAACGTGGGTGCGGAGTGGCTCAACGGCCTCGGCAACGCGGGTCTCATCACGCTCAACACGCTCGGCGCGACCGCCGCGGCGATCTGCGCCTGGCTGCTCGTCGAGAAGCTGAAGGACGGCAAGCCCACCTCCGTCGGCGCCGCCTCGGGCGCCGTCGCGGGCCTCGTCGCCATCACTCCCGCGTGCGCCAACCTCACGCCCGGCTGGGCGCTGCTGCTCGGCGTCATCGCCGGCGCCGTCTGCGCCCTCGCGGTGGAGCTCAAGTGGAAGCTCGGCTTCGACGACTCGCTCGACGTGGTCGGCATCCACCTCGTCGGCGGCCTCATCGGCACGCTCTACCTCGGCTTCTTCGCGACCGAGACGGGCCTGTTCCTCGGCGGCGGTCCCGGCCAGCTGGCCGTGCAGGTCATCGCGGCCGTGGGCGTCATGGTCTACGCCTTCGTCGTCGCCTTCGTGATCGGCTTCGCGATCGAGAAGACGATCGGCTTCCGCGTCAAGAACGAGGACGAGCTGGCCGGCGTCGACCAGATCGTGCACGGCGAGGACGCGTACGGCTACGAGCTGGAGCGCGACCGCGTCTGACGCGCTCGAATCGCGGGAGGGGCCGGCGGGAGCCGGCCCCTCCTCGCGTGCGTCAGAGGGCGACGGAGCCGCGCACCCGGTGGCCGGTCGCGATCGACTCGCCGGAGGTCGTCGACCGCGGGGAGAGCAGGAACGCGACGAGCGCGGCGATCTGCTCGGGCGACGACTCGCCGGGCTTCCCGTGCGCGACGTCGTCGGCGGGCTCGGCGGTGACCGGGCCCGGGTTCACGACGTTGACGGCCACGCCCGTGCCGGCCAGCTCGTCGGCGAGGTGCTTCGCCGCGATGATGAGCGCGGCGTTGCGCACCGAGCCGGTGATGCTGCCCGTGATCAGCGCGTTCTGGCCGCTCACGCCCACGATGCGGCCGAAGCCGGCGTCGCGCATCGGCGCCTTCGCGGCGTTCGCGAGCCGCAGGAACGTCATCGCCTTCGCGTCGACGGCCTCCACGACCTGCGCGGGGTCGGAGCTGCGGGCGGGGTCGAGCGTCTGCGCGGGCGGCGCGGCGGCGACGACGAGGCCGTCGAGGCGGCCGTGCTGCTCGAGCACGCTCGCGACGGCGCCGGCGACGGATGCGTCGTCGGCGGCATCGAGGCGGAGGTCGGCGCCCTCGCCGCGGGCGGCGGTCAGCACGGTCGCGCCCTCGGCGCGCAGCACGTCGGCGACGGCGCCGCCGATGAGGCCGGTGCCTCCGACGACGAGGACGACACGGTCGTTCAGCTGGAGATCCATGGCTCGACGCTAACGGGCCGAGGGCGTTCGTGGGGGACATCCAGGCTCCGGGCGTACCGTCGCCCGCGAACCGATGCGCGGGCATCGAGCCCGCCGAGAGGAGCGATGATGCACCACGGACACGAGCACGAGCACGAGCAGGGCGCCGGCGGCGCGGAGGTCGGCAGCCACGCGGCCCACGTCGCCGAGCTGGAGGCGTGCGCCGCGGCGTGCCGCGAGTGCGCCCGCGCCGACCGGCAGGAGGGCATGGACGACTGCGCGGTGATGTGCGAGGCGTGCGCCGACCTCTGCGAGGTGACGGCACGCATCCTCTCCCGCGAGGTGCCGCTGCCGCAGCAGGCGCGCGACGCGCTGCTGGCCGCGTGCGCCGCGGTCTGCCGCGCCTGCGCGGCCGAGTGCCGACGGCACGACGCCGAGCACTGCCGGGCGTGCGCCGAGGCGTGCGAGCAGTGCGCCCAGGCGTGCGAGGCGGCCTGAGCCGCGCCCGAGCGGATACGACGAAGGCCCCGGCGGATCGCCGGGGCCTTCGGTCTCGGTGGGCGATACCAGACTCGAACTGATGACCTCTTCCGTGTGAAGGAAGCGCGCTACCAACTGCGCCAATCGCCCGTGCCGCGCGAAGCGGACCGCACAAGTCTGCCACATCCGCGGGCGCGCGCGTGACCATCCCCGGACGTCCGGCGGCGGATGCGCGACACGTGCGGGGCGATTTGGACATGCGGCTCGAGCGCGGGTATAGTCATGCGAGTGCTCAGCGATGAGCCCCGCGGATGTGGCGCAGTGGTAGCGCATCACCTTGCCAAGGTGAGGGTCGCGAGTTCGAATCTCGTCATCCGCTCGACAGCAATGTCATGAGAGTCAATCTCACACCACCTGGTGGGGTGGCCGAGTGGTGAGGCAGCGGCCTGCAAAGCCGTCTACGCGGGTTCGAATCCCGTCTCCACCTCGAGCACCCACTGAGGGCGATTGGCGCAGCGGTAGCGCGCTTCCCTGACACGGAAGAGGTCACTGGTTCGAACCCAGTATCGCCCACCAGGCAGAACCCCCGGATCCCCGGGGGTTTCTTCTTGCCTACGCGCAGCCGTGCGTGGCGATGGCGGCGCAGCGCTCGAGCGTCCATCCGCCAGCTCCGTATCGGTCGAAGTCGGTCGTCGTGTGCACCGCGATCCTCGACGCGCCCTCCTCCACGACGGCGAAGCTGACGATCGGATCGCCCTCGACGGTCGGCGACGACCAGGCCAGCGCAGCCGCGCCGCCCGCGGCGAGCGCCTCGCCGATGCACGCGATCGCGGCATCGGGCAGCGCCTCGCCCTGGTCGAGCTCCAGCTCGCCGCACGTGGCCTCGGCCTGCACCGCGTCGGGCGCGTCGCCGAGGGCGCGAGCCGCGACGATGGGCTCCGCGGGCGGCGTGCCGGTGGGGAAGACCGTGCCGGCGGAGACCACGGGAGCGGTCGGGTCGCCCGCGCCCGGCGAGGCGCAGGCCGCAAGCGCCAGCGAAGCGATCGCGATGCCGGCCGCCGCCGCGCGGCGGATCACGGCGCCCGCTCCCCGCTCGGCGTGACGACCCACCAGAGGCCGCCGTGCGTCGCGACGTCGTGGCACCGCACCTCGCCCGGCCCCTCGTGCGCGTAGAAGTAGAGCGGATGCCCGCCGTAGGTGACCTGCACCGCACCGTCGGCGCGCACGGTGCTGCCGAGCAGCGCCGGGTCGACGCCGCCGGCGGCCGTCGGCTCGCCGACCGTAAGCACGGGAGGCCATGCGACGGCGCAGTCGCCGGTGCACTGCGACTCGGGCGAGACGTCGCGCTCCCAGATGTAGACGACCTGGTCGCCCGGGCCCCACAGGATCTCGCCGAACTCGCTGGTCGCGGTCGAGATCGCGGTGCCGGCAGGCTCCGCCGCAGGGTCGGACGGAGGGCCGGGCTCGCTCGCCGTCGGGGTCGCGGACGCTCGTGGGCCGGCGGTCGTCACGACCGGCTCCGGCGCCGTGCCCGTGGGAAGCGCGCCGCCGGGGGCGGCGCACGCGGCGAGCAGCAGCATCGCGAGCGCGATGCCGGCGATCGACGACGACCGGGGCATGTCGCGAGCGTACCGATCGCGGACCGCGCGAGACAGGGCATCCCGCGATCTACGATGGTCTGGTGACCACCGGATTCGACCTCTTCTCCGACCGTGCCGTCGTCGCCATGCGCGTCGACGGCGAGCTGCAGGACCTCGCCCGCGAGGTGACCGAGACGGCGACGGTCGAGCCGGTGACGATCGACAGCCCCGACGGCCTCGACATCCTCCGCCACTCCGCCGCGCACGTGCTCGCGCAGGCCGTGCAGCGCGTGAACCCCGAGGCGCGGCTCGGCATCGGCCCGCCCGTGCAGGACGGCTTCTACTACGACTTCGACGTCGCCGAGCCCTTCTCGAGCGACGACCTGAAGGCCCTGCAGAAGGAGATGGAGCGCATCGTCAAGGCGGGGCAGCGCTTCGTGCGCCGCACCGTCACCGACGACGAGGCGCGCGCCGAGCTCGCCGACGAGCCCTACAAGCTCGAGCTCATCGGGCTGAAGGGCGGCGCGGCGACGGCTGCCGAGGGCGCCTCGGTCGAGGTCGGCGCGGGCGAGCTCACGATCTACGACAACGTCGACCCGAAGTCCGGCGAGGTGGCCTGGAAGGACCTCTGCCGCGGCCCGCACCTGCCGTCGACGCGGCTCATCGGCAACGGCTTCGCGCTCATGCGCGTCGCGGGCGCCTACTGGCGCGGCAAGACCGACCTGCCCCAGCTGCAGCGCATCTACGGCACCGCGTGGCCGTCGAAGGACGAGCTCCGCGCCTACCAGCAGCGCCTCGAGGAGGCCGCGAAGCGCGACCACCGCAAGCTCGGGCGCGAGCTCGACCTGTTCTCCTTCCCGGAGGAGGTCGGCTCAGGACTGTCGGTGTGGCACCCGCGCGGCGCGATCGCGCGCGGCGAGATGGAGCAGCACGCGCGGCGCCGGCACATCGAGCAGGGCTACAGCTACGTCTACACGCCGCACATCACGAAGCGCGACCTCTTCGTCACCTCGAACCACCTCGTCACCTACGGCGAGGGCATGTGGCCGCCCATCCACATGGACGAGGAGCGCGACGAGGAGGGCAATGTCACGAAGCCGGGCGTCGACTACTACCTGAAGCCGATGAACTGCCCGATGCACATCCTCATCTACAAGGAGCGCTCGCGCAGCTACCGCGATCTGCCGCTGCGGCTGGCCGAGAACGGCACCGTCTACCGCAACGAGCTCTCGGGCGCGCTGCACGGCCTGACCCGCGTGCGCGGCTTCACGCAGGACGACGCGCACCTGTTCGTCACCCCCGAGCAGCTCGAGGAGGAGACCGCGAAGGTCCTCGAGTTCGTGCTGTCGCTGCTGAGCGACTTCGGCCTCACCGACTTCCGCCTCGAGCTGTCGATGCGCGACGACGAGAAGGAGAAGTGGATCGGCGACGAGGCCATCTGGGAGACGGCGACGGATGCGCTGCGGCGCGTCGCGCGCTCGACCGGGCTGGAGCTCGTGGAGGAGCCGGGCGAGGCCGCGTTCTACGGCCCCAAGATCGACCTCAAGGTGACCGACGCGATCGGCCGCTCGTGGCAGCTGTCGACCGTGCAGCTCGACTTCAACCTGCCCGAGCGCTTCGAGCTCGAGTACGCCGCCGCCGACGGCTCGAAGCAGCGCCCGATCATGATCCACCGCGCGCTCTTCGGCTCGATCGAGCGGTTCTTCGCGATCCTGCTCGAGCACTACGCGGGCGCGTTCCCGGTGTGGCTCGCGCCCGTGCAGGTCGTGGGCGTGCCGGTCGCCGAGGACTACGCCGACTACCTCGACGAGGTGGCGGCGAAGCTGCGCGCGCGCGGCGTGCGGGTCGAGGTCGACCGCAGCGACGAGCGCATGCAGAAGAAGATCCGCACGCACACGCTCATGAAGGTGCCGTTCCAGCTCATCGCCGGCGGCCAGGACCGCGACGCGGGCAGCGTCTCGTTCCGCTTCCGCGACGGCACGCAGGACAACGGCGTGCCCGTCGACGAGGCGGTGCGCCGCATCGTCGAGGCCATCGAGACGAAGGCGCACGTGTGACCGACGAGCCGCGCGACCTCGATGAGCCGGCGGAACGGGCGGCCGTCCACCGCGACGCGCTGCCGGCCTTCGACCCGGCGGAGCCGCAGGAGCCGCCGCTCGTCGCGGAGCACTCGTGGGGCGCGCCGACGCAGATGTCGAGCGAGCTCCCCGGCGTGCCCGACCACTTCCAGCGGCTCTGGACGCCCTACCGGATGGTCTACATCCAGCAGGGGCAGATGCCCGAGGAGGACGCCTGCCCCTTCTGCCGCGCGCCCGCGCTGCAGGACGACGAGGGCCTCATCGTGCACCGCGGCGAGACCTGCTTCGTGCTGCTGAACCTCTTCCCGTACAACACCGGGCACCTGATGGTCTGCCCGTACCGGCACGTCGGCATGTACGACCAGGCGACGACCGACGAGGTCGCCGAGATGGCCGTCCTCACGCAGACGGCGATGCGCGTGCTGTCGCAGGTGACGCGCTGCCAGGGCTTCAACATCGGCATGAACCAGGGCCGCATCGCCGGCGCCGGCATCGCCGACCACCTCCACCAGCACATCGTGCCCCGATGGTCGCTGGACTCGAACTTCTTCCCGATCATCGCGAAGACGAAGGCGCTGCCCATCCTGCTGGAGGACATGCGCCAGGACATCCAGGCGGCCTGGCCGGCCTGATCGCCCGATCATCCCGGCACCGCACGAAAGGCACCGATCATGACCGAGACCACCACCGGCTCGGCCCGCGTCAAGCGCGGGCTCGCCGAGATGCTGAAGGGCGGCGTCATCATGGACGTCGTCACCCCCGAGCAGGCGCGCATCGCCGAGGACGCCGGCGCCGTCGCCGTCATGGCGCTCGAGCGCGTGCCGGCCGACATCCGCGCGCAGGGCGGCGTCGCCCGCATGTCCGACCCCGACCTGATCGACGCGATCAAGGCCGAGGTCTCGATCCCGGTGATGGCGAAGGCCCGCATCGGCCACTTCGTCGAGGCGCAGGTGCTCGAGGCGCTCGAGGTCGACTACATCGACGAGTCCGAGGTGCTGAGCCCGGCCGACTACGTCAACCACATCGACAAGTGGCCGTTCACGGTGCCGTTCGTCTGCGGCGCCACCAACCTGGGCGAGGCGCTCCGCCGCATCACCGAGGGCGCGGCCATGATCCGCTCGAAGGGCGAGGCCGGCACGGGCGACGTCTCCGAGGCGACGAAGCACATCCGCACCATCAACCAGGAGATCCGCCGGCTCACGTCGATGTCGAAGGACGAGCTCTTCGTCGCGGCGAAGGAGCTGCAGGCGCCGTACGAGCTGGTCGCCGAGGTCGCCGAGGCCGGCCGACTGCCCGTCGTGCTCTTCGTGGCCGGCGGCGTCGCGACGCCCGCCGACGCGGCGATGATGATGCAGCTCGGCGCCGACGGCGTCTTCGTGGGCTCGGGCATCTTCAAGTCCGGCAACCCCGAGGCGCGCGCCGCCGCCATCGTGCGCGCCACCGCCTCGTACGACGACGCGAAGGCGATCGCGGATGCGTCGCGGGGCCTCGGCGAGGCGATGGTCGGCATCAACGTGGCCGACCTGCCCGCGCCGCACCGCCTCGCCGAGCGCGGCTGGTGACCGCGCGCCGGCCCCGCGTCGGCGTCCTCGCGCTCCAGGGCGACGTGCGCGAGCACGTCGCGGTGCTCGAGGCGCTCGGCGCCGAGGTGGCGCTCGTGCGCACCCCGGCGCAGCTGGCGCAGGTCGCGGGGCTGGTGCTGCCGGGCGGCGAGTCGAGCGTGATCGACAAGCTGTCGCGGCTGTTCGAGGTGCGGGAGCCGATCATCGAGCGGATCGCGGGCGGCATGCCGGTGTACGGCACGTGCGCGGGCATGATCCTGCTCGCCGACCGCATCCTCGACGGGCTGCCGACCCAGCTGTCGTTCGGCGGCCTCGACGTCGACGTGCGCCGCAACGCCTTCGGCAGCCAGGTCGACTCCTTCGAGGCGGAGCTCGCGGTGCCCGCGCTCGGCGACGAGCCGGTGCGCGCGACCTTCATCCGCGCGCCCGCCGTCGAGCGCGTCGGCGCCGCCGCGACGGCGCTCGCCTCGGTCGACGGCCGCGTCGTCGCGGTCGAGCAGGGGCCGCTGCTCGCGACCGCCTTCCACCCGGAGGTCGGCGGCGAGCTGCGCTTCCACCGCCGGTTCCTCGACCGCGTGCGCGCCGCCGGTGCGTGAGCGCGTGCCCTGGCAGGCGCTCTGGATCTCGCTCGCCATCATCTGGGGCTCCTCCTTCCTGCTCATGAAGCTGGGGCTCGAGGCGCTGCACCCGATGCAGATCGCGACGCTCCGGATCGGCATCGCGGCGGCGACGCTCCTGCTGCTCGCAGCGGCGATGCGCACGCGGCTGCCGCGCGACGCGGGCACGTGGGGCCTCCTGGCCGTCTGCTCGCTCTTCCTCACCGCGATCCCGTTCACCGCGTTCGTGCTCGCCGAGACCCGCATCTCGTCGAGCCTCGCCGGCCTCGGCAACGCGATCACGCCCGTCGCGACGGTGCTGTTCGCGCTGCTGCTGCTGCCGAGCGACCGGCTCACGCCGCGCAAGCTCGCGGCGGTGCTGCTCGGCCTCGTGGGCGTCGTGCTCATCGCGCAGCCGTGGACGGCCGCGGCCGGCCCCGACCTCATCGGCTTCGCGATCGCGGTCGCGGGCGGCGCGTCGTACGGCGTCGGCTGGACGCTGAACCGGCGCCTCCTCGCCCACCGCGAAGTGCCGGGCATCGCGCATCCGACCGCGCTCATGGTGACGGGGCTCCCGATGGTGCTCGTCGCCCTGCTGATCTGGAGCGGGCTCGAGGGCTGGTCGCCCGTCGCCGCGCATTCGCCGGAGGCCCTGCCGCTCGCGCTGCTCGCGGTCGCGGCGCTCGGCGTCGTCGGCACCGGCATCGCCTACATCCTGCAGTTCGAGGTCGTGCGCGCCGTGGGGCCGACGGTCTCGGCGACCGTGACCTACCTCATCCCCGTCGTCGCGGTCGGCCTCGGCGTGCTCGTGCTGGGGGAGCGCCTCGGCGTGTGGGAGGTCGTGGGGGCCGCGGTCGTGATCGGCGCCGGCATCCTCGTCGGGCAGCGGCCCCGGGTGCGCGCCGTCGCTGCTGGTTGAATCGGGGCGTGCAGCTCTACTCCAGCCGTCCCGTCGCCGCGGCCTGGCAGGTCGTCGCCGACCTCGCCGCGATCGCGACGATCGCCGTCAGCGTCTGGATCGCCCTGCAGGTGCGCGACGCGATCGCCTCGCTCGGCGGCTTCGGGCGCCAGATCGAGGATGCCGGCACCGGCTTCTCCACGACGCTCTCCGACGCCGGGGATGCGCTCGCGCAGGTGCCGCTGATCGGCGACGGCGTCGCGCAGCCGTTCCGCGACGCATCCGGGTCGGCCGACGACCTCGCTGCCGCCGGCACCGCGCTCACGAGCACGATCGAGCTGCTCGCCGTGACCGTCGGCACGGCGCTGTGGCTGCTGCCGACCCTGCTCGTGCTGCTCGTGTGGCTGCTGCCGCGGCTGCGCTTCGCCACCCGGGCCCGCGCGAGCGCCGCCCTCGCCCGCACCCGCGAGGGGCGCGACCTGCTGGCGCTGCGCGCCGTCGCGACCCAGCCGACGCGGCGGCTGCTCGCGACCGTCGCCGATCCGGTCGCCGCGATCCGCACGGGCGACGAGCCGGGCCTGCGCGCGCTCGCCGCGCTCGAGCTGCGGAGCGCCGGGGTGCGCGTCGCGATGGCGGGACCGGGACCCGGGACGGGCCCCGGCGCTGGCGTCGCAGCGGCGACCCGAAAGGGTCGCCGCCCATAGCTCCAGCGCGCGCGTAGGATGGGGCGTCCCCCTTCACGCGACCAGGAGAGCAGCATGTCCGGACACTCCAAGTGGGCCACGACGAAGCACAAGAAGGCCGTCATCGACGCCCGGCGCGCGAAGTCGTTCGCGAAGCTCATCAAGAACATCGAGGTCGCCGCGAAGATCGGCGGTGCCGACCTCTCGGGCAACCCGACGCTCGTCGACGCCGTGCAGAAGGCGAAGAAGACGAGCGTCCCCAACGACAACATCGACCGCGCGATCAAGCGCGGCGCGGGGCTCACCGGCGAGTCGATCGACTACACGACGATCATGTACGAGGGCTACGCCGGCGGCGGCGTGGCGCTCATGATCGAGTGCCTCACCGACAACAGGAACCGCGCCGCCGCCGAGGTGCGCGTCGCGATGACCCGCAACGGCGGCACGATGGCCGACCCTGGCTCGGTCGCCTACAACTTCAGCCGCAAGGGCGTCGTGTCGATCACGAAGGCCGACGGCGTCACCGAGGACGCGATCCTCGAGGCCGTGCTCGACGCCGGCGCCGAGGAGGTCGTCGACCAGGGCGGCGGCTTCGAGGTCGTCTCGGAGGCCGGCGACCTCGTCGCGGTGCGCTCGGCGCTCCAGGACGCGGGCATCGACTACGACTCGGCCGAGGCGGAGTTCGTGCCGAACCTCAAGGTCGAGGTCGACGTCGAGACGGCGCGCAAGGTGCTGCGCCTCATCGACGCGCTCGACGACCTCGACGACGTGCAGAACGTCTACGCCAACCTCGACCTCTCCGACGAGGTGCAGGCGCAGCTCGACGAGGACGAGTAGTCCCGTGCCGGCGTCGGTGCGCGTGCTCGGCGTCGACCCCGGGCTGACGCGGTGCGGCGTCGGCGTCGTCGACATCGAGCGGCGCACGCCCACCCTCGTGCACGTGGAGGTGCTGCGCTCCGACGCCGACGAGGCGATCGAGCTGCGGCTGCTGCGCATCGCGCGCGGCGTCGAGGCGGCGATCGACGCCCACCGCCCCGATGCGATCGCGCTCGAGCGCGTGTTCGCGCAGGCGAACCTGCGGAGCGTCATGGGCGTCGCGCAGATCTCGGGCATCGTGCTGCGCGCCGCCGCCGAGCGGGAGCTGCCGGTGGCGCTGCTGACGCCGAGCGAGGTCAAGGCGGCCGTCACCGGCTACGGCGCGGCCGACAAGCGGCAGGTGGGGGAGATGGTGCGTCGCCTGCTGCGGCTCGAGGCCGCGCCGAAGCCGGCGGACGCCGCCGACGCGCTCGCGATCGCGATCGCCGAGGGCTGGCGCACGCGCGCCCCCCGCGCGGAGCACTCGACGCCCGCGCAGCGCGCCTGGGCGGCGGCGGAGTCGGCAGCGCGCGCCCGGCGCTGATCAGCCCTTGTGCAGCCCGCGGCGGCCGATCTCGACCGCGCCCAGCGTCGACAGGATGAACATCGCGAGGCCCGCGGTGAACACGATGCCCTCGATGCCGTCGGCCGTGATCGCGTAGCTCATCACGACGAACGAGCCCACGAGCAGCAGCATGAGGATCAGGAACTGGACGTAGCGCATGGGATCTCCGTGTCGAGCGATCGGCGGGCCCGCTCAGGCTACCAGCGCGCACTCGCTCGACCGGCGCGCCAGGCGGCCGGCGTCGTGGGCCCGGCCTAGGCTCAGGGGGTGATCTCCAGGCTCGACGGCACCGTGCTCGCCGCGCGCGGGCAGCGCCTCGTCGTCGGCGTCGGCGGCGTCGGCCTCGCCGTCGCGGTGACCCCCCAGACCTCGCTGACCGCCCGCGCCGGGAGCGCGGTCGCGCTGCACACGCACCTCATCGTCCGCGAGGACGAGCTCTCGCTCTACGGCTTCGAGACCGAGGCCGAGCTCGACGCGTTCGAGCTGCTCATCGGCGTGACGGGCGTGGGCCCGAAGTCGGCGCTCGGCGTCCTCGCGCACCTCACCCCCGATGCGCTCGCCCGCGCGGTCGACGCACAGGACGAGCGCGCGTTCAAGGCCGTGAGCGGCATCGGGCCGAAGACGGCCAAGCTCATCATCCTGCAGCTGAGCGGCAAGCTCGTGGCACCGGTGGCGACGCCCGCGGCGCCTGGGTCGGATGCGCGGGCCGACGTGCTCACGGCGCTCACGGGGCTCGGGTGGCCCGAGCGCACCGCCGCCGACGCCATCGAGCGGGCGGCCGTCGCGGCGCCCGAGGCGGCCGGCACGACCGGCGCGCTGCTGCGGGCTGCCCTCGCCATCCTCGGACCGGGCGCGCGCCCGTGAGCGACCCGCTGACCGACCCGGCCGCGACGCCGGACGAGATCGCCTTCGAGGGGGCGCTGCGCCCCACGAGCCTCGCCGAGTTCGTCGGCCAGCCCAAGGTGCGCGGCCAGCTCGAGGTGCTGCTGCAGGCGGCGCGGATGCAGGAGCGCACGCCCGACCACATCCTGCTGGCCGGGCCGCCCGGGCTCGGGAAGACCACCCTCGCGACGATCATCGGCGCCGAGACCGGCCGGCCCATCCGCTACTCCTCGGGCCCCGCCATCCAGCACGCCGGCGACCTCGCCGCGGTGCTGTCGGCGCTCGTGCCCGGCGAGGTGCTGTTCGTCGACGAGATCCACCGCATGGCGCGCTCCGCCGAGGAGATGCTGTACCTCGCGATGGAGGACTTCCGCATCGACATCATGGTCGGCAAGGGCGCGGGCGCCGCCTCGATCCCGCTCGAGCTCGCGCCGTTCACGCTCGTCGGCGCGACGACGCGCTCCGGCATGCTGCCCGCGCCGCTGCGCGACCGCTTCGGCTTCACGGCCCACCTCGAGTTCTACGACCCGGCCGACCTCGAGCGGGTGCTCGCGCGCTCCTCGCGGCTCATGGACCTCACGATCGAGCCCGCCGCGCTCGCCGAGCTCGCCGGTCGCTCGCGCGGCACGCCCCGCATCGCGAACCGGCTGCTGCGGCGCGTGCGCGACTGGCTGCTCGTGCACGAGGGGTCGAGCGACCTCGAGGGGGTGCGCGCGGCGCTCGAGCTGTACGACGTCGACGAGGCCGGGCTCGACCGCATCGACCGCGCCGTGCTGCACGCCATCGCCCACCGCTTCGCCGGCGGCCCGGTGGGGCTGTCGACGCTCGCGGCGGCCGTGGGGGAGGAGGCCGACACCATCGAGTCGGTCGTCGAGCCGTTCCTCGTGCGCGAGGGCCTCATCGGCCGCACGCCCCGCGGCAGGATCGCGACCCCGACGGGCATGCGGCACGCGGGCGCGCAGACGCAGGACGCGACGCTCGACGGGGTATGATGGGCCCTTGGTGCTGCGCGCAGCCGCGCAGGACGAACCACCCCTGAGAGGCCCCTTCCGACGATGCTGTTCCTGCAGACGACGACCACCGCCCAGCAAGGGTTCCCGATCGACCCGCTGACGCTCATCATGCTCGTCGTGCTCGCGGCGATGATCTTCTTCATGTTCCGCAGCAACAAGAAGCGCAAGGCCCAGGCCGAGGAGCTGCAGTCCCAGATGGTCCCCGGTGCCGAGGTGATGACGAACTTCGGCCTCTTCGGCGAGCTCACGGCGATCGACGAGGAGCGCAACGAGGCGCTCATCGAGATCGCGCCCGGCACCATCGTGCGCGTGCACCGCCAGACCCTCGCCCGCGTGGTCGACGACCACGCCGAGGTCGTCGAGGACCGCGGGATCGACGAGGCCGGCGACGCGGACGAGCCGCGCGACCGCGCCTGATCCGTGGCGAAGGCTCGATCGCGGGGCGCCCGCGCGCTCATCTGGCTGGTGGTGCTGATCGCCGGCCTCGTCGGCGTCAACTTCTCCGCCGTGCAGTGGGGCGGCGGCTCCTGGACCCCGCAGCTCGCGCTCGACCTCGAGGGCGGCACGCAGATCGTGCTCGCGCCCGTCGTCGCCGAGGGCGCGCAGGTCACCCAGGAGCAGCTCGACCAGGCGGTGGCGATCATCCGCCAGCGCGTCGACGCCTCCGGTGTCTCCGAGGCCGAGATCACCACGCAGGGCGGCCGCAACATCGTCGTCGCCATCCCCGGCGAGCCCGACGCGGCCACGATGCAGCGCATCCAGGCGAGCGCCAAGATGGAGTTCCGCCCGGTGCTGCAGTCCGCCGCCGCGAACGTGCCCGGCGAGACGCCCGCGCCGAGCGAGAGCACACCGCCCGCCGAGCCCGCCGCGACCCCCGAGAACGCGTGGGACCAGGCGTGGATCACGCCTGAGCTGCAGGCCGAGTTCGACGCCTTCCAGTGCGCCGACGTCGACACCACGACCGTCGCGCCCGCCGACCAGCCCTTCATCACGTGCTCGACCGACCAGACTGCGCGCTTCATCCTCGGCCCGGTCACGGTCGAGGGCTCCGACATCGCCGACGCGCAGGTCTCGGCCGCGACGAACTCGCAGGGCCAGGCCACGGGCGGCTGGGCCGTCAACCTCGAGCTCGACGGCGAGGGCCCGGCCGGCTTCGAGGCGACGACGCGCGCCATCACGGGCCTGCCCGAGCCGCAGAACCAGTTCGCGGTCGTGCTCGACTCGACCGTGCTCATGCCCATCTCGTCGAACGCCATCATCACCGACGGCAACGCGCAGATCACGGGCGGCTTCACGCAGGAGGCGGCGCAGGGCCTCGCCGACCAGCTGCGCTTCGGCGCGCTGCCGATCGGCTTCGAGGTGCAGTCGAACGAGACGATCTCGGCGACGCTCGGTGCCGACCAGCTGCGCGCGGGCCTCCTCGCCGGCCTCATCGGACTCATCCTCGTCGTCGTGTACTCGGTGTTCCAGTACCGCGCGCTCGGCCTCGTGGTCGTGCTGTCGCTCGGCATCGCCGCGGTCCTCACCTACCTCACGGTGACCTTCCTCTCGAGCACCGAGGGCTACCGGCTCTCGCTCGCCGGCGTCGCCGGCCTCGTGATCGCCATCGGCATCACCGCCGACTCGTTCATCGTCTACTTCGAGCGCATCCGCGACGAGCTGCGCGAGGGCAAGCACCTCACGAGCGCGCTCGAGACCGGCTGGAAGCGCGCCTTCCGCACGATCCTGGTCTCGGATGCGGTGAGCTTCCTCGCCGCCGTGATCCTGTTCCTGCTGTCGGTGGGCAACGTGCGCGGCTTCGCCTTCACGCTCGGCATCACGACGTTCATCGACATCGTCGTCGTCGCGCTCTTCACGCATCCGCTCCTGCGCCTGCTGTCGCGCACGAGCTTCTTCTCCTCCGGCCACCGCTGGAGCGGGCTCGACCCGCAGGCGCTCGGCGCCGTCTACCGCGGGCGCGCGAAGTTCCGCGAGCCGGTCGCGGCAGGCAGGGGAGCCCGGTCGGCGAAGGAGGCGCAGAAGCGCCAGACGATCGCCGAGCGCAAGTCGGCCATGGCCGCCTCGAACGGCAAGGAGGACTGATGGCCTCGCTCACCAGCGTCGGCAACGAGCTCTACACCGGGGAGCGCTCGCTGCCGGTCGTCGCCAAGCGCAAGCTGTGGCTGTCGATCGCGGTCGGCATCCTCATCGCGCTCGCGCTCGGCACCATCATCCGCGGCGGCTTCGTCTTCGGCATCGAGTTCACGGGCGGCAGCGAGTTCCGCGTCACCGGCATCTCGGAGGCGTCGGCCGACGGCGCGGCGGAGGCCGTCGAGGCGATCGCGCCCGAGGCCGAGGCGCGCGCCGTCACGCTCGGCTCCGACACCGTGCGCGTGCAGACCGACGCCGTGTCGGAGGAGCAGGCCGCCGAGATCCGCGCCGCGCTCGCCGACACCTACGGCGTCGACAGCGGCGAGGTCGCGTTCTCGTTCATCGGCCCGTCGTGGGGCGCCGACATCTCGCAGCAGGCGCTGCGGGCGCTCGTCGTCTTCCTCGTGCTCGTGTCGATCGTGCTCGCCGTCTACTTCCGCACCTGGAAGATGTCGGTCGCGGCGCTCGCGTCGCTCGCCTTCGACCTGCTGGTCACCGCCGGCGTCTACGGCATCATCGGCTTCGAGGTCACGCCCGCGGCCGTCATCGGCTTCCTGACGATCCTCGGCTACTCGCTCTACGACACGGTCGTCGTGTTCGACAAGGTGCGCGAGAACACCGCGCCGGGCACGAGCGGCGAGCTGCTCGACAACATCAACCTCGCGGTCAACCAGACGCTCGTGCGCTCGATCAACACCTCGATCGTGGCGACGCTGCCGATCGCGGCGGTGCTCTTCATCGGCGCCCTGCTGCTGGGCGCCGGCACGCTCCGCGACATCTCGCTCGCGCTCTTCATCGGCACGATCGTCGGCACCTGGTCGTCGATCTTCGTCGCGGCCCCCGTCTATGCTCAGCTCAGGCAGCACGACGCGATCGCCGAGGTCACGGAGAAGCCGCGGAACGAGCGCGGGGCGGTCGTCTGAGCCGACGGGGAGGAGCGAGATGAGCGACGCCCAGCAGACCTCGGGCGGCTTCCGCACGCTGCTGCCCTTCCTCTTCTCGCGCTCCCACCGCGCGGGCGCCGTCGACGAGCTGATCCGCACGGTCAAGTCGCAGCACCCGAAGGGCGACACCGGGCTCATCCAGCGCGCCTACATCGTCGCCGAGGAGGCGCACCGCGGCCAGTACCGCAAGTCGGGCGAGCCGTACATCACGCACCCCGTCGCCGTCGCGCAGATCCTCGCCGACCTCGGCATCGGAGCCATCACCGTCGCCGCCGCGCTGCTCCACGACACCGTCGAGGACACCACCTACACGCTCGAGCAGTGCCGCGCCGACTTCGGCGACGAGATCGCGATGCTCGTCGACGGGGTGACGAAGCTCGACAAGCTGAAGTACGGCGAGTCGGCGCAGGCCGAGACGGTGCGCAAGATGGTCGTCGCGATGTCGAAGGACATCCGCGTGCTCGTCATCAAGCTCGCCGACCGGCTCCACAACGCGCGCACGTGGGGCTTCGTCTCGGACGAGTCGGCGCAGCGCAAGGCCCGCGAGACGATCGAGATCTACGCGCCGCTCGCGCACCGGCTCGGCATCCAGACGATGAAGGTCGAGCTCGAGGACCTCTCGTTCGCGGTGCTGCAGCCGAAGGTCTACCTCGAGATCAAGAACCTCGTCGAGGCGCGCGCGCCCGAGCGGGAGCGGTACCTCGAGGAGGTCGTGTCCGGCCTCAGCGAGGACATGAAGTCGCAGAGGATCCGCGGCCGAATCGCGGGGCGCCCGAAGCAGTACTACTCGATCTACAACAAGATGCGGGTGCGCGGCCACGACTTCGCCGACATCTACGACCTCGTGGGCGTGCGCGTGATCGTGCAGTCGGTGCGCGACTGCTACGCGGTGCTCGGCGCGATCCACGCGCGCTGGCAGCCGATGCCGGGCCGCCTCAAGGACTACATCGCGACGCCGAAGTTCAACCTCTACCAGTCGCTGCACACGACCGTCATCGGCCCGCGCGGCCACCACGTCGAGATCCAGATCCGCACCGAGGAGATGCACCGCCGCGCCGAGTACGGCGTCGCGGCGCACTGGAAGTACAAGCAGGGCGGCGGCGCGATGTCGTCGACCGACATGGCGTGGCTCGCGCACATCAACGACTGGCAGGAGGAGACCACCGACCCCGGCGAGTTCCTCGACTCCTTGCGGTTCGAGATCGGCGCGAAGGAGCTCTACGTCTTCACGCCCAAGGGCAAGGTGATCGGCCTGCCCGCCGGCGCGACCCCCGTCGACTTCGCCTACGCGGTGCACACCGAGGTCGGCCACCGCACCATGGGCGCGAAGGTCAACGGCCGCCTCGTCCCGCTCGACACGAAGCTCGCGACCGGCGACATCGTCGAGGTGCTCACGTCGAAGAACCCGGATGCGGGGCCGAGCCAGGACTGGCAGGGCTTCGTCACGTCGCCCCGGGCGCGCAGCAAGATCCGCCAGTGGTTCCAGCGCGAGCGCCGCGACGAGGCCGTCGAGGTCGGCAAGGAGGCGATCGCGAAGGCCATGCGCCGGCACGACCTGCCGCTGCAGAAGCTCATGGGCCGCGATGCGTTCGCGCAGGTGGCGGCGCAGCTGAAGTACGACGACGTGACGGCCCTGTACGCCGCCGTGGGCGAGGGGCACGTCTCGACGCAGTCGGTGCTCGAGAAGGTCGTGTCGGCGATCCGCGTCGACGAGGCCGCGGACGACGACGCGCACGTGACGGTCCTCCCGAGCAAGGCGCCGAGGCCCGCGTCGAGCGCCTCCGGCGTGCTCGTGCGGGGCGCCGACGACATCCTCGTGAAGCTGTCGAAGTGCTGCACGCCCGTGCCGGGCGACGAGATCGTCGGCTTCGTCACGCGCGGCCAGGGCGTGAGCGTGCACCAGCGCAGCTGCCCGAACGTGCAGGGCCTGCTCGCCGAGCCCGAGCGCATGATCGAGGTCGAGTGGGCGGCGACGTCGAAGGGGCTGTTCCTCGTGAACATCCAGGTCGAGGCGCTCGACCGCTCGGGGCTGCTGAGCGACATCACCCGCGTGCTGACCGAGCACCACGTCAACATCCTCTCGGCGAGCGTGCACACCGGCACCGACCGGCTCGCGATCAGCCGCTTCGCGTTCGAGATGGGCGACGTGACGCACCTCGACCACGTGCTGAACGCGGTGCGCCGCATCGACGGCGTCTACGACGTCTACCGCATCACGACGGGCTGACGGACGACGAGGGGGCCGGCGCCATCGGCGCCGGCCCCCTGCTCGCTCTGCTGCGTCAGCCTGCGGCTGCGACGACCTCGAGCCACGAGCGCTTCGTCTGCAGCTCGGCCTCGAGCTCTGCCTTGCGGCGCGCATCCGTCGTGTCCGCGATCTCGGCCTCGAGCTTCTCGATGGCCTCCTCGAGCTGGCCGGCGAGACCCTCGGAGCGCGCCTTGCGCTCGGGGTTCGACGCCTTCCAGTGCTGCTCGTCGAGCTCGCGCACGTGCGTCTCGATCTTGCGCATGCGGTCCTCGACCTCGCGCAGCGCCTCGCGGGGCACGCGGCCGATCTCGTCCCAGCGGCGCTGCACGCCGAGCAGCGCCTCGCGCGCCTTGGCGCGGTCGGTGATCTCGAGGATCGGCGTCGCCTCCTCGAGCAGCGCGCGCTTGGCGGCCAGGTTCTCGGCGTACTCCTCGTTGTCGACCGCGGCCTGCTCGGCCTTCGCGGCGAACAGCACGTCGCCGGCCTCCTTGAACTGGGCCCACAGCGCGTCGTCGATCTTGCGGCCGGCGCGGCCGGCTGCCTTCCACTGGTCGAGCAGCGCGCGGTAGGCGGGGATGCCGTCGACGCCCTTCGGCGCGAGCGCCTGGGCCTGCTCGACGAGCGCCTGCTTGCGCGCGCGGACGTCCTTGTGGGATGCGTCGAGGTCGGCGAAGAAGCGGCGGCGGGCGGTCTCGAGGGTCGAGCGCGCATCGCGGAAGCGCTTCCAGAGCGCGTCGGCCTGGCCCTTCGACAGCCGCGGGCCGTCCTTCTGCAGGCGCTGCCAGTCGGCGAAGAGCACGTCGACCTGCTGCATCGTCTGCTTCCACTGCACGTTCTCGAGGTCGCCGCTCGCGAGCTGCTCGATCGCCTCGACGACGCGCGTGCGCTCGGCGATGGCCTCGTCGACCTCAGCCTTGCTCGCGGCCTGCTGCTTCGCCTCGAGCTCGCCGAGCTCGCCGCGGAGCGCGTCGAGGCGGCTGAGCAGCGACGGGATGTCGCCGACCGCGGGCGCCTCGAGCACGGTCGCGTGGAGGTGCGAGGCGGCCTTCGCCACGTCGCGGGCGCTCGCGCCGCCGCGGATGCGCTGCTCGAGCAGGCGGACCTGGCCCTCGAGGTCGGCGAACTTGCGCTCGAAGTAGCCGAGCGCCTCCTCGGCCGTGACGTCCGGGAACTGGCCGACGACGCGCCATCCGTCGCCGTCCTTGACCGCGACCGTGCCGGCGGCGTCGACCCGGCCGAGCTCGCGCTCGATGACCGGCTCGCCCATGACGGGCGCGGCGGGCTCCTCGGCGGCAGCCTCCTGCTCGGCGGGAACCTGCTCCTCAGCGGGAGCCTGCTCGTCGGAGGCAGGCGCCTCCTGCTCGGTGGCCGCAGCCTCCTCGGGCGCCTCCTGCTCGACGGGCGCCTCCTCCTCGGCAGCGGGAGTCTCCGGCTGGGCGGGAGCCTCCGGCTCGGCGGACTGCTCCACCTGCTCGGCGGGCGCCTCCTGCTCGGGGGCGTCCTGCGGCGCGGCAGGCTGCTCCGACGCGGCGGGGTCGATGGGCTGGGTGGGCTCGGGCATGACGGAGTCTCTCGTACGAGGGGACGGGCAGGTAGAGCGTAGCGCGGGCTACTGCAGGACGAAGTCCTCGATCGTGACCGGCTCCGCGGGTGCGCCGTCGGGCACGCCGCCCGCCGTGCCCTTGGAGATGACGGCCTCCTGCAGCTCGTCGAGGCCGCCGGTGACGCGGCCGATCACGCTGTAGCCGCCGGCGGAGTCGGAGGGGATGCTCGTGTCGCCGTAGACGATGAAGAACTGGTGGCCGTTCGAGTCGGCGTTGCCCGACTGGCGGGCCATCGCGATGGTGCCCTCGACGTAGAGGTCGTCGGCGGGCGCGTTCTCGACCGGGCCGTACATGTAGGTCGGGTCGCCGCCGCCCTGGCCGTCGACCGAGCCGCACTGCAGCACCGAGAATCCCTCGCTCGTCGTGAGGCGGTGGCACGTCTTGCCGTCGTAGTAGTCGCGCTGCGCGTCGGCGAGCACGGCGGAGACGGCCTGGGGGGCCGCGGCGCCGTCCAGCTCGACGTCGAGCTCGACGCCGTTCACCGTGAGCGAGCCGGTCCACGTGCGTCCCTCGGCGAGCGAGGGGTCGGGCACGGTGGACTCGGCCGCGGGCGCGGTCGCGCTGGGCGTCGGCGCCGCGGTGTCGGCCGGGTCCGCGGGAGCGGGGCGGGTGGCGATGAGCGCCGTGCCGCCCGCGAGCACGACGAGCGCGAGGGCGGCCCCGATGAGGGAGTCGCGGCGCTGCCGGCGCTGCCGGCGCTCGTGCACGGCCTGCCGCGCGCGGTAGTCGCGGACGCGCCGCTCCTGCTCCTGCTTCGTGACCACGGGCTCTCCTCTGCCGCTCGCGCACCCGCTCGGTGCGGCGTTCAGGCTACCGGGTCGTGTGGGCGGCGCCGCCTAGGCTGGGGGCATGGCAGGAGGGACGACAGCGCCGCTCGCCGTGCGCATGCGCCCGACGAGCCTCGACGACGTCGTCGGCCAGCGCCACCTGCTCGGCCCCGGCTCGCCGCTGCGCCGGCTCGCGGCGCCGAGCGAGGGCGCGAGCGGCCAGAGCGTCATCCTCTGGGGCCCGCCCGGCACCGGCAAGACGACGCTCGCGCAGTCGATCGCGCACTCCTCCGACCGCCGATTCGTCGAGCTGAGCGCCGTCACGGCCGGCGTCAAGGACGTCCGCCAGGTGATGGAGGCGGCGCTGAACGACCGCGACCTCTTCCAGCGCTCCACCGTGCTCTTCCTCGACGAGATCCACCGCTTCACCAAGGCGCAGCAGGACGCGCTGCTGCCGGGCGTCGAGCAGGGCTGGGTCACGCTCATCGCCGCGACGACCGAGAACCCGTCGTTCAGCGTCATCAGCCCGCTGCTGTCGCGCTCGCTGCTGCTGACGCTCGAGCCGCTCGGCGACGACGACATCGCCGAGCTCGTCGACCGCGCGATCGCCGACCCGCGCGGCTTCGACGGGCGCATCGCCCTCGACGACGAGGCGCGCGCGCAGCTGATCCGGCTCTCCTCCGGCGACGCGCGGCGCGCGCTCACGGCGCTCGAGGCCGCCGGCGCGCACGCGCTCGAGGCCGCGGGCGATGGCGTCGCGGATGCGCCGACGACCGTCACGGCCGAGGCCCTGGCGAGCGCCGTCGACCGCGCGCTGCTGCGCTACGACCGGCAGGGCGACGAGCACTACGACGTCATCTCGGCGTTCATCAAGTCGGTGCGCGGCTCCGACCCCGACGCGGCGCTCCACTGGCTCGCCCGCATGATCGAGGCGGGGGAGGACCCGCGCTTCATCGCCCGGCGCATCATCGTGCTCGCCGCCGAGGACATCGGGATGGCCGACCCGCAGGGCCTCGTGGTGGCGACCGCCGCCGCGCAGGCGGTGCAGATGATCGGCATGCCCGAGGGGCGCATCCCGCTCGCCGAGGCGGTCGTCTACCTCGCCACCGCGCCGAAGTCCAACCGCTCCTACCTCGGCATCGACCGCGCGATCGCCGACGTGCGCTCGGGCGACATCGGCCGCGTGCCGACGCACCTGCGCGACGCGCACTACCCGGGCGCCAAGCGACTCGGCCACGGCAAGGGCTACCGCTACGCGCACGACGCGCCGGCCGGCGTCGCGACCCAGCAGCACCTGCCCGACCCGCTCGTGGGGCGCCGCTACTACGAGCCGGGCGCCCACGGCTACGAGCGCGACGTCGCAGCTCGCCTCGAGCGCATCCGCCGCATCCTCTCCGGCGACGCCTGACCTCTGGTAGCCTGGTCGCTGGTCCTCTGGCAGCCCGGCTGCCGACGCAGGACCCGCACCCCTCCTTAGGTCCCGGCACTCGGCCGGGACAGCCGCTCGCGCGGCAGCGACTCAGCGAAGGAAGTCATGTCCACGAAGTCCCGTACCCGGTCGAAGACGCGCCTCTCGCGCGCCCTCGGCATCGCCCTCACGCCGAAGGCGGCGCGCTACCTCGAGAAGCGCCCCTACGGCCCCGGCCAGCACGGCCGCACCAAGCGCAAGGCCGACAGCGACTACGCCGTCCGCCTCCGCGAGAAGCAGCGCCTGCGCGCCCAGTACGGCATCCGCGAGGCGCAGCTGCGCAACACCTTCAACGAGGCCCGCCGCCAGTCCGGCCTGACGGGTGAGAACCTCGTCGAGCTGCTCGAGATGCGCCTCGACGCGCTCGTGCTCCGCTCGGGCTTCGCCCGCACGATGTCGCAGGCCCGCCAGATGGTCGTGCACCGCCACATCATGGTCGACGGCCAGCGCGTCGACCGCCCCTCGTTCCGCGTGAAGGAGGGCCAGCTCATCCACGTGCACCAGCGCAGCGAGGGCATGGAGCCCTTCCAGGTCGCGGCCGCAGGCGGCCACGCCGGCGTGCTCCCGCCCGTCCCGCCGTACCTCGACGTGCAGCTCGACCGCCTCCAGGCCCGCCTCGTGCGCCGCCCGAAGCGCGCCGAGGTGCCCGTCGTCGCCGACGTCCAGCTCGTCGTCGAGTACTACGCCGCTCGCTGATCCGAGCGCATCGAGGAGGGGTCGCCAGCCGGCGGCCCCTCTTCGTCGTTAGACTGTCCGAGCCCGTGCGCCGATCCGGCGCGGGGCGAAGCGAGACACGAGGGGGACCCGCTGTGAAGAAGCTCCTGTTCCTGGCCGTCGGCGTCGTCATCGGCGTCTTCGCCGCCCGCCGCATCGAGGAGACCGAGAAGGGCAAGGCGTTCCTCGACAACGTCGACTCGCGCGGCCGTGAGTTCACGGACGCCGTCAAGGACGGCTACCAGGCACGCGACCGCGAGCTGCGAGGCGAGTGACGACACCCGATCCGAGCCCGGGCGCTGCGCGCCCGGGCTCGTCAGGCCCCGACGGGGCTGGAAAGACCTGACCCCATGCAGACCGCAGAGATCCACAGCCGCTTCCTGAAGCACTTCGAGGCCAAGGACCACACCATCGTCCCCTCGGCGTCGCTCGTCAGCGACGACCCCGCGATCATGTTCACGATCGCCGGCATGGTGCCGTTCATCCCCTACCTCTCCGGCCGGGTGCCCGCCCCCTGGCCCCGGGTCGCCGACGTGCAGAAGTGCATCCGCACCCTCGACATCGAGGAGGTCGGCCGCACGCCCCGTCACGGCACCTTCTTCCAGATGGCCGGCAACTGGTCGTTCGGCGACTACTTCAAGCGCGAGGCGATCGCCTACGCGTGGGAGCTGCTCACCGGCTCCGAGGCCGACGGCAAGTTCGGCTTCGACCCCAAGGACCTCTGGGTCACCGTCTTCGAGACCGACGACGAGGCCGAGCGCCTCTGGCTCGAGGTCACCGACGTCGACGCGTCGCGCATCCAGCGCCTCGGCCTCGAGGACAACTACTGGATGACCGGGCAGCCCGGCCCCGCCGGCCCCGACTCCGAGATCTTCTTCGACCTCGGCCCCGAGCACGGCCCCGACGGCGGGCCCGCGACCGGCAGCGACCGGTACGTCGAGATCTGGAACCTCGTCTTCATGCAGGACGAGATCGCCGACGTGCGCTCGAAGACCGACTTCACGATCGTGCGCGAGCTGCCGAACAAGAACATCGACACCGGCATGGGGCTCGAGCGCGTCGCGTTCCTCAAGCAGGGCGTGCAGAACATCTACGAGATCGACCAGGTGCGCCCGGTGCTCGACGTCGCGGGCGAGCTCTCCGGCCGCCGCTACGGCGCCGCGACCGAGGACGACGTGCGGATGCGCGTGGTCGCCGACCACGTGCGCTCGTCGCTCATGCTCATGGGCGACGGGGTGACGCCCGGCAACGACGGCCGCGGCTACATCCTGCGCCGCCTCATGCGCCGCTCGGTGCGCTCGATGCGCCTGCTCGGCGTGCACGAGGCGACGTTCCCGGCGCTGTTCGAGGCGAGCTATCGCGCCATGGTCACCGCCTACCCCGAGCTCGAGGCCGCCTACCCGCGCATCGCGCGGCTCGCGGTGAACGAGGAGGAGACGTTCCTCCGCACCCTCGAGTCGGGATCGACGGTGCTCGACCTCGCGATGTCCGACGTGCGCCGCGACTCCGGCCACGTCGTGCCCGGCAAGACGGCGTTCCTGCTGCACGACACGTACGGCTTCCCGATCGACCTCACGATGGAGATCGCCGAGGAGGCGGGCCTCGAGGTCGACCGCTCGACGTTCGAGACGCTCATGAGCGAGCAGCGCACGCGCGCGAAGGCCGACGCGAAGTCGCGACGGCGGCAGCTCGCCGACCTGTCGGTCTACTCGGAGCTGCGCGCGAAGGGCGAGACGGCCTTCCTCGGCTACGACGAGCTGCAGGCCGACGGCGAGGTCATCGGCATCATCGCCGACGGCGCCCAGGTGCAGCGCGCGGGCGTCGGCGACGAGGTCGAGGTCGTCCTCACCGCCACGTCGCTCTACGCGGAGTCGGGCGGCCAGGACAGCGACCAGGGCACGCTCGTCGGCTCCGGCTTCGAGGCCGACGTGCTCGACGTGCAGCGCCCGGTGCAGGGCCTCATCAGCCACACGGTGCGGGTGACCTCGGGCGAGCTCGCCGTCGGCGACCTCGCGCACGCGGCCGTCGACCCGCTCTACCGGCGCGCGGCCAACCAGGCGCACTCCGCGACGCACGTCGTGCACGCGGCGCTGCGCCAGCTGCTCGGCCCCGACGCGGCCCAGTCGGGCTCGTACAACAAGGCCGGCTACATGCGCCTCGACTTCTCCTGGTCGAGCGCCCTCTCGAACGACATGCGCCAGGAGCTCGAGGGCATCGCGAACTCGGCGATCCGCGACGACCTGCCGGTCGAGACGCGCGTCATGCCGATCGACGAGGCGAAGTCGCTCGGTGCGATGGCGCTGTTCGGCGAGAAGTACGGCGACACCGTGCGCATGGTCGACATCGGCGGCCCCTGGTCGCGCGAGCTGTGCGGCGGCACCCACGTGGGCGCCTCCAGCCAGATCGGGCTCATCTCGATCACGAGCGAGTCGAGCGTCGGCTCGACCAACCGGCGCGTCGAGGCCGCCGTGGGCCCGGATGCGTTCCGCCAGCTGGTCGCGGAGCGCACGCTCGTGAGCGAGCTCACCGGCATGCTGAAGACGCCGAAGGAGCAGCTCCCCGGTCGCATCCAGGAGCTCGTGACCTCGCTCAAGGCGGCCGAGAAGCGCATCGCCGAGTTCGAGTCGCAGCAGCTGGCCGGCCGCGTCGGCCCGATCGCCGAGGCCGCCGAGGCGGTCGGCGCGCTGCGCTTCGCCTCGCTCGACCTGGGCCGGATCGGCTCCGCCGACGACCTCCGCTCGGTCGCGGCGCAGGTGCGCGAGCGCCTCGGCGCCGACCCCGCGGTCGTCGCGATCGGCGGCGCGGTCGACGGCCGCCCGGCGATCGTGGTCGCCACCAACCAGGCCGCGCGCGACGCGGGCGTCGTCGCGGGCCCGCTCGCCAAGGCGGCCGCGGGCGCGCTCGGCGGCGGCGGCGGCGGCAAGCCCGACATGGCGCAGGGCGGCGGGCAGGATGCGGCCGCGATGCCCGCGGCCATCGCGGCCGTGCGCGAGGGGCTCCGCCGCTGAGCGCGGCGACGGCGATGCGCCGGGGCGTCAGGATCGGCGTCGACGTGGGCCGCGCCCGGGTCGGGGTCGCCAGGTGCGACCTCGACGGGCTGCTCGCGACGCCGGTGGAGACCATCCAGCGCGCCGACGTCGACCCCGTCGCACGCCTCGCCGCGATCGCCGAGGAGCTCGGCGCGATCGAGGCGGTCGTGGGGCTCCCGATCTCGCTCTCCGGCGCCGACACCCCGAGCACCCAGGACGCGCGCGACATGGCCGCCTCGCTCGCGCGCTCGCTGCCCGTGCGGCTCGTGGACGAGCGGCTCTCGACCGTCACCGCCTCGGCGGGGATGCGCGCGGCCGGCAGGTCGTCGCGCCAGCAGCGCCAGAGCATCGACCAGGCCGCGGCCGTGGTCATCCTGCAGCACGCACTCGACAGCGAGCGGACCGCCGGGCGGGCGCCCGGCGAGATGCTCACCGACGGCGGCGCAGCCGCCCCCATGGAGGACTGAGATGGCTGGACGTCGCGCGAGGGAGCGCAGGGCCCGAGGCCGCCGCAGGCTCATCGGCTGGAGCATCGCGCTCGTGGTGGTCGTCGGCGCGATCATCGCCGCGGTCGTCGTGGTGCCGCGCCTCGTCGACCGCTTCAGCGGCCCCGAGGACTACGCGGGCCCCGGCACCGGCGAGGTGATCGTGCAGGTGCAGTCGGGCCAGAACGGCTACGACGTGGCGGCGGAGCTCGCCGAGCAGGACGTCATCGCGAGCGCGGAGGCGTTCACCGACATCCTCGTCGCCGACCCCTCGATCCAGCTGCACCCGGGCGCGTACCGCGTGCAGCAGCAGATGTCGGCGCAGGGCGCGCTCGACGCGATCCTCGACCCCGCGAACAAGGTCGAGCTGCGCGTCACTGTGCCCGAGGGCTACACGCTGCCGCAGGTCTTCGAGCGGCTGGAGCGCGACCTCGGGATCCCGCAGGCCGAGTTCGTGCAGGCGAGCGGCGACCTCGCGCAGTTCGACCTGCCCGACGACGCGACGACGCTCGAGGGCTGGCTGTTCCCGGCCACGTACACCTTCGACGACGGCGTCACCGCGCCGGCCGTGCTGCAGGCGATGATCGCGCGCCAGGCGCAGGCCCTCGACGCCGCCGGCGTCGCCGAGGCCGACCGCCAGCGGGTGCTGACCTTCGCGTCGCTCGTGCAGCGCGAGGCGCGGCTGCCCGACGACTTCGGCCGCGTGGCCCGCGTCTTCCAGAACCGGCTCGACATCAACATGCCGCTGCAGTCCGACGCGACCGTCGCCTACGGCACGGGCAACCTGCACGTCGTGACGACGACGGCTGAGGAGCGGGCCGACACCGAGAACCCGTACAACACGTACGCGCGCCCCGGGCTGCCGGTCGGCCCGATCGGCGCCCCCGGCGACACCGCGCTCCAGGCGGCGCTCGCGCCGACCGAGGGGGACTGGCTCTACTTCGTCACGGTCAACCCGGAGACGGGCGAGACGGTCTTCTCGGAGACCTACGGCGAGCACCTGGCCGCCGTCGAGCAGTTCCAGCAGTTCCTGCGCGACAACCCGGGCTGGGGCGGCTGACGTGGCGGCCGTCGGCGGCGCGGCCGGCACCCGCCGCCTCGCCGTCGTCGGCCAGCCGGTCGCGCACTCGCTCTCGCCGGTGCTGCAGGGCGCGGCCGCGCGGGCGCTCGGCCTCGACTGGGCGTACGAGCGGCGCGAGGTCGCGCCCGGCGCGCTCCGGGCCTTCGTCGCCGGGCTGGCTGCCGCGTGGCTCGGCCTCTCGGTCACCGCGCCGCTGAAGGGCGAAGCGGCGGCGCTCGCATCGGCGCTCGACGAGCGCGCGACGCTCACGGGAGCCGCGAACACGCTGCTGCTCGGCGCGCGCGTGCGGGGCTGGAACACCGACGTCGGCGGCATCGTCCGGGCGTTCGAGGATGCGGGGCTCGGCTCCGTGCGGACGGGCGCGATCGTCGGCGCGGGCGCCACGGCGCAGTCCGCGCTCGTCGCGCTCGCCGAGCTCGGCGCCGAGCGCGTCGCCGTGGGCCTGCGGAGCCCGCACAAGGCCGAGGCGCTCGTGGCGCTGGGGGAGCGGCTCGGCGTGATCGTCGCGCCCCAGGGCCTCGAGGTGCCCCTGCCCGCCGTCGACGCCGCCGTCTCGACGCTGCCCGCCGCGGCGCCGGCCGCGCCGGCGTTCGACGCGCCGCCGGCGCTGCTGCTCGACGCCGACTACGCGCGCGCCGACGGCTCCCGCTACCGCGGCGCGGTCCCCGCCGGGCAGCTGCTCGACGGCCGCGAGATGCTGCTCCAGCAGGCGGTGCTGCAGGCCCGCATCTTCGCGCTCGGCGAGGTGGAGGCGCCCCTGCCCGAGGAGGCGCGCGTCGTGAGGGCCATGCGCGCGGCACTGGAGGCATCCGCGGGTCTGGAAGAATCGTGACCATGCTGCGCTGGCTCACCGCCGGGGAATCCCACGGCCCCGAACTCATCGCCCTCCTCGAGGGGCTCCCCGCAGGGGTGCCGATCACCGCCGAGCAGATCCAGGCCGACCTGCAGCGGCGCAAGCTCGGCGCGGGCCGCGGCGCGCGCATGAAGTTCGAGCAGGACGAGCTGTCGATCTCGGGCGGCATCCGCCACGGTCGCTCGCAGGGCGGCCCCGTAGCGCTCCGCATCGGCAACACCGAGTGGCCGAAGTGGACCGAGGTCATGGGCGCCGCGCCGCTCGAGGGCGAGCTCACGGGCGCGCGCGCCGCGAAGCTGACCCGGCCCCGGCCCGGCCACGCCGACCTCGTGGGCATGCAGAAGCACGGCTTCGATGAGGCGCGCCCCGTGCTCGAGCGGGCGAGCGCCCGCGAGACCGCCGCCCGCGTGGCGCTCGGCGCCGTCGCGCGCGCGTTCCTCGGCGAGCTCGGCGTGCGGCTCGTCAGCCACACCCTCTCGATCGGCCCCGTGCGCGTGCCGGACGACGCGCCGCTGCCGACCGCCGACGACGTCGACCGGCTCGACGGCGACGAGCTGCGCTGCCTGCACCCGGCCACGAGCGCTGCGATGCTCGCCGAGGTCGAGGACGCCCGGCGCTCGGGCGACACGCTCGGCGGCATCGTCGAGGTGCTCGCCTACGACCTGCCGCCGGGCCTCGGCTCCTACGTGCACTGGGACCGCCGACTCGACGGACGGCTCGCGCAGGCCCTCATGAGCATCCAGGCCATCAAGGGCGTCGAGGTCGGCGACGGCTTCGAGACCACCCGGCGGCGCGGGAGCGTCGCGCACGACGAGCTGCTCGTCGGCGAGGACGGCGTCACGCGCGAGACCGTGCGCGCCGGCGGCATCGAGGGCGGCATGTCCACCGGCGGCGTGCTGCGCGTGCGCGCGGGGATGAAGCCCATCGCCACCGTGCCGCGGGCCCTGCGCACCGTCGACGTCGCGACCGGCGAGGCCGCGCAGGCGCACCACCAGCGCAGCGACGTCTGCGCGGTGCCCGCCGCGGGCGTCGTCGCCGAGGCGATGGTCGCGCTCGTGCTCGCCGACGCGGTCGTCGAGAAGTTCGGCGGCGACTCGGTCGCCGAGACGCGCCGCAACCTCGACGCCTACCTCGCCGCCATCCCCGAGCAGCTGCGCACGACGCCGTGACGGCCGACGGGCCGCGGCCGGGCGACGAGGCCGGCACGACGCCGCCGCTCGCGCTCATCGGGCCGATGGCCGCCGGCAAGTCGTCGCTCGGGCGCAAGCTCGCGACCCGGATCGGGCGCACCTTCGTCGACACCGACCGGCTGGTGGCGCTCGAGCACGGCCCGATCCCCGAGATCTTCGCCGAGCACGGCGAGCCCGCCTTCCGCCGGTGGGAGGCCGAGGCCGTGCGGCACGCGCTCACGCCGGGCGGCGTGGTGGCGCTCGGCGGCGGCGCCGTGCTCGACGCCGGCACCCGGGCACTCCTCGAGCACGCGACGGTCGTGCTCGTGACCGTCGACGAGCGCGCCGCCGAGCGGCGCATCGCCGGCGGCGGACGCCCGCTGCTCGCCGACGGCATGGCGGCGTGGCGGCGCATCGCCGAGGAGCGCGCGCCGCTCTACCGCGAGCTCGCCGACGTCGAGCTCGACACATCCAGGACACCGATGGCCCAGCTCGTCGACCGGCTCGAGGCCTGGCTCGTCGAGCGCGGGCTGTGAACGCACATGAGGGGGAGCCGATGACCACCATCCGCGTCGAGACCGAGGCGCCGTACGACGTGCACGTCGGGCGGGGCATCCTCGTCGAGCAGGTGCGCGCGTCGCTCGGCGACGCGCAGCGGCTGCTCGTGGTGCACCAGCCGGCGATGAGCCGCATCGCCGACCACCTGAAGTCGGAGCTCGGCATCGAGGTGCTCCTCGCGGAGGTGCCCGACGCCGAGGCCGCCAAGCGCATCGAGGTCGCGCAGTTCCTGTGGCAGATCCTCGGCCAGGCCGAGTTCACCAGGACGGATGCGGTGCTGGGCCTCGGCGGCGGCGCCGTCACCGACCTGGCCGGCTTCGTCGCGGCCACGTGGCTGCGCGGCGTGCGAGTCCTCCAGGCGCCCACGAGCGTGCTCGGCATCGTCGACGCCGCCGTCGGCGGCAAGACCGGCATCAACACCGAGCAGGGCAAGAACCTCGTCGGCGCGTTCCACCACCCGGCGGCCGTCGTCGCCGACCTCGAGCTGGTCGACTCGCTCCCGCGCAACGAGCTGCTCACCGGCTTCGCCGAGATCGTGAAGGCCGGCTTCATCGCCGACCCGCGCATCCTCGAGCTGCTCGAGGGCTCGCTCGCGGCCGCGACCGACCCCGCCGCCCCGGAGTTCCAGGAGGTCGTGGCGCGCTCGATCGCGGTGAAGGCGCGGGTCGTGGCGAACGACTTCCGCGAGCACGGCGAGCGCGAGTTCCTGAACTACGGGCACACGCTCGGGCACGCGATCGAGCACACCGAGCGCTACCGCTGGCGGCACGGGGCGGCGGTCTCCATCGGCATGGTGTTCGCGGCGGAGCTCTCGCGGCTCGCCGGGCGCCTGCCCGAGTCCGTCGTCGACCGGCACCGGGCCATCCTCGAGTCCCTCGCGCTCCCGACCACCTACCCGGTCGGGCGCTGGCAGACGCTGCTCGGCACGATGCGCAAGGACAAGAAGACGCGCGGGTCGATGCTGCGGTTCGTCGTGCTCGACGACGTCGCGAAGCCGCGGATCCTCGAGGGCCCCGACGACAGCCTGCTGTTCATGGCCTACCAGTCGCTCGCCGACTGACGTGCGGCAGACTGGCCGCATGCGCATCCTCGTCCTGAACGGGCCGAACCTCGGCCGGCTCGGCACCCGCGAGCCCGACGTCTACGGCACGGCCACGCTCGCCGACGTCGCGCCGCTCGTCGAGGCCGCCGGCACCCCCGAGCGGCCGGTCGAGGCGGATGTGCGGCAGACGGACGACGAGGCCGAGCTCGTCGGGTGGATCCATGAGGCTGTCGACACCGCGACGCCCGTGATCCTGAACCCCGCCGCCTTCACGCACTACTCCTACGCGCTCCGCGACGCGTGCGCGCAGCTGCAGGGCGTCGCGCCGCTCGTCGAGGTGCACATCTCCAACCCGCACGCGCGCGAGGTCTTCCGCCACACCTCGGTGGTGTCGGCCGTCGCGACGGGCGTCATCGCCGGCTGCGGCCTCGACGGCTACCGCCTGGCCGCCCTCGCGATCGCCGCCCGCTAGAATCGTCTGTCGGTCCGCTGAGGGCCCCACTGACCCCCACGGAACGGAACCCCATGGCAACCACGAACGACATCAAGAACGGCGCGGTGCTGAACCTCGACGGCCAGCTCTGGAGCGTCATCGAGTTCCAGCACGTGAAGCCCGGCAAGGGCGGCGCGTTCGTGCGCACCAAGCTGCGCAACGTGCGCAGCCAGAAGGTCGTCGACAAGACCTTCAACGCCGGCACGAAGATGGAGTTCGCGACCGTCGACCGCCGCGACTACCAGTTCCTGTACAACGACGGCCAGGACTTCGTGTTCATGGACAACGACACGTACGAGCAGCTGCCCATCCCGGCCGCGACCGTCGGCGACGCCGCGAAGTACCTGCTCGAGAACGGCACCGCCGCCATCTCGATGCACGAGGGCGAGGCGCTGCAGGTCGAGCTGCCCGCGTCGGTCGTGCTCGAGATCACGTACACGGAGCCCGGCCTGCAGGGCGACCGCTCGAGCGCGGGCACGAAGCCCGCGACGGTCGAGACGGGCGCCGAGATCCAGGTGCCGCTCTTCGTCGAGCAAGGAACCCGCGTCAAGGTCGACACCCGCGACGGCAGCTACCTCGGCCGCGTCACCGACTGACGTGGGCGACGAGACCTACCCCTCCCGCCGCAAGGCCCGCAAGCACGCGGTCGAGGTGCTCTACTCGGCGCAGGCGCGCGACGAGTCGCCGGAGGCCGTGCTGCGCGACACCGCGGCCCGGCTCGGCTGGGCGAAGCACCCGTGGTTCGCGTTCGCGCGCGAGATCGTCGCGGGCGTCGCCGACGAGCAGGCGGGCATCGACGAGCTGATCGCCTCCTCGAGCGAGCACTGGCCGATCGACCGCATGCCGCGCACCGACCTCGCGATCCTGCGCGTCGGCGCATGGGAGCTCGAGCACGAGACGGCACCCGCGAGCGTGGTCGTCTCGGAGGCGGTGCACCTGGCGAACGAGCTCTCGACCGAGCGCTCGGGCGCGTTCATCAACGGCGTGCTGGGGAGGATCGCGGCGCAGCGCGGCTGAGCGGGCGCGGCCGGGCGCCGTCGTAGTGTGACCTCGGGCGGCCGGCGGACATGTCGGGCCGTCGAGAGGATCCCATGCGCCGCTCACCGTTCCGCGCGCTGACACCGGTCGTCGGCGTCCTGGCGCTCGCGTCCGCGCTGCTGGTCGCGCCCTCCTCGCCTGCCGTCGCCGTCGACCCGGCTGCGCCGGCGCCCGGCAGCATCGAGGAGTGCCTGGTGCGCTCGGCCATCGTGCCGGTCGACGCCGAGCCCTCGGAGGACCCCGCGCAGGTGCGCGAGGCGGCGCTGCGCACGCTGCAGCACGCGCTGCTGTCGCGCCACCCCGATGCGCTCGGCGCAGCCGACCTGCTCCGCGCCCCCGACGGCGAGGGCGCGGGCATCGCGCTGCTCGCGGCGACTCCCTTCGCCGGCGAGCTCGTCGCCGAGGAGATCGCCGCCCTGCCGTCGCACCTGCGCTCGGCCGTCACCGACGACGACGTCGACGTCATCGGCGTCGCAGCCCAGCCGCTCCGCGCGCTGTGCGGCGCGCTCGACCGCGCCGTCGGTGCGGACGGGGCGACTGCCGACGCCCTCGTCTCGGCAGCGGTCGACCACCGGAGCGCCGTGCTGCGCCTCGGCGTCGACCGGTCCGGGGCGCTCCGCGCCGCCCCGGCGCGCGCGGGCGCGATCGAGGCGCTTCCGGATGCGTCGGCGGGCGAGGGCGCGGAGCCCGCGGCAGCCGACCTGCTCTCGGCCCTCGGGCTCTCGGGGCTCGGGGTGCCGGTCGAGATGGTCGCGGACGTCGCCGACGAGCCGGTCAGCCGGCTGCACGACGCGGACGGCTACGGCGGCGGCAACGCGATCCGCGTCGGCGGGCTCGCCTGCACGACCGGCTTGGCGGTGCGGACGGCCGACGGCGCCCCCGCGGTGATGAGCGCGGGCCACTGCCCGTCGCCGATCGGCTCGAACGGCGCATCCGTCGTCAGCGGCCACGCGAGCCAGCTGTGCGGGTGGGGGAGCGGTGCAGGCATCGGCCGGGTCTCGCAGAACCTGCTGTCGACCGGCTCCAAGGTCGACTCGATGGTGGTCCGCACGGGATCGGCCAGGCCCACCATGTGGCTCGGGAGCGCGTGCGCCGGGTCCGGCGAGACGGCGGTCCACGGGGCCGGCCAGGTGGGCGCGGGCCAGCAGGTCGGCTTCTCGGGCGCGCGGCAGGGCGAGCAGTACGCGACCCGCACCTCCGAGCCGACCGGCTGCTACGACTTCGGCTACTGGGCGTGCTCGGTGCAGCGCGCGATGTCGTCGCGCTCGACCTACGCCTGCCTGCCCGGCGACTCCGGCGGGCCCGCGTTCCGTCACCGCGCCGGCGGCGGCGTCATCGCGCTCGGTCTCATCACCGCCTCCGGCTACGACCTCGGCATCAACCGGTGCAGCTGGGTCGACATGGGCACGGCGCTGCACCTCAGCGGCGCGGCGATCATGACGCACGCCTCGCTCACCATGGCGCCGCCGGCCCGCATCGCAGGCGCCGACCGCTACCGGACCGCAGCCCTCATCGCGCAGCACGGCTACCCGGACGGCGCCGCGCAGGTCTACATCGCCAGCGGATCGCGCTTCGCCGATGCGCTGAGCGCCGGGGCGGCCGCGGCCCACGTGCGCGCGCCGCTGCTGCTCACCGCGCGAGACCTGCTGCCGTCCTCCGTGCGGCGAGAGCTCGCCAGGCTCGCGCCGGATGCGATCGTGCTGATCGGAGGCGAGCCGTCGGTGTCTGCCGAGGTCGAGGCCGAGCTCGCGGCGATCGCGCCCGTCACGCGGATCGGCGGCGCTGACCGCTACGAGACGAGCGCCCTGCTGGCGGCGCACGCGTTCCCCGAGGGAGCGGACCACGCGTTCGTCGCCACGGGCCGATCCTTCCCGGACGCACTGGCGGCGGGGCCCGCTGCCGCCCGCAGCCACGCGCCCGTGCTGCTCGTCGACGGCCGGACGCCCACCGCGGGAGCGGGCACGCTCGATGCGCTCTCGACCCTGGGCACGACGGAGGTGATCGTCGTGGGCGGCACGCCATCGGTGAGCGACGCCGTCGCCGCGTCGCTGCGGGACGGTCGGACGGTGAGCCGCATCGCCGGCGCCGACCGCTATCAGACGGCGATCCGCGTGAACGCCGGGTTCGGCGCCCGCCCGCCCGCGATGTACGTCGCGAGCGGCGAGCGGTTCCCGGACGCCCTCGCGGCGGCTGCGGTGGCCGGAGCGCGCGGGGCTCCGCTCTACCTCACGCCCGGCTCGTGCCTCCACGCCGGACTGTCCGCGGAGCACACCAGGCTCGGCCGGCCCGGGGTCGTGCTCCTCGGCGGCACGCCCACGCTCGCCCTCGACGTCTCCCGATACGAGCTCTGCGGCTGACGAAACGGCAAGATTGCAGATCCTGCATCTGCGTGTCAGACTGGAGGCCCCCAGCACCTCGAGAGGATCCTCGTGCCCTTCCGTCCCCTCGCCTCGATCGTCGGCGCGCTCGCGCTCGTCGGCGGCCTCCTCGTCGCACCCACCACGGCCTCGGCCGCCCCCACGGCCGACCCCGCGGCCGCGCCCGACGCATCCGTCGTCCAGTGCCTCGCGCGCTCGGCGATCGTGCCCGTCGCGGTCGACCCCGAGGCCACGCCGGAGGTCGGTCGCACCGCGTCGCTCCGCAGCCTGCAGCAGGCACTGCTCGCCGCCGACCCCGACGCGCTCGCCTCGGCGCAGCTGCGCCAGGACGCCGAGGGCGACGTCGTCGGCATCGACGTGCTCGAGGCGGTCGCCGGCAGCGCTGCCGCCCTCGTGCCCGCCGTGATCGCCGGGCTGCCGGCCGAGGCGCAGGCGCTCGTGTCGAGCGTCGACGTGACCGCCGTCGGCACCGTGGACCGCAGCCTCCGCGACCTGTGCGAGGGCTTCGACCGCGCGCTCGCCGCCGCGACCGGCTCGGGCGACGCCATCGTGTCGGCCGCGATCGACCACGAGCGCGCCGCGCTGCGGCTCGGCGTCGACCGCCTCGACGCATCCGCGATCGCGCCGACCGCCGCGCGCGAGCTCGACGGCCTGCCCACGGCGGCCTCCGGCGACGAGCCGGCACGGGCGGAGACGGGCCTGCTCGAGACCATGGGCCTCGCCGACCTCGGCGTGCCCGTCGACGTGGTCGCCGACGTCGCCGACGAGGCCGCTGCATCGCGCCTCGACGACCGCGACGGCCACGGCGGCGGCATCGGCATCCTCGTGGGCGGCACCGTCGCGTGCTCGAGCGGATTCGGCGTGCGGCTCGACGACGGCAGCCCCGCGATCATGAGCGCCGGCCACTGCGCCGCGCCCGACGGCGCCAATGGCCAGTCGGTCACGCACGGCTTCGCCGCGTCGCTCTGCGGCGGCTACGCAGGCAACGGCGCGCGCATCGGCACCATCTCGCACAACCAGCTGCAGTGGAGCTACGTCGACTCGATGGTCGTGCGCACGCAGTTCGCGACGCCCACGATGTGGCTCGGCGCCGGCTGCACCGGCTCGCGCGAGGTCGCAGTCGAGGGCATCGGCGTCATCGCCGGCAGCGGCTCGGTCGGCTTCTCGGGCGTGCGCCACGGCGAGCGGTACGCGACCCGCACGAACGAGCCGGTCGGCTGCTACGACTTCGGCTTCCTGGCCTGCGCCGTCTACCGCTCCATGTCGGCGAGCCCCGACTACGTGTGCGAGCCCGGCGACAGCGGCGGCCCCGTCTTCCAGCACCGCGGCGACGGCACCGTGCGCGCGGTCGGCCTCATCACCGCCACCGGCGCACCCATCGGCATCAACCGCTGCAGCTACACCGACGTCGCGACCGCCCTCTGGGCGACCGGCGCGTCGATGATGACCCGCACGCCGAGCACGGTCGCCGACACGAGCCGCATCTCCGGCGACGACCGCTACGCGACCTCCGCCGAGATCGCGCGCGCCGGCTACCCGAACGGCGCGGGCCGCGTCTTCATCGCCGGCGGCGAGGGCTTCGCCGACGCGCTGAGCGCCGGCGCCGCGGCCGCGCGGCTGCGTGCTCCGCTGCTGCTGACGCAGCGCGACGCGCTGCCGACGACCGTGCGGGCCGAGCTCGTGCGGCTGCGCCCGACCCAGATCGTCGTCGTCGGGTCGACCCCGTCGGTCTCGGCCGCGGTCGAGCGGCAGCTCGCCGACATCGCGCCGGTCACCCGGCTCGGCGGCGCCAACCGCTTCGAGACGAGCGCGATGATCGCGCAGTTCGCCTTCCCGGCGGGCTCCACGTCGAACGCGTTCATCGCGACCGGGCGCAACTTCCCCGACGCGCTCTCGGCCGGACCGGTCGCGGCGCTCCGCGGCGCGCCCGTGCTGCTCGTCGACGGCACGAGCGGATCCGTGCACGCCTCCGGCCTCGCGGTCATGCAGCGGCTCGGCGTCCGGCGCGTGACCGTGATCGGCGGTGAGCCGTCGGTCTCCGAGGCGCTCGTCGACTCGCTGCGCGCCACCCGCACCGTCGAGCGGATCGCCGGCGCCAACCGCTACCAGACGGCCGCCCTCGTGAACGCCGCGTTCGGCGCCACGCCCAGCCGGATGTACCTCGCGAGCGGCGAGCGGTTCCCGGATGCGCTCGCCGCGAGCGCCGTCGCCGGCGCCCAGCGGGTGCCGCTCTACCTCACCGGCGCGTCGTGCGTCGTGCCCGAGGTGCAGGCGGAGCACGTGCGGCTCGGAGCGCCGCCGGTCGTGCTGCTCGGCGGCTTCCCGTCGCTGCGCGGCGCGGTGCTCGAATGGGCGCCCTGCGTATGAGGGGAGCCCGGCGCGCATCGCCGACCCGGTAGGGTGGAGGCATCAGACAACCTTGAAGCCCGTCCTGTGAGGCGGAGAAGGGAGTCAGCATGACTTCAGCGCGCACCGTGCTCGGACCCGACGAGATCGCCAGGGCCCTCACGCGCATCGCCCACGAGATCCTCGAGGCGAACCACGGCCCCGACGGCCTCGTGCTGCTGGGCATCCCCACCCGCGGCGCGCACCTCGCGCAGCGCCTCGCCGACCGGCTCGCCGAGATCACCGGCGACGACTTCTCCGGCCGCGTCGGCGCCCTCGACGTGACGATGCACCGCGACGACCTGCGCGCGACGCCCACGCGCGCATCCCACCCCACGCGCATCCCCGCCGCCGGCATCGACGACCGCGTCGTCGTGCTCGTCGACGACGTGCTCTACTCCGGGCGCACGATCCGCGCGGCGCTCGACGCGCTCGCCGACCTCGGCCGGCCGCGCGCCGTGCGGCTCGCGGTGCTCGTCGACCGCGGCCACCGCGAGCTGCCCATCCGCGCCGACTCGGTCGGCAAGAACCTGCCGAGCGCGCGCAGCGAGCACGTCTCGATCCTGCTCGACGAGGTCGACGGGCGCGATGCCGTGACCATCGAGGGGGGTGCCGCATGAAGCACCTGCTGACGGCCGCGATGCCGCGCGACGAGGCGGTCGCGCTGCTCGACCTCGCCGAGGACATGCACCAGATCCAGGACCGCGAGGTGAAGAAGCTGCCGGCGCTGCGCGGCCGCACCGTCGTGAACCTGTTCTTCGAGGACTCCACCCGCACGCGCTCGTCGTTCGAGATCGCCGGCAAGTGGCTCTCGGCTGACGTGATCAACGTCTCCGGCAAGGGCTCGAGCGTCTCGAAGGGGGAGTCGCTGCGCGACACCGGCCTCACCATCGCGGCGATGGGCGTCGACGGCGTCGTGGTGCGCTCCGGCTCCTCGGGCGCGCCCGCGCAGCTCGCCGACTGGATCGGCCGCCCCGTGGTCAACGCGGGCGACGGCACGCACGAGCACCCCACGCAGGCGCTGCTCGACGCCTTCGCGCTGCGCCGCCGCATCCATGGCGGAGCCGCACGCGGCCGCGGCCTCGACGGCGTGCGCATCGCGATCGTCGGCGACATCGCCCACTCCCGCGTCGCGCGCTCCAACGCGCTGCTGCTGCCGGCGCTCGGCGCCGAGGTCACGCTCGTCGGCCCGCCCTCGCTGCTGCCCGTCGCCGCCGCGGACGGCACCCGGCTGGGCGTGCGCGCCGAGACGAGCCTCGATCGCGTCATCGCCGAGCGGCCCGACGCGCTCATGCTGCTGCGCGTGCAGCTCGAGCGGCAGGCCGGTCGCATCGCGCCGAGCGCGGGGGAGTACATCACGGGCTGGTCGCTGACCGACGAGCGCCTCGCGCGCCTCGGCGACGCGCACATCATGCACCCTGGCCCGATGAACCGCGGCCTCGAGCTCTCGAGCCGCGCCGCCGACAGCGACGCATCCACCATCCTCGAGCAGGTCACCGCCGGCGTCTCCGTGCGCATGGCCGTGCTCTACTCGCTCCTCGCATCCGACCACCCATCTTCCGTCGACGGAGGCACCCGATGACCACGCTGCTCACCGGCGCCCGAGTGCTCGGCGGCGAGGTCCGCGACCTCGCCATCGAGGGCGGCGCGCTCGTCGACCCGGCGACCGTCGACCGCGACGCGGCCGAGACGATCGACGCATCCGGCCTCGTCGCCCTGCCGGGTCTCGTCGACCTGCACACCCACCTGCGCCAGCCCGGCGGCGAGCAGGCCGAGACCGTCGCCACCGGCGTGCGCGCCGCGGCGGCGGGCGGCTACACGTGCGTGTTCGCGATGGCGAACACGAGCCCGGTCGCCGACACGCCCGCGGTGGTCGAGCAGGTGCACCGCCTCGGGCTCGAGGCGGGACTCGCCACGGTGCGGCCGATCGGCGCCGTCTCGGTCGGCCTCGCGGGGGAGCGGCTCGCCGACCTCGGCATGCTCGCCGGCAGCGCCGCGCGCGTCACCGTCTTCAGCGACGACGGCCACTGCGTCGCCGACGCCGAGCTCATGCGGCGCGCGCTCGAGCACGCCGCCGCGCTCGACGCGGTGATCGCCCAGCATGCGCAGGACCCCGCGCTCACCCGCGGCGCGGTCATGCACGAGAGCCCGCTCGCCGCCGAGCTCGGGCTCACCGGCTGGCCCTCGGTCGCCGAGGCGTCGATCGTCGCGCGCGACGCGATGCTCGCCGAGGCCGCCGGCGCCCGCCTCCACGTCTGCCACGTCTCCACCGTCGAGACGGTCGAGGTCGTGCGCCAGGCGAAGGCGCGCGGCATCGCCATCACCGCCGAGGTCACGCCGCACCACCTGCTGCTGACCGAGGAGCTCGTGCGCGGCTACGACGGCCGCTTCAAGGTCAACCCGCCGCTGCGCGCCGACCGCGACGTGCAGGCGCTGCGCGAGGCGCTCGCCGACGGCACGATCGACATCGTCGCCACCGACCACGCGCCGCACGCGCCCGAGGCCAAGCAGACGGCGTTCGCGGATGCCGCCTTCGGCATGGTCGGGCTCGAGACGGCGCTCGGGGTGGTGCAGCAGTCGATGGTCGAGACCGGCCTGCTCGATTGGGCCGGCGTCGCCCGCGTCATGTCGACCGCGCCCGCCGCGATCGGGCGGGAGCCCGGCTACGACGCGCCGCTCGCGATCGGCTCGCCCGCGCACGTCGTGCTCGTCGACCCCGGCGCCCGCGCCGTCGTCGAGGCGTCGAGCCTCAAGGGCCGGTCGGCGAACTCGCCGTTCCTGGGCGTCGAGCTGCCCGGCCGCGTGCTGCACGTGTGGCACGGCGGCCGCCGCACGGTCGCCGACGGCGAGGTCGTGACGGGCGGGGCCGCATGACCAAGGAGCTCTTCGCGCTGCTGAGCGCCGCGTTCGTCGCCGTGCTCGCGATCGCCGCCGTGCTCGGCGTGCTCGCCCACCGGCGCCGCCAGCGCGACATCGAGGCTCCGTCCGGCTGGATCGACGTCGCGCCGCAGCTCGTCGTCGACGCGCTCTACGTGGCCACGACCCGCGCCGGCGAGCCGTACCAGCGCATCTTCGCCCACGGCCTCGGCTTCCGCGGCCGCACGCGCCTCGCGATCGACGCCGCCGGCGTGCAGCTGCTCGCCGACCGCACCGAGATGCGCATCCCCGCCGGCCGCATCCGCGCCGTCGAGCGCGCCACCTGGACCATCGACCGCGTCGTCGAGCCGGGCGGCATCATCGTCATCGCCCACTCGCTCGGCGCCGACGTCGACACCTACCTCCGCGTGATCGGCGACGACAGCGCTGCCTTCGCGGCGCTGCACGCGCTCGCCGCGAAGGCCTCGCCGGCGACGCCGACCGCCCAGCGCGCCCAGCACACCCAGTCCACCCAGCAGGCAACCGGGGAAGGAGCCACCCCATGACCGCACCCGCTCCCGCGGCCCTCGTCCTCGAGGACGGCACGATCCACCGCGGCACCGCCTACGGCGCGACCGGCGTCGCGCTCGGCGAGGCCGTCTTCGCGACCGGCATGACCGGCTACCAGGAGACGCTCACCGACCCGTCGTACGCGGGCCAGATCGTCGTGCAGACCGCGCCGCACATCGGCAACACCGGCGTGAACGCCGAGGACGCCGAGTCGCGCCGCATGTGGCCCGCCGGCTACGCCGTGCGCGCCGCGAGCCGCACCGTCTCGAACTGGCGCGCCGAGGGCAGCCTCGACGCGCAGCTCGAGCGCGACGGCATCGTCGGCATCGCCGGCGTCGACACCCGCGCGATCACCCGCCGCCTCCGCGACGCCGGCTCGATGCGCGCGGGCGTCTTCTCAGGCGACGCGCTCGCCGACGACGCCACGATGCTCGCTGCCGTCCGCGAGAGCCCGCAGATGGCCGGCCGCAGCCTCGCCGACGTCGTGACGACGCCGGAGGCCTACCGGCTGCCCGCGACGGGCGAGCCGATCGGCACGCTCGCCGTGCTCGACCTCGGCGTCAAGGCATCCACCCTCCGCTTCCTGCAGGAGCAGGGCTTCGACCTCGTCGTGCTGCCGCAGAGCGCCACGCTCGAGGAGGTGCTCGCCCACGAGCCGATCGCCGCGTTCTACTCGAACGGCCCCGGCGACCCCGCCGCGAGCGACAGCCAGGTCGAGCTGCTGCAGGGGCTGCTGCGGGAGGACCTGCCCTTCTTCGGCATCTGCTTCGGCAACCAGCTGCTCGGGCGCGCCCTCGGCTTCGGCACCTACAAGCTGCCCTTCGGCCACCGCGGCATCAACCAGCCGGTGCTCGACAAGGCCACCGGCCGCGTCGAGATCACGAGCCAGAACCACGGCTTCGCGGTCGACGCGCCGCTCCACGAGGAGCTCGCGAGCCCCGCCGGCTTCGGCCGCGTCGAGGTGAGCCACTGGTCGCTCAACGACGAGGTGGTCGAGGGCCTGCGCGCCCTCGACATCCCCGCCTTCAGCGTGCAGTACCACCCCGAGTCGGCCGCAGGCCCCAACGACGCCCGCCACCTCTTCTCCCGGTTCCGCGAGCTCGTGCTCGAGCACCGCGCCGCGACCGCCACCCACTCCGAGCAGAAGGACGCCTGATGCCCAAGCGCGACGACATCCGCTCCGTCCTCGTCATCGGCTCCGGCCCGATCGTCATCGGGCAGGCCGCCGAGTTCGACTACTCCGGCACGCAGGCCTGCCGCGTGCTGCGCGAGGAGGGCGTGCGCGTCATCCTCGTGAACTCCAACCCGGCGACGATCATGACCGATCCCGACTTCGCCGACGCGACCTACATCGAGCCGATCACGCCCGAGGTGATCGAGACGATCATCATCAAGGAGCGCCCCGACGCGATCCTGCCGACGCTCGGCGGCCAGACGGCGCTCAACGCGGCGATCGCGCTCCACGAGCAGGGCATCCTCGCCCGCCACGGCGTCGAGCTCATCGGTGCGAAGGTCGACGCGATCCAGCGCGGCGAGGACCGCATGCTGTTCAAGCAGCTCGTGCTCGACTCCGGCGCCGACGTCGCCTCGAGCGCCATCGCGAAGTCGGTCGACGACGCGCTCGCGTTCGCCGAGGAGTACGGCTACCCGGTCGTCGTCCGCCCCTCGTTCACGATGGGCGGCCTGGGCTCGGGCTTCGCGCACGACGAGGCGGAGCTGCGCCGCTTCGTCGGCGACGGCATCCACTCGTCGACGATCGGCGAGGTGCTGCTCGAGGAGTCGATCCTCGGGTGGAAGGAGTACGAGCTCGAGCTCATGCGCGACACGGCCGACAACACGGTGGTCGTCTGCTCGATCGAGAACGTCGACGCCGTCGGCGTGCACACGGGCGACTCGATCACGGTCGCGCCCGCGCTGACCCTCACCGACCGCGAGTACCAGCGGCTGCGCGACATCGGCATCGACATCATCCGCCGCGTCGGCGTCGACACCGGCGGCTGCAACATCCAGTTCGCCGTCGACCCGGCCACCGGCCGCGTCATCGTCATCGAGATGAACCCGCGCGTCTCGCGCTCCTCGGCGCTCGCGTCGAAGGCGACCGGCTTCCCGATCGCCAAGATCGCGGCGAAGCTCGCGCTCGGCTACCGACTCGATGAGATCCAGAACGACATCACACGCGTCACGCCCGCCTCGTTCGAGCCCGCGCTCGACTACGTCGTCGTGAAGGTGCCCCGCTTCAACTTCGAGAAGTTCCCGGCGGCGGATGCGACGCTCACGACGACCATGAAGTCGGTCGGCGAGGCGATGGCCATGGGCCGCACGTACGCGCAGGCGCTGCAGAAGGCGCTCCGGTCGCTCGAGAAGAAGGGCTCCTCGTTCCACTGGGAGGGCGAGCCCGGCGACGCCGCGGCGCTGCTCGAGACCGCAAGCATCCCCACCGACGGCCGCATCGTCACGCTGCAGCAGGCGCTGCGCGCCGGCGCGACGGTCGAGCAGGCGCACGAGGCGACGGGCATCGACCCGTGGTTCCTCGACCAGATGGTGCTCATCAACGAGGTCGCCGACGAGGTGCGCGAGGGCGAGCTCGACGAGCGCCGGCTGCGGCTGGCCAAGGAGCACGGCTTCTCGGACGCGCAGATCGCGCAGCTGCGCGGCCTCGAGGAGGCCGAGGTGCGCGAGGCGCGCTGGGCGATGGGGCTCCGCCCCGTCTACAAGACGGTCGACACGTGCGCGGGCGAGTTCCCGGCGGTCACGCCGTACCACTACTCGAGCTACGACCTCGAGACGGAGGTCGTGCCCTCCGACCGCCGCAAGGTGATCATCCTCGGCTCCGGCCCGAACCGCATCGGCCAGGGCATCGAGTTCGACTACTCGTGCGTGCACGCGTCCTTCGCGCTCGCCGACGCGGGCTTCGAGACCATCATGGTCAACTGCAACCCCGAGACGGTCTCGACCGACTACGACACGAGCGACCGGCTCTACTTCGAGCCGCTCACGCTCGAGGACGTGCTCGAGATCGTGCACGCCGAGCGCGGTGCGGGCGAGCTCGTCGGGGTCATCGTGCAGCTCGGCGGGCAGACGCCGCTCGGCCTCGCGCGGGGCCTCGAGGCCGCGGGCGTGCCGATCCTCGGCACCACGCCCGACGCGATCGACGCGGCCGAGGAGCGCGGGCGCTTCCAGCGCATCCTCGACGCGGCCGGCCTCGTCGCGCCGCGGAACGGCACCGCCACGACCGAGGCGCAGGCGGTCGAGATCGCCGAGCGCATCGGCTACCCGGTGCTCGTGCGCCCCTCGTTCGTGCTCGGCGGGCGCGGCATGGAGATCGTCTACGACACCCCGAGCCTGCACGGCTACTTCGACCGCATCGCGGCGCACGGCATCGTCGGCCCCGACGCGCCGCTGCTCGTCGACCACTTCCTCGACGACGCCGTGGAGATCGACGTCGACGCGATCTACGACGGCGAGGAGCTCTACGTCGGCGGCATCCTCGAGCACATCGAGGAGGCGGGCATCCACTCGGGAGACTCGTCGTGCACGCTGCCGCCGGTCGGCCTCGGCCGGGCGCAGCTGCACGAGATCCGCGACGCCACGCTGCGCATCGCCGAGGGCCTCGACGTGCGCGGGCCGATCAACGTGCAGTTCGCCTACGCGACCGGCGTGCTGCACGTCATCGAGGCGAACCCGCGCGCGAGCCGCACGGTGCCGTTCGTCGCGAAGGCGCTCGGCACGCCGATCGCGAAGGCCAACGCGCGCGTGCTCGCCGGCGCGACGATCGCCGAGCTGCGGGCCGAGGGCATGCTGCCCGAGCAGGACGGCACGATCCTGCCGATCGACGCGCCGGTGGCGGTGAAGGAGGCCGTGCTGCCCTTCCGCCGCTTCCGCACCGCCGACGGCCGCATGGTCGACTCGCTGCTCGGCCCCGAGATGCGCTCGACCGGCGAGGTGATGGGCATCGACCGCGACTTCCCGACCGCGTTCGCGAAGAGCCAGGCCGCCGCGTACGGCGGGCTGCCGACCTCCGGCACCGTCTTCGTCTCGCTCTCCGACCGCGACAAGCGGCAGGCGGTGCTGCCGATGCACCGGCTGCAGCAGCTCGGCTTCACGATCATCGCCACGACGGGCACCGCCGAGGTGCTCGCGCGCAACGGCATCCGCGTGCAGACGGTGCGCAAGCACTCGGAGGCGGGCGACGAGCCGTCGATCGTCGACCTGATCGACGCCGGCGAGGTCGACATCATCATCAACACGCCGACCGGCGGCGCCGCGCGCGCCGACGGCTACGAGATCCGCGCCGCGACGGTGGCGGGCGACAAGGCGCTGTTCACGACGGTGTCGCAGCTGGGCGCGGCGGTCGCGGCCATCGAGGCGGCGCGCGAGCCCTTCGAGGTGACGAGCCTGCAGGAGTACCACGCGCGGCGGTCGGCGTGACGCTCGCCGCGCGCCTGCGGGCGGCGGTCGCCCGGCGCGGCGCGCTGTGCGTCGGCATCGACCCGCACCCGGGGCTGCTGTCGTCGTGGGGCCTGCCGACGGATGCGTCGGGGGCCGAGCGGATGGGCCGCGCGGTCGTCGAGGCGGCGGCCGGGCGCGCGGGCGTGGTCAAGCCCCAGGTGGCGCTGTTCGAGGCGCACGGGGCCGCAGGGCTCGCGGCGCTCGAGCGCGTGCTCGCCGACGCGCGCGAGGCGGGGCTGCTCACGATCGCCGATGCGAAGCGCGGCGACATCGGCTCGACGAACCTCGGCTACGCCGCGGCCTGGCTCGAGCCCGGTTCGCCGCTCGAGGCCGACGCGCTCACCGTGAGCCCCTACCTCGGCGTCGGCGCGCTCACGGGCGCGTTCGAGGCGGCGGAGCGCGCCGGCAAGGGGCTCATCGTGCTCGCGGCGACCTCCAACCCCGAGGGCGCGGCGCTGCAGCGCGCGCGGCTCGAGGACGGCCGCACGGTCGCGCAGGCGGTCGCCGAGGAGGTCGCCGCCCGCGGCGCGGGCCACGGCCTCGTGATCGGCGCGACCGTCGACCGCGCCGCCTTCGGGCTCACCGACGCCGCGATCGCCGCGACGCCGGTGCTCGCTCCCGGCTTCGGGGCGCAGGGTGCACGGCTCGCCGACCTCGACGCCCTCTTCCCGCCCGAGGCGCTCGTGCTCGCGAGCGCCAGCCGCAGCATCCTCGCCGCAGGCCCCGACGGCCTCGCCCGGGCGATCGACGCGGCGCGCGCCGAGCTGCCGCGGTGACGCTGCCGGATCCCGCCGCCGCGGGCAGGGCGGCGGTCGAGGCGCGGCGCGCCCGCGCGGCCGTGAAGCGCGCGCTGCGCGCGGGCCAGCGCGGGCCGCGCGACGTCGCCGAGCGCGCGTGGCAGGAGCCGGAGAGCCCCGAGGGCCGGCTGCGCGTGCCGGAGTACCTCGGGGCGCTCCGCGGCATGGGGCCGAAGCGCGTCGAGCAGCTGCTCGCGACGCTCGGGATCGCCGAGGGCAAGCGGCTCGGCGGGCTCGGCGGTTTGCAGCGCGAGCGCGTTCGCGGTTGGCTTGCCGACGTGGATCCCTCGCGTCGCCCCCGTCTCATCGTGCTCGCCGGTCCGACCGCGGTCGGCAAGGGCACGGTCGCGCAGTACGTGCGCGAGCACTTCCCGCAGATCCGCCACTCGGTGAGCGCCACGACGCGCGCACCGCGCCCCGGCGAGATCGACGGCGTGCACTACTCGTTCGTCTCCGACGCCGAGTTCGACCGGATGGTCGACGAGCGGGAGTTCCTGGAGTGGGCGACGGTGCACAACCAGTCGCGCTACGGCACGCCGCGCTCGAGCGTGCAGGCGGCCCTCGACGCCGGCGACTCGGTGCTGCTCGAGATCGACCTGCAGGGCGCGCGCCAGGTGCGCGAGTCGTTCCCGGATGCGGTGCTGCTGTTCCTCGCGCCGCCGTCGTGGGACGAGCTCGTGCGCCGGCTCGTCGGCCGCGGCACCGAGACCGAGTCGGAGCGCGAGCGCCGGCTCGAGACCGCGAAGGTCGAGCTCGCGAGCCAGCCGGAGTTCGACGCGACCATCGTGAACACCGACGTCGCCGAGGCCGCCCGCGAGGTCGTGGAGCGCATCCTCACCGCGGAGGCGGACAGCGGAGCGTGAGCCGATCCCGGGGCCCGGGACGGGCCCCGGCGCTGGCGTCGCGGCGACGGTCCGAAAGGACCGTCGCTCCCAGCTCCAGCGCGCGATAGGATGACCCATTGCGCCCTGTCGGCGCACGATCTTCCGCGGGCGGCGCCCGCATCACCACGAGTCGCAGGAGGCACCCATGCGCACCAAGGGCATCATCAACCCGCCGATCGACGAGCTGCTCGACAAGGTCGACTCGAAGTACCAGCTGGTCATCTTCGCGTCGAAGCGCGCGCGCCAGATCAACGACTACTACACCGACATCCACGAGGGCTCGATGTTCGACAACGTCGGCCCGCTCGTCGACGCGACGATCGAGGACAAGCCGCTCTCGGTCGCCCTGCACGAGATCCACCGGGACAAGCTCGTCCTGACCAAGGACGAGGTGGCCTCGGCCTGATGCGCGTCGTCGTCGGCGTCTCCGGCGGGATCGCCGCGTACAAGGCCGCGCTCGCCATCCGCGAGCTCGTGCAGGCGGGCCACGACGTGCACGTCGTGCCGACCGCGTCGGCGCTGCGCTTCATCGGGCGGCCGACGCTCGAGGCGCTCAGCCGCAACCCCGTCTCCGACGAGGTCTTCGACGACGTCGCCGCCGTGCGGCACGTCGCGCTCGGCCAGTCGGCCGACCTCATCATGGTGCTGCCGGCGACCGCCAACACGATCGCGAAGCTCGCGACCGGCCTCGCCGACGACCTGCTCGGCACCACCGTGCTCGCCTCCCGCGCACCGCTCGTGATCGCCCCGGCGATGCACACCGAGATGTGGGAGCACCCGGCGACGCAGGCCAACGTGCGCACGCTCGCCGGGCGCGGCGTGACGGTCGTCGGGCCCGTCGCGGGAGAGCTCACCGGCGGCGACCGCGGCCTCGGCCGCATGGCCGAGCCGGCCGACGTCGTCGCCGCGGCCCTCGAGGTCGCCCGAGCCGCGGCGGCCGAGCCGCGCCCGCTCGCGGGCCGCAGCGTCGTCATCTCGGCGGGCGGCACCCGCGAACCCATCGACCCCGTGCGCTTCCTCGGCAACCGCTCGAGCGGCGCGATGGGCGTCGCCCTCGCCGCGGCCGCGCACGCCGCCGGCGCCGACGTGGTGCTCGTCGGGGCCAACCTCGACGTCGCGCCGCCTGCGGGCGTCGAGGTCGTGGCCGTCGAGACGACCGCCCAGCTGCGCGACGCGATGCTCGCCCGTGCCGACGCCGACGTGGTCGTGATGGCCGCCGCTGTCGCCGACTATCGCGTCGACGGCGTCGCCGACGAGAAGCGGTCGAAGGAGTCGTGGGGCGACGCGCCCACGATCGTGCTGTCGCTCAACCCCGACATCCTCGCCGAGATCGCCCGTGCGCCCAGGGACGGGCTCGTCGTCGGCTTCGGCGCCGAGACCGAGCCCGACGACGAGGCGCTGCTGCGCCGCGGCCGCGAGAAGCTCGCCCGGAAGGGCGCCGACCTCCTCGTCGTCAACCGCGTCGGCCACGACGCGGGCTTCGGGGACGTCGACACGCGCATCCGCGTCCTCGACGCCTCCGGTGTCGTCGCCGACGCCTCAGGCAGCAAGGCGTCGGTGGCCCGCGCCATCATCGAGACGATCGCCGAGCGCCTCCACGCGCCGAGCGCCGCAGACACCGCACAGGAGCCCCAGTGAGCCTCAGGCTGTTCACGTCGGAGTCGGTGACCGAGGGTCACCCCGACAAGATCTCCGACCAGATCTCCGACGCCGTCCTCGACGCGATGCTCGCGCAGGACACCGAGGCGCGCGTCGCGGTCGAGACGCTCGTCACGACCGGCCTCGTGCACGTCGCCGGCGAGGTGCGCACGACCGGCTACGTCGACATCGCCTCCGTTGCGCGGCGCGTCATCGTCGACATCGGCTACGACTCGAGCGAGGTGTCGTTCGACGGCAACTCGTGCGGCGTCACCGTGTCCATCGGCGAGCAGTCGCCCGAGATCGCGACCGGCGTCGACACCGCGGTCGAGGCGCGCGACGGCTCGGTCGACCCGCTCGACCGCGACGGCGCGGGCGACCAGGGCATCATGTTCGGCTTCGCCACCGACGAGACGCCCTCGTTCATGCCCGCGACCGCGTGGGCCGCGCACCGGCTCGCCGAGCGCCTCGCCGCGGTGCGGCGCTCGGGCGAGATCGACTTCCTGCGGCCCGACGGCAAGACGCAGGTCACGATCGGCTACGACGGCTTCCGGCCGGTCAGCGTCGACACCGTGCTCGTCTCGACGCAGCACGCGCCCGGGGTCACGAACGACGACATCCGCGCCGCCGTGGTCGAGCACATCATCGACCCCGTCGTGGGCGAGCTCGGCCTCGACACGAGCGCGATGCGCGCGATCGTCAACCCCTCGGGCTCGTTCCTGACCGGCGGCCCGAAGGGCGACGCGGGGCTCACGGGCCGCAAGATCATCGTCGACACCTACGGCGGCGCCGCTCGCCACGGCGGCGGCGCGTTCAGCGGCAAGGACCCGTCGAAGGTCGACCGCTCGGCCGCCTACGCGCTGCGCTGGGTGGCGAAGAACGCCGTCGCCGCAGGCCTCGCGAAGCGGCTCGAGGTGCAGGCGGCCTACGCGATCGGCATGGCGCAGCCCGTCGGCCTCTACGTCGAGTCGTTCGGCACCGGCGTGCTCGACGACGCGGCGATCGGCGAGGCCATCCAGCAGGTGTTCGACCTGCGGCCGGGCGCGATCGTGCGCGACCTCGACCTGCGCAAGCCCAAGTACCGCCAGACGGCGGCCTACGGCCACTTCGGCCGCGACCTGCCGGACTTCACCTGGGAGCGGCTCGACCGCGTCGACGACCTGCGCGCCGCCGCAGGGCTCTGACTCCCGTGACGGCGCGGTACGCGCGGGTCGTCGTCGACTCGCGGCTGCCGCAGCTCGACCGGCTGTTCGAGTACCGCATCCCGCCCGCGCTCGAGGGCGTCGCGCCCGGCGTCCGCGTGCGCGTGCCGCTGCGCGGCGACCGCACGGCGGCCGGCTACGTCGTCGAGGTGGCGGATGCGCGTGCCTGGGAGGGCGAGGTCGCCGACGTCGAGGCGGTGGTGTCGCCCGTCCCGGTGCTGCGGCCCGAGGTCTGGGCGCTCGCGCGCGCCGTGGCCGACCGCGCCGCGGGCGGCGCCGCCGACGTGCTGCGCGTCGCGATCCCCGGCCGCCAGGCCAGGGTCGAGAAGGCGTGGCTCGCACGTGCGGCGGAGGGCGCCGCGGCCGAGGCCGCCGATCGCGCCGCGACCGAGGGCGCGGCCGAGCAGACCGCGTCGTCCGAGCCGCCCGAGTCGCCCGCACTGCCCGAGCCGACCGCATCGCTGGAGCCGGACGCACCGCTCGAGCCGGACGACGCATCCGCCCCGCTGCTGCCGGGCCTCGTCGAGGCGCGCCGCAAGGTGGCGCTCGAGTGCGCCGGGGGCGTCGCCGAGGTGCCGGTCGCCGGCGGCGGCACGGCGTGGGTGGGCCGCTGGGCGGTCGCGCTCGCCGCGCTCGCGAGGCAGGCCGTCGAGCGCGGCGAGCAGGCGATCCTCGTCGTGCCCGACCACCGCGAGCAGCGGCAGCTGCGGCTCGCGCTCGAGGCGGCGGTCGGCGAGGAGCGCGTCGTCGAGCTCGATGCGCGGCAGCGCAACCCCGAGCGCTACGCGGGCTTCCTGCGCTGCGTCGACGGGGGCGGCCTCGCGATCATCGGGCCGCGCTCGGCCGTCTACGCGCCGGCCGCCGACCTCGGCCTGCTCGTCGTCTGGGAGGACGGCGACCCGCTGCTCGCCGAGCCGCTCTCGCCGTGGGTGCACGCGCGCGACGCGGCCCTCGTGCGGCAGGGGCAGACGGGCTGCGCGCTCGTGATCGCCGGGCACGCGCGCTCGACCGACGCCGAGCGGCTCGTCGAGGTCGGGTTCCTCGAGCACGAGCGGGTCGGCGCGCACCGCGTGCGCGTGCTGCCGACCGCGCTCGCCGACGACGGCCGGCGGGTGCCCGCGGCGGCCTTCCACGCCGCGAGGGAGGCGCTCGCCTCGCGCCCCGTGCTCGTGCAGGTCGCCCGGCCCGGCCACGCGCCGGGCCTGCGCTGCGGCGACTGCGGCACCCGGGCGCGCTGCGCTGCGTGCGGCGGCCCGCTCGGCCAGCGCACGCGCGGCGGCCAGCCCGGCTGCCGGCTCTGCGGCCGCCTCGCGGCGGCCTGGCGATGCCCTTCCTGCCACGGCACCCGGCTCGTCGAGGTCGGCCGCGGCTCGACGCGCATCGCCGAGGAGCTCGGCCGCGCGATCCCCGGCGTGCCCGTCGTCGTCGCCGACGGCGAGCACGAGCGGCTCACGATCGACGCGCGGCCGCGCATCGTCGTCGCGACGCGCGGCGCGGAGCCGGTCGCCGACGGCGGCTACGGCGCCGTGCTGCTGCTCGACGGCGACTCGCTGCTCGCCCGCGAGGGACTCCGGGTCGCCGAGGAGGCGGTGCGCCAGTGGGCGACGGCGCGCGCGCTCGCCGCCGAGGGCGCGACGGTCGTGCTCGCCGGCGTCATCGGCCCGACCGTCGGCGCGCTGACCGGCGACACGACGGTGCCGTTCGCGAAGGCCGAGCTCGCCGAGCGCCGCAGCCTCCGGTTCCCGCCCGCCGTGCGCACCGCATCCGTCGTGGGCCACCCGGACGCCGTCGCCGAGGCGCTCGAGGCGCTGGCCGGCATCGAGCACGTCGACGTGCTCGGGCCCGTGCCGGCCGAGGGCGCGTCGGGCGACCGGCTCGAGCGCGCCATCGTGCGCTTCGCGTACGCCGACGGCGCGCGCGTCGCGGGCGTCGCGCGCGGGCGGGTGCTCGCCGCGGCCGCCCGGCCCAGGAAGCCCGGGGCGGCACCCCGGCTCCGCATCCGGTTGGATGATCCCGAGCCCTTCGACGGCCTCTGACCCCCACGCGAACGGAACCCATGCGCATCGTCTTCGCCGGCAGCCCCGCCGCCGCCGTCCCCAGCCTCGAGGCGCTCGCGCGCGCTCACGAGGTGGTCGCCGTCGTCACGCGCGCCGCCTCGCCGCAGGGCCGCAGGCGCGTGCTGACGCCGACGCCGGTCGCTGCACGTGCCGCCGAGCTCGGGCTGCCGGTGATCGAGGCCGACCGGCTCGACGCCGCGGCGACGACCGCGATCGAGGCGCTCGGTGCCGAGCTCGGCGTGATCGTGGCGTACGGCGGGCTCGTGCGCGAGCCGCTGCTGTCGGCGCCTGCGCACGGCTGGATCAACCTGCACTTCTCGCTGCTGCCCGACTACCGCGGCGCCGCGCCCGTGCAGCGCGCGCTCATCGACGGCCGCGGTGTCACGGGCGTGAGCGTCTTCCGGCTCGTCGAGGCGCTCGACGCGGGACCGGTGGTGCGGATGCGCGAGGCCGGGATCCCGGAGGGCGCGACCGCGGGCGCCCTGCTCGAGCAGCTCGCGGAGCTCGGCGCCCACGAGCTCGTCGAGGCCGTCGACGCGATCGAGGCCGGCACCGCCGTCTTCGAGGAGCAGACGGGGGCGCCGAGCTTCGCGCCGAAGCTCACGCTCGCCGACGGCGCGCTCGACCTCGCCGCCACCGCGCCCGCCGTGCTCGCGCGCTGGCGCGGCGTGACGCCCGAGCCCGGCGCGCACGCGGTCGTCGACGGCGAGCGCGTGAAGCTGCTCGCGCTCGCCCGCTCAGGCGCGGAGCCGGTGCCGCCTGGCCGCGCGGTGCTCGCGGGCCGCGCCGCGATCGTCGGCACCGGCAGCGCCCCGCTCGAGCTGCGCGAGGTGCAGCCTGCCGGGCGGCGGCCGATGCCGGGCGCCGACTGGCTGCGCGGCCGCGGCGGCAGCGCCGACTTCGAGGTGGCGTCGTGAGCCAGGAGCGGCAGCACGCGCCCGGCGCGCGCGAGGTGGCGCGCGACGTCGTGCTCGCGGTCGACCAGGACGACGCCTACGCCAACCTGCTGCTGCCCGCCCGCATCCGCGAGGCGCGGCTCACGCCCGCCGACGCGGCGTTCGCGACCGAGCTCGCCTACGGCACGCTCCGCTGGCAAGGGCAGCACGACGCGCTCATCGCCGACGCGGCGGGCCGGCCGATCGACCAGATCGACCCGACGACGCTCGCGACGCTCAGGATCGGGTCGCACCAGCTCAGCCGCATGCGCACCCCGGCGCACGCCGCCGTGCACGAGACGGTCGCGCTGCTCGGCCGCCACCGCGGCAGGGCCGGCTTCGCGAACGCGGTGCTGCGCCGGCTCGCGGAGGTGCCCGCCGAGGAGCGCCTCGCGCGGCTGACGGCAGGGCTCGCCGACGACGAGCGGCTCGCGCTCGAGACCGGCCACCCCGCCTGGGTGCTGCGGGCGCTCCGGCGCTCGCTCGACCGCGAGGGCGCCGCCGACGAGCTCGGCGCGCTGCTCGCCGCCGACAACGACCCGCCCGCCGTGCAGCTCGTCGCGCTGCCGGGGCTCGCCGATCCCGCCGACCTCGACCTGCCGGCGACCGCGAGCCCGATCGGCCGCGTCGCGCCTCCGGGGGACCCCGCGCGCCTGCCGCAGATCGCCGACGGCAGCTGGCGGGTGCAGGACTCCGGCTCGCAGCTCGCGGCGCTCGCGCTCAGCCGCGCCCGCCCCGTCGCGGCGGGGGAGCGGTGGCTCGACCTGTGCGCGGGCCCCGGCGGCAAGGCGGCGCTGCTCGCCGCCGAGGCGGCGGCGTCGGGCGCGCGGCTCGAGGCCAACGAGGTCGCGCCGCACCGCGCGCGGCTCGTGCGCGAGGCCGTGCGCACGATCGAGCCGCGGCCGCAGGTCGTCACGGGCGACGGCCGCCGGTACGGCCGCGGCGAGACCGAGGGCGCGTTCGACCGGATCCTGCTCGACGCGCCGTGCACGGGCCTCGGCGCGCTCCGCCGGCGGCCCGAGGCGCGCTGGCGCAAGCAGCCCTCCGACGTGCCCGGCCTCGCGGCGCTGCAGGGCGAGCTGCTCGAGGCGGCCGCGCGCGCCGTCGCGCCCGGCGGCCTCATCGCCTACGTCACCTGCTCGCCGCACCTCGCCGAGACGCGCGCGGTCGTCGACCGGGCCGGGGCGCTCGGGCTCGTGCCCGTCGACACCCGCGCCGTGGTGCGCGAGCTCTCACCGGGCATCGAGCTGGGCGAGACGGGCGACGCGGTGCAGCTGTGGCCGCACCGCAACGGCACCGACGCCATGTTCGTGCAGCTGCTGACGACCGCCCCCGACGCGGCCGTGGCCGAGGCGGCACCGGCCGGTCGATAGGCTGGAGCCCATGGTCAGGATCCACCCCAGCATCCTCTCGGCCGACTTCGTCAACCTCGAGCGCGACCTCGAGCGCATCGCGAGCGCCGACGGCGTGCACCTCGACGTCATGGACGCGCACTTCGTGCCCAACCTGACGTTCGGCCTGCCCATGGTGCAGCGCATCGCCGAGGTGACGAGCCTCCCCATCGACGTGCACCTCATGATCGACGACCCCGACACGTGGGCGCTGCAGTACGCGATCGACGGCGTCGACTCGGTCACCTTCCACGCCGAGGCCACGCGCGACGCGGTCGCGCTCGCGCGGGAGCTGCGGGCGCGCGGCGCGCGGGCGGCCATCGCGCTGAAGCCGGGCACCGCCGTCGACGACGTGCTCGAGCACCTGCGCGAGTTCGACATGGTGCTCGTCATGACGGTCGAGCCGGGCTTCGGCGGGCAGTCGTTCATGCCCGAGATGATGCCGAAGCTCCAGGAGCTCCGCGGTCGCGCCGACGAGCTCGGCATCGAGCTCGCGCTGCAGGTCGACGGCGGCATCACCGCCGACACCCTGCCGATCGCCGCGGCCGCCGGCGCCGACGTCTTCGTGGCCGGCTCCGCCGTCTACGGGCACGCCGACCCGGCCGAGCGCATCCACGCCCTCCGCCTGGCCGCGGCCCCGCAGCCCGGTAGCCTGGACCGGTGAAGACCTTCGACGAGCTGTACGCCGAGCTGGAGCAGACGCTCGCCGAGCGCCGCGAGGGCTCCGGCACCGTCGCCGCCGTCGACGCGGGCGTGCACACGATCGGCAAGAAGATCGTCGAGGAGGCCGCCGAGGTCTGGATGGCCGCCGAGCACGAGACCGACGAGGACGCCGCCATCGAGATCTCGCAGCTGCTGTACCACCTGCAGGTGCTCATGCTCGCGAAGGGCATCACGCTCCAGGACGTCTACCGACATCTCTGACGCGTCGCACCCCGTTCGCAGCAGCACACGTCAGTCGTGAAGGAACCCATGCTCAAGATCGCCGTGCCCAACAAGGGCTCGCTGGCCGAGACGGCCGCCTGGATGCTCGCGGAGGCCGGCTACCGCGGCCGCCGCGACGGCAAGGAGCTCATCGTCGTCGACGCGCGCAACGAGGTGGAGTTCTTCTACCTCCGGCCGCGCGACATCGCCACCTACGTCGGCTCGGGCGCGCTCGACGTCGGCATCACCGGTCGCGACCTGCTGCTCGACTCCGGCTCCGACGCCGTCGAGGTGCAGGGCCTCGGCTTCGCGCACTCCACGTTCCGGTTCGCGGGCCCCGCGGGCCGCTTCGGCTCGGCGGCCGACCTCGCCGGCGTGCGCATCGCCTCCTCGTACACCGGGCTCGTCGAGCAGCACCTCGCCGGGCACGGCGTGCGCGCCGAGCTCGTGCGCCTCGACGGCGCCGTCGAGTCGGCCGTGCGGCTCGGGGTGGCGGATGCCGTGGCCGACGTCGTCGAGACGGGCGCGACGCTGCGGGCCCAGGGCCTCGAGGTCTTCGGCGAGCCGATCCTCTCGAGCGAGGCCGTGCTCATCTCGAACGGCGCCGGCGGTGCCGAGAAGCCGGGCATGGCGACCCTCAAGCGGCGCCTCGACGGCGTCATCGTGGCGCGCGACTACGTGCTCGTCGACTACGACATCGAGCGCTCGCGCCTCGACGCGGCCATCGGCGTCGCCTCGGGCTTCGAGAGCGCGACCGTGAGCCCGCTGCACGACCCCGAGTGGGCGGCCGTGCGCGTCATGGTGCGCCGCGACGAGACGAACCACATCATGGACGCGCTCGCCGACGTCGGGGCGCGCGCGATCATCGTGACGCGCATCCACGCGGCTCGGATCTGACGCCGTGCTCGCGACCCGCGTCATCCCCTGCCTGGACGTCGCGCACGGCCGGGTGGTCAAGGGCGTGCAGTTCCAGGGCCTCACCGACCAGGGCGACCCGGTCGAGCTCGCCGCGCGCTACGCCGAGCAGGGCGCCGACGAGCTGACCTTCCTCGACGTGAAGGCGACCGTCGAGGACGCCGGCACGATGCTCGAGGTGGTCGAGCGCTGCGCCGAGCAGATCTTCATCCCCCTCACCGTCGGCGGCGGCGTGCGCAGCCGCGACGACGTCGCGCGCCTGCTCGCGCACGGCGCCGACAAGGTGGGCGTCAACTCCGCGGCGATCCGCGACCCGGGGCTCATCGACCGCATCGTTGCCGACTTCGGCTCGCAGGTGCTCGTGCTGTCGCTCGACGTGCGGCGCGCCGCCGACCAGCCCTCGGGCTTCGAGGTGACGACGCACGGCGGCTCTCGCGGCGCGGGGCTCGACGCGCTCGCCTGGGCGCGGGAGGGCGTGGAGCGGGGCGTCGGCGAGCTGCTCGTGAACTCGATCGACGCCGACGGCACGAAGCAGGGCTTCGACCTCGAGCTGCTGCGCGCGGTGCGCGCGGTGGCGACGACCCCGGTGATCGCCTCGGGCGGCGCGGGGGAGCCGGCGCACTTCGCGCCCGCGGTCGAGGCGGGTGCCGACGCGGTGCTCGCCGCGAGCATCTTCCACAGCGGCCAGTGCACGATCGGTGAGGTCAAGGACGCGATGCGCGCGGCGGGGGTGACGGTGCGATGACGGCGACGCCGACGGAGGATGGGATGCGCATCCCGCCGCTGAAGAAGGACGCCGACGGCCTCGTGGCCGCGGTCATCCAGGACGACGCCACCGGCGACGTGCTGATGGTCGGCTACATGGACGACGAGGCGCTGCGCCGCACGGCGACCGAGGGCCGCGTGACCTTCTGGTCGCGCTCGCGCCAGGAGTACTGGCGCAAGGGCGACACCTCCGGCAACATCCAGGTGCCGCGCTCGATCGCGCTCGACTGCGACGGCGACGCCCTGCTCATCCGGGTCGACCAGACGGGGCCCGCGTGCCACACCGGCGCCCGCTCGTGCTTCTTCACGCCGATCGAGCTGGGGGAGCGGCCGTGACCGGCTCCACCGACCGGGCCGGCTTCGAGGCGCTGCTCGAGGCGCACCGGGTCGTGCCGGTCGTGCGCGAGGTCTTCCTCGACGCCGAGACGCCCGTCGGCGTCTACCGCCGGCTCACCGCCGGTCGACCGGGCACGTTCCTGCTCGAGTCGGCGCAGCAGGGCGTGTGGAACCGCTACTCGTTCGTGGGCGTCGAGTCGTTCGGCACGCTCACGGCCGACGGCGACCGCGTCGAGTGGCGCTCCGACCGCGTCAGCCGCGAGCGCCTGCTCGGCGACGACGCGCCGCGCACCGGCCTCGAGACCGTCGAGCACGTGCTGCGCCGCTGGGCGACGCCGCGCATCGACGGCCTCCCGCGGCTCACGAGCGGCCTCATCGGCCACATCGGCTGGGAGGCGGTGCGCGAGCTCGAGCGCCTGCCGCAGCCGCCCGCGCGCGAGGTCGACGTGCCGGCGATCGCGATGTCGCTCGCCGCCTCGCTCGTGGTGCTCGACCACCGCACGGGCGCCGCGCACCTCGTCGCGAACGTGCTGAACGACGGGCACGAGGGCGCGGATGCGCTGTGGCGCGACGCGCAGGACCGGCTCGACGCGCTCGAGGCCGGCCTGCAGCGCGACGCGCCCGGCTCGGTCGCGGCGCTCGACCGCGGCGCCGCCCCCGACGCGCGGGCGCGCGTCGGGGCCGACGCGTTCCGCGCCATGGTCGAGACGTCGAAGCGGCACATCGTCGACGGCGACGTCTTCCAGGTGGTGCTCTCGGCGCGCTTCGACCTCGAGACCGACGCCGAGCCGCTCGAGGTGTACCGCGTGCTGCGCATGCTGAACCCCTCGCCGTACCTGTACCTGCTCTCGCTCGAGGACGCCGACGGCGGCGCCTACGCCGTCGTCGGGTCGAGCCCCGAGGCGCTCGTGACCGTGCACGACGGCAGCGCCACGATGCATCCGATCGCCGGCAGCCGTCCGCGCGGCGACGACGCGGTCGCCGACCGCGCGCTCGCCGACGAGCTGCTCGCCGACCCGAAGGAGCGCAGCGAGCACGTGATGCTCGTCGACCTCGCCCGCAACGACCTCGCGAAGGTCTGCGCGCCGGGCACCGTCGCGGTGACCGAGCTCATGGCGATCGAGCGCTTCAGCCACATCATGCACATCGTCTCGACCGTCGAGGGCCGGATGCGCGAGGACGCGACCGCGGTCGACGCCTTCCGCGCGACGTTCCCGGCCGGCACGCTCTCGGGCGCGCCGAAGCCGCGGGCGCTCGAGCTGATCGACGAGCTCGAGCCCGCGCAGCGCGGCGTCTACGGCGGCGTGGTCGGCTGGCTCGACCTCGCGGGCGACGCCGACCTCGCGATCGCGATCCGCACCGTCACGATGCGCGACGGCGTCGCGCACGTGCAGTCGGGCGCGGGGCTCGTCGCCGACAGCGACCCCGACGCCGAGCTGCAGGAGGTGCGGGCGAAGGCCGCGGCGCCCCTGCGCGCGGTGGCGGTCGCCTCCACCATGCGGCACCGGCCGTGAGCGAGGCGGCGGGCGCCCGGCGCGGGCCGAGCGGCCGCGTCGTCGCGGTGCTCGCGCTGCTCGTGGCCGGCGCGCTCGGCCTGCTCGGCGCCACGCAGCCGTGGGCGACCGTCGCGCTCGTCGACGGGCGGATGCTCGCGACCGCGGGGCAGGAGATCGCCGGCGGCCTGACGATCCTGTCGCTCGCGACCGTGGCGCTCGCGCTCGTGCTGCCGCTCGCGGGTCGCGTCTGGCGCCTGGTGCTCGGAGCGCTCGCGCTCGCGCTCGGCGTGCTGATGGCCGTGCACGCCGCGGGCGCAGTCGCCGGGGTCGGGCCCGCGCTCGAGGCGCTCGTCGCCGAGGCGACGGGCCTCGCCGGCACGGCGCAGCAGGCGGAGGTCGCCGAGCTCGCGACGACCGGCTGGTCGAGCGCCGCGACCGCGGGCGGCGCGCTCGCCGCGCTCGCCGGCGTCTGGGTGCTGCTCACCGCGCACCGGTGGCCCGCGCGGGCGCCCCGCACCGCCCGCTACGAGCGCACGGGCTCCGGGCTCGCGTGGGACGCCATGGACGACGGCGAGGACCCGACTCGGTAGACTCGAGGCAGGCGCGCGGCGCGCGCCGAGCAGATCGACCTGAGGAGCACCGTGAGCGCACGCACCGGCATCACCGACGACCACGCAGCCGAGCTGCACATCGCCGACTACGACCCCGCGTTCGTCGACCCCGGCCACGGCAACTCGCGCGCCGCGTGGATCAGCGTCATCGTCATGCTCGTCGCGATCACCCTCGGCACGCTGTTCTTCTTCCTCGACATGCCGATGCTCGTGTGGGCGAGCGCGGGCCTGCTCGTGATCGGCGCGGTGCTGTGGCCGATCCTGACGCGGGCCGGCCACGGGCCGACGGCCCACTGAGCGTGCTCGACGCGCTCACCGCGGGCGCGCTCGAGGACGCGGCGCGACGCCGCGAGAGCCTGCCGCTCGAGCGGCTGCAGGCGATCGCCGAGCGCACGCCCGCGCCCCTCGACGCCGCCCGGATCCTCGGCACGCCGAAGGCCGACTCGCCGGGTCCCCACATCATCGCCGAGGTGAAGCGGGCGAGCCCCTCGAAGGGCCCGCTCGCCGACATCCCCGAGCCCGCATCGCTCGCCGCGCGCTACGCCGCCGGCGGCGCGAGCGCCATCAGCGTGCTCACCGAGGAGCGCCGCTTCCTCGGCTCCCTCGACGACCTCCGCGCCGTGCGCGCCGCGGTCTCGGTGCCGGTGCTGCGCAAGGACTTCATCGCCGACGAGTACCAGCTGCTCGAGGCGCGCGCGTTCGGCGCCGACCTCGTGCTGCTCATCGCCGCGTCGCTCGAGCCCGCGCGGCTGCGGCAGCTGCACCGCGAGGCCGAGGGCCTCGGCCTGTCGGTGCTCGTCGAGGTGCACGACGAGCGCGAGATCGACGCGGCCCTCGGTGCTGAGGCGCGCATCCTCGGCGTCAACACCCGCGACCTCAAGACGTTCGCGATGCACCCCGAGCGCTTCGCGGAGCTGCGCGCTCGCATCCCCGCGGGCACCGTCGCGGTCGCCGAGTCGGGCGTGCGCACCGCTGCCGACGTCGCGCGCTACCGGCAGGACGGCGCCGACGCCGTGCTCGTCGGCGAGGCACTGGTCACCGACGGCGACCCCGAGTCGCGCGTCGCGGAGTTCGGGAGGGCAGCATGAGCGCATCGCAGCAGTCCCCGTCGCTGCGGGAGCAGCACGGGCCGTGGTTCGGCGCCTACGGCGGCGTCTTCATGCCGGAGCCGCTCATGGCGGCGATCGACGAGCTGGCCGAGTGCTACGCCGAGTGCAAGGCCGACCCCGCCTTCCAGGCCGAGTTCGCGCGCCTGTCGCGCGACTACACGGGCCGCCCGTCGCTCCTCACCGACGCGACGCGGCTGAGCGAGCAGGCCGGCGCCCGCATCCTCCTCAAGCGCGAGGACCTCAACCACACCGGCAGCCACAAGATCAACAACGTGCTCGGGCAGGCGCTCGTCGCGCAGCGGCTCGGCAAGACGCGCCTGATCGCCGAGACCGGCGCCGGCCAGCACGGCGTCGCGACCGCGACGGCGGCCGCGCTGTTCGGCATGGAGTGCGTCGTCTACATGGGCGAGGTCGACACGGAGCGCCAGGCGCTCAACGTCGCCCGCATGCGGCTGCTCGGCGCCGAGGTGGTGCCGGTGAAGAGCGGCTCCCGCACGCTGAAGGACGCGATCAACGAGGGCCTGCGCGACTGGGTCGCGAACGTCGACAGCACCCACTACCTCATGGGCACCGTCGCCGGCCCGCACCCGTTCCCCGAGATGGTGCGCGACTTCCACCGCGCCATCGGCGACGAGGCGCGCGAGCAGACGATCGCCCTCACCGGCGGGCTCCCGGATGCGGTGCTCGCGTGCGTGGGCGGCGGCTCGAACGCGATGGGCATCTTCCACGCCTTCCTCGACGACGCCGACGTGCGCCTCATCGGCCTCGAGGCGGCCGGCGACGGCGCCGAGACCGCCCGCCACGCGCTCTCGATCGAGCGCGGCGCGCCGGGGCTGCTGCACGGCATGCGCACGTACCTGCTGCAGGACGACGAGGGCCAGACGCTCGAGTCGCACTCGATCTCGGCCGGCCTCGACTACCCGGGCGTCGGCCCGGAGCACGCGTGGCTGCACGACCTCGGCCGCGCCGAGTACCAGCCGGTGAGCGACACCGAGGCGATGGATGCGTTCCTCGCGCTCACGCGCGCCGAGGGCATCATCCCCGCCATCGAGTCGGCGCACGCCATCGCGGGCGCGCTGCGGCTCGCGAAGGAGCAGCCGGGCTCGACGCTGCTGGTGTCGCTGTCGGGCCGCGGCGACAAGGACGTCGCGACCGCCGGGCGCTGGTTCCACCTGCTCGACGAAGGGGCGCAGCAGCTGTGAGCCGCACCGAGGACGCCATCCGCGCGAGCGGCAGCCGCGCGCTGATCGGCTACCTGCCGGTCGGCTTCCCCGACCTCGCCACGAGCATCGAGGCGGCCGTCGCGATCGCCGAGGCCGGCTGCACGGCGATCGAGCTGGGCGTGCCCTACTCCGACCCCGGCATGGACGGCCCGGTCATCCAGGCCGCGACCCAGTCGACCCTCGAGCGCGGCTTCCGCCTCGAGGAGCTCTTCGAGGCCGTCGCGGCGATCACCGCCCGCACGAGCGCGCCGGTGCTCGTGATGACCTACTGGAACCCGGTGCTGCGCTACGGCGTCGACCGCTTCGCCGAGCGGCTCGCCGCCGCGGGCGGCGCGGGCCTCATCACGCCCGACCTCACGCCCGAGAACGGCCGCGACTGGCTCGAGGCCGCCGAGCGGCACGACCTCGACCGAGTGTTCCTCGCGGCGCCGTCCTCCTCCGACGCGCGCATCGACGCGGCCGTCGCTGGCTCGCGCGGCTTCGTCTACACCGTCTCGACCATGGGCACGACCGGTGCGCGGAACGACGTCGACCTCGCCGCGCGGGCGCTCGCCGACCGCATCGCCGCCCGCGCCGCATCCGTCGGCACCGAGGCGCTGCGGTGCGTCGGCCTGGGCATCTCGACCGCCGAGCAGGTGCGCGACGTGCTCACCTACGCCGACGGCGCGATCGTCGGCTCGGCGCTCGTGCGGGCGCTCGGCGCCGGCGGCGTGCCCGCCGTCCGCGAGCTCGCCGCCTCCCTCGCCGCCGGTACACTCGACGACGGCCCGGCCGCCGCAGGCACTCAGGCCGCCGGCGCGCCGGCCCCCAGCACGCCGGCCCCCAGCACAGGGTCGACCCACAGCACAGAGAAGGGCGCTTCCGCGTGACACCTCTCCTCCAGAGCATCCCGAGCCCGCCGCCCGAGTGGCAGCAGGTGCCGATCGGGCAGTGGCTGCACAGCATCGGCCTGACGTTCGTGCCGGCCGGCTGGGGCATCCAGACCTACGCGCTGTGCATCCTCGCGGGCATCGTCGTCGCCGCGGTGCTCACCGGCTGGCGCCTGCGCCAGCGGGGCGTCGAGGCCGGGTACGTCATCGACATCGCCGTCTGGGCCGTGCTGCTCGGCATCGTCGCCGCGCGCGTCTTCCACGTCGTCTCGCACCCCGACGACTACTTCGGCCCCGGCCGCGACCCGCTGAGCGCCCTCTACATCTGGGAGGGCGGCATCGCGATCTTCGGCTCGCTCATCGGCGGCGCCATCGGCATCTGGATCGGCTGCCGCCAGACCGGCCTGCGGTTCACGACGTTCGTCGACGCGCTCGCGCCCGGGCTGCTGCTCGCGCAGGCCTTCGGCCGGCTCGGCAACTGGTTCAACCACGAGCTCTTCGGCCAGCCCACCGCGCTGCCGTGGGGCCTCGAGATCGAGGCGACCAACCCCGCGTTCCCCGTGGGTCTGCCCGAGGGCACGCTCTTCCACCCGACCTTCGCCTACGAGATCGTCTGGAACGTGCTCGGCGCGGCGCTGCTGCTGTGGATCGACCGCAGGCGCGACGTGCAGTGGGGCCGCCTCGTGGCGCTCTACCTCATCTGGTACGGCGTGGGCCGCTCGATGTTCGAGACGATCCGCGTCGACCCGTCCGAGCTCATCCTCGGCATCCGCACCAACGTGTGGATGGCGTTCCTCGCGATCGCGGTCGGACTCGTCGTCTGGATCGTGCAGACGCGACGCCACCCGGGCCTCGAGCCCTCGCCGTGGCAGCCAGGGCGCGAGCCGGGCACGCAGGAGGGCGTAGACTCGGATGTCTACACCGAGCTCCCCGAGTCCCGCACCCAGGACGAGGCCGAGCCCGCCGCAGATCCCGCGGTCGTCACCAGGTAGTCCTGCGCGCTCCTCGCGCGCCGCGGGCCGACGGCGTCCCGCTCCCACCGCAGCAGCAGCTGAAGGAGCACCATGCGAGCATCCAGCGAGCCCCCGTTCGGGGGAGACCGGTTCCAGGGGATGGGCGCGCCCGCGGCGACGGGCATGTACGACCCGCGCCATGAGCGCGACTCGTGCGGCCTCGCCATGGTCGCGACCACCCGCGGCACCGCCGGGCACGACATCGTCGCGCTCGCGCTCGACGCGCTGCGCAACCTCGAGCACCGCGGCGCGGTCGGCTCCGACGCGGGCACCGGCGACGGCGCCGGCATCCTGACGCAGATGCCGGATGCGTTCCTGCGGGCCTCGGTGCCGTTCCCGCTGCCCGAGGCGGGGGCGTACGCCGCCGGGCTCGCCTTCCTGCCGCTCGACGACGCGCACCGCGCGCGCGTGAAGGAGCAGCTGCAGGAGATCGCAGGCCAGGAGCGCCTGCGGGTGCTCGGCTGGCGCGAGGTGCCGACCGTGCCCGACGCGCTCGGCAAGCTCGCCCGCAGCGCGATGCCCGCGATCGAGCAGGTCTTCATCGCGTCGGCCGGCTCGCCCGTGGCCGGCATCGAGCTCGACCGGCTCGCGTGGCGGCTGCGCAAGCGCGTCGAGCGCGAGGTGGGGGAGTACCTGCCGTCGCTCTCGAGCCGCACCATCACGTACAAGGGCATGGTGACGACGCTCCAGCTGGAGCCGTTCTACCCCGACCTGTCCGACGAGCGCTTCGAGACGAAGCTCGCGATCGTCCACTCCCGCTACTCCACGAACACGTTCCCGTCGTGGCCGCTCGCGCAGCCGCTGCGGATGATCGCGCACAACGGCGAGATCAACACGGTCGAGGGCAACCGCAACTGGATGCGCGCGCGCGAGTCGCAGCTCGCGAGCGAGCTGCTCGGCGACCTGCGGCCGCTGAAGCCGATCGTCACGCCCGGCATGAGCGACTCCGCCTCGTTCGACGAGGTGCTCGAGCTGCTCACGCTCGCCGGCCGCTCGCTCCCGCACGCGATCATGATGATGGTCCCGCAGGCGTGGGAGAACCAGCCCGACATGCCGCAGGAGCTGCGCGACTTCGCCGAGTACCACTCGCTGCTCATGGAGCCGTGGGACGGGCCGGCGGCGATCAGCTTCACCGACGGCAGCCTCGTCGGTGCGACCCTCGACCGCAACGGCCTGCGCCCCGGGCGCTGGCTCGAGACCTCCGACGGGCTGTTCGTGCTCGCCTCGGAGACCGGCGTGCTGCCGATCGAGCCGAGCCGCGTCGTGCGCCGCGGGCGCCTGCAGCCGGGCCGGCTGTTCCTCATCGACACCGAGGCGGGCCGCTTCGTGCCCGACGAGGAGGTCAAGCAGCAGCTCGCCGCGATGGAGCCGTGGGGCGAGTGGCTCGAATCGAGCCGCATCCACCTCGCCGACCTGCCCGACCGCGAGCACGTCGCGCACACCGCCGCATCCGTCACCCGCCGCCAGCGCACCTTCGGCTACACCGAGGAGGAGGTGCGGATCCTCATCGCGCCGATGGCGAAGACCGGCGCCGAGCCGCTCGGCGCGATGGGCTCCGACACCCCGATCGCCGTGCTCGCCGAGCGACCGCGGCTGCTGTTCGACTACTTCAAGCAGGCGTTCGCGCAGGTGACCAACCCGCCGCTCGACTCGCTGCGCGAGTCGATCGTGACGAGCATGTCGATGGGGCTCGGCCCCGTGCGCAACCTGCTCACGGCCACGCCCTCGCACGCGAGCCAGATCATCCTCGACTTCCCCGTGATCGACAACGACCAGCTGGCGAAGATCCGCTCGATCGACCGCACGCCGGGCTCCCGCCGCACGGTCGTCGTGAAGGGGCTCTACCGCGTCGACGACGGGCCCGAGGCGATGGAGCGGCGGCTCGAGGCGATGTGCCGAGAGGTCGACGAGGCGATCGCCGAGGGCGCGCAGTTCATCGTGCTCTCCGACCGCGACTCGACCGACCAGCTCGCGCCCATCCCGACGCTCCTCATGACGAGCGCCGTGCACCACCACCTCATCCGCGCATCCACCCGCATGCGGGCCGGCATCGTCGTCGAGGCCGGCGACGTGCGCGAGGTGCACCACGTGGCGCTGCTCATCGGCTACGGCGCGAGCGCCGTCAACCCGTACCTCGCGATGGAGACCGCCGAGCAGCTCGCCCTCACCGGCCAGCTCGGCGCCGACGTCGACACCGCGGTGCGCAACCTCATCAAGGCGCTCGGCAAGGGCGTCACGAAGATCATGTCGAAGATGGGCATCTCGACCGTCGGCTCCTACGGCGGCGCGCAGGCGTTCGAGGCGATCGGCCTCTCGCAGCAGCTCGTCGACCGCTACTTCACCGGCACCCACTCGCCGCTCGGCGGCGTCGACCTCGACGTCATCGCCGAGGAGAACCGGCTGCGGCACCGCTCCGCCTACCCGGACGAGCGCGCGCCGCTCGCCCACGAGCGCCTCGCGACCGGCGGCGAGTACCAGTGGCGCCGCGACGGCGCGCCGCACCTGTTCAACCCCGAGACGGTCTTCAAGCTGCAGCACTCGACGCGCACGGGCCGCTACGACGTGTTCCGCGAGTACACGCGGATGGTCGACGACCAGGCGGCAGAGCTCAAGACGCTGCGCGGCCTCATCGGGCTCCGCACGGACGCGGCCCAGCCCATCCCGATCGACGAGGTCGAGCCGGTCTCCGAGATCGTGAAGCGCTTCTCGACCGGCGCGATGAGCTACGGCTCCATCTCGCAGGAGGCGCACGAGACGCTCGCGATCGCGATGAACCGGCTCGGCGCGAAGTCGAACACCGGCGAGGGCGGCGAGACCGAGGAGCGGCTGCTCGACCCCGAGCGGCGGAGCGCCATCAAGCAGGTCGCCTCCGGCCGCTTCGGCGTGACGAGCATGTACCTCACGCACGCCGACGACATCCAGATCAAGATGGCGCAGGGCGCGAAGCCCGGCGAGGGCGGCCAGCTGCCGCCGGGCAAGGTGTACCCGTGGGTCGCCTCGACCCGGCACGCGACGCCGGGCGTGGGCCTCATCTCGCCCCCGCCGCACCACGACATCTACTCGATCGAGGACCTCAAGCAGCTCATCTTCGACCTGAAGCGCTCCAACCCGCGCTCGCGCGTGCACGTCAAGCTCGTGTCGCAGTCGGGCATCGGCGCGGTCGCGGCGGGCGTGGCGAAGGCGAAGGCGGATGTCGTGCTCGTCTCCGGCCACGACGGCGGCACGGGCGCGAGCCCGCTCAACTCGCTGAAGCACGCGGGCACCCCGTGGGAGATCGGCCTCGCCGAGACGCAGCACACGCTCATGGTCAACGGCCTGCGGGAGCGCGTCAGCGTGCAGGTCGACGGCCAGCTGAAGACCGGCCGCGATGTCATCATCGGCGCGCTGCTCGGCGCAGAGGAGTTCGGCTTCGCCACCGCCCCGCTCGTGGTCTCGGGCTGCATCATGATGCGGGTCTGCCACCTCGACACGTGCCCGGTGGGGGTCGCGACGCAGAACCCCGTGCTGCGGCAGCGCTTCACGGGCAAGCCGGAGTTCGTGGTGCAGTTCTTCGAGTTCATCGCGCAGGAGGTGCGCGAGATCCTCGCGTCGCTGGGCCTGCGCACCCTCGACGAGGCGATCGGCCGCGGCGACCTGCTGCAGGTCGACCGGGCGGTGGCGCACTGGAAGGCCGACGGGCTCGACCTCGCGCCCGTGCTCGCGCAGCCCGACGGCGCGCACGGCGCGCCCCGGCGCACGACCGCGCAGGACCACGAGCTCGACGAGCAGCTCGACAGCCGGCTGCTCGCGCAGCTCGAGCGCGCGATCGACGCGGGGGAGCGGCTCGAGCTCGACCTCGAGATCGCCAACACCGACCGCGCGGTCGGCACGATGCTCGGCAACGCCGTCACGCTGCGGGCCGGCGCGCGGGGCCTCGAGCCCGGCACCGTCGACCTGACGCTCCGCGGCTCCGCCGGCCAGTCGCTCGGCGCCTTCGTGCCGCGCGGCATCGCGCTGCGCCTCGTCGGCGACGCGAACGACTACGTCGGCAAGGGCCTCTCCGGCGGCCTCATCACCGTGCGCCCGCCCGAGGACGCGGCGCTCGTCGCCGAGGAGAACGTGATCGCCGGCAACGTCATCGGGTACGGCGCCACGAGCGGCGAGCTCTACCTCCGCGGCATCGTCGGCGAGCGGTTCCTCGTGCGCAACTCCGGTGCCACCGCGGTCTGCGAGGGCGCGGGCGACCACGCGCTCGAGTACATGACCGGCGGCACCGCGGTCATCCTGGGCTCCACCGGCCGCAACGTCGGCGCCGGCATGTCGGGCGGCGTCGCCTACGTGCTCGACCTCGACGAGCGGCTGCTCAACCAGGACTCGTTCCACCAGGGCGAGCTGCGCGTCGAGCAGCCGAGCGAGGAGGACGAGATCGAGCTGCGCGCGATCCTCGCCCGGCACGTCGAGCTGACCGGCTCGACGGTGGCGCAGGCGGTGCTCGACTCCGGCCTCGCCGGCATCTCGAAGATCGTGCCGCGCGACTGGGCGATGGTGCAGTCCATCCGCCTCGACGCGCAGGCGCAGGGGGTCGACCCCGACTCGGACAACATCTGGCGGCGGATCCTGGAGGTGACCGGTGGCTGACCCTCGTGGCTTCCTGAAGGTGACGGAGCGCGAGCTCCCGAAGAAGCGGCCGGTGCCGGTGCGCATCCTCGACTGGCGCGAGATCGGCGAGCCCGGCGACAAGGCGGTGCTGCGGCGCCAGGCGAGCCGCTGCATGGACTGCGGCGTGCCGTTCTGCCACCAGGGCTGCCCGCTCGGCAACCTCATCCCCGAGTGGAACGACCTCACGTGGCGGGGCGAGGGGCGCGCCGCGAGCGACCGGCTCCACGCGACGAACAACTTCCCCGAGCTCACCGGGCGCCTGTGCCCGGCGCCCTGCGAGTCGTCGTGCGTGCTCGGCATCAACCAGCCCGCGGTGACGATCAAGTCGATCGAGCAGACGATCGCCGACGAGGCGTTCGCGAACGGCTGGACCGAGCCGCACCCGCCCGCGCGCCTCACGGGCAAGACGGTCGCGGTGGTCGGCTCCGGCCCTGCGGGCCTCGCGGCGGCGCAGCAGCTCACGCGCGCCGGCCACACGGTCGCCGTGTACGAGCGCGACGACCGCATCGGCGGCCTGCTGCGCTACGGCATCCCCGACTTCAAGCTCGAGAAGCGCACGCTCGAGGCGCGGCTCGCCCAGATGCAGGCCGAGGGCACGCGCTTCCGCGCGGGCGTCGAGATCGGCCGCGACATCACGTGGGAGCAGCTGCGCGACCGCTTCGACGCGATCGTCGTCGCCACGGGCGCCCCCGTCGCCCGCGAGCTGCCCATCCCCGGGCGCGAGCTCGACGGCGTGCACCTCGCGATGGACTACCTGGTGCAGCAGAACCGCGCGGTCGCCGGCACCGTCCCCGCCAACCAGATCACCGCATCCGGCAAGCACGTCGTCGTCCTCGGCGGCGGCGACACCGGGGCCGACTGCATCGGCACCGCGCATCGGCAGGGCGCGCTGTCGGTGACGAACCTCGCGATCGGCGTGCAGCCGCCGAGCGAGCGGCCCGAGCACCAGCCGTGGCCCGTGCACCCGACGCTCTTCGAGGAGCAGTCGAGCCACGAGGAGGGCGGCGAGCGCAGCTACCTCGTCTCGACCGTCGAGTTCCTCGCGAACGCCGCGGGCGAGGTGCGCGCGCTCAAGGTCGCCGACACCGAGATCGTCGACGGCACGCGCCGCCCGAAGGCCGGCACCGAGCGCGAGATCCCCGCCGACCTCGTGCTGCTCGCGCTCGGCTTCACGGGGGCGGATGCGTCGATCGGCGAGGCGCTCGAGGTCCCGTTCGAGCGCGGCGTGCCGCAGCGCGGCGCCGACTTCGCGACCGGCACGCCGGGCGTCTTCGTCGCCGGCGACGCCGGCCGCGGCGCCTCGCTCATCGTGTGGGCGATCGCCGAGGGCCGCGCCGCGGCGGCCTCGGTCGACGCCTACCTCGAGGGCGAGACGGCGCTGCCGTCGCCCGTGCGCGCGACCGACCGCCCCTTCGCGGCAGTGTGACCCGCGCCGTGCCGAGCCGCCCGTGTGGCGCGCTCGGCGCGGCGACCTGGGAGTATGGAGACGTCCGCGCCGATCCCACCCAGGCGGCGCGCCGATGAAAGCGAGCTGACGATGAGAAGAGCCAAGATCGTCGCGACGTTCGGCCCGGCACTGGCCGGCTATGAGCAGACGAAGGCCGCGATCGCGGCCGGCGTCAACGTCGCGCGCATGAACCTGAGCCACGGAGACCACACCGTCCACGAGGGGGTGTACGCCGACATCCGCAGGGCGAGCGACGAGCTGGGGATCCCGGTCGGCATCCTCGTCGACCTGCAGGGGCCGAAGATCCGCCTCGGCAAGATCCCCGGCGGCCCGTACGACCTCGCCGAGGGCGACCGGTTCACGATCACCACCGACGAGGTCGAGGGCGACGGCCAGCGCGCCGGCACCACGTTCAAGGGCCTTCCGGCCGACGTGCAGCCGGGCGACCCGCTGCTGATCGACGACGGCCGCATCGTGCTGCGCGCGGTCGAGGTCACCGACACCGACGTCGTCACCGAGGTCGTCGTCGGCGGGCCGGTGAGCTCGAACAAGGGCATCAACCTGCCCGGCGTCGCGGTCAACGTGCCCGCGCTGAGCGAGAAGGACGAGGACGACCTGCGCTGGGCGCTGCAGCTGGGCGCCGACATCATCGCCCTCTCCTTCGTGCGCGACGCGAAGGACATCGAGCGCGTGCACGAGATCATGGCGGAGGAGGGCAGGAAGCTGCCCGTCGTCGCGAAGATCGAGAAGCCGCAGGCGGTCGAGAACCTCGCCGACATCATCGACGCGTTCGACGCGATCATGGTCGCCCGCGGCGACCTCGGCGTCGAGCTGCCGCTCGAGCAGGTGCCGCTCGTGCAGAAGCGCGCGGTCGAGCTGGCACGCCGCTGGGCGAAGCCGGTCATCGTCGCCACCCAGGTGCTCGAGTCGATGATCGAGAGCCCCCGCCCGACGCGCGCCGAGGCGAGCGACTGCGCCAACGCGATCCTCGACGGCGCGGATGCGGTGATGCTGTCGGGCGAGACGAGCGTCGGCAAGCACCCGATCGTCACGATCAAGACGATGGCGCGCATCATCGAGGCGACCGAGGAGGACGGCCTCGGCCGCATCCCCCCGCTCGGCACGAAGCCGCGCACGCAGGGCGGCGCGATCACGCTCGCCGCGCTCGAGGTCGCGGAGTTCGTCGAGGCGAAGGCGATCGTCGTCTTCACCGAGTCGGGCGACTCGGCGCGCCGCATGTCGCGCCTGCGCACCTCGATCCCGATGTTCGGCTTCACGCCCGACCCCGAGATCGAGTCGCGCATGCAGATGATCTGGGGCATGCAGACGCACCTGGTCGACCGCGTGACGCACACCGACGAGATGATCGCGCAGGTCGACGACGTGCTCATCGGCAAGCGCCTCGCGCAGGTCGGCGACAAGGTCGTGGTGATCTCGGGCATGCCGCCCGGCACCTCCGGCTCGACGAACGACCTGCGCATCCACCGGGTCGGCGACGTGCACGCCGACGCCGTGCCGGCGTACCACGGCAAGCGCCGCATCGAGGTCGTGCACCAGTCGGTGCCGCACCCCGCGGAGGCGTAGCCGCCAGCACCTCGCGAAGCCCGGCCGGTCCAGTGGACCTGCCGGGCTTCGTGCCGGTGGTGGGACTCGAACCCACACTCCTCGCGGAAGCGCAGTTTGAGTGCGCCGCGTCTGCCTGTTCCGCCACACCGGCGAGGGCCGGGGCATCCGCCCGGTCGGCCGAACACTAGGCTAGTGCTCATGACCGACGACCTCTTCGCCGAGCCCCAGATCGACGCGGCTGCCGCACCGACCGCATCCTCCGCACGCCGGGTGCTCGTCGCCGAGGACGAGTCGCTCATCCGCCTCGACATCGTCGAGACCCTGCAGGCCGCCGGCTTCGAGGTCGTCGGCGAGGCCGGCGACGGCGAGCGCGCCGTCGAGCTCGCCACCGAGCTCGAGCCCGACCTCGTCGTCATGGACGTGAAGATGCCGAAGATGGACGGCATCACCGCCGCCGAGCGCATCGGCGCCGCGAAGATCGCGCCCGTCGTGCTGCTCACCGCCTTCAGCCAGAAGGAGCTCGTCGAGCGCGCCGGCGAGGCCGGGGCGCTCGCCTACGTCGTGAAGCCGTTCACGCAGAACGACCTGCTGCCGGCGATCGAGATCGCGCTCGCCCGCTGGGACCAGATCCGCGCGCTCGAGGCCGAGGTCACCGACCTCTCCGACCGGTTCGAGACGCGCAAGCTCGTCGACCGCGCGAAGGGCCTGCTCAACCAGCGCATGGGCCTGGCCGAGCCGGAGGCGTTCCGCTGGATCCAGAAGGCGTCCATGGACCGCCGCCTGACGATGGCCGAGGTCGCCCAGGCCGTCATCGAGCAGCTCGGCACCCCCAAGAAGTAGCCGCCCGCCGCCCCCGCCCTCCGCGCGGCGCCTGCCCCCGTGTGAGTGGCGCCTCGCCCGATCGAGTGGCGCCTCCCGCGACTGCGTGGCGCCTCCCGCGACTGAGTGGCGCCTCCAGCGACTGAGTGGCACCTCCCGCGACTGAGTGGCGACTTGCGCGATCGAGTGGCGCGCCTTGCGGTCGAGTGGCGCCCCCACCACATCCGTTCTATCCACACCCCGCCCGTCCGCGGCGACAACGGATGCGGGCGGGCGTCACCATGCGAGCCATGGACACCCCTCACGGCTTCACCGTCCGTGCCGGACTCGAGCGCGGCTACTCGGCCGCAGAGCTCCGTTCGATGGCCTTCACCACACCCGCGCGCGGCGTCCGCATCACCGCGGCGATCGGCGACGAGGGCCGCGCGCTGCTCGAGGCCGTGCGCGCGCTCGCACAGGACGACCAGTTCTTCTCGCACACCACCGCCGCACGCATCCACGGGATGCCGCTCCCAGCTCGCTTCGAGCAGGAGGCGCGGGTGCACCTCGCCTCGCCGACGGGACGCGCCCGGATGCACCGGCCCGGCGTCGTCGGCCATCGGCTGAAGTCGGCGACGACGGAGGTCGACGGGATGCGCGTGGAGGCTCGGGCCGACGCCTTCGTCCATGTCGCGACGCTCCTGACCGTCGAGGAGCTCGTCGCCGTCGGCGACTGGCTGGTGTCGCCGAAGCGGCGCGAGCCGATGGCGCTCGAGGAGCTCACGGAGGCGCTGCGCCGCTATGCCGGCGCGCGCGGCTTGAACCGCGCACGACGCGCGCTCGCGCTCGTGCGCGTCGGCGCGGAGTCGCCGCGGGAGTCGCTCGTGCGGCTGCTGATCCTCCGAGCGCTGCCGGAGCCGGTGCTCCAGCACGAGGTCGTCGATGCTGCAGGCTGCTTCGTGGCGCGCCTCGACCTCAGCTGGCCGCACCTGCGGCTCGGCGTCGAGTACGACGGGGAGCACCACGAGGATCCGGAGCAGCGAGCCCGCGATGCCGTCCGGCTCGCGAGGCTGCGCGCGGAGGGCTGGCGCATCATCACGGTCACCCGCGACGACCTTGCCGACGGCGGTGAGGCGCTGCTGCGCACGATCGTCGCTGCGCACCGGCGGTACTCCTCCTGGGAGGCGGCCTGATCGCGGCGAGCCGCCACTCGATCGCCGGAGCCGCCACTCGATCGCCGGAGCCGCCACTCGATGACGGAAGGCGCCACTCGATCGCGGGAGGCGCCACTCGATCGCGGGAGGCGCCACTCGATCGCGGGAGGCGCCACTCAGTCGCGGGAGGCGCCACTCGAGGGGCGGGGAGGCGGTCAGCGGTCCTTCACGAAGTTCGTGATGCGGATCGTCGAGGCGCGCCTGCCCTCGTCGTCGCGGCAGACGATCTCGTGCACGGTCATCGACCGGCCGAGGTGCAGCGCGGTGCACTCCGCCGTCACCCAGCCGCTCGTGATCGAGCGGGTGTGCGTCGCGTTGAGGTCGACGCCGACGGCGTACCGGCCGGGGCCGGCGTGGATGTTGGCGCTCACGGAGCCGAGCGTCTCGGCGATCACGCAGTAGGCGCCGCCGTGCACGAAGCCGACCGGCTGCCGGTTTCCCTCCGCCGGCATCCGCGCGACCGAGCGCTCGGCCGACAGCTCGAGGAACTCGATGCCCATGCGCTCCGCGAGCTCGCCGCCCGGCCTGCCCTCGCGCTCCTGCAGCAGTCGCTGCGCGGCCTCGTCGGGCTGGATGGGCTGGGTCACGCGGGTCTCCCGTGCTCGGCGGCCGTGTCGGTGACGCGGGCTAGGCTGACTGCCGTGTCGGACACGAAGCCTACCCTCATGGTCATCGACGGCCACTCGCTCGCGTTCCGGGCGTTCTTCGCCCTCCCGCTCGAGAACTTCGTCAACTCGGAGGGGCAGCACACCAACGCCATCCACGGGTTCCTGTCGATGCTCCTCAAGCTGCTGCAGGACCACAGGCCGACGCACCTCGCGGTCGCGTTCGACATCTCCCGCTTCTCGTTCCGCACCCGCGAGTACGCCGAGTACAAGGGCACGCGCGACGAGACGCCGAAGGAGTTCAAGGGCCAGGTGCCGCTGCTCGAGGAGGCGCTGCACGCGATGGGCGTGCGCACCCTCTCGAAGGAGGACTACGAGGCCGACGACATCCTCGCGACGCTCTCGGTGCAGGGCGCGCAGGCGGGCATGCGCGTGTTCGTGGTCTCGGGCGACCGCGACACGATCCAGCTGGTGAACGACGACGTGACGCTGCTCTACCCGTCGGTGCGCGGCGTCTCCGAGCTGAAGCACTACACGCCCGAGTCGGTGCGCGAGCGCTACGGCATCGAGCCCGCGCAGTACCCCGAGATCGCGGCGCTCGTGGGCGAGACGAGCGACAACCTCATCGGGATCGACAAGGTCGGCGAGAAGACGGCCGTCAAGTGGATCACGCAGTACGGCACGGTCGAGAACCTGCTCGCGCACGCCGACGAGATCAAGGGCGTCGTCGGCAACAACCTGCGCGAGCAGCGCGAGCGCGCCGAGCGCAACCGCCGCCTCAACCAGCTGCTCACCGACGTCGAGCTGGGCGTCAGCCTCGACGAGCTCACGCGCGGGCAGGTCGACGAGGCGAAGCTCCGCGACGTCTTCCAGCGCCTGCAGTTCCGCACGCTGCTCGACCGCGTGCTCAAGCAGGAGGGCAGCGGCGAGTCGGCCGCGGCGCTCGAGCCGCAGGTGCAGGCGCCCGCGGTGCAGAAGCTCGTCGACGAGGAGCTCGACCTGTGGCTCGCGCGCGCGGCCGGCACGGTCGCCGTGTCGATCGCCGGCGACGGCGCGGGCGGCATCGCCGGCTTCGGCGTCGCGACCGAGGGCGCGAGCGCGTACGTGCCGTACAAGGCGGGCACGGCCGACTACGACGGATTCGCGGCCTGGCTCGCGTCGGACGCCCCGAAGGCGCTCCACGACGTGAAGGCCTCGATCAAGCTCCTCGAGCGCGCAGGGCTGTCGCTCGGCGGCGCCGCGCACGACACGCGCGTGGCCGCCTGGCTCGCGACGCCGACCGCCCCGCCGAAGACCTTCGAGCTCGACTGGCAGACCGAGGCGCTGCTCGGGGCGACGCTCCCGGCGCCCGACCCGAACCAGCTGGTGCCCGAGATCGAGCCGGAGGAGCTCGGCACCGTCGCGTGGCTCACGGGCGAGGTGGCGCGCGCGCAGCGGCCGCGGCTCGACCCGGGCACGCTCGGCGTGCTCGACGACATCGAGCTGCCGCTCATGCCCGCCCTCGTGCGCATGGAGCAGCAGGGCGTGCAGATGGATCGCGCGGTGCTGCAGCGCATCCTCGACAGCATGCGCGAGCAGGCGGCCGGCCACGCCGAGGCCGCCTACGCCGAGATCGGCCACGAGGTCAACCTCGGCAGCCCGAAGCAGCTGCAGGCCGTGCTCTTCGAGGAGCTCGACATGCCCAAGACGCGCGCGACGAAGACGGGCTACTCGACCGACGCGCAGGCGCTCGCCGACCTGCAGGAGACCAACCCGCACCCGTTCCTGGGGCTCCTCCTGCAGCACCGCGAGACGACGAAGCTCGCGCAGATCATCGAGACGCTGCTGCGGGCGATCCAGGACGATGGGCGCATCCGCACCCGGTACGACCAGACCGGCTCCGCATCCGGCCGCCTGTCCTCGAACGACCCGAACCTGCAGAACATCCCGGTGCGCACCGAGGTGAGCCGCGAGATCCGCTCGGCCTTCGTGCACGGGCCGGAGTTCGAGACGATGCTCACCGCCGACTACTCGCAGATCGAGATGCGCATCATGGCGCACCTCTCCGGCGACGAGGGGCTCATCGAGGCGTTCCTGTCGGGCGAGGACCTGCACCGCTTCGTCGGCAGCCGCATCTTCGGCGTCGACCCCAGCGAGGTGACCGCGCTGCAGCGCGTGAAGGTCAAGGCGATGAGCTACGGCCTCGCCTACGGGCTGAGCGCCTTCGGGCTGTCGAAGCAGCTGCGCATCTCGCAGGCCGAGGCGAAGCAGCTGATGCTCGACTACTTCCAGCGCTTCGGCGGCATCCGTGACTACCTGCGCGGCGTGGTCATGCAGGCGAAGGACGACGGCTACACGACGACGATCTTCGGCCGCCGCCGTCCGTTCCCCGACCTCACCTCCTCCAACCGCGTGCTGCGCGAGAACGCCGAGCGGCAGGCGCTCAACTCGCCCATCCAGGGCTCCGCCGCCGACATCATCAAGCGCGCCATGATCGCGATCGACCGGCGCATCATCGACGAGGGGCTCGGCTCGCGCATGCTGCTGCAGGTGCACGACGAGCTCGTGTTCGAGGTGGCGACGGGGGAGCGCGAGGCGCTCGAGGCCATCGTGCGGGCCGAGATGGGCGGCGCCGCCGAGCTGTCGGTGCCGCTCGAGGTGCAGGTCGGCGTCGGCCCGAACTGGGACGCCGCCGCGCACTAGCGCCGAGGTCGGTCGGCGCGGGGCCGGAGGGCGGTCGCGGTGCCGATGATGCCGCACAGCAGCAGGCCGGCGACGAGCACCGTCGTCCACACGCCGCGCGGCGTCGTGAGCGCGTGGCTGCCGCCGCCGATGAGGGGCACGGTGGCCGCGACGCCGACGACGAGCAGCAGCGCGGTCACGAGGCACGCGACGCGCACCGCCCGCGGGCCGATGGAGCCCAGCCCGAAGCCGCCGAGCACGAGCGCGGCGGCGACGCCGATCGCCCCGCCGCCCGGGCCCTGCGTGAGCAGGCTCTCGAGCGCCCCGGGCTGGAGCAAGGGCAGCACCGCGAACGCGAGGGGCCCGAGCCCGAGCAGCCACGCGCGCTCCGCCCCGCGGGCGTGGAGCGCATGCGCGAGCCCGATGCACGCGCCGGCGATCGCCCCCGGCAGCAGGATCGCGCCGACCGACCACCAGGTGAAGACCGAGGTCGTGCCGACGAGCTCGACCATGTAGGCCCGGAGGGCGGCCGCCCAGGTGAGCCCGACGAGCGCGCCGACCGCCGTCGCGCCGAGCTGGTGCGCGACGCCGTGCGAGCGCCTGCGCCCGGTCGATGCCGCGGCGTCGACGCCATCGGTCGTCTGCATGGGCGGCTCCCAACGGCTGCGCGGCGCTCCGCGGAGCGTGCTCCTGCGGCTCGCACGATCCTCCGCCGGACGGGCGCTGTCAATCCCGCCGGTACCACCTTCCTGCAGGCCCCAGCCGGCGCGCCTAGGCTGGCGCCATGACTCACGACGCACTCCAGTACGGCCTCTTCGTCCCGCAGGGCTGGCGGCTCGACCTCGTCGGCATCGACCCCGCCGACCAGTGGGGGCGGATGCTCGACGTCGCGAAGCGCGCCGATGCCGGCGCGTGGGACTCGATCTGGGTCTACGACCACTTCCACACGACGCCGCAGCCCACCGGCGAGGCCACGCACGAGGCCTGGACGCTCATGGCCGCGCTCGCCGCCACGACGAGCCGCGTGCGGCTCGGCCAGATGTGCACGTGCATGGGCTACCGCAACCCCGCCTACCTCGCGAAGGTCGCCGCGACCGTCGACGTCATCTCCGGCGGCCGGCTCGAGTTCGGCATCGGCGCCGGCTGGTACGAGCACGAGTGGCGCGCGTACGGCTACGGCTTCCCGGGCGTCGGCGACCGCATCTCGGCGCTCCGCGACGGCGTGCAGATCATCCAGCGCCTGTGGGCCGACGGCGAGGCGACGATCGAGTCGCAGACGTACGCGGTCGACGGCGCGATCTGCCGCCCCCAGCCGCTGCAGACCGGCCGCGACGGCCGGCCGCGCATCCCCACGTGGATCGCCGGCGGCGGCGAGCAGCGCACGCTGCGCTACGCGGCGAAGTGGGCCGACGCGACGAACTTCGGCGGCAGCCCCGAGCAGTTCGCCCGCAAGCGCGACGTGCTGCTCGGGCACCTCGAGCGCGAGGGGCGCGACCCCGCCGAGGTGCGCCTGACCTCGAACCTCAACATCGTCGTCCGGGAGACCGAGGCGGAGGCGCGACGCGTCGTCGACGAGGTGAACGCGCGCGCCGACTCGGCGATGCCCGCCGAGCACGCCGGCACCGGCTTCTCGACGAAGGGCGCGGTCGTCGGCACGCCGCAGCAGGTGCTCGACCACGTGGGCGCGCTGCGCGAGGCGGGCCTCGGCACGCTCATCGCCTACATGCCGGAGGTCGCGTTCGAGCAGGACGGCATCGAGCTGTTCGAGCGCGAGGTGATGGGGCGCCTCGTCTGACTAGGCTGTCGCCATGACTGACGAGACCGCCGGCGCTCCGTCGCGCCCGCAGACCGAGATCGACCGCATCGCCGAGGCCTACGTGCACAGGGCGGCGGCGCTGAACCCCGAGATCAACGTGTACGTCGGCCTCGAGGGCGACAAGGCCGGCTACGGCGACTACTCGCCCGAGGGCCGCAGGGCCGACGCCGAGCTCGCGCGCGAGACGCTCGCCGCGCTCCAGGCCGCCGAGCCCGCCGACGACGTCGACTGGGTGACCAAGACCGACCTGTCGCGCGAGCTGCAGCTGGAGCTCGACGTCGAGGCCTCCGGCTGGGGCGACCGCGACCTGAACAACCTCGCGAGCCCGGCCTCGGGCATCCGCGACATCTTCGACCTGATGTCGACCGCGACCGAGGACGACTGGTCGACGATCGCCGAGCGCATGCGCAACGTGCCGGCCGCGATCGACGGCTACATCGCGTCGCTGCGCAACGGCATCGCGACGGGCAACACGCCCGCCGCGCGCCAGATCGACAACGTGCTCGAGCAGTTCACCGACTACGCGCCCGGGAAGGGCTTCTTCCACGAGTTCGCCGGGTCCGCGAAGGCGGGGGAGGCGGAGCTGCCCGAGTCGCTCCGCAGCGACCTCGCGGCCGCGGCTGGCGAGGCGACCGAGGCGCACGCGCGGCTCGCCGAGTTCCTGCGCTCCGAGCTCGCCGCATCCGCCAACCCCGTCGACGCCGTGGGCCGCGAGTTCTACTCGCTCATGTCGCGCCGCTTCCTCGGCGCCGAGGTCGACCTCGACGAGACCTACGCGTGGGGCATCGAGGAGCTCGAGCGCATGCGCACCGAGCAGGAGGCGATCGCGCACGAGATCAAGCCGGGCGCCTCCGTGCAGGAGGCGATCGCGTTCCTCGACCAGGATGCGAGCCGCAAGCTGCACGGCACCGACGCGCTCAAGGCGTGGATGCAGGCGACGAGCGACCGCGCGATCGAGGAGCTCGGGCGCAGCCACTTCGACATCGCCGAGCCCATCACGGCGCTCGAGTGCATGATCGCGCCGACCCAGACCGGCGGCATCTACTACACGGGCCCCTCCGACGACTTCTCGCGCCCCGGCCGCATGTGGTGGTCGGTGCCCGAGGGCGTCACGGAGTTCGACACCTGGCGCGAGCTGACGACCGTCTACCACGAGGGCGTCCCGGGCCACCACCTGCAGATCGCGCAGGCGACGTACAACCGCAAGCAGCTGAACCTCTGGCGGCGAGCGTTCGCCGGCACCTCCGGCCACGCCGAGGGCTGGGCGCTGTACGCCGAGCGGCTGATGGAGTCGCTCGGCTACCTCGACGACCCGGCCGACCGCCTCGGCATGCTCGACGGGCAGCGGATGCGCGCGGCCCGCGTCGTGCTCGACATCGGCGTGCACCTCGGCAAGCCGCGCCTCGACGGCACGGGCGAGTGGGACTTCGACTACGCCTTCGAGTTCATGCGCTCGAACGTGAACATGAACGAGCCCTTCGTGCGGTTCGAGGTGAACCGCTACTTCGGCTGGCCCGGGCAGGCGCCGTCGTACAAGATCGGCCAGCGCATCTTCGAGCAGATCCGCGATGCCGCGAAGGACGCCGAGGGCGACGCGTTCGACCTGAAGCGCTTCCACATGCGCGTGCTGAACATCGGCGGCGTCGGGCTCGACACGCTGCGCGAGGCCGTGCTGCGCGGCGCATGAGCGCACGCGACGCGGCAGCCGGGCTGCGCGAGCCGGTCGACCACTTCGACCAGCTCGCGCAGCTCGAGCGCGCCGCGCTCGGGCCGCACGCGGGTGAGCCGATGCGCGTGTGCGAGACGGCCCGCGCCGCCTCGCTGCGGCTGCAGGCGGAGGAGCCTGCGGCCCCGGAGCGCGGCATGCTCGCCCGCCTGCTCGGCGGCGGCCGCGCCGAGCGCGAGCACGAGCGGCGCATGGACGCCTGGGACGAGGCGCTCGACGCCCTCGAGGCAGAGACCGAGGCGGCGATGGCGCGCTGGCGCGCGAGCGCCGACCCGGCGCTGCTGGCCGCGGCGACCGCCGACCGCGACGCCGCGTTCCGCTCGCTCGCCGACCGCGGGCTGTTCGACGCCGAGCTCGCGGCGGGCACGGCCGCCGAGCCGATCGGCACCATGATGGTGCGGTCGGCGCTCGCGCACGACTGAGCCGGGCTCAGCCCTCGTCGGCGTCGAGGCGCATGCCGCGCCGCCCGAGCTCGAAGCGGAGCGCGTCGACCACGCGGGCGAACTCCCGGTCGTCGGCGAAGGGGCCCGCGTGCAGCGCGACCTCGGGAGCGCCGTGGGGCAGCAGCAGCACCGACCGGTGCGCGTCGAGCCCGGTCCGGCGGCCGATGGCGCGGCCCACCTCCCGGCCGGCGACGTCGCCGAGGGTGAGCGTCGGTCGCAGCCGCACGCCGTGCCAGCGCACCGCGACGCGCTGCAGCGCCTCGTAGGGCATGAGGCCGGCCGGCCCCTCGACGCCTGCGGGTCCGACGGCGAGGAGCGTGGCGCCGAGCGGGAAGCGGCGCTCGACGTGGCGCACGACGCCCGCCGACCAGACGGCGAGCGCAGCGATCAGCGCTGCGCAGACCATGCCGACACCGCCGAGCGCGAGCAGCGCGAAGCGGCCGAGGCCCAGCGGATCGACGCCCGTCAGGCCGCCCACGAGCGCGCCGCCGAACCAGAGCGCGGCCCAGGCCGCCGTGACGCCGGCGCCGATCGCGAGCACGCGGTAGACGCGCGCGACCGGGCGGCGCCGCTCGGGGTCGACGACAATGCGGAGCGAGGAGCCGTCTGCGATGAGCACCCGCCGAGGATAGCCATCCCGGCTCCGCGGAGCGGGTTGTCGGGGGTGGCGGCGCCCGTGTAGGATCGCTGGGTCACGCGTGTGACGCATCACCCATCCGAACCGCCGCCGAGCATCCGCATGCCCGTCGGCCCGAGATCCCCCAATAAGGCACCTTGAACTCTATGACCACTGCAACGACCAAGGCTCCCAAGCAGGTCGCTGTGAACGACATCGGCTCGACCGATGACTTCATGGCCGCCGTTGAGAAGACCCTGAAGTTCTTCAACGACGGCGACCTCATCGAGGGCACCGTCGTCAAGATCGACCGCGACGAGGTCCTGCTCGACGTCGGCTACAAGACCGAGGGCGTCATCCCCTCGCGCGAGCTCTCCATCAAGCACGACGTCGACCCGACGGAGGTCGTCGAGGTCGGCGACACCGTCGAGGCGCTCGTCCTCCAGAAGGAGGACAAGGAGGGTCGCCTGATCCTCTCGAAGAAGCGCGCGCAGTACGAGCGCGCCTGGGGCGACGTCGAGCGCATCAAGGACGAGGACGGCGTCGTCACCGGCACCGTCATCGAGGTGGTCAAGGGCGGTCTCATCGTCGACATCGGCCTGCGCGGCTTCCTGCCGGCCTCGCTCATCGAGCTCCGCCGCGTGCGCGACCTCACCCCGTACCTGGGCCAGGAGATCGAGGCCAAGATCCTCGAGCTCGACAAGAACCGCAACAACGTGGTCCTGTCGCGCCGGGCGCTGCTCGAGGAGACGCAGTCCGCATCGCGCGGCCAGTTCCTCCAGTCGCTGCAGAAGGGCCAGGTCCGCAAGGGCGTCGTCTCGTCGATCGTCAACTTCGGCGCCTTCGTCGACCTCGGCGGCGTCGACGGCCTCGTGCACGTCTCCGAGCTCTCGTGGAAGCACATCGAGCACGCGTCGGAGGTCGTCGAGGTGGGCCAGGAGGTCACCGTCGAGATCCTCACCGTCGAGCTCGACCGCGAGCGCGTCTCGCTGTCGCTCAAGGCGACGCAGGAGGACCCGTGGCAGATCTTCGCCCGCACCCACGCCATCGGCCAGGTCGCACCGGGCAAGGTCACGAAGCTCGTCACGTTCGGCGCGTTCGTGCGCGTCGCGGACGGCATCGAGGGCCTCGTGCACATCTCCGAGCTGTCGGCCCGCCACGTCGAGACGGCTGACCAGGTCGTCGCGGTCGGTGACGAGGTCTTCGTGAAGATCATCGACATCGACCTCGAGCGCCGCCGCATCTCGCTCTCGCTGAAGCAGGCGAACGAGGGCGTCGACCCCGAGGGCACCGACTTCGACCCGGCGCTCTACGGCATGCTCGCCGAGTACGACGAGCAGGGCAACTACAAGTTCCCGGAGGGCTTCGACCCCGAGACGAACGAGTGGAAGGAAGGCTTCGAGTCGCAGCGCGAGGCCTGGGAGGCCGAGTACGCCGCAGCGCAGACGCGCTGGGAGGCGCACAAGGCGCAGGTCGCCGCTGCTCGCGACGCCTCCGTGCTCTCGAACGACGTGCCCTCGGGCGCCCAGTCGTTCGGCGGCAGCTCCGAGGAGTCCTCCAGCGCCGGCACGCTCGCCGACGACGAGGCCCTCGCCGCGCTCCGCGAGAAGCTCACGGGCTCGAGCGAGTAGTCGATCGCACCACGAGCGGGCCGCATCCTCCGGGATGCGGCCCGCTCCGCGTTGCGGGGCATGCCAGGATCGGAGGCATGCCCGCCGATGACGCGATCCCGCACGCCCTCGAGTACGCCGACCGCTGGCTCGCCTACCGCCGCTGGCGGCTGCGCATCCCCGGCGTGCAGGCGGCGGTGCGCATCGGGGGCGAGCTCGTGCTCGACACGGCGCACGGCGTCGCGGACGAGGCGACGGGCGAGGCGCTCACGAGCGCGCACCGCTTCCGCATCGCCTCCCACTCGAAGGCGCTCGCCGCGATCGTCGCGATGCGGCTCGTCGACGAGGGCCGCCTGCGCCTCGACGACGTGGCGCAGCAGCACGCGCCGGTGCTCCGCGGCACCGACGCCGGCAGGCTGCTCGTGCGGGAGCTGCTCTCGCACGGCGGCGGAGCGGTGCGCGACGGCGACGACGTGGGCTTCTGGCACCTCGCGGGCCCGTTCCCCGACCACGACGGCCTGCTCGCGATCGCGAGGTCCGGCGTCGAGCGGATCCCCGCATCCGTCGAGTTCAAGTACTCCAACGTCGGCTTCGGGCTGCTCGGGCTCGTCGTCGAGGGCGCGACCGGCGTGCCCTACGCCGACGCCTTCGCGCGCCTGCTCGCCGAGCCGCTCGGCCTCGCCGCGACGGCGGCCGACCTCGACGACGGCGCCGCGCCGCTCGTGACCGGCCACTCGGCGCTGCACTCGGCGACCGAGCGCACGGCGCTCGGCAGCCCCGCGGCACGAGCCCTCGCAGCCGCGACCGGCGCGGTGTCGACGGCGGCGGAGCTGACGGATGCGCTGCGGACGGTCGTCGACGCCGACGACCGGCTGCTGAGCGCAGCCGCCCGCAGGCGCATGCGGCAGCAGCACTGGTCGACGACCGGTCGCGACGGGGGCGCGGGCGGCTATGGCCTCGGCCTCATGCTGCGCGAGGTCGACGGACGCACCTGGGCGGGCCACGGCGGCGCCTGGACGGGCCAGGCGACGCGCACGCTCGTCGACGCGGAGCGCGACGTGGTGGTGAGCGTGCTGACGAACGCGATCGACGGCCCGGCGGAGGAGCTCGCGGTCGGGCTCGCGCGGCTCGTGCACGCGGCGCTCGAGGGCACCGACGCCCCGGTCGAGCGCGCCCGCTCGTTCGAGGGGTCGTTCGCGAGCGTCTGGGGCCGCGTCGACGTCGTCGAGCTCGGCGGGCGCCTGCTCGGCGTCTCGCCGACGGCCGCCGACCCGATGGCGGCGGTCGACGAGCTCGAGCCGCTCGACGACGACCGGGTGCGCATCCGCGCCGCGACGGGCATGGGCTCCGGCCACGAGACCGCGATCGCGGAGCGGGGCGCCGACGGCCGCGTCGCGCGGTGGCGGGGCGCCTGGCGCATGGAGGCCGTCGAGGCGGTGCCCGCCTAGCCGTCTGCCATGCGCTCGGTCGCCGGCCGCAGGTCGGCGTTGCGGCGCCTGCGCGCGCTCCGCCACACCGACCAGCCGAAGAGGCCGAGGAGCAGCAGCGCGACCACGACGAGCAGCGGCGCCACGATCGCGAGCAGCGACATGCCGACCGCGCCGACGTCCTCGATCGTCGACACGACAGGGGCGGCCGCACCGGCGGTCGCGATGTTCGCGGCGGGCCGGAGCGCCGTCTTCCCCGCGTGCACCGTCAGCGCGATCACGGCGCCGACGAGGATCGGCACCCACTGGTGGGTCGAGAAGAACTCCGCCGGGTCGGTGACCGCGACGGTCGATGCGGTCGAGGACGAGCCGAAGACGAGCCCGCCGGCCGTGGGCCGCACGATCGTCTGGATGACGTCGTTGACGCTGTCGACCGCGGGGATCTTGTCGGCGACGACCTCGACGACGAGCAGCACCGCGATGATGCCGAGCACCCAGCCGTTCGACAGCCAGGCCCACCCGTCGGGCAGCTGCATCGCATCCGGGAAGAAGCGGCCCGCCACCCCGACCGCGAGCAGCGGGATGTAGGCGTTCATGCCGGCCGCAGCCGCCAGCCCGGACCCCGTCAGGAACTCCAGCACGATGCCTCCTCGCCGCGACCCGGTCGGCCGCTCGCGCCGATCGTAGCGGCGGGGCCCGGGCGTGCGCCGAAGCGAGCCGCGGCGCGGTAGCGTCATCCCATGATCGCGGCGGTCATCCCAGCGCGCACCGGCACGGTGCGCCCCGACCGCACGCGCGAGCGCGCGACCGCCGTCAACCAGCTGCTGCTCGCCGCCGCGACGCTCGTCGCGTGCGGGCTGGTGGTCGTGCTCGGCGGCGTCTCCGACGCCGACCTGCTCTTCACGGGCGTGCTGCTCGTCTTCGCGCTCACGGTCGCCGCGCTCGTCGTGCCCTGGAACCGCGTGCACCCGGCGTGGGTCGCGCTCATCCCGATCGGCGATCTGGTCGCCATCTACATGCTGCAGATCGCCGATCCCGCCTCCGAGCTGTGGCTGCTGTGGCTCGTGCCGGCCACCTGGCTCGCGACGGTCGGCGGCTGGCGGGGACTCGTGATCGGCGCCGGCGGCTCCTCGCTGCTGTTCTGGACGGCGCTGCTGTTCTCCGACGACCTGCCGAACCGCGTGCACATCTACCTCGGCCCGATCGCGATCGTGACCGCGGCCGTCATCGCCTTCGTCGGCGCGCGTCGGGCCGCGGCGCAGCGAGCGCTGCTCGACGAGCAGGCGGAGTACCTCGACCACGCGGTCGAGCGCGCCCGGCGGCAGGAGGATGCGGTGAGCGAGCTGCTCGACGCGGTCGACTTCGGCGTCGTGCGCATCGGCGCGGACGGCTCCATCTCGATCGAGAACGATGCGAACGCCCGCCTGACGGCCGTGGGTGAGGGCGGGCAGATGTTCGGGCCCGACGGCGTGACGCCCATCGAGCCCGGCATGACGCCGGCGGCCCGAGCGCGCCGCGGGGAGACGTTCGAGAACGAGCTGTCGTGGATCGGCCCGCCGGGGGAGAGCCGTCGCGCGCTGCAGTCGACCGCCCGGCGGCTCCTCGACGTCGACGGGGCCGACGCGGGCGCGATCCTCGTCACGCGCGACGTCACGGCCGAGCAGACCGCGGTGCACATGCGCGACGAGCTCGTCGCCTCCGTCTCGCACGAGCTGCGCACGCCGCTCACGAGCGTGCTCGGGCACCTCGACCTCGCGCTCGACGGCGGCGACGTCGGCCCGCAGGCGCGCCGCAGCCTCGAGATCGCCGAGCGCAACGCCTCGCGCCTCCTCGTGATCATCGGCGACATCCTCGCCGCGACCGCCGACGGGCCGGGACGGTTCGACGTGCGCCCGGTGCGCGAGGACCTCTCGGCCGTCGTCGTGGCGTCGGTCGAGGCGCTCGAGCCGCGCGCCGCGGCGCGCAACATCGTCGTCGACACGTCGGGCATCGAGCCCGTGCACGCCGACATCGACCCCATCCGCATCCGCCAGGTGGTCGACAACCTCGTCGGCAACGCGGTCAACTACCACACGGGCGACGGGCTCATCGAGGTCGGGGTCACCTCCGACGACAAGCACGCGTGGCTCGTGGTGCGCGACGACGGGCCCGGCATCCCGGAGGACGCGCTGCCGCACCTGTTCGAGCGCCGCTACCGCGGCGCCACGGCGCGGGCGCCGGGCAACGGGCTCGGCCTCACGATCAGCAGGGACCTCGTGCGTGCGCACGGCGGGGAGATCACCGTCCAGAGCGAGCCGGGGAGCGGCGCGACCTTCGTGGTGCGCCTGCCCCTGCGCAGGAGCGGAGTGCAGGCATGACCCTCGACCCGGACACCGTCCGCCTCATCACCGCGCTCGTCGTGCACGTCGCGGGCGGCCTGTTCGTGCTCGAGACGATGGTCCGCAAGGACGACCGCGCCGGCCGCGTCTGGGCGCTCGGCTTCATCGGCGGCATGATCGCCACCGAGGCCTTCATCGTCTACACCGTGAGCGAGGGCAGCTGGTGGCCGCTCGCGATCGGCAACGCCGCCTGGGTCGCGTGCCTCGGGCTGCTGTGGCTCGGCTGCCGCGTCTTCAACGGCCGGGCCGCGCGGCGTCCCGCCTACGTGCTGGGCGCCACCGTGGCGCTCGTGTTCCTCGCCGCGCTCATCGACGTGCCGCTCGAGGGCGCCTGGTCGGGCGCCTGGGTGATGTTCGCCGCGAACGCCGCCTTCGGCGCGCTCGGCGCGTTCGAGACCTTCCGGCGGGGCGCGATGCGCCGCACCCGCACCGCGCTCGGCCTCGGCGTCGTGCTCGCGCTCGCGTCGGTGTTCCAGGCGGTGCGGCTCGTGAGCGCCGTCACGCTCGGCACCGAGCACCCGGTGTTCCAGGAGTGGGTGAGCAGCGGCCTGGCCGGGGTGGCCACGATCTGCCTGGCGATCGTCGCCGTGACCGTCGCATCCGTCCTCCGCGCCGAGCAGGTGCGCCTGCGCGGCACCGAGGACTCGACGCTCATGGCGATCGCGCCCGACGGCGTGCTGCTCGCGCCGTCGTTCTCACGGGTGCTCGGCGGCCGGCTCATGCGCGCCAACCGGCGCGCGGAGCTGTTCGGCGTGCTCGTGGTGCGCATCGACGCGCTCTCGCGGATCGCCACCGCCTTCGGCGCCGACGAGGCCGACCACGTGCGGCAGGCAGCCCGTGCCGCGGTGCGCCGCCTGTCGCCGACGACGGCGGCGCTCGGCACCGACGATCACGGCATCCTCATGCTCGCGTTCCAGCCCTCGTCGCCCGCCGACGCGCGCCAGCTCGCCGCGCGCATGCACCGCGCCATGCTCGACCAGATGCGCACGGCGGGCGTGCCCGTCGTGCCGCCGATCGGCATGGGCGTGAGCCTCACGAGCATCACCGGCTACGACCGCGAGGCGCTCATCGAGGCGGCGCGCTCGGCGGCGCGGCGCGCCATGGCGAGCGACGACGTGACGGTCGTGGTCGCCGGCGAGGACGATGAGACCGATCAGGCCCTGGGTCAGGCGGTGCGGCGGTAGCCGACGCCGCGCACGGTCTCGATCCAGCGGGGCTCCGAGGGCGACTCGCCGAGCTTGCGGCGCAGGTTGGCGACGTGCACCTCGATGGCGCGCGCGTCGTGCTCGCTGAGGAAGTGGTCGGGCTCGCCGCGCTCGCCGCGCAGCATGCCGGCCAGCTGCAGCTTGCTGACGACGCGGCGGCCGGAGCCGAGCAGCATGCGCAGGATGTCGAACTCGCTGCGCGTCAGCTCGACCTCGGCGCCGTCGAGCTCGACGACGCGCGCGCCCGGCTCGAGCCGCAGGCCGCGGTGCACGAGCGGGGCGACGCCCGGCTCGTCCTCGGCCCAGGGGGCCGACGAGGCGTGCGCGGGGCTCGGCGCCACCTGGTGGGGGCCGGTGTGTTCGGAGACGCCCTGGCCCCAGCCCTGCGGCGGCTGCGGCGCCGACGGCGGGGGAGACGGATGCGTCGAGGCGATCGCGCGGGGCCGGCGCATCATCGCCTCGATCCGGGCCCGCAGCTCGCGGGGCCGGAACGGCTTCACGATGTAGTCGTCGGCACCGGTCTGCAGGCCCACGAGCGTGTCGATCTCGTCGCCGCGCGCGGTGATCATGACGAGGTAGGCGGTCGTCAGGCTGCGGATCTGGCGCGCGGTCTCGAAGCCGTCGATGCCGGGCATGTTGACGTCGATCGTGACGACGATCGGGTCGTGCTCGCGCACGAGCTCGACGCCCGCGGCGCCGTCGGCGGCGGTGTGGACGGTGAACCCGCCCTGCGTGAGGACCTGCGCGAGCAGCTCGCGGATGTCCTCGCCATCCTCGATGACGACGGCGACGTCCTCGTCCACGGGGCCTCCCAGGTCTCGCATCGCGCTCTTGGGTGCGACAGCGGTCATGCTACCTTCTGCGGTCCTCACGGAGACCACCTCCTCGTCGAGCGGGTCGATCCCGGCTCACACGAGCCGGCGCGCCGGCGGCGCCGCCGGCGACTTCGCGAACAGGACCACGGCGAGCAGGAGCCCGACCGCGGCGAGCAGGGGGAGGCCGAGCTTCGGTTCCAGCACCGAGGCGGCGACGGCGCCGATGCCGGGGACGCGGAGCGTCGGGGCCCAGGCCTCCGCGCCGACGCGGTGCTCCGAGACGCGCTCGGTGGCGTCCGCCGCCGTGGTGAGGCTCCATGAGCCCGGGGCGAGCGCCTCCACGGCGACGATCCGCTCGGGCACGAGCGTGCCGCCGCTCGGGACGCTGACGACGTCGCCCTCGCCGAGGTCGGCGGTGGGCACGCGCGTCGTGACGAGCAGGTCGCCGGCCGCGTACGAGGGCTGCATGGCGCCGGTCGCGACCACGACGGGGTGCGCGAGGCCGGCGAGCGCGGCGGCCCAGAGCACGGCGGCGACCGCGGCGGCGGCCGCGAGCAGCGCGAGCGTCGCGATGGCGATGCGTCGGAGGGCGATCACGGCGCCTCCTTCCCTGGGACGCTCGTGACGCTACGGCGGGCGCCTCAGCAGGCGCGGACGGCGAGGCGCAGCGAACGCTTGAGGTTGACTCAGGAAACGCCGTGGGAGACTGCTGCCATGCCCCTCGTCGCGCTCACCGGCGGCATCGCCTCCGGCAAGTCCACCATCGCCGGCCGCCTCGCCGAGCTCGGCGCGGTCGTCGTCGACGCGGATGCCGTCGTGCGCGAGCTGCAGCAGCCGGGGGAGCCCGTGCTCGCCGCGATCGCGGAGGCCTTCGGCCCGCAGGTGCTGCGCGCCGACGGATCGCTCGACCGCGCGGCGCTCGGCGCCGTGGTGTTCGCCGACGACGCGGCCCGCCGCCGCCTGAACGCGATCGTGCACCCGGCCGTCTCGGCCGAGTCGGGCCGCCGGTTCCGCGCGGCGCTCGAGGCCGACCCCGCGGCGGTCGTGGTCTACGACGTGCCGCTGCTCGTGGAGGCGCGCCCCGATGACCCCTGGGACCTCGTCGTCGTCGCCCACGCGCCCGAGGACATCCGGGTGCAGCGGCTCGTGGCGCTGCGCGGCATGACGGAGGCGGATGCGCGGGCGCGCGTCGCGTCGCAGGCGAGCGACGAGCGCCGGCTCGCCATCGCCGACGTCGTGATCGACACCGGCGGGGACCTCGATGCGACGGTCGCGCAGACCGATGCGCTGTGGCGACGGCTCTCGCAGGAGCCTGTGGGCGGCCGCTCGTAGGCTGGAGGCATGGAACCGACCCGTGCCGTGCGGCCGTTCGAGGTCATCAGCGAGTACCAGCCGAGCGGCGACCAGCCGAAGGCCATCCGCGAGCTCGCCGACGCGCTCGGGCGCGGCGAGACCGACGTGGTGCTGCTCGGCGCGACGGGCACCGGCAAGAGCGCGACCACCGCGTGGCTCGTCGAGCAGGTGCAGCGGCCCACCCTCGTGCTCGCCCACAACAAGACGCTCGCCGCGCAGCTCGCCAACGAGTTCCGCGAGCTCTTGCCCAACAACGCCGTCGAGTACTTCGTCTCGTACTACGACTACTACCAGCCCGAGGCGTACATCCCGCAGACGGACACCTTCATCGAGAAGGACTCCTCGCTCAACGCCGAGGTCGAGCGGCTGCGGCACTCCGCGACGAACGCGCTGCTGTCGCGGCGCGACGTGATCGTCGTCTCGACCGTCTCCTGCATCTACGGCCTCGGCACGCCCGAGGAGTACCTCGAGGCGATGGTGGCGCTGCAGGTCGGCATGCGCGTCGACCGCCAGGCGCTGCTGCGCCGGTTCGTCGCGATGCAGTACCAGCGCAACGACGTCGCGTTCACGCGCGGCACCTTCCGCGTGCGCGGCGACACGATCGAGATCATCCCGATGTACGAGGAGCACGCGATCCGCATCGAGCTCTTCGGCGACGAGATCGAGGCGCTGTCGACGCTCCACCCGCTCACGGGCGAGGTGCTCGAGACGCACGACGCGGTGTCGATCTTCCCCGGCAGCCACTACGTGGCCGGCAACGAGCGCATGCACCGGGCGATGGAGCGCATCCGCGACGAGCTCGACGGCCGCCTGAAGGAGCTCGAGCGCGAGGGCAAGCTGCTCGAGGCGCAGCGGCTGCGCATGCGCACGACGTTCGACCTCGAGATGATGGAGCAGATCGGCTTCTGCTCGGGCATCGAGAACTACTCGCGCCACATCGACGGCCGCGGGCCGGGGGAGCCGCCGCACTGCCTGCTCGACTACTTCGCCGACGACTTCCTCGTCGTCATCGACGAGTCGCACGTCACCGTGCCGCAGATCGGCGCCATGTACGAGGGCGATGCGAGCCGCAAGCGCTCGCTCGTCGAGCACGGCTTCCGGCTCCCGAGCGCGCTCGACAACCGGCCGCTGAAGTTCGACGAGTTCCTCGAGCGCACGCCGCAGAAGGTCTACCTGTCGGCGACGCCGGGCAAGTACGAGATGGGCCTCGCCGACACGGTCGTCGAGCAGATCATCCGCCCGACGGGCCTCGTCGACCCGAAGCTCGTCGTCAAGCCCACGAAGGGCCAGATCGACGACCTGCTCGAGGAGATCCGCGTGCGCGCCGAGCGCGACGAGCGCGTGCTCGTGACGACGCTGACGAAGAAGATGGCCGAGGAGCTCACCGAGTACTTCACGGAGGCGGGCGTGCGGGTGCGCTACCTGCACTCCGACGTCGACACGCTGCGGCGCGTCGAGCTGCTGACGCAGCTGCGGCAGGGCGTGTTCGACGTGCTCGTCGGCATCAACCTGCTGCGCGAGGGTCTCGACCTGCCGGAGGTGTCGCTCGTCTCGATCCTCGACGCCGACAAGGAGGGGTTCCTGCGCTCGTCGACCTCGCTCATCCAGACCATCGGCCGCGCCGCCCGCAACGTGTCGGGCGAGGTGCACATGTACGCCGACCGCATCACCGACTCGATGCGCCTCGCGATCGACGAGACCGACCGCCGGCGCGCGGTGCAGGTCGCGTACAACACCGAGCACGGCATCGACCCGACGCCGCTGCGGCGCCGCATCGCCGACATCACCGAGGTGCTCTCGCGCGAGCAGGCCGACACCGACGAGCTGCTCGCCGGCACCAAGCGCGGTGCGCCGACGCCCAGGCTCGCGCGCGACCGCTCCGATCTCGACGGGCCGGCGCAGCTGGAGGCGATCATCGCCGACCTCACGGCGCAGATGACGGAGGCGGCGGGCGAGCTGAAGTTCGAGCTCGCGGCGCGGATCCGCGACGAGCTGCACGACCTGAAGCGCGACCTGCGGCAGATGCGCGCGGCGAGCTAGGTGTACTGCGCCGGGACGTTGGTGACAGTTCGGGTCTTGTGAGCGAGGAGAACCTCCGGGCTTAGTGGAGCTGTTCAGGTCTTCACTTCCCGGAGGTTCTCGTGCCCCAAGTTATCCCGCGTCTGTCTCCGTTTGGCAGAGCGTTGATCGTCGAACGTGTCGGCAGCGGCAGGCCCGTCGCCCATGTTGCGGCTGAGCTCGGTGTCTCTCGTCAGACTGCGTATCGGTGGGTGAAGCGGTACCGCGAGGGCGGCGTCGAGGCGCTTTTCGACCGGTCGAGTCGGCCGCATGCGTCACCGAACCGCACGACTCAGGATCGTGAGGCGGCGGTGCTCGCCGCCCGGGCGGAGCTCCGCCAGGGCCCGGCACGGCTCGCAGCCGTCACCGGTGTCCCGGCCCGGACGATCTCGCGGATCCTGAACCGACACCAGGTTCCGCGCCTGGCTTGGTGTGATCCGATCACCGGGCAGCTGATCCGCGCATCCCGCACGACCGCGCTCCGCTACGAGCGGGAACGGCCAGGGCAGCTGATCCACGTCGACGTGAAGAAGCTCGGCCGCATCCCGGACGGCGGCGGCTGGCGCGTTCACGGCCGCTCCGAAGAGGTTCGTGGTCGCGGCATCGGCTATGACTTCGTCCACGCCGCCGTCGACGACCACAGCCGGCTCGCCTACGCGGAGATCCACGCCGACGAGCGCTCCGAGACCTGCGCGAGCTTCCTTCGGCGAGCGGCGGACTACTTCTCCGACCACGGCATCGCTCGCATCGAGCAGGTCATCACCGACAACGCGCTCGCCTACCGACGCGCCCATGCCTTCCCGGCAGCCGTCGCAGCGCTCGGCGCCCGGCAGCTGTTCATCAAGCCCCACTGCCCCTGGCAGAACGGCAAGGTCGAACGCTTCAACCGCACCCTCGCCGCCGAATGGGCTTACCGGCAGCCCTTCGACTCGAACAGCGCACGAACCGACGCGCTTGCACCCTTCATCGAGCACTACAACACTGAACGCATCCACTCAGCCCACGGGACACCACCAGCTGCCCGAGTGTCACCCAGGTGAGGTCAAGTCCCAGGTAGTGGTGTAGCGGTGTCCTTCGTTCTGATCGGTTAGGCGGAGAGCAGGAGGGCGGTGTCGGTGGTCACCTCGCTTCCGGTGCCGGCCACGAGGGTGAGGCGGCTCTTGGCGAGCAGGTCGAGGCCGAGGTAGCGGCGACCTTCGGCCCATTCGTCGGTCTGCTCGGCCAGGACCGCGCCGACGAGGCGGATGATCGCGTCGCGGTTGGGGAAGATGCCGACGGAGTCGGTGCGGCGGCGGATCTCGCGGTTCAACCGCTCGTTGGGGTTGTTCGACCAGATTTGCTGCCAGAGGGCTTCGGGGAAGCCGGTGAAGGCGAGGATGTCGGCGCGGGCGGCATCGAGGTGCTCGTGCGCGTCGGGCAGCTTCTCCTCGACGTAGTCGAGCAGCCGCTCGAACTGGGCGTGCACGGACGGCCCGTCGGGCTGGTCATAGACCGAGTGGAGCATCGCCTTCACGGCCGGCCAGTAGCTCTTCGGCGTCACCGACATGAGGTTCGCGGCGTAGTGGGTGCGGCAGCGCTGCCAGGCCGCTCCCGGCAGGTTCGCAGCGATCGCCTCGACGAGGCCGCGGTGGGCGTCGGAGGTGACCAGGCGCACGCCAGCCAGTCCGCGGGCGACGAGGTCGGCGAAGAAGCTGTTCCAGGCCGGCCCGGTCTCACTGGTGGCGACCTGCATGCCCAACACCTCGCGGCGGCCGTCGCCGTTGACGCCGGTCGCGATGAGCACGACCGCGTTGATGACGCGGCCGCCCTCGCGGACCTTCATCGTCAGCGCGTCGGCGGCGACGAACGTGAACGGCCCTGCTTCGTCGAGCGGCCGGTGGCGGAACTGCTCGACGTGCTCGTCGAGCTCGGCCGCCATGCGGGAGACCTGTGACTTCGACAGCGAGTGGATGCCGAGCGTCTTCACCAGCTTGTCCATCCGGCGGGTCGAGACGCCGGCGAGGTAGCAGTCGGCGACCACCGTGATCAGCGCCGTCTCGGCGCGCTTGCGCCGCTCGAGCAGCCAGTCGGGAAAGTAGGTGCCGGCCCGCAGCTTCGGGATCGCGACATCGACCGTGCCCACGCGCGTGTCGAGCGGGCGGTGCCGGTAGCCGTTGCGGCGAGTCAGGCGGTCGGGGCTGGGCTGGCCCCATTCGGCGCCGACGACGGCGTCGGCGTCGGCGGAGAGCAGCGCGTTGATCATCGTCTGCAACAGACTGCGTATCAGATCCGGCGACGCGTCGGTCAGTGCTTCTGCCAGCACGCCGGCAGGGTCGACAATATGAGGAGCGGTCATCGTGATGACTCCATTCGAGTGGGTTGTAGGAGATTCCTCGAAGGATCACACGGTGACCGCGCTCACGTCGGTAGCGACGAGCCCGGCCACCGGGGGTTACACCACTATGCGGGACTCAACTCCAGGTGATGGCTCAGTACAGCTAGGAGGCGGCCCTTTCGGGCCGACTCCTCGCCGCGCCGAGGCCCGTCCCGGGCCGAGGGGGCGAGCGCCGCGCCGAGGCCCGTCCCGGGCCGAGGGGGCCAGCTAGCCGCTCACCTCACCGCCGCCCCATCCGCGAGTACGCGCCCAGCACGCGCCGCTCCGAGTCGACGAGGTAGCGCTCGAGCTCCTCGGCGGCGCGGGCGGGCCCCTCGTCGGTGAGCGCCTCGAGCACGGTGCGGTTCTTCGCCACGAACGGGCGGTGCAGCGACTCGGGGTCGTCGATCGCGAGGAACGCGAGGCGCAGCTCCGCCGCGAGCTGGTCGTGCGCGCGCGTCAGGCGGGGGCTGTCGGCGAGCGACACGAGCGCCGCGTGGAACGCCATGTTGGCGCTGCCTACGACCGTCCAGTCGGCCCGGCCCAGCGCATCCTCGGCCCGTTCGAGCGCTGCGCGCATGGCGGTCACGCCGGGGTGCAGCGCCGACGCCTCGCGCAGCACGCCGCCCTCGATGAGCCGGCGCGCGCGGTAGATGTCGATGACGTCGGCGGTCGTGGGGGAGGCGACGGAGACGCCGCGGTGGGGCACGTGCTCGACGAGCCCGTGCTGGGCGAGCACGCGGAACGCCTCGCGGAGCGTGTTGCGGGAGACGTCGAGCCGGTCGGCGAGGGACGCCTCGGAGAGCCGCTCGCCGGGCGCGAACGCGCCCTGGATGATCTGCTCGCGCAGGGTGTCGGCGAGGGTCGTCCCGTGGTCGCTCATAGTCGGATGCTACGGCGCGATGCAACGAGGACGAAACATTCCGGACCCAGATTGTTCAACAATCGTTGCGACGATGTCCTACGGAAGCTACGCTCTGGTCTGCGCGCCCCGCGCAGCAGAGCCCTTCGACGGAGATGGGGATCCGATGACCGACGCACAGCACACGACCGCCGGCGAGGCCGACGCGGGCACGAGGGCCAAGGCCTTCGCGAAGAGCCGGAGGGGCCCGATCCTCGGCGCCATCTTCCTCATGGCGACCTCGGCCATCGGCCCGGGCTTCATCACGCAGACCGCGACCTTCACCGCCCAGCTCGGCGCGGCCTTCGCGTTCGCGATCCTCGCCTCGGTGCTCATCGACTTCGCGGTGCAGATGAACATCTGGCGCATGATCACCGTCTCCGGCAAGCGCGCCGGCGACCTCGCGAACAGCGCCCTGCCCTACTCGGGCCACGTGCTCGGCGTGCTCATCATCATCGGCGGCCTCGCCTTCAACATCGGCAACATCGCGGGCGGCGGCCTCGGCCTCAACGCCCTGCTGGGGCTCGACCCGAAGATCGGCGGCCTGCTCACGGGCCTCCTGGCGATCGGCATCTTCCTCTTCAAGCGCGCGGGCCGCGTCGTCGACATCGTCGTCATGGTGCTCGGCATCGGCATGATCGTCATGACCGTCGCCGTCGCGATCGCGTCGCAGCCGCCGGTGGGCGACGCGCTGCGGCAGACGTTCGTGCCGGACGAGCTGAACTTCGCCACGATCACGACCATCGTCGGCGGCACGGTCGGCGGCTACATCACGTACGCCGGCGCGCACCGCTACCTCGAGTCGGGCCTCGTCGGCCCGGACCACGTGCAGGGCGTGCACCGCGCGTCGATGCAGGGCATCCTCGTCACCGGCGTGATGCGCTACGTGCTCTTCCTCGCCATCCTCGGCGTGGTCGCGTCGGGCGTCACCCTCGACCTCTCGGGCCAGGCCGCCAACCCGGCCGGCCAGGCGTTCGGGGTCGTGCTCGGCGACGCGGGCCTGCGCATCTTCGGCTTCATCTTCTGGGCTGCCGCGATCACCTCCGTGATCGGCGCTGCGTTCACGTCGGCGACCTTCATGTCGGTCTTCTCGAAGCGCCTCGCCTCGGGCTGGCCGCTGCAGCTCGCGACGGTCTCGTTCATCGTCGTGTCGCTCATCGTCTACCTGCTCATCGGCACGGCGCCCGCGGCGATCCTGGTCTTCGTCGGGGGCTTCAACGGGCTCATCCTGCCGATCGGCCTCGCGATCTTCATGTACATCGGCTGGTTCCGCCAGCGCGACGTGCTCGGCGGCTACCGCTACCCGCGCTGGCTGCTGATCGTCGGCACGCTCGCGACGCTGCTCAGCCTCTACATGGGCATCATGTCCATCGGGCCGATCTTCGCCTTCCTGGGCGTCGGCGTCTGAGCGGGAGGAGCGGCATGACCACGATCGACCTCAACAGCGACCTGGGCGAGAACGTGCCCGACCGGGTCGTCGGCGACGACGAGGCGATGCTGCGCGTCGTCACGAGCGCGAACGTCTCCTGCGGGTTCCACGCCGGCAGCCCCCAGGGCATCCGCGCCACCCTCGCGGCCGCGGTCGCGCAGGGGGTCGCGATCGGCGCGCACCCCGGCTACCGCGACTACGAGGGCTTCGGACGGCTGCCGATGGACGTCGACTCGGCGACCCTGCAGGCCGAGGTCGAGTACCAGCTGGGTGCGCTGCAGGCGCTCGCGTCGGCGGTCGGCGGACGCACGGTCTACGTCAAGCCGCACGGCGCGCTCTACAACGCGATCGCGCGCGACGAGCGCCAGGCGCAGGACGTCGTCAACGCCATCCGCGCGATCGATCCCTCGCTCGTGCTGCTCGGCCTCGCGGGCGGCGTGCTGCTCGACGTCGCCGAGCGGGCCGGCATCGCCACCGCGGCCGAGGCGTTCGCCGACCGGGCGTACACGCCGGAGGGGCTGCTCGTGTCGCGCACCGAGCCGGGCGCGGTGCTGCACGACCCGGCGCTCGTCGCGGCCAGGATGGTGCGGCTGGCGCAGGAGGGCGTCGTGCGCGCCGTCGACGGCACCGACGTCGCCGTGCGGGCGGAGTCGATCTGCGTGCACGGCGACAGCGAGGGCGCGATCGCGATGGCCGAGGCCACCCGCTCGGCGCTCGAGGCGGCGGGCGTCGCGATCGCCCCGTTCGCCGGGGGCGCGCGATGAGCGCGCGCGCCTTCGAGGCGCAGCTCGCCGAGGCGCGCGCGGCGCGCGCCGCCTACCGCGGCGGCGCCGTCGCCCCGACGAGCGGCGTCGCGCACGGGCTCGTGCAGGCGAACCTCATCGCCGTGCCGGCCGACTGGGCGTTCGAGACCCTGCTGTTCGCGCAGCGCAACCCCAAGCCGTGCCCCGTGCTCGAGGTGCTGGAGGCCGGCCGCACCGAGTCGAGCCTCGCGCCGGGCAGCGACCTGCGCACCGACCTGCCCGCCTACCGCGTCTGGCGCGACGGCGAGCTCGCGGAGGAGACGACGGATGCGTCGGCGGCGTGGGAGGAGCACCCGGACCTCGTCTCGTTCCTGATCGGCTGCTCCTTCACCTTCGAGGCGGGACTCGCCGACGCCGGCATCCCGATCCGCCACCAGGAGCTCGGGCGCAACGTGCCGATGTACCGCACCTCGGTCGACTGCGCGCCTGCGGGTCGCCTGCGGGGCGAGCTCGTGGTGTCGATGCGGCCGATCCCCGCCGCGCGCGTCGCCGACGCCGTGGCGATCTCCGGCCGGTTCCCGGCCGTCCACGGCGCGCCCGTGCACGTCGGCGACCCGGCGTCGCTCGGGATCGCCGACCTCGGCGCGCCCGACTTCGGCGATGCGCCCGAGCTGCGCGACGGCGAGCTGCCGGTCTTCTGGGCCTGCGGCGTCACGCCGCAGGCGGCGATCATGGCCTCGCGCCCGCCGTTCGCGCTGACGCACGCGCCCGGCCACATGCTCATCACCGACGCGCCCGACGCGGCGTACGCGCTGTGAGCGCGGCGCAGGGGGCTCGGCGGTGAGGGTGCTGCCCGCCGCCGACACGGCGCTCCTGCTCGAGGCGGCCGACCTCGACGAGGCCATGCGGCTGCTGCCGGCGCTCGTCGCCGCCCGGCTCCCGGGCCTCACGGAGCTCGTGCCGGCCGCGCGCACGGTGCTCGTGCGCTTCGACCCCACGCTCGTCGACGCCCGGGCGCTCTCGGAGCGGCTGCTCGCGGTGGCCCCGGAGGAGTCGCGCGCAGCGGGCCTCGGTTCCGTGGTGATCCCGGTGCGCTACGACGGCGAGGACCTCACCGAGGTCGCGCAGGTGCTCGGCGTGAGCGAGGACGAGCTCGTCGCTCGGCACCAGGCGGCCACCTGGACCGTCGCCTTCACCGGCTTCGCGCCGGGCTTCGGCTACCTCGTCGGCGACGACCCGCTCTTCGACGTGCCGCGCCGTCCGTCGCCCCGCACGCGCATCCCCGCCGGCTCCGTGGCCCTCGCGGGCCGCTTCTCGGGCGTCTACCCGAAGGAGAGCCCGGGCGGCTGGCAGCTGATCGGCCGCACCGACGCGCAGATGTGGGACCTCGACCGCGACCCGCCCGCGCTGCTCGCGCCGGGCACGGCGGTGCGCTTCGAGCGCGTCGACCGCGAGCTCGCCGCACCCGCGGCGCCGCAGCGCGACGCCGTGACGGCCGCGCACGCTGTGGAGGTCGTGCGGCCCGGCGTGCAGCTGCTCGTGCAGGACCTCGGCCGGCCCGGCCTCGCGGCCCAGGGCGTCTCGGCCTCCGGCGCCGCCGATCGGGGCGCGCTGCGGGAGGCGAACCGCGCCGTCGGCAACCCGCCCGGCACCGCCGGGCTCGAGCTCGCCGGCGGGGGAGCGGTGCTGCGGTTCCGCGGCCCCGCCGTGGTCGCGCTCGCCGGCGCCCACGCCGTGGCGTCGCTCGAGACGCCGCACGGCCCGCACGCCGTCGAGCCCGAGCGTGCCGTCGCGGTCGACGACGGCGACGAGCTGCGCATCGGGGGCCTGCGCGACGGCCTGCGCACCGTGATCGCCATCCGCGGCGGCATCGCCCTCGACCCGGTGCTCGGCAGCCTCGCGACCGACACGCTCGCCGGGCTCGGCCCCGCGCCGCTCGCGGCGGGGGACGCGCTGCCCCTGCACGGCCCGGCCGGCGGCACCGCGGCGGTCGAGCGCACCCGGGCCCCCCGCATCCGCCTGCCCCGCCCGGGCGACGTCGTCGAGCTCGGCATCGTGCTGGGCCCGCGCACCGACTGGTTCGCCGACGACGCCCTCGCGGCGCTCGTCGAGCAGGAGTGGCTCGTGACGCCGCGCTCCGACCGGGTGGGCGTGCGCCTCGAGGGCGCGACGCCGCTCGAGCGCTCCCGCGAGGGCGAGCTCGAGAGCGAGGGAGCGGTGACCGGCGCCATCCAGGTGCCGCCCGACGGCCAGCCGGTGCTCTTCCTGCCCGACCACCCGCTCACGGGCGGCTACCCGATCATCGGCGCGGTCGTCGACCGCGACCTCGACCTCGCCGGGCAGCTGCCGCCGGGCGCCCGCATCCGGTTCCGCATCGCGGCGCCGCCCCACTGACCAGGAGGACGACGTGGAGAAGATCCTGATCGCCAATCGCGGCGAGATCGCCGTGCGCATCGCGCGCGCCTGCGCCGAGGCCGGCTACCGCTCGGTCGCCGTGTACGCCGACCAGGACGTCGACGCGATGCACGTGCGGCACGCCGACGAGGCCGTCGCGCTCGAGGGCACGACCGCCGCCGAGACGTACCTCAGCATCGACGCGCTGCTCGCGGCCGCCCGCACCGCCGGCGCCGACGCGGTGCACCCCGGCTACGGCTTCCTCTCCGAGAGCGCCGCGTTCGCGCGCGCCGTCGAGGAGGCGGGCCTCACGTGGATCGGGCCGACGCCCGAGAGCATCGACGCGCTCGGCGACAAGGTCACGGCGCGCCGCATCGCGCAGGAGGCGGGCGCGCCGCTCGCGGCCGGCACCGACCGGCCGCTGGCCGACGCCGACGAGGCGGTCGCGTTCGCGCGCGAGCACGGGCTGCCGGTGGTCGTGAAGGCGGCGTTCGGCGGCGGCGGCCGCGGCCTGAAGGTCGCGCGCACCATCGACGAGGTCGCGGATGCGTTCGGCTCGGCCACGCGCGAGGCGATCGCGGCGTTCGGCCGCGGGGAGTGCTTCATCGAGCGCTACCTCGAGCGGCCGCGGCACGTCGAGGCGCAGGTGCTCGGCGACGGCGCGGGCGGCGTGGTCGTGGTCGGCGACCGCGACTGCTCGCTGCAGCGGCGCAGCCAGAAGCTCATCGAGGAGGCGCCCGCGCCCGGTCTCACCGACGCGCAGCGGGCCCGCATCCACGACGCGTCGCGCGCGATCTGCGCCGCCGTCGACTACCGCGGCGCGGGCACGGTCGAGTTCCTCCTGGGAGCCGACGGCACCATCTCGTTCCTCGAGGTGAACACCCGGCTGCAGGTCGAGCATCCGGTCACCGAGGCCGTCACCGGGGTCGACCTCGTGCGCGAGCAGCTGCGCATCGCCGAAGGGCTCGGCCCGTCGATCCGCGAGACGCCCGCGCCGTCGGGCCACGCGATCGAGCTGCGGCTGAACGCCGAGGACCCGGGTCGCGGGTTCCTCCCCAGCCCGGGCCTCGTCGAGGCGCTGCGGGCGCCGGCGGGCCCGGGCGTGCGCTGGGACGCGGGCGTCGAGGCCGGCGACCGCGTCGAGGCGGCGTTCGACTCGCTCGCGGCGAAGCTCATCGTGCACGCGCCCGACCGCGACGCCGCCCTCGTGCGCATGCGCCGGGCGCTCCGCGAGCTCGAGGTCGTCGGCGTCGCCACCGTGGCGCCGTTCGCCGAGGCGGTGCTCGACGAGCCGGCCTTCTCGACCGAGGGCTTCGCGGTCTCGACGCAGTGGATCGAGGCCGATCTCATGCCGCGCCTCGAGCCCCAGCTGCGGCCCGCGCCCGTCCCCGGCGCCCGGCTGCGCCGCGTGGCGATCGAGGTCGACGGCCGCCGCGTCGTGCTCGGGCTGCCCGACGGGCTGCTCGCGGCGCCCGGCGGCTCGGCGTCGGCTGCGGAGCCCGCCGCGCCGGCCGCGGACGCCTCGGCGGTGACGGCGCCCGTGCCGGGCACGCTCGTGCGCTGGCTCGTGGAGGACGGGGCTGCGGTGGAGTCCGGCCAGGCCGTCGCGGTCGTCGACGCGATGAAGATGGAGACGCGCGTCGCCGCGCACCGCGCGGGCACGCTGCGGCGCCTCGCCGAGGAGGGCGCGTCGGTGGCCCTCGACGAGGCGATCGGGCGCATCGAGGGGTGAGCAGGGACGCCGTCGGGGGATGAGCCGAGCGCGAACACGGGCCGCCGTGTGGGTGGCCGCTCGTAGACTCGTCGGGTGACGACCAGGACCACGAACACCTCCGAGCTGCACGTGCGCGGCGCGCGCGAGCACAACCTCAAGGACGTCGATCTGCGCATCCCGCGCGACGCGCTGGTGGTGTTCACGGGGCTCTCCGGCTCCGGCAAGTCGTCGCTCGCGTTCGACACCATCTTCGCCGAGGGGCAGCGCCGCTACGTCGAGTCGCTGTCGGCCTACGCGCGTCAGTTCCTCGGCCAGGTCGACCGCCCCGACGTCGACTTCATCGAGGGGCTGAGCCCGGCGGTGTCGATCGACCAGAAGTCGACCAACCGCAACCCGCGCTCGACGGTCGGCACCATCACCGAGGTGTTCGACTACATGCGCCTGCTGTGGGCGCGCATCGGCGTGCCGCACTGCCCCGTCTGCGGGGAGCGCATCCAGCGCCAGACGGTGCAGCAGATCGCCGACGAGCTCATGGAGCTGCCCGAGCGCACGCGCTTCCAGATCCTCGCGCCGGTCGTCCAGCAGAAGAAGGGCGAGTTCGTCGACCTGGTGCGCAACCTCGTCGCCACCGGCTACTCGCGCGCCGTCATCGACGGCGAGCTCGTGCAGCTCGCCGACGCCCCGGCGCTCAAGAAGCAGCAGAAGCACGACATCGCCGTGGTCGTCGACCGCCTCGTGGCCGAGCCCGGCATGCTGACGCGCCTCACCGACTCGCTCGAGACCGCCCTGCGGCTCGCCGACGGGCTCGCGACGATCGACTACGTCGACCTCGAGGAGGACGACGAGGGCCGGCGCCGCACCTTCAGCGAGAAGCTCTCGTGCCCGAACCGGCACCCCGTCGCGCTCACCGAGATCGAGCCGCGCACCTTCTCGTTCAACGCCCCGTTCGGCGCGTGCCCCGAGTGCACCGGCATCGGCACGCGCATGGCCGCCGACGCCGACCTCGTGATCGCCGACGAGGCGCTGTCGCTGCGCGAGGGCGCGATCCTGCCGTGGACGCAGTCGGGCAAGGGGCTCTACACCTACTTCGAGCGGCTGCTCGGCGGCCTCGCGCGCGAGATGGGCTTCTCGCTCGACACCCCCTGGCGCGACCTCGACAGCGACGTGCGCCACGTCATCCTGCACGGCACCGAGGGCAACGTCATGGTCCAGTGGCGCAACCGCTACGGCCGGCAGCTGAAGTACGCGTCGGGCTACGAGGGCGTCATGCCCTACATCCAGCGCAAGCACACCGAGGCCGACAGCGACTGGGCGCGGTCGAAGCACGGCGAGTTCCTGCGCGAGGTGCCGTGCCCCGAGTGCGGCGGCGCGCGCCTGCGCCCCGAGGTGCTGGGCGTGCTCGTGCACGGCAGCTCGATCGCCACCGTCGCCGACATGAGCCTCGACGACGCGCACGCGTACATGCACGGCCTCGAGCTCGACGAGCGCGAGGCGCACATCGCGGCCGCGGTGCTGCGCGAGATCCGCGCGCGGCTCGACTTCCTCATCCGCGTCGGGCTCGGCTACCTGTCGCTCTCGCGCGCGGCCGCGACGCTCTCGGGCGGCGAGGCCCAGCGCATCCGCCTCGCCACGCAGATCGGCGCCGGCCTCACCGGCGTGCTGTACGTGCTCGACGAGCCCTCGATCGGCCTGCACCAGCGCGACAACCGCAAGCTCATCGGCACGCTCGAGACGCTCCGCGACCTCGGCAACACGCTCATCGTCGTCGAGCACGACGAGGACACCATCCGCACCGCCGACTGGGTGGTCGACATCGGCCCGGGCGCGGGCGAGCGCGGCGGCGAGGTGGTGCACTCGGGCACCTACGAGTCGCTGCTCGAGCACCCGACGTCGCTCACCGGCGCCTACCTCGCCGGGCGCGAGTCGATCCCGGTGCCCGAGCGCCGCCGGCCGCTCGACCCCGGCCGCAAGCTGCGCATCGAGGGCGCGCGGGCCAACAACCTGCAGGGCATCGACGTCGACATCCCGCTCGGCGTGTTCGTCGCCGTCACGGGCGTCTCCGGCTCCGGCAAGTCGACGCTCGTCAACGACATCCTCTACAAGGTGCTCGCCAACGCGCTCAACGGCGCCCGCCAGGTGCCCGCGAAGCACACGCGCGTCACCGGGCTCGGCCACCTCGACAAGGCGATCCACGTCGACCAGGGGCCGATCGGCCGCACGCCGCGCTCCAACCCCGCGACCTACACGGGCGTGTTCGACAAGATCCGCAACCTGTTCGCCGAGACCTCCGAGGCGAAGGCCCGCGGCTACCTCGCCGGCCGCTTCTCCTTCAACGTCAAGGGCGGCCGCTGCGAGGCGTGCCAGGGCGACGGCACGCTCAAGATCGAGATGAACTTCCTGCCCGACGTCTACGTCGAGTGCGAGGTGTGCCACGGCGCGCGCTACAACCGCGACACGCTCTCGGTGCACTACAAGGGCAAGTCGATCGCCGACGTGCTGGCGATGCCGATCGAGGAGGCCGCCGAGTTCTTCCAGCCGATCTCGTCGATCCACCGCTACCTGAAGACCCTGGTCGACGTCGGCCTCGGCTACGTGCGGCTCGGGCAGTCGGCGACGACGCTCTCCGGCGGCGAGGCGCAGCGCGTGAAGCTCGCGACCGAGCTGCAGCGGCGCACCTCCGGCCGCGCCATCTACGTGCTCGACGAGCCCACCACAGGCCTGCACTTCGACGACGTGCGGAAGCTGCTCGAGGTGCTCGACGGCCTGGTCGAGAAGGGCAACACGGTGCTCACGATCGAGCACTCGCTCGACGTGATCAAGAGCGCCGACTGGATCATCGACCTCGGTCCCGAGGGCGGCTCCGGGGGCGGCACCATCGTGGCGACCGGCACCCCCGAGGAGGTGGCGGAGGTCGAGGCCAGCCACACGGGCGGCTTCCTGAAGGAGATCCTGGGCGCGGGAGTGCGATGAGCCGCGCCCCCGGCTCACGCACGGTCGCGTACAAGCCGGCGCCCGGCACGATCCCCACCGCGCCCGGCGTGTACCGCTTCCGCGACGAGCACGAGCGCGTGCTCTACGTCGGCAAGGCGAAGAACCTGCGGCAGCGGCTCGCGAACTACTTCCAGCCGCTCGAGACGCTGCACGAGCGCACCCGCCGGATGGTGCTGACGGCCGTGCGCGTCGAGTGGACGATCGTCGCGAGCGAGTTCGAGGCGCTGCAGCTCGAGTTCACCTGGATCAAGGAGTACGAGCCGCCCTTCAACGTGCAGTTCCGCGACGACAAGTCGTACCCGTACCTCGCCGTGACGATGCGCGACGACGTGCCGCGGGCGCTCATCACGCGCAACCGCGGCATCCGCGGGGCGCGCTACTTCGGGCCCTACACGAAGGTCTGGGCGATCCGCGAGACGCTCGACCTGCTGCTGAAGGCCTTCCCGATGCGCTCGTGCAGCCAGTCGGTCTACGACCGGGCAGAGCGCACCGGCCGGCCGTGCCTGCTGGGCGACATCGGCAAGTGCTCGGCGCCGTGCGTCGGGCGCGTCACGCTCGAGGAGCATCGCGCGACGGCCAACGACCTCGTCGCCTTCATGAACGGCGGCGACCAGGAGTTCGTCGACCGGGTGCGGGAGCAGATGCAGCGCGCGAGCGCGCGGCTCGAGTTCGAGCGGGCCGCGCGCCTGCGCGACCAGCTCTCGGCGCTCGAGACGGTGCTGGCGCGCACGAGCGTCGTGCTCTCCGACAAGGTCGACGCCGACGTCTTCGGCCTCGTGCACGACGAGCTGAGCGCGGCCGTGCACCTGTTCGCGGTGCGGGGCGGCCGCATCCGCGGCACGAAGTCGTGGGTGGTCGACACCGAGATCGACCTCACCGAGGGCGAGCTCGCCACCCAGGTGCTGCGCATCGCCTACGAGACGGGCGACCCGCCCGCGCGCGAGGTGCTCTTCCCGAAGCAGCCCGAGAGCGTGCACGAGCTCGAGGCGTGGCTCACCGACCGCCGCGCCGACCAGGGGCTCGGCGGTCGCGTCGCGGTGCGCGTCGCGCAGCGCGGCGAGAAGCGCCGGCTCGCCGACTCCGCGGCGGTCAACGCGGCCCACGCGCTGCAGGTGGCCCGCACGAAGCGCACGAGCGACTACGTCACCCGCTCGCAGGCGCTCGCCGACCTGCAGGAGGCGCTCGGCATGGGCGAGGCGCCGCTGCGCATCGAGTGCTTCGACGTCTCGCACCTCGGCGGCACCGGCGTCGTCGCGTCGATGGTGGTGTTCGAGGACGGGCTGCCGCGCAAGGACCAGTACCGCAAGTTCGCGATCGCGCAGACGACCGACGACACCGACTCGATCCACCAGATCATCACCCGCCGCGCGCGCTACCTCGTCGAGGGCGACCCGGAGGACACCGGGTCGCGGTTCGCCTACACGCCGCAGCTGCTGCTCGTCGACGGCGGCCGTCCGCAGGTGCAGGCGGCGAAGCGCGCGCTCGACGAGGCGGGCGTGCGGGGCGTCGCGCTCGCCGGCATCGCCAAGCGGCTCGAGGAGCTGTGGCTGCCCGACGAGGAGTTCCCGGTGATCCTGCCGCGCTCGAGCGAGGCGCTCTACCTCGTGCAGCGCCTCCGCGACGAGGCGCACCGCGTCGCGATCGGCTACCAGCGGCAGAAGCGCTCGAGCGCGATCGAGTCGCAGCTGAGCGGCATCCCTGGGCTCGGGCCGTCGCGCGTGCGCGCGCTGCTCAAGCACTTCGGCTCGGCGAAGCGCGTGCGCGCGGCGAGCCCCGAGCAGCTGCAGGAGGTGGCGGGCGTCGGGCCGGCGCTCGCGCTGGCCGTGGCGCGAGCGCTCAGCGCCGATACGATGGTCGCCGAACCCCAGCGACAGGAATCGGAACCGTGAACGCAAGAGAGATCGTGATCATCACCGGCATGTCCGGCGCGGGTCGCACCACGGTCGCCAATGCGCTCGAGGACCTCGGCTGGTTCGTGGTCGACAACCTGCCGCCCACCATGCTCCGCGCGCTGGTGCGCACCGCCGCCACCAGCGCATCCACCGAGTCCCGCCTCGCGATCGTCGTCGACGTGCGCGGCGGCGCCCTCTTCGACGACGCGAAGCGCTTCGTCGAGATGCTGCGCGCCGAGCACTCCGTGCGGGTGCTCTTCCTCGAGGCGAGCGACGCCGAGCTCGTGCGCCGCTACGAGCAGGTGCGCCGGCCCCACCCGCTGCAGGGCGACGGCACGATCCTCGACGGCATCCGCATGGAGCGCACGCGCCTCGAGGCGCTGCGCGGCATGGCCGACGACCTGCTCGACACGACCGGCCTCAACCCCCACCAGCTGACGCGCCGGGTGGGGGAGCGCTTCGCGCCCGGCGGCGAGCTCGAGGTGACGCTGACGGTGATGAGCTTCGGCTTCAAGTACGGCATCCCCGTCGACGCCGACCTGATCGCCGACATGCGGTTCCTGCCGAACCCGTTCTGGAAGCCCGAGCTGCGGGGCCACGACGGCACCGAGCAGCTCGTGGCCGACTACGTGCTCGAGCAGGAGGGCGCGGCGGAGTTCGCCGATCGCTACCTCGAGGCGCTGCGGCCGGTGCTGGCCGGCTTCGCGCGCGAGAACAAGCTGCACGCCGTGCTGGGCGTCGGCTGCACCGGCGGCAAGCACCGCTCGGTGGCGATGGCCGAGCACCTGGCCTCGCGGCTGTCGGGCACGCCCGGGCTGCGCGTGGCCGTGAAGCATCGAGACCTGGGGCGCGAATGACGAAGGGAGCAGGTGTGGCATTGACCGACGACGTCAAGGAGGAGCTCGCGCGGGTGCGCGTGACGCGACCCCAGACGAAGGCGGCAGAGGTCGCGACCCTCCTGCGCTTCGCCGGCGGCCTGCACGTGATCTCGAACCGCGTCGCGGTCGAGAGCGAGCTCGACTCCGCCGCCGCCGCCGCGAGGCTCGCGCGCAGCATCCTCGAGCTCTACGGCGTGAAGGCCGAGATCGCCCGCATCTCGTCCTCCTCGTCGAGCCGCTCGAGCGGCGCCTACCTCGTGCGGGTCATCGCCGAGGGCGAGACCCTCGCGCGGCAGACGGGGCTGATGGATGCGCGGCGCAAGCCGGTCCGCGGCCTGCCCAACAAGGTCACCACGGGCTCGCTCGAGGACCTCGCGGGCGTCTGGCGCGGCGCCTTCCTCGCCCAGGGCACGCTCTCCGACCCGGGGCGCTCCGCGGCGCTCGAGGTGGCCTGCCCGGGCAACGAGGCGGCGATGGCGCTCGTCGGTGCCGCCGGCCGGCTCGGCGTGCCCGCGAAGTCGCGCGAGGTGCGCGGCACGCACCGCGTCGTCATCCGCGAGGGCGAGCCGATCTCACGCATGCTCACCACCATGGGCGCCCACGAGACCGTGCAGGCGTGGGCCGAGCTGCGGCAGCGGCGCGAGGTGCGCGCCACCGCCAACCGGCTCGTGAACTTCGACGACGCCAACCTGCGCCGGAGCGCGCAGGCGGCCGTCGCGGCGTGCGCGCGGATCGAGCGCGCGCTCGAGATCCTCGGCCCCGACGTGCCCGAGCACCTCGCCTACGCCGGCAGGCTGCGCGTCGAGCACCGCGACGCGAGCCTCGACGAGCTCGGCCACCTCGCCACCCCGACGATGACGAAGGACGCCGTGGCGGGCCGCATCCGACGCCTGCTCGCGATGGCCGACCGCGCCGCGCAGGACCGCGGCATCCCCGACACCGAGGCCGCCGTGCCGGAGGACATCGACGTGTGACGCCCGGCATCCGCGCTCCTGACTCGTGCAGGGGCCGTGGATAGGATCGAGATCGACCAATCGGCGCGCGACGCGCGCAAGAGAGGAGAGCCCCATGGCCGTCTACACCCTTCCCGATCTGCCCTACGACTACGCGGCACTCGAGCCCCACATCTCCGCGAAGATCATGGAGCTCCACCACGACAAGCACCACAAGGCGTACGTCGACGGCGCGAACACCGCGCTCGAGAAGCTGCAGGCCGCGCGCGACGCCGACGACCTGACGAACGTCAACAAGCTCGAGAAGGACCTCGCGTTCAACCTCGGCGGGCACACGAACCACACCGTGTTCTGGAACAACCTCTCCGGCGACGGCGGCGGCGAGCCCGAGGGCGAGCTGCAGGCCGCGATCGGCGAGTTCTTCGGCGACTTCTCGAAGTTCCAGGCGCACTTCACCGCGAACGCCACGGGCATCCAGGGCTCCGGCTGGTCGGTGCTCGCGTGGGACTCGATCGCCTCGCGACTCAACGTCTTCCAGCTCTTCGACCAGCAGGGCAACGTGCCGGTCGGCGCGCACCCGATCCTCATGCTCGACATGTGGGAGCACGCCTTCTACCTCGACTACCTCAACGTCAAGGCCGACTACGTCAAGGCGTTCTGGAACATCGTCAACTGGCAGGACGCCCAGGCCCGGTTCGACGCCGCCAAGGCGCAGACCGCGGGACTCATCGTCCGCTGACCCGAAACGTCACCATGTGACCGGGGCCCCGGGCACGTCGCCCGGGGCCTCTTCTCCACCCCGACAGTCAGGAAACCCATCCCATGACTCTGAAGGTCGCCATCAACGGCTTCGGCCGGATCGGCCGCAACTTCGTCCGTGCAGCGCTTGCCCAGGGCGCTGACATCGACGTCGTCGCGGTCAACGATCTGACCGACAACAAGACCCTCGCCCACCTGCTGAAGTACGACTCGGTCTCCGGGCCGATCGACGCGCCGGTGAGCTTCGACGAGAGCCACATCCGCGTCGGCGACGACGACTTCCGCGCCTTCGCCGAGAAGGACCCGTCGAAGCTGCCCTGGGGCGAGCTCGACGTCGACGTCGTCATCGAGTCGACCGGCCGCTTCACGAAGGTCGAGGAGGCCTCCGCGCACCTGACGGCCGGTGCGAAGAAGGTCATCCTCTCCGCTCCCGCGAAGGGCCCCGCGCCCACGTTCGTGATGGGCGTCAACCACGAGCAGTACGACCCCGAGAACGACCACGTCATCTCGAACGCGTCGTGCACGACGAACTGCCTCGCGCCGCTCGCGAAGGTCTTCCACGAGTCCTTCGGCATCGAGCGCGGCCTCATGACGACGGTGCACGCCTACACGGCCGACCAGAACCTCCAGGACGGCCCGCACAGCGACCTGCGCCGCGCCCGCGCTGCAGCGCTCTCGATCATCCCGACCTCGACCGGCGCCGCGAAGGCCATCGGCCTCGTGCTGCCGGAGCTCAACGGCCTGCTCGACGGCTACGCGCTGCGCGTGCCGACGCCGACCGGCTCGATCACCGACCTGACGGTGCAGACCCGCGACGGCCTCACCGTCGACGAGATCAACGCCGCCTACAAGGCCGCCGCCGAGTCGGGCCCGCTCAAGGGCTACCTGCAGTACACCGAGGACGAGATCGTCTCGAGCGACATCGTCGGCAACCCGTTCTCGTCGATCTTCGACTCCGGCCTCACCAAGGTGATGGGCGACCAGGTCAAGATCTCGTCGTGGTACGACAACGAGTGGGGCTACTCCTGCCGCCTCGTCGACCTCGCCGAGCACGTGGGCTCGAAGCTCTGATCCGCATGGCGATCCGCACGCTCGACACCCTCGGCGACCTCGCCGGCAGGACCGTCCTCATCCGGTGCGACTTCAACGTGCCGCTGCAGGACGGCGAGATCACCGACGAGGGGCGCATCGTCGCATCGCTGCCGACCCTCCGCACCCTGCTCGAGCAGGGCGCGAGGGTCGTGGCGATCTCGCACCTCGGCCGCCCGAAGGGCGCGCCGGAGGCGAAGTACTCGCTCGCGCCGGTGGCGCGGCGGCTGGAGGAGCTGCTCGGCTCGCCGGTCGCCTTCGCCGCCGACACGGTGGGCGAGGATGCGCAGCGCGTGCGGATCGCCCTGCAGGACGGGCAGCTCGCGCTGCTCGAGAACCTGCGCTTCGACCCACGGGAGACCAGCAAGGACGCCGCCGAGCGCGCGGCCCTCGCCGCCGAGCTCGCGACCGGGGCCGACGCGTTCGTCTCCGACGGCTTCGGCGTCGTGCACCGCGAGCAGGCGAGCGTCTTCGAGCTCGCCCAGGCGCTCCCGAGCGCCGCCGGCCTGCTCGTCGAGCGCGAGCTCGACGTGCTCTCGCGCCTGACCGAGTCGCCCGAGCGGCCGTACGCGGTCGTGCTCGGCGGCTCGAAGGTGAGCGACAAGCTCGGCGTCATCGAGCACCTGCTGCCGCGCGTCGACCGCCTGCTCATCGGCGGCGGGATGCTCTTCACGTTCCTCGCCGCGCAGGGCCACGGCGTCGCCGCGAGCCTCCTCGAGGAGGAGCAGCTCGAGCGCGTGCGCGGCTACATCGCGCAGGCCGAGGAGCTGGGGGTCGAGCTGCTGCTGCCGACCGACGTCGTCGTCGCCGAGTCCTTCGCCGCCGACGCGGCGCACGAGACCGTCGCGTCCGACGCGATCGAGCAGTCCCGCTTCGGTGCCTCGGGCATCGGGCTCGACATCGGGCCCGACTCCGCCGCGGCGTTCGCCGACGCCATCCGCGGTGCGCGCACCGTCTTCTGGAACGGCCCGATGGGCGTGTTCGAGATGGAGGCGTTCGCGGCCGGCACGAAGGCCGTCGCCCAGGCGCTCACCGAGGTGGACGGCCTCGCGGTCGTCGGCGGCGGCGACTCCGCCGCCGCGGTGCGCCAGCTCGGCTTCGCCGACGACGACTTCGTGCACATCTCCACCGGCGGCGGCGCGAGCCTCGAGTTCCTCGAGGGCGCACGGCTGCCGGGCCTGGAAGCACTGGGCTGGTGACGAGAGGAATGGCCATGACCACGAGCCGCACCCCGCTGATCGCGGGCAACTGGAAGATGCACCAGGACCACCTGCAGGCGATCGCGCTCGTGCAGAAGCTCGCCTGGACGCTGCAGGACGCGAAGCACGACCACGCGGCGGTCGAGGTGGCGGTCTTCCCGCCCTTCACCGACCTGCGCAGCGTGCAGACGCTCATCTCGGCCGAGCGCTTCGAGCTGCGGCACGGCGCCCAGGACGTCTCGGAGCACGACGCGGGCGCCCACACGGGCGAGGTGTCGGCCGCGATGCTCGCGAAGCTCGACTGCGCCTACGCGATCGTCGGCCACTCCGAGCGCCGCCAGGACCACGGCGAGACCGACGCGATCGTCGGCCGCAAGGCCGCCGCGGCGCTCCGCCACGGCGTCACGCCGGTCATCTGCGTCGGCGAGACGGCTGAGGACCTCGAGCAGCACGGCGCGTCGGCGGTGCCCGTGCAGCAGCTGCGCGACGTGCTCGCCGAGCTGCCCGCGGCCGGCGAGATCGTCGTCGCGTACGAGCCCGTCTGGGCGATCGGCTCGGGCCAGGCGGCCACGGCCGACCAGGCGCAGCAGGTGTGCCAGGCGCTGCGCCAGGCGCTCGCCGAGGTGCGCGGCGACGAGGCGGCGGCGGCGACCCGCATCCTCTACGGGGGCAGCGTGAAGTCGGGCAACATCGCCGGCTTCATGCGCGAGCCCGACATCGACGGCGCGCTCGTCGGCGGGGCGAGCCTCGACGCGGCGGAGTTCGCGGCCATCAGCCGCTTCCAGCACCACGTCGGCACCTGAGCCGCCGCCGCAGCACCCGGCCGCCGGGAATCCCTGCGGTAGGATGCTCGTTGGACTTCCCGTGGCCTGCGCCACGGCATCGACCTCGGTCGAGGATTCGGAAAGAGGGCTAGTGGAGATTCTCCAGATCATCATGCAGGTGATCCTCGGCATCACGTCTGTGCTGCTGACGCTGTTCATCCTGCTGCACAAGGGCCGCGGAGGCGGCCTGTCCGACATGTTCGGCGGCGGCGTCGGCTCGTCGCTCGGCTCGTCGGGCGTCGCGGAGCGCAACCTCAACACCATCACCGTCGTGGTCAGCCTCGCCTGGCTCGCGTCGATCGTGGTGCTCGGCCTCATCACCAAGATCGCGGGCATCTGATGGCCTCCGGTGGCAGCGCGATCCGCGGCTCGCGCGTCGGCGCGGGCCCCATGGGCGAGCAGGACCGCGGCTTCCACGCCGAGCGCGTGGCGGTCTCGTACTGGGACGCGATGGGCAACGAGACGGTCCGCTACTTCGCGGCCGACCTGCCCGAGGACGAGATCCCCGAGGTGATCGACTCGCCGTCGACGGGCCTGCCCGCCGGCCGCGACAAGGAGCACCCGCCGCAGCTCTCGAAGAACGAGCCGTACAAGACGCACCTCGCCTACGTGAAGGAGCGCCGCACGCCCGAGGAGGCCGTGCAGCTGCTCGACGAGGCGCTGCAGAAGCTGCGCTCCGCGGAAGGCCGCGGCTGATCCGCGACCGCCTCGCCTAGCGGCCGTCTTGCTCCAGCAGGGCGGCCGCTTCCTCGTCGAGCAGCCAGAGCGTCTCGACCCGGCCGTGCGCCGCGGCCGCCGGAGCGGCGTCGGGCGAGGCGCCCGACCGCGCGAGCGCGACCGCCTCGGCCTTGTCGGCGCCCGCGACGACGAGCCAGACGCGATCGGATGCGCCGATCGCGCCGACCGTGAAGCTCAGCCGCTCGGGCGGGGGCTTGGGGGAGTCGCGCACCGCGATCACGCCGGTGCCCGGCTCCGCCACGCCCGGCAGGCCGGGGAAGAGCGACGCGACATGCGCATCCGGGCCCATGCCCAGCAGCGTCAGGTCGACGGTGCCGAGCTCGGCCAGCATCGCCGTCGCCGCCTCGGCGGCCTCGTCGAGGGACGCGGAGCCCGCCGCGGGCAGCTCGTGCACGTTGCCCGCGGGGATCGGCACGCGGTCGAGCAGCGCCTCGCGCGCCTGCCGCGCGTTGCGGTCGGGGGAGTCGGCGGCGACGAACCGCTCGTCGCTCCACGTCAGGTGCACGCGCGACCAGTCGACCTCGCGGTCGACGAGCGCCGCGAGCAGCTCGATGCCGACGCTGCCGCCGGTGAGCGCGACGGTCGCGCGCCCCCGGGCCTCGACGAGCTCGGCCAGGAGCGCGACGAGGCGGTCGGCGGTGGCCCCGACGAGCGCGGCGCGGCCCTCGTGCACGACGACGCTCATGCCGCGTGCTCCAGCGTCGACAGCAGCACCTGGCGGTACATGTCGTCGGGCGCGAGCTTGCGGAGCTCCTCCGCGAGCTGGTCCTCGAGCCCGCGGGTCGAGAGCGCGACGTGGTGCTCGGGCTGCCCGGGCTGGCGCAGCACGCCCACCGAGTCGCGCAGGCGCGTGAGCGACGAGTCGCCGCTGTCGCGCTGCAGCTCGACCGCGTGCAGGCCGCTCGAGCCGGTGGGGGTCTCGCCCGCCTCGACCTTCTCGATCGGCACGCCGAGGCGCAGGTGCAGCCACGCGGCCATGAGGTGCACGCTCGGGTTGCCGAGGTCGCCCGAGACGCGGCCGCCGTGCACCGGCTCGAAGGGCGGCTGGTCGAGCAGCGCCGCGAGATGCGCGCGCCAGTTCGTCAGCCGCGTCCACGCGAGGTCGGTGTCGCCGGGCGTGTAGCAGCCGGCGAGCGACAGGATCGCCGCGTGCGGGTCCGCCTGCCTGCCGGAGTCGGTGATGCGGCGCTGCGAGATCTGGCCGAGCTGCGCGGCGGAGGGCGTCTCGGGCATGAAGCTCGGCCACCACGCGACCACGGGCGCGTCGGGCAGCAGCAGGCCCTGCACGATGCCGAGCAGGTGCGAGCCGAGCTCGCCGTAGCACTGCAGCAGCACGACCTCGCTCGCGCCGGCGTCGGCGCCCACGCGCAGCTCGGCGTCGAGGCGCGGCTCCTCGCCGGCATTGACGTGGTCGGGGTTCCGCGAGACGACGATGACGCGCATCGGGTGCTCGCGGGAGGCGGCGTTGGCGGCGCGGATCGCCTCCTCCTCGCCCCCGATCTGCGTGTGGATGACGAGCGTCAGCACGCGCCCGAGCGCGACCACGCCGCCCTCATCGCGGATCTCGAGCATCCGTCGCTGCACCTCTGCGGTGTTCGTGCGGGAGAGTCGGATGATCACGGTCGCCTCCAGTGCCGTCCGTCGCGCGCGAGGAGCTCGTGCGCGCTGCGCGGGCCCCACGAGCCCGGCTGGTACTGCTCCACGGGGCCGCCCTGCGCCTCCCAGTGCTCCTCGATCGGGTCGAGGATCTTCCAGGAGAGCTCGACCTCCTCGTGGCGGGGGAACAGGGGCGGGTCGCCGAGCAGCACGTCGAGGATGAGCCGCTCGTACGCCTCGGGGCTCTCCTCGGTGAACGCGTGCCCGTAGCCGAAGTCCATCGTCACGTCGCGCACGTGCATGCCGGGGCCCGGCACCTTCGAGCCGAAGCGCATCGAGACGCCCTCGTCCGGCTGCACGCGGATGACGAGCGCGTTCTCGCTCATCGTGCGCATGTCGGATGCGTCGAAGAGGTACTGCGAGGCGCGCTTGAAGACGATCGCGATCTCGGTGACGCGGCGGCCGAGCCGCTTGCCGGCGCGCAGGTAGAAGGGCACGCCCGCCCAGCGGCGCGTGTCGACCTCGAGCCGCACGGCCGCATAGGTCTCGGTGCCGGAGTCGGGGCGCATGCCCTCCTCCTCGAGGAAGCCCTTCACGAGCGCCCCGCCGTGCCAGCCGGCGGCGTACTGGCCGCGTGCGGTCGACTCGTCGAGGGGGAGCGGCACGCGCGCGGCGCGCAGCACCTTCTCCTTCTCGACCCGCAGGTCGGCGGCGTCGAACGAGACCGGCTCCTCCATGGCGGTGAGCGCGAACAGCTGGAGCAGGTGGTTCTGGATGACGTCGCGCGCGGCGCCGATGCCGTCGTAGTAGCCGGCGCGGCCGCCGACGCCGATGTCCTCGGCCATCGTGATCTGCACGTGGTCGATGTGGTTGGCGTTCCAGATCGGCTCCCACAGCGCGTTGGCGAAGCGCAGCGCGAGGATGTTCTGCACCGTCTCCTTGCCGAGGTAGTGGTCGATGCGGAAGACGCTGTCGGGCGGGAACACCGACTCGACGACGGCGTTCAGCTCGCGCGCGGAGGCGAGGTCGTGCCCGAAGGGCTTCTCGATGACGACGCGGCGCCAGCGGTCGCCGTCGTCCTCGGCGAGGCCGGAGCGCTTCAGCTGCTGCGTGACGAGCGGGAAGGCGTTCGGCGGGATCGAGAGGTAGAAGGCGTGGTTGCCCATGGTGCCGCGCGTGCGGTCGAGCTCGTCGAGCACCTCGGCAAGCCGGTCGAAGGCCGCGTCGTCGTCGAAGTCGCCCTGCACGAAGCGGATGCCCTCGGAGAGCTGGCGCCAGACCGACTCGCGGAACGCGGTGCGCGCGTGCTGCTGCACGGCCTCGCGGACGACGTCGGCGAACTGCTCGTGCGTCCAGTCGCGGCGGCCGAAGCCCACGAGCCCGAAGCCGGGCGGCAGCAGGCCGCGGTTGGCGAGGTCGTAGACGGCGGGCAGCAGCTTCTTCCGCGCGAGGTCGCCGGTGACGCCGAAGAACGTCATCGCGTTCGGCCCGGGGATGCGCGTGAGGCGCTGGTCGGACGGGTCGCGCAGCGGGTTGGCGCCGGGACCGATCGGCACCGGCTGCACCGCGCCGCCGGCGCCGACTGCCGGGCCGACGCCGGTCGGGGCCGCGTGCGCGGCCCCGACCTCGGTGTCCGTCATCGGCCTGCCAGGGCGAGGAGCCGGTCGAGCCCCTCGTCGAGGTCGCTGAGCGTGAGCGACAGCACGGGCCGGCCGTGCTCGGCGAGCACGCTCGCGTCGCCGGAGGCCTGCGCCTGCAGCAGCTGGCCGAACGTGAAGGGCCTGCCGGGGATGTCGAGGTCCTCGTGCGGCTGGCCGAGCAGCTGCAGGAAGACGCCGTTCGGCGTGCCGCCCTTGTGGTACTGGCCGGTCGAGTGCAGGAAGCGCGGCCCCCACCCGAAGGTGACCGGGCGCCCCGTGCGCGCCGCGAGGGCAGCGCGGAGCCGCTCGAAGCGCGGCTGGCCGATGCGGTCGAGGTAGGCGTGCACCGCGACGTAGCCGCCCTCGCCGAGCTGCGCGAGCAGCGCGTCGACGGATGCCTCGAGGGAGTCGCGCACGACGCCCGCGGTGCCGCGCACCTCGATGCCCGCGTCGACGACGTCGGCGGGGCGCTGCGGCTCGAGCGCGTCGAGCAGGCCGCGGGCGGCGACCTTCGCCGACTCGACGTCGGGCTGGTCGAAGGGGTTGATGCCGAGCAGGCGCCCGGCGACCGCGGTCGCGAACTCCCACACGAGCAGCTGCGCGCCGAGCGTGCCGGCGACCTCGACCTCGCCGTGCTCCACGTGGCTCGCCTCGCGGGCGGAGCCGACGAGGCGCACGACCTGCAGGTCGGGCAGGTCGGCCGAGAGCTCGGGTGCCGACTTCTCGAGCACGACGGGCAGGATGCCCACGCCGTCCTTGCCGGTCGACTCGGCGATGAGCTGCTCGGCCCAGTCGCCGAGGCCCACGATGTGCGTGCCGTCGGCGACGATGCCGAGCTTGTCGCGCAGCGGCCGGGTGCCCGCGATCGCCGCCGCGAGCATCAGGCCGGGGTTGTCGTCGGCGTCCTCGCTGATCTCGGGCAGGGCCGCCACGGCCTCGTCGAGCAGCTCGCGCACGTCGACGCCCGCGAGCCCCGACGGCACGATGCCGAAGGCCGTGAGCGCCGAGTAGCGGCCGCCGACGTTCGGGTCGGCGTTGAAGACCCGGTAGCCGGCGCGCCGGGCGTCCTGGTCGAGCGGGGAGCCGGGGTCGGTGACCACGATGATGCGCTCGGTCGGGTCGATCCCGGCGTCGCGGTACGCGGCCTCGAACGCCCGCCGCTGGCTGTCGGTCTCGAGCGTCGAGCCCGACTTCGACGACACGACGAGCGCGGTGCGCTGCAGGCCGTCGCGGAGCGCGCGACGCACCTGGCCGGGCTCCGTGGAGTCGAGCACGGTGAGGTTGACGCCCGCGGTGCGCGTGATGACCTCCGGCGCGAGCGACGAGCCGCCCATGCCGGCGAGCGCGATGCGGTCGACGCCGTGCTGGCGCAGCTGCTTGCAGAGCGCCTCGATGTCGTCGACGAGCCCGCGTGTCGACGCGGCGGCCTCGACCCATCCGAGCCGGATCGACGCCTCGGGCTCGGCGGCCTCGCCCCAGAGCGTGGCGTCGCCCGAGACGAGGCGGCCGGCCACGCCGTCGACGACGAGCTGCGGCACGATGCGCTCGATGGCCTCGAGCGCGGCGCCCGAGGCGGTGATCGTGAAGGTCATCGCCCCGCTCCCGCCTGGTCGAGGTGGCCCTGCACGGTCTGGACGAGCTCGGCCCACGAGGCGTCGAACTTCTCGAGCCCCTCGGTCTCGAGCAGCTCGACGACCTCGACGTACGAGACGCCGACCCGCTCGAGCTCGTCGAGCAGCGCGCTCGACTCGTCGGCGCGGCCCGTCACGGTGTCGCCCGTGATCGTGCCGTGGTCGGCGAGCGCCTCGAGCGTCTTCTCGGGCATGGTGTTCACCGTCTGCGGGGCGACGAGCTCGGTCACGTAGAGCGTGTCGGGCAGCGACGGGTCCTTGACGCCCGTCGAGGCCCACAGCGGCCGCTGCGTGTTGGCGCCCGCCTCGAGCAGCGTGAGCGCGCGCTCGGTCGCGAACGTCTCCTGCCACGCGCGGTAGGCGAGGCGCGCGTTGGCGAGGCCCGCCTTGCCCTTGAGCGCGGCGGCCTCCTCGGTGCCGATCGCGTCGAGGCGCTTGTCGATCTCGGTGTCGACGCGCGAGACGAAGAACGACGCGACCGAGTGGATCCTCGACAGGTCGTGGCCCGCCTGCTGGGCGCGCTCGAGGCCCGTGAGGTAGGCGTTCATGACGTCGCGGTAGCGGTCGAGCGAGAAGATCAGCGTGACGTTGACGCTGATGCCCGCGCCGATCGTCGCGGCGATCGCCTCGAGACCCTCGCGGGTCGCCGGGATCTTGATGAGCACGTTCTCGCGCCCGACCCGCTCGTGGAGCTGCTTCGCCTGGGCGATCGTGCCCTCGGTGTCGCGGGCGAGCCCGGGCTCCACCTCGATCGACACGCGGCCGTCGCGGCCGCCCGTCGCCTCGTAGACGGGGGCGAACAGGTCGCACGCGTCGGCCACGTCCTTCGTGGTGAGCGCCGTGATGACCTCGTCGACGCCGGCGCCGCGGCCGGCCTGCTCGACGACCGCGGCCTCGTAGCTGTCGCCGGCGGCGATCGCGTTGGCGAAGATCGTCGGGTTGGTCGTGACGCCGACGACGTTGCGCTCCTCGATGAGCGCCGCGAGCGAGCCGCTCGTGAGCCGCTCGCTCGAGAGGTCGTCGAGCCAGATGCTGACGCCAGCGTCGCTGAGCGCCTTGGTGTTCTCGTTCATGGGTGTGCCTCCTCGCCCGCTCAGCGGGCTGCGTCGATGGATGCGCGAGCGGCCTCGACCACGGCCTCCGCCGTGAAGCCGAACTCGCGGAACAGGGTCTGCCAGTCGGCGCTCGCGCCGAAGTGGTCGATCGCGACCGTGCGGCCGGCGTCGCCGACGATGCCGTGCCACGTGAGGGCGGAGCCGGCCTCGACCGACACCCGGGCGCGCACCGCGGACGGCAGCACCGACTCGCGGTACTCGGCCGACTGCTCGGCGAACCACTCGAGCGACGGCGCGGCGACGACCCGGGCGGGCACGCCGTCGGCCTGCAGCTGCTCGCGCGCGGCGAGCGCGAGCTGCACCTCGGAGCCGGTCGCGATGAGCAGCACCTGCGGCTCGCCGCCGGTCGCCTCGGCGAGCACGTACGCGCCCTTCGCGACATTCGACGCGTGGGCGAGCGTGTCGCCCTCTGCCGCGCCGTCGCCGCGCTCGAGCACGGGCAGGTTCTGGCGCGTGAGCGCGATGCCGACCGGGCGGTCGCGGCGCTCGAGGATCGTCTTCCACGCCCACGCGGTCTCGTTCGCGTCGGAGGGGCGCACGACCTCGAAGCCCGGGATCGCGCGGAGCGTCGCGAGCTGCTCGATCGGCTGGTGCGTCGGGCCGTCCTCGCCGAGCGCCACCGAGTCGTGCGTCCAGACGTGGATGGGATGCACGCCCATGAGCGCGGCCAGGCGCAGCGCCGGGCGCTGGTAGTCGCTGAAGATGAGGAAGGTGCCGCCGTAGGGCCGGGTCGGGCCGTGCAGCACGATGCCGTTCAGGATCGACGCCATCGCGTGCTCGCGGATGCCGAAGTGCATCGTGCGGCCGCTCGCGGAGGCGTTGGGCCACGCGTCGGTCGCGTGCTGCGCCGGCGCGAACGAGCCCTTGCCCTCGAGCGTGGTGTTGTTCGACTCGGCGAGATCGGCCGAGCCGCCCCAGAGCTCGGGGATCACGTCGGCGAGCGCGTTCAGCACCTTGCCGGACGCGGCGCGGGTCGACACCTCGGTGCCGGCCTCGAACACGGGGAGGGCCTCCTCGACGCCGTCGGGCAGCGCGCCCGAGAGCAGCCGGTCGAGCAGCGCCTTGCGCTCGGGGTGCGCGCTCGCCCACGCGTCGAAGCGCTCCTGCCACGCACCGCGCGCCGCGGCGGCGCGCTCCGCGGCGTTGCCGCGCGTGTACTCGATGACCGCGTCGTCGACCTGGAACGACTGCTCAGGGTCGAAGCCGAGCACCTCCTTGACGGCCGCGACCTCCTCGGCGCCGAGCTTGGAGCCGTGGATCTTGCCCGTGCCCTGCTTCTTGGGCGCCGGCCAGCCGATGATCGTCTTCAGGATGATGAGGCTGGGCTTGGCGGTCTCGCCCTGCGCCTCGAGGATCGCCGCGTGCAGCGCCTCGACGTCCTCGACGTACTCGGCCGAGGTGGGGTCGTCGCCCTGGCGCCACGAGACCTCGAGCACCTGCCAGCCATAGGCCTCGTAGCGGCCCTTGACGTCCTCGGTGAAGGCGATGTCGACGTCGTCCTCGATCGAGATGGCGTTGGAGTCGTAGATCGCGATCAGGCGGCCGAGCTGGTGGTGGCCCGCGAGCGAGCCAGCCTCGCTCGTGACGCCCTCCTGCAGGTCGCCGTCGCCGGCGATCACGTAGGTGTAGTGGTCGAACGGGCTCTCGCCCTCGGGCGTGCCCGGGTCGAGCAGCTCGCGCTCGAAGCGCTGCGCGTAGGCGAAGCCCACGGCCGAGGCGAGGCCCTGGCCGAGCGGGCCGGTGGTGATCTCGACGCCCTTCGTGTGCCCGTACTCGGGGTGGCCCGGCGTGAGGGAGCCCCACGTGCGGAGCGACTCGATGTCGTGCTTCTCGAGGCCCGAGCCCGTCAGGTAGAGCTGGATGTACTGCGTCAGCGACGAGTGGCCGACGGAGAGGATGAAGCGGTCGCGGCCGAGCCAGCGCTCGTCCGCCGGGTCGCGGTCCATGACCTTCTGGAAGAGCAGGTGCGCGACGGGCGCGAGGCTCATCGCCGTGCCGGGGTGGCCGTTGCCGACCTTCTCGACGGCGTCAGCCGCGAGCACTCGAGCCGTGTCCACGGCCTGCTGGTCGGTGGGGGTCCATGCGAATGCCAATGAGGCTCCTTGTTCGGGCGGCGCGGAGCCGCTGCGGTGCGGACGGATGCGACCCGTCCAGCATAGTGAGCAGGCACATCCGCGCCCGGGTCGGCTCCCGCACCATGACGCCGTGCGTCGGATAGGATGGTGGTCGGCCCTCGGGGCCGCGCCCCCACTCTCCGGAACGGAAGCAGCCGCATGTCGAACGCCACCTCGCACAGCGTGTCGGCGCCCGCGGCGGAGGCGGCGACGGGGGAGGGCGGCCGCTCGCGGCTCGCCCGCAAGGCGTCGGCCTACGTCGCGCTCACGAAGCCGCGCGTGATCGAGCTGCTGCTCGTGACGGCGCTGCCGACGATGTTCCTGGCTGCCGGCGGCGTGCCGCCGATCGGCGCGCTGCTCGCGACCCTGCTCGGCGGCTTCCTCTCGGCTGGCAGCGCGAACGCGTTCAACATGATCATCGACCGCGACATCGACCGCGTCATGCACCGCACGAAGCAGCGGCCGCTCGTCACCGGCGCGCTCTCGGTCGCCGAGGCGCACGTGTTCGCGTGGACCCTCGCGGTCGTCTCGACGCTCGTGCTGGGCTTCTTCGCCAACTGGCTCGCCGCAGGCCTCGCGATCGCCGCGATCGCCTTCTACGTGCTCGTCTACACGATGCTGCTGAAGCGCCGCACCGAGCAGAACATCGTGTGGGGCGGCATCGCCGGGTGCTTCCCCGTCGTGATCGGCTGGGCCGGCGTGACGGGCTCGCTCGACTGGCCCGCCTGGATCCTCTTCGCGCTCGTGTTCCTCTGGACGCCCGCGCACTACTGGCCGCTGTCGATGAAGTACCGCGACGACTACGAGGCGGCCGACGTGCCGATGCTCGCCGTCGTCCGCGGCCGGCCGATGGTCGGCATCCAGGTCATCCTCTACGCGTGGGCGTCGCTCGCGTGCACGCTGCTGCTCATCCCGGTCGCGGGCATGGGGCTGCTCTACGCCGCGGTCGCGGTGATCGCCGGCGCCTGGTTCGTCGGCGAGGCGCACGCGCTCTACGGCCGCGCGATCGCGGGCGCGCGCGAGATCCGCGCCATGCGGGTGTTCCACGCCTCGAACACCTACCTGACGCTCATCTTCCTCGCGGTCGGCGTCGACCCGCTGCTGCCGTTCTGAGCCGGCCCGGCCGGGCTACACCCGGTCGAGCATCTGCAGCAGCCGCCCCTCGCGCAGCGCCCACGGGCTCACGTCGAGCTGCTTGACGCCGAACGCGCGCATCGCCTCGGAGAGCACGATGCCGCCAGCGACGATCTGGAACGTGCGCTCGGGGGTGATGCCGGGCAGCGCCGCGCGCGACCGCGCGTCCATCTTCGCGAGCCGCGGCACCCAGTCGTCGAGCTGGCCGCGCGTGAGCACGGCGCGATCGGCGTCGCCGACGCCCGGCATGAGGTTGCCCGCGAGCCGGGCGAGCGAGCGGATGGTCTTCGACGAGCCGATCACGTGGTCCGGCTTGCCGTAGGGCCGCACCTGCGCGACCGCGTCGTCGAGCACCGCCTTGGCGTAGAGCCGCAGCGCGCGCTGATCGGCGATCGCGGGCGGGTCGGCGTGGAAGAACCCGACGGTGCTCCGGCCCGCGCCGAGCGGCACCGACAGCGCGATCGCGGGCTCCTCGTCGTCGCCGACCGCGACCTCGAGCGAGCCGCCGCCGATGTCGAGCAGCAGGATGCGCCCCGCCGACCAGCCGAACCAGCGGCGCACCGCGAGGAACGTCAGCCGCGCCTCGTCGGCGCCCGAGAGGATGTCGAGCGAGACGTCGGCCTCGCGCTCGATCCGCGCCACGACCTCCTCGCCGTTCGCGGCCTCGCGCAGCGCGCTCGTGGCCATCACGACGAAGTCGTCGAGGTGCTCGCTCCTGGCGATCTCGGCGCACTCGCCGATCGCGGCGACGAGCGCGTCGACGCCCTCGTCGCTGATCGCCCCGTCCTCGTCGAGGTAGCGCATGAGCCGCAGGGTCAGCTTGTGCGAGCGCTGCGGCACCGGGCGCCCGCCGAGCCGCACGTCGACGATCAGCAGGTGCACGGTGTTCGAGCCGATGTCGAGCACGCCGAGGCGCGCGCCGTGCCCGACGGCGCCGATCGCGCCGTCGACCGGACGCCCGCTCATGCCGCGGCCGCCGCGACCGGCTCGCGGAGCGCTCGCGCCGGCTGCGGCCGCAGCGACAGCACCACGGCAGCGCCGATGGCGGTCGCGATCACCGACAGCACCATGTGGATGCCGACGAGCAGGATCGGCAGGCCGAGGTTCGACTGCACGACCCCCACCAGGATCTGCACGAGGATGACGCCGAGGAGCGCGACCGCCCAGCGCAGGTGGGCGCGCGGCCCGCGCTTCGCCGCGACCGCGACGACCGCGAGCACGAGCGCGAGGAGCGCGTACCCGGGCCACGCGTGCACGTGCTGCATCACCGCAGGGTCGAGGCCGTTGCGGGCCGCGCCGCCGTCGCCCGCGTGCGGTCCCGAGCCGGTCGTGAGCACGCCGACGAAGACCACGACCGCGAGCGCGAAGGTCATCGCGTGCACGAGCGCCGACTGCCAGCGGGGAGCCACCCTCGGTCCGGGCGCCCCGACGACGACGCGCCACACGAGCACCGCCGAGAGCGCCACGAGGATGACCGAGAGGAAGAAGTGCACGCCGACGGTGTCGGGGCGCAGCGCCATCCAGACCACCACCGCGCCGATGAGCGCCTGCGTCACGGTCAGCCCCAGCACGAGCGCGGCGAGCGCGACGAGCGCGCGGCCGGCGCGGCTGCGCACCGCGAGCACGAGCATCACGACGGCGATCAGCACGACGATGCCGCCCCACACCCGGTTCGTGAACTCGATGATGCCGTGGATGCCCTGCTCGGGCACGGGCGTGAAGGACTCCGGCGTGCAGTTTGGCCACTCGGAGCAGCCGAGGCCGGATCCGGTCAGGCGCACGGCACCGCCGGTGCCGACGATGACGATCTGCGAGACCAGGGTGGCCCATGCAGCGACGACCAGGGCGCGGGAGCGCTCGAGCAAGATGCACCTCTCATGCCGTTCGCGATAGGATCGAGGGGAGCCCATCGGCTCCGAACCCCTGCGCCGCTCCAGCGGCGAGGCATGTGCGAAGGCCCTTCAAGTATGGCCGAGCGCCGCGGTTCGGGTGGTCGCGCGGAATGCCGAGGAGCACCGCCGGGTTGCACACGACGGATGGAAGGGGGAGCGATGTCCGACGTCCTGATCGACCGGCCCGAGCTCGAGAGCCTGGGACAGTACGAATTCGGCTGGCACGACTCCGACGAGGCGGGTGCCATCGCCAAGCGAGGGCTGAGCGAGCAGGTGGTCCGCGAGATCTCCGAGCTCAAGAGCGAGTCCGAGTGGATGCTCGAGCGCCGCCTCAAGGGGCTGCAGCTGTTCGAGCGCAAGCCGATGCCGACGTGGGGTGCCGACATCTCCGGCATCGACTTCGACAACATCAAGTACTTCGTGCGCTCCACGGAGCGCCAGGCGCAGTCCTGGGAGGACCTCCCCGAGGACATCCGCAACACCTACGACCGCCTCGGCATCCCGGAGGCGGAGCGCTCGCGCCTCGTCGCCGGCGTCGCGGCGCAGTACGAGTCGGAGGTCGTGTACCACCAGATCCAGGAGGAGCTGGAGGCGCAGGGCGTCATCTTCATGGACACCGACACGGCGCTGCGCGAGCACCCGGAGTTCTTCGAGGAGCACTTCGGCACCGTGATCCCGGCCGGCGACAACAAGTTCGCCGCGCTCAACACGGCGGTGTGGTCGGGCGGCTCGTTCGTCTACGTGCCCAAGGGCGTCCACGTCGAGATCCCGCTGCAGGCCTACTTCCGGATCAACACCGAGAACATGGGCCAGTTCGAGCGCACGCTCATCATCGCCGACGAGGGCTCGTACGTGCACTACATCGAGGGCTGCACGGCCCCGATCTACTCGTCCGACTCGCTGCACTCGGCCGTGGTCGAGATCATCGTGAAGAAGAACGCGCGCGTGCGCTACACGACGATCCAGAACTGGTCGAACAACGTCTACAACCTCGTCACGAAGCGCGCCATCGCCGAGGAGGGCGCGACGATGGAGTGGATCGACGGCAACATCGGCTCCAAGGTGACGATGAAGTACCCGTCGATCTACCTGGTCGGCGAGCGCGCCAAGGGCGAGACGCTGTCGGTGGCCTTCGCGGGCCCCGGCCAGCACCAGGACGCCGGCGCGAAGATGATCCACATGGCGCCGTACACGACGTCGTCGATCGTCTCGAAGTCGATCGCCCGCGGCGGCGGCCGTGCCGGCTACCGCGGGGAGGTGCGGGTCGACGCGAACGCCCACCACTCCGCCAACACGGTGCGCTGCGACGCGCTGCTCGTCGACACCATCTCGCGCTCCGACACCTACCCGGCCATCGACATCCGCGTCGACGACGTGGTGCTCGGGCACGAGGCGACGGTCTCGAAGGTCAGCGAAGAGCAGCTGTTCTACCTCATGTCGCGAGGCATGGCGGAGGACGAGGCGATGGCCATGATCGTCCGCGGCTTCATCGAGCCGATCGCCCGCGAGCTGCCGATGGAGTACGCGCTCGAGCTCAACAAGCTCATCGAGATGAGCATGGAAGGATCCGTCGGCTGATGACCGCGACTGACACGACCCCCGCTGCCCTGCGCACCGAGGCCGAGCCCGCCCGGCCCATCCAGACCCGGTCCGAGCGGCCGACGTCGTTCGACCCGGCCGACTTCGGCGCGCCCACGGGCCGAGAGGTCAACTGGAAGCTCTCCGACGTGCGCCGGCTCGCACCGCTGTTCGTCGACGAGGAGACCGAGGCAGGCGACGAGCCCGGCATCGCGTACGACGTCGACGGCATCGCCGAGCGCGGCCTGCTCGTCGAGTCGACCGGCCACGACGCGGCGCCGCGGGGAGAGATCTTCCGCCCCGAGGACGTCGTGAGCGCGATCGCCTGGAAGCGCTGCGCGAACGCGCTGCACATCCTCCTGCCCGAGGGGCAGGAGGTCGCCGAGCCGATCGTCGCCCGCCTGCACGGCCTCGGCGCCGACCGGCACGCGAACGCGCACATCGTGATCGAGGCGCAGCCCGGCTCGATCGGCACCGTCGTGCTGCACCACTCGGGCAGCGCCCGGTACGCGCAGAACGTCGAGATCCTCGTGCGCGCCGGTGCCCGGCTGACCGTCATCAGCGTGCAGGACTGGGACGACGACGCCGTGCACGCGTCGGCCCACCAGGCGGTCGTCGCCGACGGCGGCTACCTCAAGCACATGGTGGTCTCGTTCGGCGGCGGCGTCGTGCGCGTGAACCCCTCGGTGCGCCTCGCCGGGCACCGCGCGGAGGGCGAGCTCTACGGCCTGTCGTTCGCCGACGCCGGTCAGCACCTCGAGAGCCAGGTCTACCTCTTCCACGAGGGCGTCGAGACCCGCGGCGACGTGCTCTACAAGGGCGCGCTGCAGGGCACGGGCGCCCGCTCCGTCTGGATCGGCGACGTGCTGATCGGCTCCGGCGCGACCGGCACCGACAGCTACGAGAAGAACCAGAACCTCGTGCTCTCCGACGGCACGCGCGCCGACAGCATCCCGAACCTCGAGATCGAGACGGGCGACATCGCCGGAGCCGGCCACGCGTCGGCCACCGGCCGCTTCGACGACGAGCAGCTGTTCTACCTGCAGTCCCGCGGCATCGAGGAGGAGGAGGCGCGACGCCTCGTCGTCATCGGCTTCCTCATGGAGATCGTGCAGAAGATCGGCGTGGCCGAGATCGAGGAGCGCCTCGCCGAGGCGATCGACGAGGAGCTGCGCCGCGGCGCCGGCCTCGCGCCCGCGACGAGGGCTGGGGCATGACCGCGCAGCGCGCGTGCGGCGTCGACGACGTCTCCGTCAGCTCGGCCGTGATGGTCGAGCTCGACGGCATCGCCGTCGCGATCGTCAAGGACTCGGCCGGCGACATCCACGCGATCGGCGACACCTGCACCCACGGCGAGATCTCGCTGTCGGAGGGCTTCGTCGAGGGCGACACGATCGAGTGCTGGGCGCACGGCTCGCAGTTCGAGCTGCGCACGGGCACGCCGAAGAACCTGCCGGCCTTCGAGCCGGTGCCGGTGTTCCCGGTGACGATCGACGGCGACGACGTGCTCGTCGACGTGCAGAACCCTCTGATCAACGACTGACACAGCTGTGACGCGGCGTGACGCCGCGAAGGAAGGAAGCGCGATGAGCGTGCTGGACATCAAGGACCTGCGGGTCTCGATCGAGACCGAGCAGGGCAAGAAGGAGATCCTGCGGGGCGTCGACCTGTCGATCAGCTCCGACGAGATCCACGCGGTGATGGGGCCGAACGGCTCCGGCAAGTCGACCCTGGCGTACACGATCGCCGGTCACCCCCGCTACACCGTCGACGGCGGCTCGATCACGCTCGACGGCGAGGATGTGCTGGCGATGAGCGTCGACGAGCGCGCCCGCGCGGGCCTGTTCCTCGCCATGCAGTACCCGGTGGAGATCCCGGGCGTGACCGTGTCGAACTTCCTCCGCACGGCGAAGACGGCCGTGTCGGGCGAGGCGCCGCGCGTGCGCGAGTGGATCGGCGACGTGCGGAAGGCGATGGAGTCGCTGCGCATGGACTCCTCCTTCGGCGAGCGCAACGTGAACGAGGGCTTCTCGGGCGGCGAGAAGAAGCGCCACGAGATCCTGCAGATGGAGCTCCTGCGCCCCCGCTTCGCCGTGCTCGACGAGACCGACTCCGGCCTCGACGTCGACGCGCTGCGCATCGTGTCGGAGGGCGTCAACCGCATCAAGGCCGAGACCGGCCTCGGTGTGCTCCTCATCACGCACTACACGCGCATCCTGCGCTACATCAAGCCCGACCACGTGCACGTGTTCGTGAACGGCCGCATCGCCGAGCAGGGCGGCCACGAGCTGGCCGACCGGCTCGAGGAGGAGGGCTACGACCGCTACCTGAAGGCCGGCGTCTGATGGCGCTGGTCGAGGTCGACGCCACGAAGTTCGACCAGGTCACGGATGCCCTGAAGGACGTCGTCGACCCGGAGCTCGACGTCAACATCGTCGACCTGGGCCTCGTCTACGACCTCGCGTGGGACGACGAGCAGGACGCGCTCGTGATCTCGATGACGCTCACCTCGGCCGGCTGCCCGCTGACCGACGTGATCGAGACCGAGATCGCCGAGAAGCTCGACGGCGTCGTGGAGCGGTTCCGCATCAACTGGGTGTGGATGCCGCCGTGGGGTCCGGAGCGGATCACCGAGGACGGCCGCGAGATGATGCGGGCGTTGGGGTTCACGATCTGACCAGAGGTCAGATCGCGGACGATCCGGTGGATCGTCCGCCCCAACGCCGTCGCGAGCGCAAGCGAGCGAGCTCGGTTTCACAAGCCCTCTGTTGATTGGTCACGTTTCGTCACGGCACGCCGGTGCCCGCGACGAAACGTGACCAATCGGCGTTCCCGGGGGGGTCTGCAGGGGCGGATGTGGCGACGCCTCAGCCCGCCCGGCGCACCCGCGGCGCCCAGGCGCGCTCGGTCTCGACGACCGACAGCATCGACCAGACGGTCGGCGCGAGCGGCGGGTAGTCCTCCACGATGCGGCGCAGCACCTGGTCGCTCACGTCGTGGTCGGGGCGCACGGCGCCGGGCGGCAGGATGCGCTCGGAGCGCAGCAGCAGCACCACGATCTCGTCGACGCTCGGCAGCTCGGACATGAACTCCCACGGGTCCTCGCCCGCGCGCAGCCGCTCCTCGACGAGCACCGAGCGCTCGTCGAGCGCCTCCGCGCGCAGCACCTCGAGGCTCGCGTGCCTGCGCGGCGAGGGGTGGGGCGCTGGCTTCCGGGTCACCGATCCAGCCTAGGCGGAGGCCCCGCGGGCGCGCCCGGTCAGGGCCGGCCCTCGTGCCGCGGCTTGCGCGCGGGCCGCTCGTCGCGGTCGCGCCCGCCGCGGTCGTCGCGGCCGCGGCGCTCGCCGCGCTGCTCCCGCGCGCCCGTGTCGACGCGGATGTCGATGGGCACGCCCGAGATGCGGGTCTTCGAGAGCCGCTCGAGCTGCGAGCGGTCGAGCTCGGGCAGCTCGACGAGCGTGAAGTCCCAGCGGATCTGGATGCGGCCGAAGTCGTCGCGGCCGAGCCCGCCCTCGTTGGCGAGCGCGCCGACGATCTGGCGCGGCTCGACGCCCTTGCGGCTGCCGACGGCGAGGCGGTACGTGGTCGCGTCGGAGGGGCCGCGGCGGGCGCGCCGCTCGCCGGCCTGGCCGTCGCCCATGCGCTCCGGGCGGTCGCCGCGCGCGGGCCGCTCGCCTCGGTCGGCGCGCGACGCCTGGAGCGCGCGGTCCGCCTGCTCGTCGAGCAGCAGCGGCGCGTCGCCCTGCGCGACGACGGCGAGGGCCGCCGCGACGTCCTCCTGCGGCACGTCGTGGTGCTCGACGTAGTGCGCGACGATCTCGCGGAAGCGATCGATGCGATCGGTCTCGGCGAGCGCGGCGGTGATCGCGTCGTCGAAGCGCGTCAGGCGCGTCGCGTTCACCTCGCCGGCGCTCGGCATCGGCATGACGGCGACCGTGCCGCGCGTCGCCTTCTCGATCGCGCTCAGCATCCTCCGCTCACGGGCGGTCACGAAGCTGATCGCGTCGCCGGTGCGGCCCGCGCGGCCGGTGCGGCCGATCCGGTGCACGTACGACTCGGTGTCGATCGGCAGGTCGTAGTTGATGACGTGGCTGATGCGCTCGACATCGAGCCCGCGCGCGGCGACGTCCGTCGCGACGAGCACGTCGAGGTCGCCCGAGCGCAGCTGCTCGATGGTCTTCTCGCGCTGCGGCTGGGCGACGTCGCCCGAGATCGCAGCGGCGGCGTAGCCGCGGGCGCGCAGCCGCTCGGCCACGGTCTCGGTCTCGTTGCGGGTGCGCGTGAAGACGATCGCCGCCTCGAACGGCTCGACCTCGAGCACGCGCGTGAGCGCCTCGAGCTTCTGCTGGTAGGAGACCATGAGCGCGCGCTGCGTGATGCTCGGCGACGTCGCCGCGCTCCCGCGCACGGTGATCTCGGCGGGCTCGCGCAGGTGCTGCTGCGAGATCGCGCGGATCTGCCGCGGCATCGTCGCCGAGAACAGCGCGACCTGCTTCTCGGCGGGCGTCGCCTGCAGGATCTGGTCGACGTCCTCCGCGAAGCCCATCCGCAGCATCTCGTCGGCCTCGTCGAGCACGACGTGGGTGAGGCCCGACAGGTCGAGCGTGCCCTTCGCGAGGTGGTCCATGATGCGGCCCGGCGTGCCGACGACGACGTGGACGCCGCGGCGGAGCGCCGACAGCTGCACGCCGTAGCCCTGCCCGCCGTAGATCGGCAGCACGTGCACGCCGCCGAGGTGCGCGGCGTAGCGCTCGAAGGCCTCGCAGACCTGCACGGCGAGCTCGCGCGTGGGCGTCAGCACGAGCGCCTGGGGGCTGCGCCGCTCGACGTCGATGGCCGCGAGCACCGGCAGCGCGAACGCCGCGGTCTTGCCCGTGCCGGTCGACGCGAGGCCGATGAGGTCACGACCGCCGAGCAGCAGCGGGATCGTCTCGGCCTGGATCGCCGAGGGCGTCTCGTAGCCGACGTCGTCGAGCGCTCGGAGGATGTCTGCCGGCAGTCCGAGGCTCGCGAACGTGGTGCGCTCGCCGTCGGTGTCGGGCTCGGGAGTGGGCTGCGCGTCGGTCATGACTGCAACGCTACGCGCTGCGCGCCCCATCCGCCGCCGCCGGCCGGCGTTCCGACGACGGAGGGTCCGCACCGTCGCGGTGCGGACCCTCCGTCGTCCGGGGAGCGGATGCGGTCAGTCGGCCGCGCGGTCGAGGGCGCGGACGCCGGCCCACGCGGCGGGCATCGCCGCCGCGGCGATCGCCCACTTGACGATGCCGCCGACGATGAACGGCGTGAACCCGAAGGCGAGCGCCGTCGGCAGGTCGACGGGCGTGCCGAGCGCGGCGAGCACGGCGGCCATGTAGGGGATGCCGAACACGAACGGGATGAGGCTCGCGAGGCCGAAGAGCGCGATGGCGAGCAGCGGGCGGCGGTCCCAGCGCCGCTCGGCGAGCCAGCCGACGACCGCGGCGGTCGCGACGAAGCCGATGATGTAGCCGAAGCTCGGCGTGCCGACGGCGGCGATGCTGCCGGTGAAGCCGGCGAAGACGGGGGCGCCGGCGAGGCCGAGGCCCAGGTAGCCGGCGAGCGCGGCGACGCCGCGGCGGAAGCCGAGCGACGCGGCGACGAGCATGACGCCGAGCGTCTGGCCGGTGATCGGCACGGGCCACATCGGGATCTCGACCTGCGCGAGCGCGGCGACGACGGCGATGCCGGCGACGACGAGGAGCAGGTCCTTGACCAGGGTGCGCTGCCCGACGAGGGCGTCGGCGAGCACGGTGCGGCGCGAGAGGGCGGGGGCTGCAGTCATGGCGACAGCCTAGGACGACGCGGATGCCTGGGCGGCATCCCAGGCGGCCCGCCTAGCATCGCCGCATGAGCGATCTCGCACGCAAGGCCTCCACGCTGCTGTCGATGCACGACGAGCTCGTCGTGCTCCCCACCGTCTGGGACGCGTGGTCGGCGCGCGCCGTCGTCGACGCCGGCTTCGCCGCGCTGTCGATCGGCAGCCATCCCGTCGCCGAGTCGCGCGGGCAGGCGGACGGCGAGGGGATGTCGCTCACCGAGGCGCTCGAGTCCGTTGCGCGCATCGCCGCCGCCGTCGACGTGCCCGTCAGCGCCGACCTCGAGTCGGGCTACGGGGCGCCGCCCGCCGAGCTGATCGACCGCCTGCTCGAGGCGGGCGCCGTCGGCCTCAACGTGGAGGACACCGTGCACGGCGAGGACCGGATGCGCGAGCCGCAGGAGCACGCCGACTACGTCGCAGGCCTGCGCGCCGCCGCTGACGCCGCCGGCGTCGACGTGGTGATCAACGCGCGCACCGACGCGTTCGCCCGTCCGGAGCTGCACGGCGCCGACCCGCTCGAGCAGGCGATCGAGCGCTGCCTGCTCGCCGAGCAGGCGGGCGCGCGCTCGCTCTACCCCGTGAAGCCGCCGAGCCCGGAGGCCGTCACGAGCATCCTCGAGTGCGTGACCCTGCCCGTGAACGTCACCGCGCATCCGATCGACGGCTCGGTGTTCGGCGACCTCGCGTCGACCCGCGCGGCGGGCGTGCGGCGCGTGACCTTCGGGCCCCGGCTGCAGGCGGCGCTCACCGACGAGATCGGCTCGCTCCTGCACCGCTGGCGCTGACGCCGGGCCGCTCGGCGGGTAGCATGGAGGGCTGGGCGTGCCGCCCGCGACCCCCACCCCGACAGGACCGACATGATCGACGTGCGCGAATTCGAGCTCTCCGTGGGCCCGCGCACCCTGATGACCGACGTCTCGTTCCGCATCTCCGCGGGCGACAAGATCGGGCTCGTGGGGCGCAACGGCGCCGGCAAGACCACCATGACGAAGGTGCTCGCCGGCATCAGCGACGACCGCGACGGCCACACGTTCTCCGGCACCGTCGAGCGCTCGGGCGAGATCGGCTACCTGCCGCAGGACCCGCGCTCGGGCGACCCGAAGCAGACGGCCCGCCGCCGCATCCTCGACGCCCGCGGGCTCGGCGAGCTCGTCGAGGGCATGCGCCTGGCGACCGAGCAGATGGGGGAGGGCGGCAGCGTCGCCGACGACGCGATGCGCCGCTACAGCCGCCTCGAGGACCGCTTCCTCGCCCTCGGCGGCTACGCCGCCGAGGCCGAGGGTGCCGCGATCGCCTCGAACCTGCAGCTGCCCGACCGCATCCTCGACCAGCCGCTCGAGACGCTCTCGGGCGGCCAGCGCCGCCGCATCGAGCTCGCGCGCATCCTCTTCTCGGGCGCCGACACGATGCTGCTCGACGAGCCCACCAACCACCTCGACGCCGACTCGGTCGTGTGGCTGCGCGAGTTCCTGAAGGGCTACCAGGGCGGGCTGCTCATCATCAGCCACGACGTGCAGCTCGTCGAGGAGACCGTGAACCGCGTCTTCTACCTCGACGCCAACCGCCAGGTGATCGACATCTACAACATGTCGTGGAAGCTGTACCTGCGCCAGCGCGAGGCCGACGCCGAGCGCCGCAAGCGCGAGCGCGCGAACGTCGAGAAGCAGGCGAGCCAGCTCGAGCTGCAGGCGGCGAAGATGGGCGCGAAGGCCACGAAGGCCGTCGCGTCGAAGCAGATGGCGAAGCGGGCCGAGCGGATGCGCTCCGGGCTCGAGGACGTCCGTGCCGTCGACCGCGTGGCCAAGCTGCGCTTCCCGAAGCCGGCGCCGGTCGGGAAGACGCCCATCATGGCGCGCGACCTGTCGAAGTCGTACGGGTCGCTCGAGATCTTCACGGCCGTCGACCTCGCGGTGGACCGCGGCTCGCGCGTCGTCATCCTGGGCCTCAACGGCGCCGGCAAGACGACGCTGCTGCGCATCCTCGCCGGCGTCTCCGAGAGCGACACGGGCGAGATCGAGCGCGGCCACGGTCTGCGCGTCGGCTACTACGCGCAGGAGCACGAGACGCTCGACGTCGAGCGCTCGGTGCTCGCGAACATGCTCTCGGCATCGCCCGACATCACCTCGACCGAGGCGCGGCGCGTGCTCGGCTCGTTCCTCTTCACGGGCGACGACGCCGACAAGCCCGCGCGCGTGCTCTCCGGCGGCGAGAAGACGCGCCTGTCGCTCGCGATGCTCGTCGTCTCGAGCGCCAACCTGCTGCTGCTCGACGAGCCGACGAACAACCTCGACCCTGCGAGCCGCGAGGAGATCCTCGGCGCGCTCGGCGCCTACGAGGGCGCGGTCATCCTCGTCAGCCACGACGAGGGCGCCGTCGAGGCGCTCGACCCGGAGCGGGTGCTCATCATGCCCGACGGCACGGAGGACCTCTGGAGCCCGGAGTACCTCGACCTCATCGGGCTGGCGTAGCGGTGGAGGAGCCGACCGGCTGGCTCGCCGTCCTGCGCGACGGCTTCTCGGCGGTCGGCATCCTGGCGTTCGCCATCTCGGGTGCGCTGCTCGCCGTGCAGAAGCGCATGGACGTCGTCGGCATGGCGGGCCTCGCGGTCGTCACCGCGACCGGCGGCGGCATGATCCGCGACCTGCTCATCGGCGCGACGCCGGTCGCGGCGCTCGTGGACTGGTGGATGCTCGCGGTCGCCCTCGCGGGCGCGCTCGTGGTCTTCGTCCTCCACCGGTGGATCGAGCGCCTCGACCGCCCGGTGCTGGTGTTCGACGCGATCGGGCTCGGCATCTTCGCCGTCGAGGGCGCGAGGAAGGCGATCGACTTCGGCGTCGGACCGGTGGGGGCGGCGTTCGTCGGCATGCTCACCGGCATCGGCGGCGGCATCCTGCGCGACGCCCTCGCGAACGAGATCCCGGCCGTGTTCCGCCGCGAGTCGCGGCTCTACCTCCTGCCCGCGCTCGTCGGCTCGAGCGCCGCGGCGGCCGCGGTCGAGCTCGGCGTCGGCAACTGGCTCGTGCTGGGCCTGCTCGCGCTGCTCGTGTGCGGGCTGCGCATCGCGAGCGAGCTGCTGCACTGGCGGGTGCCGGCGCTGCGCACCGAGGCGATCCCGGTCGTGCGGCGCGACGACCCGGACGCCGGCGCCCGCTAGCGACGGCTCGCTAGCCGCGGTCGAGGATGTCGTCCTCGACGTCGGCGTCCGTGCGCCGCACGCGCTCGGGCCGGGGCGTCGCCGCGCCGCCGCGCAGCTCCTCGCGCAGGCCCCACGCGACGGCCGCGTAGCCGCCGAGCGCGAAGACGAACCACTGCAGCGTGTACGACAGGTGCGGGCCCTCGTCGAGCACGGGCCGCGCGGCGATCGCGACGTCGCCGGGCGCGGCGCCGGCCTCGCTCACGAGCAGGCCGTACGCCCCGGTGTAGGTCGGCGCGCCGAGGCCCTCGGCGATGGCCGGCAGGTTGACCGACGCGATCTGCCCCTCGGGCGCGCCGCGGCCCGCGATGTCGCCCTCGTTGGGGCGCAGCCGCGCCACGACCGTCGTCGGGCCCTCGGGCGTCGCCGGCGCGGTGACGGGCTCCTCGGCTCCCTCGGCCTGGTCGATCCAGCCGCGGTCGACGACGAAGACGGTGCCGTCGGCGGTGCGGAACGGCGCGATGACGTCGAAGCCCACCTGGCCGCCGCGCCAGCGGCCGCGCAGCAGGAGCTGCTCCTCCGTGAGGTACTCGCCCTCGAGCAGCACCGGCGTCCACTGCCGGTCGGGGTCGAACGCGCCCGGCTGGGGGAGCGCATCCGCCACCGGCACGGGCTGCCGGTCGTAGTTCGACTCGAGCCGCTCGATCGCGGCGAGCGCCTCCTCGCGGCGGTTCCACTGCCAGACGCCGAAGGCGCTGCACGCGATGGCGAAGGCGGTCGCCAGCGCGAGGTAGCCGAGCCAGCGCGGCTGGCGGAGCAGGCGGAGCATCAGGCGACCCGCTCCACGCTCTCGCCGAAGGGCGTCACCGCGACCGGGAAGCCGCGCGACGCGAGCCAGGCCTCGAGCTGCGCGCGGTGCTCGTCGCACGCCGCCCAGGTCTTCACGCGGTCGACGGGGTGGATGCGGGGGTTGCGCCAGTGCACCGCGTGCACCGCCTCGGCGGCGCAGCCGGCCGCAGAGCACGGCGTCGCCGTGCCGCCGCCGAGCATCGACAGCAGGCTCACGGGCGCTCGTCCGGGGACGGGCCGGGTGCGCCGGTGCTGCCGGTCGGGGAGCCGCCGGACGGACCCGCGGGCAGCGCGTTCGGCGCGACGCGGCCGACCTCGGGCCCGGTGCTGCCGACCTGGTTGGCGATGACGACGGCGAAGTAGGGGATGAACACGGCGAAGAACGCGGGGACGAGCTTCCACCAGTCGGGCACCACGAAGAAGATGCCGAGGCACGCGACCCGCACGAGCATGAGGATCAGGTACGTGCGGAAGCGCCTCTGACGATCCTCGTCAGGGGAGATCGGGAGGTCGGTGGTCGACGCGGATCGAGCTCGCATGGCTCTGGGCAGTCTACGCGCGGCCGCTATGCGCACGCCCTGCGACGTAGGCTGGCTCGCATGACCTCTCGCACCGTGCTCGTCACCGGCGGCAACCGCGGCATCGGCCGCGCCATCGCCCAGTCCTTCCTCGACGCCGGGCACCGCGTCGCGATCACCTCGCGCGACGGCTCCGGTCCCGAGGGGGCGCTGGCGGTCGCTGCCGACGTGACCGACGCCGCCTCGATCGACGCGGCGTTCACGCACGTCGAGGCCGAGCTCGGCCCCGTCGAGGTCGTGGTCGCGAACGCCGGCATCACCCGCGACACGCTGCTCATGCGGATGAGCGAGCAGGACTTCACCGACGTCGTCGACACCAACCTGGGCGGCGCGTTCCGCGTCGTGCAGCGCGCCTCGAAGGGCATGCTGCGCGCGAAGTGGGGCCGCATCGTGCTGATCTCGAGCGTCGTCGGGCTCTACGGCGGCCCCGGACAGGTCAACTACGCCGCGTCGAAGGCCGGCCTCGTCGGCATCGCGCGGTCGATCACGCGCGAGCTGGGCGCCCGCGGCATCACGGCGAACGTCGTCGCACCCGGGTTCATCGAGACCGACATGACCGCCGAGCTCGACGAGCAGACGCAGGCCGAGTACCGGAAGGCGATCCCGGCCGGCCGGTACGGCAGCGCCGCCGAGGTCGCCGGCGTGGTGCGGTGGCTCGCGGGCGACGAGGCCGCCTACATCTCGGGCGCGGTCATCCCCGTCGACGGCGGCCTCGGCATGGGGCACTGACGCCGCGATGGACAGCGGCCGGGCGATGGAGAGCCGGCACCTCTCCGTCGTGATCCGGCGCGACCGGCGCGAGGTCGCCGCGGTCGCGGGCGACCCGGAGCGGCTGCCGCAGTGGGCGGCGGGCCTCGCCTCCGGCGCCCTCCGCCGCGAGGGCGACGCGCTCGTCGTCGACTCGCCGATGGGCGAGGTGCGGGTGCGCTTCGCGCCGCCGAACGACCTCGGCGTGCTCGACCACGACGTGACCCTGCCGGGCGGCGCGGTGGTGCACAACCCGCTCCGCGTGCTCGCGCATCCGCTCGGCGCCGAGGTGGTCTTCACCCTGCGCCGGCTGCCCGGCATGTCGGCGGATGCGTTCGAGGCGGACGCGCGGGCCGTGGCCGCCGACCTCGAGCGGCTGCGGGCGCTGCTCGAGGACTGACGCCGCACGGATCGAGGATCCGTTGCGCATCGAGGACGATGGCTCCTCGATCCAGGACCGGGAGCGGGGGGAGTCCTCGCCTCGTGGCGGAGCGTCAGATCCGGCGCTGGTACTGCCCGATGCGGAGCTCCTCGATCCAGTGCTCGAGGAACGGGCTGCGCATGTCGCGCGCCACGTCGATCTCGGCGTCGACGTCGTAGGGCACGCGGACGAAGCGCACGGACAGCCGGCCGGGCCCGTCGTCGTCGAGGAGCACGTAGGCGGCGGTCGGGTCGCCGTCGAGCGCGTTGCCGGCGCTGCCGGTGTTGAGCAGCCGCCGGCCGCGGCGGATGTCGAGCCACTGGTCGTGCAGGTCGCCGTACACGACGACGTCGGCGTCGCCGACCGGGCCCGTCGCATCCGTCGCACGGAACATCGCGTCGAAGGTCGCGTCGTCGGCGCCCCAGCGCACCCGGTGGTGCACCGACGTCGACGACGCGTGGAAGAGCCGCACGCGGTGCCCGGCGAGCTGCGCGTCGTGGTGGAACGGCAGGGCGCCGAGCCACGCGACGCCCTCGGGCCCCACCTCGTCGCGGTACCACTCGGGCGCCGACCACGGCGCGGCCGAGGGGTCGGCGACCGCGTCGTCCCAGTTGCCGCGCACGACGACGTCGCACGCCTCGCGTGCCAGCTCGACGACGGCGCGGCCGCGCGGGCCCTTGCCGACGAGGTCGCCGCCGCACCACACCGCATCCGCGCCCCGCCCGCGGGCGTCGGCGAGCACCGCCTCGAAGGCGCCGAGGTTGCCGTGCATGTCCGAGACGATCGCGATGCGCTGGCCGGGCACGGTGCGCCTCAAGCGGGGAGCAGCGGGATGAGCAGGCGGAAGTCGGGCTCCTCGACGATCGCCGAGGCCTGCGCGCGCACGGCGGGCTTCGCGCAGAAGGCGACCGAGACGCCCGCGGCACCCATCATCAGCAGGTCGTTCGCGCCGTCGCCGACGGCCATCGTGCGCTCGCGCGGCACGCCGTAGTTGAGGCGCAGCGACTCGAGCGTGTCGCGCTTGGCGGCGCCGTCGATGACGGGGCCGCTCGAGCGGCCGGTCAGGAGCCCGTCGCGCACCTCGAGCCGGTTGGCGCGCGCGTGGTCGATGCCCAGGTCGGCGGCGATCGGGTCGAGCACCTCGTGGAAGCCGCCCGAGACCGCCGCGACGATGCCGCCGCGCTCGTGGACGGCGGCGATGAGCTCGGGCACGCCGTCGGTGACGGTGACCTGGGCGCGCGCCTCGTCGACGACCGACGCGGGCAGGCCGCGGAGGATGCTGAGGCGCTCGGCGAGCGAGGCGGCGAAGTCGAGCTCGCCGAGCATCGCGCGCTCGGTGACCTCGGCGACGTGGCGCTCGGCGGCCGGTCCGACGGCGCGCGCGAGCAGCTCGATCACCTCATCGCGGATGAGGGTCGAATCGACATCGGTGACGACGAGCAGCTGCGCCCCGGTCACTGATGGATCTTCTGGCCCTTGGGCACCGTGACGATGCCGGAGGCGGAGACCGAGAAGCCGCGGGCGCGGTCTGCGTCGTGGTCGACGCCCACCTGCACGCCCGGGCCGATCTCGACCTCCTTGTCGATGATCGCGCGGCGCACGACGGCGCCGGCGCCCACGCGCACCTGGTCGAACAGGATCGCGTCGGAGACGGTCGCGCCGGCGTCGACGACGCACCAGGGGGAGACGACGCTGCGCACGATCGACGCGCCCTGCACGACGGATCCCGCACCGACGATCGCCTCGTTGACGTCGGCGGCGCGACCCCACGCATCCCGCGTGAACTTCGCCGGCGGCGCGTTGACCGTCTGCGTGTAGATGGGCCACTCGCGGTTGTAGAGGTTGAAGATCGGCAGCGCCGAGATGAGGTCCATGTGCGCGTCGAAGAACGACTCGATCGTGCCGACGTCGCGCCAGTAGTACTTGTCGCGCTCGGTCGCGCCCGGCACGGTGTTGTTCTTCAGGTCGTACATGGCGGCCTCGCCGCGCTCGACGAACCAGGGCACGATGTCGCCGCCCATGTCGTGGTTCGAGCCCTCGAGCTCGTTGTCGGCCGTGACGGCCTCGACGAGGGCGTCGGCGTCGAAGACGTAGTTGCCCATCGAGGCGAGCACCTCGCCGGGGGCGACGACGAGGCCGGATGCGTCGGCGGGCTTCTCGTGGAAGGCGCGGATGATGCCGGGCCGGTCGGCGTCCTCCTCGATGACGCCGAACTGGTTGGCGAGCTCGAGCGGCTGGCGGATGCCGGCGACGGTGGCGCGCGCGCCGGAGGCGATGTGCGCGTCGATCATGTCGCGGAAGTCCATGCGGTAGACGTGATCGGCGCCGACCACGACGACGATGTCAGGCTTCTCGTCGGCGATGAGGTTGAGCGACTGGAAGATCGCGTCGGCGGAGCCGGCGAACCAGTGCTTGCCGGTGCGCTGCTGGGCGGGCACCGAGGTGACGTAGGAGTTCAGCATCGACGACATGCGCCACACCTGTGATACGTGGCGGTCGAGCGAGTGCGACTTGTACTGCGTCAGCACGACGATCTGCCGCAGGCTCGAGTTGATGAGGTTCGAGATCGCGAAGTCGATCAGGCGGTACGCGCCGCCGAACGGGACGGCGGGCTTGGCGCGGTCCGCCGTCAGCGGCATCAGCCGCTTCCCTTCGCCGCCGGCGAGCACGATCCCGAAGACCTTCTTGTCCATGTCGTCACCCTATGCGCCCGCCCTGGTCGCCACCAGGGAGCGCGCCGCCGCACGGGGGCGCTCGCGTACTGTGATGCCATGCGCGTCGACCTGGTCACCAAGGAGTACCCGCCGGCCATCTACGGAGGCGCCGGCGTGCACGTCACCGAGCTCGTGAAGGCGCTGCGGCGCTCGATCGAGGTGCAGGTGCGCTGCTTCGGGCAGCCGCGCGACGAGGCGGACACGACCGCCTACGACGTGCCGGCCGAGCTCGCCGACGCCAACGGGGCGCTGCAGACGCTCGCGGTCGACCTGCAGATCGCGGACGCGGTCGCCGGCTCCGACATCGTGCACTCGCACACCTGGTACGCGAACGAGGCGGGCAGGCTCGCGCAGGAGCTGCACGGGATCCCGCACGTGGTGAGCGCGCACTCGCTCGAGCCGCTGCGGCCGTGGAAGGCCGAGCAGCTCGGCGGCGGCTACCGCATCTCGAGCGACATCGAGCGCCGCGCGTACGAGGCGGCCGACCGCGTGATCGCGGTGTCGAACGGCATGCGCGCCGACATCCTGCGCTCCTACCCCGCGCTCGACCCGGAGAAGGTCGTCACGATCTACAACGGCATCGACCTCGACGGCTGGGCGCCGAACGTCGATCCCGACCGCGCCCGCGAGCTGGGCCTCGACCCGGACCGGCCCTCGGTCGTCTTCGTCGGGCGCATCACGCGGCAGAAGGGGCTGCCGCACCTGCTGCGCGCCGCCGCGGCGCTGCCGGAGGACGTGCAGCTGATCCTGTGCGCCGGCGCGCCCGACACGCCCGAGATCATGGCCGAGGTGAAGGGCCTGGTGCAGGAGCTGCAGCAGACCCGCGAGGGCGTCGTGTGGATCGACGAGGTGCTGCCGCGCGACGACCTGCGGGTGCTGCTCACGCACGCGACGACCTTCGTCTGCCCGAGTGTCTACGAGCCGCTCGGCATCGTGAACCTCGAGGCGATGGCGTGCGGCGCACCCGTCGTCGGGTCGGCGACCGGCGGCATCCCCGAGGTCATCGACGACGGCGTCACCGGCTTCCTCGTGCCGATCGACCAGGTGCAGGACGGCACCGGCACGCCCACGGATCCCGATCGCTACGTCGCCGACCTGGCGGACGCGCTCACCCGCATGGTCGCCGACCCCGAGGCCGCGCGCCGCATGGGCGAGGCGGGCCGCCGGCGCGCCGCCGAGCACTTCGACTGGGGGCGCATCGCCGAGCAGACGCGCGAGGTCTACGCGGCGGTGATCGCCGAGCGCGCTCGGTAGGCTCGCTCCCATGGCCAGCGTCCTCGAGCTCCACGACGTCTCGTTCGTCCGTGGCGGCAACCGCATCCTCGATCAGCTCTCCTGGACGGTCGACGAGGCCGACCGCTGGGTGATCCTGGGGCCCAACGGCGCGGGCAAGTCGACGATCCTGCAGATCGCGGCCGCCACGGCGCATCCGACCTCCGGCACGGCGCACGTGCTGGGGGAGCGGGTCGGCGGCGTCGACGTCTTCGAGCTGCGCACCCGCATCGGGCTCGCAGCCACGGGGCTCGCGCGACAGATCCCCGCGACCGAGCGCGTCGGCGACGTCGTGCTCACGGCCGCCTACGCGGTGACGGGCCGCTGGCGCGAGCGCTACGAGTCGTTCGACCTCGAGCGAGCGGCCGAGGTGATGGACGCGTGGGACCTCACGGGCCTCTCGACCCGCACCTTCGGCACGCTCTCCGACGGCGAGCGCAAGCGCGTGCAGATCGCGCGAGCGGTGATGACCGACCCCGAGCTCATGCTGCTCGACGAGCCGGCGGGCAGCCTCGACCTCGGTGCGCGCGAGTCGCTGCTGCAGTCGCTCGAGGAGTACGCGTCGAGCCCGCTCGCGCCCGCGATCATCATGGTGACGCACCACGTCGAGGAGATCCCGCCGGGCTTCACGCACGGCATGCTGCTGCGCGAGGGCCGCGTCGTCGCGGCCGGGCCGCTCGAGGACGTGCTGACGGATGCGCACCTCACCGAGACCTTCGGGCTGCCGCTCGAGATCGCCCACGAGGGTGGCCGGTGGGCCGCTCGCGCGACGCGCTGAGGCTCGCCCGCACCCCGACCACCTGATATACTCGTCAGTCGGCCCGCACGTTGGCCGAAGGACTTTCCGCGCTCGAGCGACACCAAGGACGACCATGAAGACCGAGATCCACCCCGACTACCAGCCGATCGTGTTCCGCGACCTCGCCTCGGGCGAGACGTTCCTCACGCGCTCGACGATCACCAGCGACAAGACGATCGAGCTGGACGGTGAGACGTACCCCGTCATCGACGTCGAGATCTCGAGCGCCTCGCACCCGTTCTACACGGGCAAGCAGCGCATCATGGACTCCGCCGGCCGCGTCGAGAAGTTCAAGAACCGCTACAAGGGCTTCGGCGGCTGATCGCATCAGCGACATCTCTGGCGCGCAGCGCCTGACACGCAGGGCGACGGGCTTCGGCTCGTCGCCCTTCGTCATGCCAGCGGACGGCTCCAGCCGTCAAGACACGCGCGGCGGAGCGAGGCCGCGCTCCCAGCGCATGCCTGTCGACTGCCCGCGCACGTAGCGCAGCAGCTCCGGATCCGGCTCGACCCGCGCGCTCCACCAGTCGTCCGGCGGCGGTGCCGGCTCGCCGGGCGGCGCTGCGGCCCGCAGGTCGGCGAACGTCGGTCCGACGGGCACGGGCTCGTCGACGAGCGTCGCGCCGAGCGGTGTCGTCCACTCGATGACGCCGTGGCCGAGCTGGCGCATGCGCCAGCCGGAGGCGTGCTTCAGCACGTGGTCTCCGCGGCACAGCGTGGCCAGGTTGTCGAGGCTCGTGGCGCCGCCCCTGGCCCAGTCGAGGGTGTGGTCGAGGTCGGCGCGCATGCCGGCGGCCGCGCAGAGCGGGAATCGGCAGCCGCCGTCGCGCGCGAGCAGCCACCTCCGCTGCGCGGCGCTCGGGCGGTAGGTGTCGACCGTGCTGGCCACGCCCGTGACCGGGTCGGTGAACAGGCGCTCCCAGGCGCTCGCGCCGCCGGCGAGCCACCGGGCGGTGGCGCGGTCGACGAGGATCCGCCCGTCGAGCGCCGCCGGGAAGGGCAGGTGCGGCGCGCCCTCGTCGCGCAGCAGCTCGGTGGCCGGGATCGTGATCGCGACGTGGGCGCGCAGCGGCGAGACGCCGTGCGCGTCGTCGGGGACGACGCCCACGAGCAGCACCTCGCACAGCGCGTCGGCCCGGAACTGGTCGGCGGTGCGCGGGTCGTCCTTCGGCTTGCCGCGCGCCGCCTGGGTGAGGCGGTCGAGGATGCCCGCGCCGAGCGCGGCGGGGATGTGCGCGACGAGGTCGCACATGCCGTCGCCGCGGTCGTGGAGCTCGACCGCCCGCCGCTCGCGCGCGACGTCGTGCCGCTGCTGGAGGGGCGCCGTCAGCACCCGCTGCACCGCGCGCTTCGCGCGAGCGCGGAGCCGACCGGGAGTCGTGGTCTCGGCGATGCGCACGAGCTCGGCCTCGACCGCCTCGCGCTCGTGGGGCTCGATCGCGGGGTCGAGCCGCACCGCGCGCGTCTCGGCCTCGATCACGCGCAGGTGGCCGACGGTGATGCGACCTGCGGCGGCGGACTCGTGCGCCGCCGGCAGCTCGCGCACGAGCTGCCAGGCCTCGGTCATGCGGCGCTCGAGCCCGCGGTGCGACACGCGCAGCTCGACCGCCGCGAGCGAGGCGAGCTCGCGGATCGCGACACCCGAGTCGCGCCCGTCGTCGAGCGCGCGCTGCAGGTGCTGGGCCATGAGCGCCCGGCGCTCGCCCTCGATGCGCGCCGACTGCTGCTCGAGTGCCCGCATGCGGCCCGCGAACTCGGCGTCGAGGCGCAGCTGCTGCTCGGCCGCGCCCTCGACCACCGTCGTCATGGGCGGCAGCGGCGAGCCGGAGCGCGCGAGCTCGTCGACCTCGGCATCGGAGAGCGCGAGGAGCCGCTCCCGCCACTCGCGGTCGAAGGCCTCCAGCGATGCCTCGAGCTCGAGCGCCGTCGCGCCCTGCGGGTCGATGGCGCCCGCGCGCACGGCGGCGATGTACTCCTCCGCGTCGATGCCGAAGCCCTCCATGCAGCAAGACAACACCCGGCCACTGACATGGTCGCTCGACACCGCGGCTGCTACGCCCTGCGCTCCGCGCGCGTCTTCGCGTACATCAGCATGTCGCGACGCTCGTCGCCGACGCGCTCCCACGAGCGGAGCAGGCCCTCGCGCTCGTAGCCCGCGCGCTCAGCGGTGCGCCAGGACCCGATGTTCGCGGGCTCGATGTACAGCTGCAGGCGCTCCACCGCAGGCAGCTCGAACGCCCGGTCCGTGAGCGTGCGCAGCGCGTCGGCCGCGTGACCGCGATGGCGGCGGCTCGGCCTGATCCAATAGCCGATGCTCGCGCGGCCGTGGTCGAGGTCGCGGGGCCACAGCCCGATCTGGCCGACGCACTCACCGTGCGCCGCGATCGCGAAGGACCAGCCGGTCGCCGTCGCGGCGCGCTCGTGCTGGCGGGCGATGAAGGCCGCTGCACCGTCGGGATCCGCGTACGCCGGCACGGTCGTGATCCGCGGGATCAGGGGGTCGAGCGATGCATCGAGCACGGCATCGATGTCGCCATGCTCGAACGGGCGGAGCACGACCGCGTCGCCGGCGAGTACCGGCACGATGAGCGGCGCGACCGGCAGCGGCCTCTCAGCCTCTCGCACCGGCTCAGGACCGCAGCGGCCAGCCGCGCCCGGCGCTGAAGGAGGGGTCGGTGCGGCGGCGGTACTCCTCGAAGCCCGCGGCCTGCTCGTCGGCCCAGCCGGCCGTCAGCTCGTGCAGCGAGATCGGGTCGATGCGCAGCTCGGGGAACCGCATCGCCATCGCCTGCGCGATGCGGCCGGCGGCGATCGCGTCGGCGCTCGCGTCGTGCGCGTCGAGCAGCTCGACGCCGTACACCTCGCTCGCGACGGTGAGCGTCCGCTTGCCGCGGCGGAACCGGTCGAGCTGCTTGTCGAGCACCATCGGGTCGATCACCGGCATCGCGGCGAGCGGCTCGTGGCCGTGCCGGCGGCACTCGGCGTCGAGCAGCGAGATGTCGTAGGCGGCGTTGAACGCGCACACCGCGAGCCCCTGCGCCCAGTAGCCGGCCAGCACGTCGCGGATCTCGCAGACCGCCACCGCCGCCTGGGCGCCCTCGGCGCGGGCGCGCTCGGTGGTGATGCCGTGCACGGCGACCGATCCCTCGGGGATCTCGATGCCGGGGTCGACGATCCAGGAGCGCTCCTCGACGACCGCGCCCGACGCATCCAGTACGCCGACGTACGCGGTGACGATGCGCGCCTCGGACGGGTCGACGCCGGTCGTCTCGAGGTCGAAGACCACCAGTCGGTCGATCCAGCGGTCGGGTGCGTGGGGGCTCACGGCGAGGATCGGGCGGTGGAGGTGCGGCGCAGCCGCGACCGGCTGCCCGGCCGACGCCGCGACCGGCTCGGCCGTCGCCCGCTCGACCGGGAGGGGGAGCTGCTGCACGTTCGTTCCGACCATGCGCCCACGGTAGCCGCGGCCGCCCACACCCGCCGGTAGGCTCGGCGGGTGCCGATCGAGTCCCCGTACGCCGCGCTGCTCGATGCGCTGCCGCAGCGCCGGTACGACGCGGTGGTCGACGGCACGCGCACCGCGGTCTTCGAGTACGGCGACCCCGCCGCCCCGCCGCTCGTGCTGGTGCATGGGTTCCGGGGCGACCACCACGGGCTCGAGCCGATCGTCGCCCACCTGCCGGGCATGCGCACGATCGTGCCCGACCTGCCCGGGTTCGGGGAGTCGGATGCGCTCCCGCACGCCACGATCGACGCGTACGCCGCGTGGCTGCGTGCGCTCGTCGCCGTCGTGGCGCCCGGCGCCGCGGTGCTCGGCCACTCCTTCGGCTCCATCGTCGTCGCGCACGCCGCGGCCGGCGGCATCGAGGCCCCGCGCATCGTGCTCGTCAACCCGATCGCGACGCCTGCGCTCGAGGGCGGCGACCGGCTCGGGTCGCTCCTCGCCCTCGGCTACTACCGCGCCGCCGCGGCGCTCCCCGAGCGCGCGGGGCTCGCGCTGCTCGGTGCGCCGCCGATCGTGCGCGGCATGAGCGCCTTCATGGCGAAGACGCGCGACCGCCGGCTGAAGCGCTGGATCCACGACCAGCACGACCGCTACTTCTCGCGCTACGCCTCGCGCCGCTCGGTGCTCGAGGCCTTCGACGCCTCGATCCGCCACACGGTCGGCGAGGTCGCGCACCGCATCGCGCAGCCGGTGCAGCTGATCGCCGCCGACCGCGACGACATCACCCCCATCGCCGAGCAGCACCGACTCCGCACCCGCTTCCGCGACGCGCGGCTGTCGGTGCTGCACGGCGTCGGCCACCTCGTGCACTACGAGCAGCCCCGCGAGGCCGCCGCGATCATCCGCCGCTTCCTCGCCGAGGCGCGGTAGCCGCGTGCGCATCCTCTTCGACTGCCGCTACGTGCGCCTCGAGCACCACGACGGCATCTCCCGCTACTCGGCCGAGCTCGTGCGCGAGCTCGCGCGCGACCACGACGTGACGATGCTCGTGAGCGACGAGCGCCAGCTGCGCATGCTGCCGGCGCTGCCGCACCTGCTGGGGCCGTCGCCGGCCGGCGTGCTCGAGCCGCTCACCGCCTGGCGGCTGCGGCGCGTGCCCGCCGACATCGCCTTCTCGCCCATGCAGACGATCGGCTCGCTCGGGCGGGCCTGGCCGCTCGTGACGACCGTGCACGACCTCATCTACTACCGCCACCGCACGCCGCCGCGCGACCAGTCGCCGCTCGTGCGGGGGCTGTGGCGGCTCTACCACCTGTCGTTCGCGCCGCAGCGGATGCTGCTGAACGCCGTCGACGGCGTCGTCACGATCTCCGAGACGACCCGCCGGCTGCTCGAGCGCCACCGCCTCACGCGGCGGCCCGTCGCGGTGGTCGGCAACGCGCCCTCGTCGCTCGGGGCGCCCGTCGCGCACGAGCAGCCGCCCACGCGGCGGCTCGTCTACATGGGCTCGTTCATGCCCTACAAGGACGTCGAGACGCTCGTGCGGGCGGCCGCGCTGCTGCCCGGGCACGAGCTGCACCTGTGCAGCCGCGTCGACCCCGCCACCCGCGCGCGCCTGACCGCGCTCGCGCCCGGCGCATCCCTCGTCTTCCACGACGGCATCTCGGACGCCGACTACGCCGACCTGCTGCGCAGCGCCACCGCCTTCGTGCACGCGTCCCGCGACGAGGGCTTCGGCATCCCGGTGCTCGAGGCGATGAGCCTCGGCGTGCCCGCGGTGATCGCCGACACCGAGATCTTCCGCGAGATCGGCGGCGACGCCGCGCGCTTCTTCCCGGTCGGGGACGCGGATGCGCTCGCCCGCGCCGTGCGGGCGCTCGAGGGGGAGTGGGCGGCCGTCTCGCGCGCCTCGCTCGCCCAGGCGGCGAAGCACACCTGGCGCGAGTCGGCGGTGCGGCTGGGCGCGTTCCTGGAGCGGATCGCGGCCGAGGCGAGGCGTTAAAAAGGTGCGATGAGGGCGTCGGCGATCGCCGACAGCGTCTCGCTCGTGCCGCCCTCGACGCGCACCGCCGAGCGCGCGTCCCAGCGCGTCTCGCCGCGGTTCACGATCACGATCGGCACGTCGGCGCGGCGGGCGACCTCGAGCAGCCGCGTGCCGGAGTTCACCACGAGCGACGAGCCGGCGACGAGCACCGCGTCGCCCGCGGCGATGATGTCGCGCGCCTCGGCGAACACCTGCGGCGGCACGGTCTCGCCGAAGAAGACGACGTCGGGCTTCAGCATGCCGCCGCACACGGGGCACGACGGCACCTCGAACTCCTGCGACGCGTCGATCTCGACGTCGCCGTCGGGCTGCAGCCGCACCTGCTCGGGCATCGCGATCCAGGGGTTGAGCCGCTCGATCTCGTCGGCGATGCGGTGCCGGTCGAAGGTGCGCCCGCAGCGCAGGCACGACACGGTGTGCAGCCGCCCGTGCACGTGCGTGACGTTGGCCGAGCCGGCCCGCTCGTGCAGGTCGTCGACGTTCTGGGTGGCGATGCCGGTGATGAGGCCCGCCTCCTCCATGTGCGCGAGCGCCCGGTGGCCGTCGTTCGGGTGCACCGACGCGAAGCTGCGCCAGCCCAGGTGGCTGCCGGCCCAGTAGCGCCGGCGGGCGTCCTCGCTGCTCAGGAAGGTGTCGAACACCATCGGCGTGCGGCGCGGAGCGCCCTCGCCCCGGTAGTCGGGGATGCCGGAGTCGGTCGAGATGCCCGCGCCCGTGAGCACCGCGATGCGGCGGCCGCGGAGCAGGTCGATGGCGGTGTCGAGCACGGTCCCCACCGTAGTCGCCGGTAGGCTTGGCGACCGGCGGAGGAGGTCGGCGGCACATGCAGGTCATCGCGATCGACTCCCTCGACGACCCCCGCCTGCACGACTACGTGGGGCTCACCGACGTCGCGCTCCGTCGCCGCACGGAGCCCGAGCGGGGCCTCTACATCGCCGAGTCGCAGACCGTGCTCGCCCGCGCGCTCCGCGCCGGCCACGAGCCGCGCTCGGTGCTCGTCGCGCCCCGTTGGCTTCCGGAGGTCGAGGAGCTCGTCGCCGACCGCGACGTGCCGGTGTTCGTCGGCGAGGAGCCCGTGCTCGAGCGGCTCACCGGGTTCCACCTGCACCGCGGCGCGCTCGCCGCCATGCAGCGGCCCGTGCTGCCGGATGCGTCGGCGCTGCTCGCGAGCGCACGTCGCGTCGTCGTGCTCGACGGGCTCGTCGACCACACGAACGTGGGCGCCGCGTTCCGCTCCGTCGCCGGCATCGGTGCCGACGCGGTGCTCGTCACCGGCACGTGCGCCGACCCGCTGTACCGCCGCAGCGTGCGCGTCTCGATGGGCACGGTGCTCCAGGTGCCATGGACCCGCATCGACGCGCTCGAGACCGCGATGCCGGTCTTCCGCGATGCCGGCTTCGAGGTGGTCGCGATGGCGCTCGCCGACGACGCGGTCGACCTCGCCGAGTACGCGCTCGCACCCGCCGACCGGGTCGCGCTCGTCTTCGGCTCCGAGGGGCCGGGCCTGTCGCGGCGCGCGATCGCCGCCGCCGACCGGGTCGTGCGCATCCCGATGCACCACGGCGTCGACTCGCTCAACGTCGCGGCCTCCGCGGCGGTGGCGATGTGGGCGCTGCGATGACGCACCGCGCGGTCACCGCCGCCTCCCAACGGGCCAGCCGGCCGCATCCGCTCGTCGTGCTCGTGCGCGCGCTCGTCGTCGCGCTGCTGGCGGCGGCCGCGATCCTCGGCGTCGCGCTCGCCTTCGCGCCGCCGCCCGCCGTCGCCGCGACGCCCGTGCCGATCGAGGCCGCGGAGCCCGGCGCCGCGTCGGTCGCGTGGCCCGAGACGGCGCGAGCCGCCGGCTACGCCGTCGTCGGCGTCGACGGCGCCGCCGAGGCGTGGGGCAGCGACCAGGCGCACCCGATGGCGAGCATCACGAAGCTCGTCACCGTGCTCGTCGTGCTCGACGCGCACCCGATCGAGGGCGACGACCGCGGCGCCGAGATCACGCTCGGCCGGCCCGACCTCGTCGCGCTCGGCGAGGCGCTCGCCGACAACGCGCCCATCGCGCCCGTCTACGACGGCATGGTCGTCACGCAGCGCGACCTCATGGAGTGGGCGCTCGTCGACTCCGCCGGCAACGCCGCGTGGTCGCTCGCGAACTGGGGCTTCGGCTCGATCGACGCGTTCCTCGATGCGTCGGCCGCGTGGGCCGAGCGGCACGGGCTCGAGCAGACGTCGCTCGCCGATCCCATCGGGCTCTCCGCCCGGAGCGTCTCGAGCGCCGCCGACCTCACCCGCATCGGGCTGCTCGCCGTCGCCGACCCGGTCGTGCTCGCCACGCTGCAGCTCGAGGAGGTGGCGATCCCGGGCATCGGCATCGCGCCGAGCACCAACCGCATCCTCGGCGAGGGCTTCGTCGACGGCGGCAAGACCGGCACCCTCAAGGTCTGGGGGCGCAACCTCTTCGTCACGGCCGAGCGCGTCGTCGACGGCGAGCCGCGCCGCATCGTCGCGGTCGTGATGGGCACGATCGCCGCTGACGAGACCGACGAGGCGATGCTCACCCTGCTCGACAGCCTCTGGGACGACTTCCAGCGGCGCACGATCGTGCCCGCCGGCACCGTCGTCGCCGAGTTCCGGGCGCCGTGGGGCGCGACCACGACCGCGTCGACCCTCAGCGACCTCGACGCCGACGTCTTCGGCGCGCAGCAGCCGACCGCGACCGCCGAGGCGGGCGCGGTCGAGCCGGGCGCCCCGCGCTCAGAGGTGGGGCAGGCGTCGCTCACCGACCACGACGGCGAGACGTCGAGCACGCCGGTGCGGGCCGACGGCATGCTCGCCGCACCCGACCTCGCGTGGCGCCTCACGCATCCGGTCGACGTCGTGGGCTGGTACTTCGACTGAGCCGGCCGTCGTCCCGGCGACGCATCGCCTCAGCCGTCGATCGGCTCGGCCGGCCGCACCGGCCCCGGCACCGGCCGCTTCGGCAGGATCGCGTCGCCCGACGACTGCCCGCGCAGCCGCCGCACGACCCACGGCGCGAGGTGCTCGCGCGCCCAGTGCAGGTCGTCGAGGCGCATGCGCTGCCAGTTGCGCGCCGGCAGCGGCTCGGGCTCCGTGGCGGTGAGGTCGTGGTGCACGCCGAGCGCGTCGAGCACGAGCATCGCGATCGCGTGGTGGCCGTAGGGGGAGAAGTGGAGCCGGTCGGGCGCCCACATCTGCGGCTGCTGCAGGTGCCGGGCCGACCACATGTCGGCGACGATCGCGCCGTGCTTCGCGGCGACGCCGAAGAGGTTGGCGTTGTAGATGCCGACCTTGCCGCGGATGGAGCGCAGCACGGGCGTCATCGCGATGTCGGGGCCGTTGAAGAGCACGACCTCGGCGCCGGTCGCGCGCAGGCGCCCCACGACCTCGTCGAGCCGGGCTGCGAGCAGGTCGGGGTCGCCGCCGGGCCGGATGAGGTCGTTGCCGCCGGCCGAGATGGTGACGAGGTCGGGCTCGAGCGCGATGGCGGGCTCGAGCTGCTCGTCGACGATCTGCCCGAGCAGCCGCCCGCGGATCGCGAGGTTGGCGTAGGCGAAGTCGGGGCGGGTGCGCGCGAGCTCCTCGGCGACGCGGTCCGCCCAGCCGCGCACGCCGTTGGGCAGGTCGGGCTCCTCGTCGCCGACGCCCTCCGTGAAGCTGTCGCCGAGGGCGACGTAGCGGGTGTACGGATGCTCCATGCCGGCGTGCTGCATGCCTCCCATCCTGCCTGCTCCCGCCGCTCGCCGCAGGCCGCGTGGGCGGCGCGTGGGACGATGGGGGAGTGAGCAAGCAGGACGGCTCGAACCGCCTCGTGTCGGGGCCCGAGGTCGACGACACGACCGCGACGATCCTCCACGTCGACCTCGACGCGTTCTTCGCCTCCGCGTCGCTGCTCGCCCGCCCCGACCTCGTCGGCCTCCCGGTGGTGATCGGCCACGACTCGAGCCGCTCCGTCGTCACGGCCGCGACCTACGAGGCCCGCAGGTACGGCGTGCACTCGGCGATGCCGATGGCCCGCGCCCGCCAGCTGTGCCCGCGCGCGATCATCCTCGAGCCCGACTTCCGGCTGTACCAGCGCCTCTCGAGCCAGGTGATGGGCATCCTCGACGACGTCTCTCCCGAGGTCGAGCGGCTCGGCATCGACGAGGCGTTCGTCGGCATCGCGGGCCTGCGGCGGCTCTCCGGCGGTGCGAACCGCATCGGCGCCGCGCTGCGCGAGCGCGTGCGCGCCGAGACCGGCCTCGTCGCCTCCGTCGGCGCCGCGGGCACGAAGCACATCGCCAAGCTCGCCTCCTCGCGCGCCAAGCCCGACGGGCTGCTCGTCGTGCCCGACGACGCCGTGCTCGGCTTCCTGCACCCGCAGCCCGTGTCGGCGCTGTGGGGCGTCGGACCGAAGCAGCAGGAGCGGCTCGCCCGCTACGGACTGCACACGGTCGGCGACGTCGCGGCGACGCCGCTCGAGCGGCTCATGGCCTGGTTCGGCGAGGCGACCGGCAGGCACCTGCACGACCTCGCCTGGGCGCGCGATCCGCGAGAGGTGCGCGAGCGCCCGCACGAGAAGACCTTCGGGCACAACCACACGTTCTCGCACGACGTGACCGCGCAGGCCGAGCTCCAGGGCGAGATCCTGCGGCTCGCGACCGGCGTCGGCCGGCGGCTGCGCGACGCCGGCGTGCAGGCGCGCACCGTGACGCTCACGGTGCGCTTCCACGACTTCCGCACCATCACGCGCTCCCGCACGCTGCCCGAGCCGACGGATGTGACGCGCGTGCTGGTCGAGACGGCGTGGTCGTTGCTCGACGCGCTCGGCGGGCTGCCGCCCGTGCGGCTCCTCGGCGTGCGCGCGAGCTCGGTGCAGGACGCCGCCGACCACGGCCTCCTGTGGGACGACACGGCCACGTGGGGGAGCGCGGAGCGCGCGATGGACGCCGTGCACGATCGCTTCGGCGCAGCGGCGGTCGCCCCGGCGAGCATGCTGCGGCGCGAGCGCAAGCGCGACGACACCGGGCCCTCCGGCGGCGACTAGCGCCGCCGGGCGGCGTGGCTCAGCGGCGGCCGAGCCACCGCTCGAGCGGGATCGACCCCGACTGGTTGGGCGTGAGCGCCCAGACCACGAGGTACAGGCCCCAGCCGAGCACCGGCAGCGCGAACAGCACGAGCATGACGAGCCGGACGATCCAGACGTTGACGCGCAGCTGCGCGGCGATGCCGCCGCAGATGCCGGCGAGGAGGCGGGAGGGGCCGCGGCGGAAGCCGGTCCTGCGGATGGAGTCGAAGACGGATGCCATGGGAGCACCGTAGCCCGGCCGCCTGGGCGGCACCATGGCCCGCATCCGCGCGCGCATCCGCCGGCAGGAACGGGCAGAGGCCCGGAGCGATGAGCTCCGGGCCTCTGTCTGTGCGCGAGGGGGGACTTGAACCCCCACGCCCTAATACGGGCACTAGCACCTCAAGCTAGCGCGTCTGCCATTTCCGCCACCCGCGCAAGGTGTCGGACCACTTGGTGGACCGAGAGATGACTCTAGCACGGCCCAGCGGGCAGGGATGACCGACGGCGGCGGCTAGCCTTGGCTGGTGACCGACCAGACGACCCGCACCGTGCAGCTCGCGAGGGACCTCATCCGCTTCGACACCCAGAACTGGGGCGGCGGCCGCTCGTCCGGAGAGGCGGATGCGGCGGCGTACGTCACCGACGTGCTCGCGTCGATGGGCGTGGCGAGCGAGACCTTCGAGGCAGCCCCCGGCCGCGCCACCGTGATCGCCCGCATCGAGGGCAGCGACCCCTCGCTGCCGCTGCTCGTGGTGCACGGGCACCTCGACGTCGTGCCCGCGGACGCCGCCGAGTGGAGCGTCGACCCGTTCGCGGGCGAGATCCGCGACGGGCTGCTCTGGGGCCGCGGCGCCGTCGACATGAAGCAGATGGACGCGATGATCCTCGCGGCCGTGGAGCGCATCCTCGCCTCGGGCCGGCGCCCGCGCCGGGGCCTCGTGCTCGCGTTCTTCGCCGACGAGGAGGCCGGCGGCATCTTCGGGTCGCAGTGGATGGTGCGCAACCACCCCGAGGTCTTCGCCGGCGCCACGGAGGCGATCAGCGAGGTCGGCGGCTACTCGGTCGAGATCGCCGGGCAGCGCGCGTACCTGCTGCAGACGGGCGAGAAGGCGCTGCAGTGGATCCTGCTGCGGGCGCGCGGCACCGCGGCGCACGGCTCGCAGCACATGCGCGACAACGCCGTCACGAAGCTCGCCGCCGCGGTGGCCGCGGTCGGCGCCCACGAGTTCCCGGTCGAGCTCACCGACACGACGCGCGAGCTCATCGCCCGCATCGCCGAGCTGCTCGGCACTCCGGCCGACGACCCCGACGCGGTCGCCGAGCGCACCGGCACGATCTCGCGCTTCCTGCGGTCGAGCCTGCGCCACACCGCCAACCCGACGATGCTCGACGCGGGCTACAAGCACAACGTGATCCCCTCGGTCGCCGAGGCGCGCATCGACGTGCGGCCGCTGCCCGGCCGCGAGCGAGAGGCGATCGACGCGATCCAGGCGCTCGTCGGCGACGAGATCGAGATCGAGCTCGTGCACGGCGACGTCGGCATCGAGCACCCCTTCGGCGGCGCGCTCGTCGAGGCGATGACGGCGAGCCTCGGCCGCCACGACCCCGACGCCCCGGTGCTGCCGTACATGCTCTCGGGCGGCACCGACAACAAGGCGCTCTCGGAGCTCGGCATCGCCGGCTACGGCTTCGCGCCGCTGCGGCTCACCCCGGAGCTCGACTTCGCCGCCATGTTCCACGGCGTCGACGAGCGCGTGCCGCTCGACGCCCTCGACTTCGGCACCGACGTGCTCGAAGACCTGCTGCTGACCTACTGAGGACCATGGACTGGCTGATCGCGATCCTGCTCGGCGCCCTCCAGGGGGCGACCGAGTTCCTGCCCATCTCCTCGAGCGCGCACCTGCGCATCGCCGGGCTGTTCCTGCCCAGCGCCGAGGATCCGGGCGCCACCTTCACCGCCATCACGCAGATCGGCACCGAGCTCGCCGTGGTGATCTTCTTCTGGCGCGACATCTCCCGCATCATCGGGAAGTGGTTCGGCTCCTTCTCCGGCCGCGTGCCGAAGGACGACCCCGACGTGAAGATGGGCTGGCTCGTCATCATCGGCACCGTGCCGATCGTGGTCGCCGGCGTGCTGTTCCAGGACCTCATCCGCGACCAGTGGCGCTCGCTCTGGATCACCGCGACGGTGCTCATCGTCTTCGGCGTGATCCTGGGCCTGTGCGACATGCTCGGCAAGCGGGTGAAGACGCTCGAGACCACCACCTACCGCGACGGGCTCCTCATCGGGCTCGCGCAGGTGCTCGCGCTCATCCCCGGCGTCTCGCGCTCGGGCGCGACGACGAGCATGGGCCGCGCCCTCGGCTACGAGCGGCCGGCCGCGGCGAAGTACGCGTTCTTCCTCGCGGTGCCCGCCGTCTTCGGCGCCGGCATCTACGAGACGATGCAGGCGGTCTCGGAGCCGTCGTCGGTCGGGCTCGGCTGGGGACCGACGATCGCCGCGACCGTCGTCGCGTTCGTCGTCGGCATCGCGGTGATCAAGCTGCTCATGGACTGGATCTCGCGCCGCTCGTTCCTGCCGTTCGTCGTCTACCGCATCGCGCTCGGCACCGTGCTGCTCGTCGCGCTCGCCGCCGGCTGGATCGAGGCCGGCTGATGCGCTCCTGGCAGCGCCCCGGCGTCCCCGACCTCGACCGCCTCGGCCACGGCGCGGGCGAGCGGCCGAGCGTGCACGACGTGCGCCGCGACGGCCGGGCCATCGTGCCCGCCGGCCCCGTCGCATCCATGTACACGTGCGGCATCACGCCGTACGACGCCACGCACCTCGGCCACGCCTTCACCTACCTCGCGTTCGACACGCTCACGCGCGTCTGGCTCGACGCCGGGCTCGACGTGCGCACCGCGATGAACTCGACCGACGTCGACGACCCGCTGCTCGAGCGGGCCGCGCGCGACGGGGTCGACTGGCGCGAGCTCGCCGAGCGCCAGCAGCAGCTCTTCCGCGACGACATGGAGGCGCTGCGCATCCTGCCGCCCGACTCGTGGGTCGCCGTGACCGAGCGCATCCAGCCCATCGCCGACGCGGTGCGGCGGATGCTCGACACCGGCGACGCCTACGCGCTGCCGGCGGTCGGCGAGGACGGCACGCCGCTGGGGGAGGACGTGCTGTTCGACACCACGCGGCAGCGGCAGTTCCCGATGGGCTTCGGCAGCCGCACGGGCGCCGACGAGATGCTCGAGCTCACCCGCGAGTTCGGCGGCGACCCGGATCGGCCGGGCAAGCGCTCGCCGCTCGACCCGCTGCTGTGGCGCGCCGAGCGGCCGGGGGAGCCCGCGTGGGACTCCGTCCTCGGCCGCGGCCGCCCCGGCTGGCACGTCGAGTGCACGGTGATCGCGATGCAGGAGCTCCACACGCCCTTCACCGTCGCCGCCGGCGGGCGCGACCTGCGCTTCCCGCACCAGGAGATGCAGGGGCACCACGCGCTCGCGCTCGGCGCCCGCATGTTCAGCGACGTGCGGCTGAACGCCGGGCTCGTCGCCTACGAGGGCGAGAAGATGTCGAAGTCGCTCGGCAACCTCGTGCTCGTCTCGCGGCTGCTGCAGCAGGGCGCGCGGCCCGCAGCGGTGCGGCTCGCGCTCCTCGCGCACCACTGGCGCGAGGACTGGGAGTGGACCGACGACCAGCTCGAGGCCGCAGAGCAGCGGCTCGACCGCTGGCTCGAGTGGTCGACGACGCCCGACGACGACCCGTCGCTCGCCGAGAGCGTCGTGCCGTGGCTGCGCGTGACGCTGCACGACGACCTCAGCACCCCCGCGGCGCTCCAGGCGGTCGACGCGTTCATCCAGCGCGCCCCGGCCGACGAGGGCAGCCTCGCGGCGATCGACGCGCTGCTCGGCATCGACCTCAGGTCGGTCGCGCGCCGCTGACGCCTAGACCGGCGGCGCGTCGTCGCCGCGGTCGGGCTCGTCGCCCGACGCGGGGCCGCGCGGGTCGGGACGCGGCCTGCCGTTCTGGTCGCGCAGGAAGCGCTCGAACTCGTGCGCGATCGCCTCCCCGGAGGCCTCCGGGCTCTCGACCGCGTCGCGCTGCTCCTCGAGCTTGCCGATGTAGGCGCGCATGTCGTCGTCGCGCTCGGTGAGCTCGTCGATGCCGCGCTCCCACTCGCCCGACTGCTCGGGCAGGTCGCCGAGCGGCACCGTGACGTCGACCATCTCGGAGAGCCGGTCGAGCAGCGCGATCACGGCCTTCGGCGCCGGCGCGTTGTGCACGTAGTGGGGCACCGACGCCCAGAGCGACGCGGTCTGGATGCCGGCGTCCTGGGCGGCGAGCGAGAGCACCGTCATGATGCCCGTGGGGCCCTCGTACTCGCTCTGCAGCACGCCGAGCCGCTGCTGCAGCTCGCGGCTGTCGCTCGTGATCGACGTCGCGATCGGGCGCGTGTGCGGCACGTCGGCGAGCATCGCGCCGACGAAGACGATCGCGTCGACCTCGCAGCCGCGCGCGATCTCGAGGAACTCTGCGGCGTAGGCGGCCCAGTTGCGGCTCGGCTCCGCGCCGACGACGGCGAAGAGCTCGCCCTCGTTGCCGGTCGAGACGTCGAGCCCGGCGTCGGCGGCGAGCGGCTCGCGCGTCGAGGGGCGCGTCGGCGCGTAGGCGACCGTCGCGGGCCACTGGAGCGCCCGCGCGCCGTCCTCGAGCGTGCGGACGACGGGCCGGTGCATCGCGAAGTCGACGTACTCGTCGGGCTCGATCTCGTCGAACGCCTCGAGCTCGCAGGCCTCGATGAGCCGGCGCACGGCGCCGCTCGCCGCATCGCCGGCGTCGGTCCAGCCCTCGAAGGCGACGACCATGATGCGTCCCTCGATCGGTCCTCGCGCCACGACGGGCACCTCCTCATGTCGAACGCCCACTCTACGTCCCATCCCGGGTCGGGGCGGAGGCGGGCCGGACGGGCCGGTGCCGTCGCGTCGGTAGGCTTGCGCGATGACCGCCCCCACCTCCCGGCTCGACGCCGTCCTGTTCGACATGGACGGCACCCTCATCGACACGGAGCCCGTCTGGATGGCCTCGGAGGCCCGGCTCGCGGCCGACCACGGCATCGCCTGGACGGCTGCGGATGCGGAGGCCCTCGTGGGCGTCGACCTCTGGGACGGAGCGCGCACGTTCATCGAGCGCGGCGTGCCGATGAGCGCCGACGCGATCGTCGATCGGCTCGTCGGTGAGGTGCTGTCGGGGCTCGGCGACGACCTGCCGATGCGGCCCGGCGCCCTCGAGCTGCTGCGCCAGCTGCGCGAGCACGAGGTGCCCGTCGCGCTCGTCACGATGTCGACCCGCCGCATCGTCGACCGCGTCGACGCCGCGCTCACGGCGCGGCTCGGCGCATCCCCGTTCGACGTGACCGTCGCCGGCGACGAGTGCGAGCGCGGCAAGCCGCACCCCGACCCCTACCTCCTCGGGGCGAGGCTGCTGGGCGTCGAGCCCGACGGCTCCGTCGCCATCGAGGACTCCATCACCGGCGCCGCGAGCGCCCTCGCCGCGGGCATGACCACGATCGGCGTGCCGCACGCGGTCGACGTCTCGCAGGTGCCCGGCATCGTCCACTGGCCGACGCTCGAGGGGCGCAGCCCCGCCGACGTGGCGGCCGCGATCAGGAAGGCCCGCGCATGATGGGCAGGACCGGCCCCTTCCAGTGGGGCGACGTGGTGCAGCTGACCGGCCCGAAGCAGCGCATGCACACCATCGTGCTCACCGAGGGCGCCTCCTTCGGCACCCAGCACGGCGCGCTCCCGCACGCCGACCTCATCGGCGTCGACGACGGCTCGCTCGTGCACGTGGGGGATGCGCCGCACCTCGCGATCCGCCCGCTGCTCCACGACTACGTCATGTCGATGCCGCGCGGCGCCGCGATCATCTACCCGAAGGACGCCGCGCACATCGTCGGCTTCGCCGACATCCACCCCGACCTCACCGTCGTCGAGGCGGGCGTGGGCTCGGGCGCGCTGTCGCTGTGGCTGCTGCGCGCGCTGCACGGCACGGGCCGCCTCGTCTCGTTCGAGCGGCGCGAGGAGTTCCGCGCGGTCGCCGAGGCGAACGTGACGGGCTTCTTCGGCGAGCGGCCCGCCAACTGGCAGACGGTGCTCGGCGACCTCGCCGAGGAGCTGCCCGAGCACGTCGCCGACGGCGAGGCCGACCGCGTGCTGCTCGACATGCTCGCGCCGTGGGAGTGCGTCGACGCGACCGCGCGGGCGCTGCGCCCCGGCGGACTCGTGCTCTGCTACGTCGCGACCGTCACGCAGCTGAGCCGCACCGTCGAGGCGATCCGCGCCGACGGCCGCTTCACGGCGCCGCGCTCGAGCGAGACCCTCGTGCGCGGCTGGCACGTCGAGGGGCTCGCCGTGCGGCCCGACCACCGCATGGTCGCGCACACCGGCTTCCTCATGACCGCGCGGCGCGTGGCCGACGGCGTCGACCTGCCGTCGTTCCGGCGCCGCCCCGCGAAGGCCGACTTCGCCGACGCCGACATCGAGGCCTGGACCCCGGGCGCGGTCGGCGACCGCACCCCGAGCGACAAGCGGATGCGCCGCGCGGTGCGGGATGCACGGCGCCAGGCGGAGGCCATCACCGGCGGTGCCGCGGATGGCGGCGCGGGCCCGGAGCCCGACGCCCCGCAGGTAGACTGACCGCGTCTCCCCGACCCTGAAAGGCCTCGCCGTGCGCACACGCCCCCTCTCGATCGCCGCGCTGCTCGTCGCAGCCGCGGGCCTCACCGCGTGCCAGGCGCCCGCGGGCAGCGTCGACGGCTGCTCGCCGCTGCTGCAGCCGGGGGATGCGTCCGACCAGGTGAGCGTCGTCATGGCCGAGGGCGCGCCCGAGGTCGACTTCGAGGTGCCGCTCGTGACCGAGGGCAACCAGGCCCGCCTGCAGGGCGGCGAGGGCGACCGGGCCCGCGAGGGCGACATCGTCGACGCCGACTACGTCGTGTACTCGGGCAAGACCGGCGACCTCATCTCCACCTCCTACGACGACGCGAGCCAGCAGATGGCCCCCGCGAACTCGCTGCGCCTCACCGCGGGGGGCGAGTCTGTGCTCGCCGACGCCGTCACGTGCGCCGCCCCCGGCACGCAGGTGACGCTCACGACGACGGTCGCCGACCTCTTCGGACCGGACGCCGCCTCCGCCCAGCTCGACATCACGCCCGCCGACACCGCCGTCGTCGTGCTCGGCGTGCAGGACCTGCACCCCGGCCGCGCCGAGGGCAACGCGCGCCCCGGCCAGCAGGGCATGCCCGCGATCGCGCTCGCCCCGAACGGCCAGCCCGGCGTCACCTTCCCCGGCAGCCCGGCCCCTGAGGGCCTGACCGTGATGCAGAGCATCGCCGGCACCGGCGAGGAGGTCGCCGAGGGCGACACGCTGCTGCTGCACTACACCGGCATCATCTGGGAGACCGAGGAGGTCTTCGACTCCTCGTGGGACAAGGGCACGCCGGCCGAGTTCGTGATCGCCGACGGCAGCCTCATCCCCGGCTTCGTCGACGCGGTCGTGGGCCAGCCCATCGGCAGCCAGGTCGTCGTCTCGATCCCGCAGGAGCTCGGCTACGCCGACCCTGCGACGCGCCCCGCCTCGATCGGGGAGGGCGAGCACCTGCTGTTCGTCATCGACATCCTCGACCGCGTCGAGCCCGCCCAGGGCTGACGCGGGCAGCGGGGGCGGGCCGATGCAGAGGATCGAGGCGGAGGAGCGCCAGTTCTCGCTCCTGCTCGCGCTCGTCGACACGCGCACCGGCTTCACGAAGCAGGAGCTCTTCTCCCGCGTCGCCGGCTACCAGGGCCAGAGCGCCGGCCAGGCGCTCGAGCGGATGTTCGAGCGCGACAAGGACGCCCTGCGCGAGCACGGCATCGTCATCGACGTCGTGCAGCCCCCGGGCGACGACAGCAACCACGAGGCCCGCTACCGGGTGCTCGACGGCGTGCTGGGCGACCCGGCCGAGCTGCAGTTCGACGCCGAGGAGCGCGAGCTGCTCGACCTCGCGCTGCGCATCTGGCACGAGGGCGGCCTCACCGAGGAGGCGCAGCGCGCAGCCCTGAAGCTGCGCGCCGACCCGGAGTTCCGGGGCGGGCTGCCGCTCGAGCGCACCCCCGGCCGCACCGACGAGCCCGAGGCGGGCGCCGCATCCGTCCTGCAGCCGCGCCAGCGGCCGCGCGAGAGCGCCTTCCAGGCCCTCAAGCGCGCCGCCGACCGTGGCCGCGAGGTGGTCTTCGACTACTTGAAGCCCGGCGACCGCTCGCCCCGCACGCGCACGGTGCAGCCGTGGGCGACGGTGCTCTTCCGGGGGCGGTGGATGCTCGTCGGCCACGACCTCGGCGCCGAGGACGCCCGCACGTTCCTCATGCAGCGCATCGTCTCGCCCGTGCACGACCGCGCCGCGAGGCAGCCCTTCGAGGCGCCGGCGGATGCCGCGGCCGCGGCGCTCGAGAAGCTCGAGGAGATCTGGCAGGGCGCCACGGTCGCGGTGCGCGCCGTGCCCGGCAGCGACGCCGACATCCGGCTGCGCCACCGGCCCGGCACTGCCGAGGAGGACGGCCTGCTCGTGATCCACCACGCCGACCGCCACCTCATCGCCGACGAGCTCGCCGGCTTCGGCGCCGACGTCGCGGTCGTCCGGCCGGACGAGCTGCGCGACCTCGTGCGCGAGCGCCTCGAGCGCATCCGCGACGCCCATGCGCCCGCATCCGCCCCCGCCTCCGGGGCGCAGGCATGAGCGCCGCGCGCGTCGAGCGCGGCATCGGCCTGCTGCTGTCGCTCATCCAGTACGTCTCGGCCTCGGGCTCGGCGACCGTGGCGGAGGCCGCGGCGCACTTCGGCGTCGACGAGGAGCGGATCCGCGAGGCGGTGCAGCGCGTGTTCATGGCGGGCGTGCCCGACGGCGCCGGCGACTTCATCCGCTTCGACATCGACTTCGACGCGCTCGAGGAGCAGGACGTCATCTCGGTGACGATGCGCCCGGCCTTCGAGGACGAGACGGTGCGCCTGTCGCCCCGCGAGGCGAGCGCCCTCATCGCCGGCCTCACCCTCGTCGCCGGCTACACCGACGCCTCCCCGGAGCGCGTGGAGGCGCTGCGCGCCAAGCTGCGCCGCGCCGCGTCGCGAGGCGCCGACACGGTCGCGGTCGACGCGCTCGGCGCGCCGCGGCTCGCGCAGCAGGTGCGCGACGCCATCCGCCGCCGCCAGGTGCTCGAGCTCGACTACCGCAAGCCCGACGAGGGCTCCTCACGCCGCCGCGTGGCGCCGACCCGCCTCGAGCTGCGCGAGGGGCAGGTCTACGTCGAGGGCGTCGACCTCGACCGCGAGGCGATGCGCACGTTCCGCCTCGACCGCATCGAGCGGCTCGAGCCGGCCGACGACGCATGGCCGGATGCGCTGCCCGCGCACGAGCGCCACGTCACGGGCACGGCGCAGGTCGTCGCCACGCGCGCGGCCGCGGCCATGCTCGCCGACTACGCCGCCTCCGCCCCGGTCTCGATCGACGGGGAGCGCGTGCGGCTCGACATCGAGGTGTGGAGCGAGGCGAGCGTGCTGCGCGCGGTGGCGGCGTGCGGCGGCGACGCCGAGATCGTCGCGCCGCCGAGCCTGCGCGGCGCGATGCACCGGTTCGCCGAGGCGGCGCTCGGCGCCGCCGCCGACGCCGCCGACGGCCGCTAGACTGGAGTCCGACGGAAGGGGACGCCATGCCATTGGGGAACGCGTTCAACGGCTGGCACCTGCTCATCATCCTGATCGTGGTGCTGCTGGTGTGGGGATCCACGAAGCTGCCCGCGCTCGCCGAGAGCCTCGGCAAGTCGGCGAAGATCCTGAAGAAGGAGATGCGCTCCGACGACGAGGCGCGGCCCGGCACCCCCGGTCCCACCGGCACCGGCACGCCCTCCGGCCCCCCGACCGGCACCGACCGCTCCACCTCGGCACCGGGCAGCGACTCGACGAGCGACCAGCGCTAGCCGATGGCCCGGTCCCGGGCCCGCGGCACCCGCAACGCTGAGGGCCGCATGCGCCTCGGCGAGCACCTCGTCGAGCTGCGCCGTCGCCTGCTCATCTCCGCCGCCGCCGTGCTGGCGTGCACCGTCGCCGGCTTCTTCGTGGTCGACTGGCTGCTCGAGGTCCTGCAGCGCCCGCTCACCGAGCTCGCCGAGCAGGGCCGCATCACCGACCTGCTCTACACGACCGTCACCCAGGCGTTCGACCTCAAGCTGCGCATCGCCATCACCACGGGCGTGATCGTCGCGAGTCCCGTCTGGCTGTACCAGCTCATCCGCTTCTTCCTGCCCGGGCTGCGCACCAACGAGCGCAAGTACGTCTTCGGCTTCCTCGCCGCCGCGCTGCCGCTGTTCCTCGCCGGCTGCGCCGCCGGCTGGTTCGTGTTCCCGCACATCGTGCAGCTGCTCGTGCAGATCGCGCCGGTCGGGTCGCTGTCGTACCTCGACGCCACGATCTACTACGACTTCGCCTTCAAGCTGCTGCTCGCGGTCGGCGTCGGCTTCGTGCTGCCGGTGTTCCTCGTGGTGCTCAACTTCGCCGGCGTCGTCACCGGGCGCGGCATCCTGCGCGCCTGGCGCTGGGCGGTCATCGCGATCACGCTCTTCACCGCGATGGCGACGCCCGCAGCCGACGTGATGAGCATGTTCCTCCTCGCGATCCCCATGCTGGCGCTCTACTTCGGCGCCGCGGGCATCGCGATCTGGCACGACCGCAGGCTCGAGAAGCGCGCTGCTGCCAAGGTGGACGCATGAGCATCGCCACCGACGCGTTCGCCCGCGCGATGCCGTTCGGCCTCGACCCGTTCCAGCGCGAGGCGTGCGAGGCGATCGAGGCCGGCTCGAGCGTGCTCGTCGCCGCCCCGACGGGCGCCGGCAAGACGGTGGTCGCCGAGTTCGCGATCCACCTCACCATGGAGGCGCCCACCGGCCGCGTCTTCTACACGACGCCGATGAAGGCGCTGTCCAACCAGAAGCACCGCGAGCTCACCGAGGTCTACGGCAGCGCATCCGTGGGCCTCCTCACCGGCGACACGTCGATCAACGGCGACGCCCGCATCGTCGTGATGACGACCGAGGTGCTGCGCAACATGCTCTACGAGGGCCGCGACCTCTCGGCGCTCGAGTACGTCGTGATGGACGAGGTGCACTACCTCGCCGACCGCTTCCGCGGCGCCGTGTGGGAGGAGGTCATCATCCACCTCCCGCGCCACGTGCGGCTCGTGTCGCTCTCGGCCACGGTCTCGAACGCCGAGGAGTTCGGCGCCTGGCTCGACGCGGTGCGCGGCGACACCCGCGTGATCGTCAGCGAGCACCGGCCGGTGCCGCTCGACGCCCACGTGCACATCCGCGGACGCCTCGTCGACCTCTTCGACTCGAAGGCGGCGGAGGAGTCGCACCGGCCGAGCCGGGAGCTCGTCGAGCTCGCGCGCGGCGGCGACGTCGCCGACTCGGCCGCGCACGGCCACCGCGACCGGGGCGGCCACAACCGCTACCGCTCGCGGCGACCCCCGAAGGGCGGCCGCCGGCCCGCGCCGCCCGGCCGCGGCGGCTTCGGCGGCCGCGTCGACCGCGTCGCGCTCATCGCCATGCTGGACGAGCGCGAGATGCTGCCGGCGATCGACTTCATCTTCTCCAGGGCCGGATGCGACGCGGCCGTCCGGCAGGTCGTCGAGGGCGGGGTGCGGCTCACGACCCCCGAGGACCGCGCCGAGATCCGCGCGATCGTCGACGAGCGCTGCCGCCTGCTCGACGACGCCGACCTCGGCGTGCTCGGCTACTTCGACTGGCTCGACGGGCTCGAGCGCGGCGTCGCCGCGCACCACGCGGGCCTGCTGCCGGTGTTCAAGGAGGTCGTCGAGGAGCTCTTCCGCGCCCGCCTCGTGAAGGTCGTGTTCGCGACCGAGACGCTCGCGCTCGGCATCAACATGCCGGCCCGCACCGTGGTGCTCGAGCAGCTCGAGAAGTTCAACGGCGAGGCGCGCGTGCGCATCACGCCGGGGGAGTACACCCAGCTCACGGGCCGCGCGGGCCGTCGCGGCATCGACACCGAGGGGCACGGCGTCGTCATCTGGAACGGGGCGCTGCAGCCGGTCGAGGTCGCGTCGCTCGCGTCGCGCCGCACCTACCCGCTGCACTCGAGCTTCCGCCCGACGTACAACATGGCCGTGAACCTCGTCGACCGGCTCGGCGTCGTCGGCACCCGCGAGGTGCTCGAGACGTCGTTCGCGCAGTTCCAGGCCGACCGCTCGGTCGTGCAGCTCGCCCGGCGGGTCGTCGACCAGCGCGAGAGCCTCACGGCATACGAGTCGTCGATGACGTGCCACCTGGGCGACTTCTGCGAGTACGCCGAGCTGCGCCGGGAGGCGAGCGAGCTCGAGCGCGACGACCAGCGGCAGGGCATCAGCCACGGCGACCACGAGCGCAACCAGCGGCGGCTGAAGCGCCTGCGCGCCGCGATGCGGGCGCATCCGTGCCACGCGTGCCCGGAGCGCGAGCAGCACGCCCGCTGGGGCGAGCGCTACTGGCGGCTGCGGCGCGACATCGAGAAGGCGGAGCGGCAGATCGAGCGCCGCACCGGCCAGATCGCGCAGGCGTTCGACCGCATCGCCGAGATCCTGCGCGAGCTCGGCTACCTCGAGCGCACCGAGCACGGCGAGCGGGTCTCGGCCGCCGGCGACATGCTGCGCCGCATCTACGGCGAGCGCGACCTGCTGACGGCCGAGAGCCTGCGCCGCGGCCTCTGGAGCGGGCTCGACGCGCCCGCGCTCGCCGCGATCGCGTGCGCGCTCGTCTACGAGGGCCGGCGCGACGACGGCATGCTGCCCGAGCGGATGCTGCCGAAGGGGCCGTTCCTCGACGCGCTCGACGCGACGCAGCGCCTGTGGGCGCAGCTCGACGACCTCGAGCAGGCGCACCGGATGCCGGGCACCGAGCCGCTGCAGACGGGGCTCACGCTCGCGATGCACCGGTGGGCGCGCGGCTACCCGCTCGAGCACGTGCTGCGCGACACCGAGCTCGCCGCGGGCGACTTCGTGCGATGGACGAAGCAGACGATCGACGTGCTCGAGCAGCTCGAGCACGTGGCGCCCAAGCGGCTCGCGCGCACCGCCGCCGAGGCCGTCGACCGCATCCGCCGGGGCGTCGTCGAGGCGTCGGGGTCGGCGCTGTGACGGGCGCGCGCCCGTGACCGTCGGCAGCGCCACCGCGCGCCGCACCCGCGCCCGCCTGCCGCTCCCGACCGCCTACGCCTGGGCGGCGGCGATCGCCGCGGGCGCCGTCATGCCGCTCGCCTTCCAGCCGTTCGACTGGTGGCCGCTCATCCTGCCGGCCGTCGCGCTCGCCCTCGTCGCGCTCCGCGGCCGCACCCTCGGGGCCGCCTTCGGCATCGGCTTCGTCACCGGCGCGCTCTTCTTCCTGCTCCACATCCAGTGGATCACCGTCTACCTCGGCCCCGTACCGCTCATCGCCCTCACCGCGTGGATGGCGACCTGGTGGGGCCTCGGCGGGATGGCGCTCGCGCTCGCCTGGCGCTGGGGGGAGCCGCGGATGCGCGGTCCCGTGGGCTCGTTCCTCGGCGTCCCGGCGCTGCTCGGCGCCGTCTGGACGCTCCGCGAGAGCGCGTCGGCCACGGTGCCGTGGGGCGGCTTCGCCTGGGGCAGGCTCGCGCACTCGCAGGCCTCGAGCCCGCTCGCCGACACGACGAGCTGGGTCGGCCTCACGGGCCTCACCTTCCTCGTCGCGACGGCGTCGGCCCTCGTGCTGCAGCTCGTGCTCCACCACCGCACGATCCTGCGCCGCCGGCTCACGATCGGCGCCGCGGCGCTCATCCTGCTCGTGGCGATCCCCGCGTTCCCGGTCGAGCGCAGCGGCAGCCTGCGCGTGGGCGCGGTGCAGGGCGCGAGCGAGGCGGGGCTGCTCGCGCCGTACACGCCGGGCGAGATCCTGCAGCAGCACGTCGACGCGACCGAGGCGCTCCGCGGCGAGGAGCTCGACCTGCTCGTGTGGCCCGAGAACGCGGCGGAGTTCTTCGCCGACGAGTCCCCTCGCACGATGGCGACCCTCGACCGCATCGCGACCGGCTTCGACGCGCCGCTCGTGGTCGGCACGGTCACCCGCGACGGCGACGACACCTACAACGCGCTGCTGCAGGTCGAGCCGGGGGAGGGCGCGGTCGCCGAGTACCGCAAGCGCCGCCCGGTGCCCTTCGCCGAGTACCTGCCCCAGCGCGAGGTCTTCGCGCCCATCCTCGACGCCCTCGGGTTCCTCGAGCTCATCCCGCGCGACTACAGCGTCGACCCCACGAGCGCGAACGCCTTCGACGTCGCGGGCACGATCGCGGGCGTCGCCATCTGCTTCGACATCATCGACGACGCGCTCGCCCGCGAGATGGTGCTCGACCACGGCGCCGAGATCATCCTCGCGCCCACGAACAACGCCGACTTCGGCCGCGGCTCCGCCGAGAACGTGCAGCAGCTCGCGATCGCGCAGCTGCGGGCCGTCGAGGCGGGTCGCGCGCTCGTGAACATCTCGACCGTCGGCACGAGCGCCGTGATCGCCCCCGACGGCACGATGCTCGACCGCCTGCCGCAGTACGAGCCGGGTGCGATGCTCGAGGAGCTGCCGCTGTCGACGACCGTCACCCCGGGCATCCGTCTGGGAGCATGGATCGACCTGGCGCTCTCCATCGGCGCCGCACTCGCGCTCGCGGGCCTCGGCGCCGCGCACCTCGTACAACGGAAGGGACGGGCGGATGCCTGACGTGATGATCGTCGTGCCCACGTACAACGAGGTCGAGGGCCTCGAGCGCACGGTGGGGCGGCTGCGCCAGTCGGTGCCGCACGCCGAGCTCGTGATCGTCGACGACGGCAGCCCCGACGGCACGGGCGAGCTCGCCGACCGGCTCGCCAAGCACGACGCGGGCACGCTCGTCATCCACCGCTCCGAGCGGGGGTACCGCTCGGCCGTGATCGAGGGGATGCGCTTCGCGATGTCGCGCGGCGCGACCCGGGTGGTCGTCACCGACGCCGACGGCTCGTACGACGCCGACGGCCTGCCCGAGCTGCTCGCGGTCTCGAACGAGGGCGTCGACCTCGTGATCGGCTCGCGCTTCGTGGAGGGCAGCGACGTGCGCAACATGGGCGTGCGCCGCCGCCTCGCCGCGCAGCTCGGCAACGCCTACGCGCGCGCCATGCTGCAGACCGACGTGCAGGACCTCACGAGCTCGCTGCGCGTCTACCGCACGCGCATCCTGGCTTCGCTCGACCTCGACGCGATCCAGGTCGACGCGTACGCCTTCCAGATCGCGATGGCCGTGCGGGTCGCGCAGGCCGGCGGCACGATCGCCGAGGTGCCGATCGGCTTCATCGAGCGCGCCGTGGGCAGCTCGAAGATGCGCGTGGCCGAGGAGCTCGGCACGCTCGGCGCGGTCACGAAGTGGGGCCTCGCGGGCGTGCGCGCCCTGCCCAAGCCGCCGCGCTGAGCCCGCGCGCCGATCCGCCTACGGCAGCAGCGGCAGCGCCAGGTCGCAGCGATCGGTGACGATCCCGTCGACGCCCATCGCGAGGAGCTCCTGCATCTCGGCCGGGTCGTTGATCGTCCAGGCGTGCACCTCGACGCCCGCCGCGCGGAACGCGGCGATGCTGCGCTCGGTGAGGATCTCGATGCCGCGGTGCCGCCGCGGCACCTGCAGCGCCTCGACCGGCTCGAGCACGCGCGCGAGCGCCCGCTGCAGCCCGAGCCGCTGCGCGGCGAGCGCGCGCACCACCATCGGCTGCGAGGCGCTCGTCGCGACCTCCGGCAGCAGGGCGAGCGCCTGGCGCCGACGCCGCTCGGAGAACGAGGTGAGGAGCACGCGCGAGGCGGCCTTGGCCTCGACGACCGCGCGCACCGCCGGCACGACCGCCGCATCCGACTTCAGGTCGATGTTCCAGCGCGCGTCGGGCAGCGCCAGCAGCGCCTCGCGCAGGCCCGGCACGCCCTCGCTCTGGCCGAGGTCGATCTCGGCGAGGTCCTGCCAGAGCGTCTGCTCGATGACGATGTCGCGCCCGGCCACGCGGTCGAGGCTCGGGTCGTGCGCGATGACCGCGACGCCGTCGGCGGTCGCGTGCACGTCGGTCTCGAGGAACGTCGCCCCCGCGTCGAGCGCCGCGATGAAGGCGCGCATGGTGTTCTCGGGCGCCTCGAGCGCCAGCCCGCGGTGGGCGAGCACCCGCGGCGGGGCCGGGGTGAGGTAGGTCACTGCCGGGGCGACCCGCTGCCGTCGGATGCGCCGCGCGGGTCGTCGCCGTCGGCGCGCGGCAGGTCGGCGGCCGCGTCGCGGGCCGCCTCGAGCGCCTCGCCGTAGTCGGCGTCGGGCGTCTCGTCGGCGAGCGACGTCGAGGAGGAGACCGCGTCGGTCTGCCCCGCGCCCTGCGGGTCGATGCCCGACGCCTGCAGCGTCTCGGCGATCGACGGCACCTCGACGTCGCTCACGGAGTCGGCCTGGAAGGTCTCGTCGAGGATCGACGGCTCGGCGGCGTCGGAGTGCTTGCCCTTCTGCTTCTGGAACGGCACCTGGGCGCGGCCCTCGAAGAATCCGCGTCCCACGCCCTGCAGGGCATCCGTGAGCTCGGACGGGATGATCCACAGCTTGTTGGCGTCGCCCTCGGCGAGCTTCGGCAGGGTCTGGAGGTACTGGTAGGCGAGCAGCTTGTCGTCGGCGTCGCCCTCGTGGATGGCGGCGAAGACGCGCTCGATGGCCTCCGACTCGCCCTTCGCGAGCAGCACCTGCGCCTCGGCATCGCCCTTGGCGCGCAGCACCTGGGCCTTCGCCTGGCCCTCGGCGCGGAGGATCTCGGACTGGCGGAGGCCCTCGGCCTCGAGGATCTGCGACTGCTTCGAGCCCTCGGCGGTGAGGATCGCGGCGCGGCGGTCGCGCTCGGCGCGCATCTGCTTCTCCATCGAGTCCTGGATGGAGTGGGGCGGGTCGATCGCCTTCAGCTCGACGCGGCCGACGCGCAGGCCCCACTTGCCGGTGGCCTGGTCGAGCACGTTGCGCAGCTGGCCGTTGATCGTGTCGCGGCTGGTCAGCGCCTCCTCGAGGTTCATGCCGCCGACGACGTTGCGGAGCGTCGTGGTGGTGAGCTGCTCGACGGCCGACAGGTAGTCGGCGATCTCGTAGGTCGCCGCTCGCGCGTCGGTGACCTGGAAGTAGACGACGGTGTCGATCGAGACGACCAGGTTGTCCTCGGTGATCACCGGCTGCGGCGGGAACGAGCGCACCTGCTCGCGCATGTCGACGTGGTACGCGACCCGGTCGATGAACGGCACGAGGAAGTTGAGGCCTGGCTGCAGCACCCGGTGGAAGCGGCCGAGCCGCTCGACCACGCCGGTGAAGCCCTGCTTGATGATCCGGATCGACCTGAAGAGCGTGACGAGCACGAACAGGACGACGAGGATCACCACGATCGTCAGGAACACTCCGAGGATGAATCCTCCGTCGATCGGCATGGGGTCTCCTTGGTCTATCGCTGGGCGGGGACGACGATCGCCGTCGCCCCGTCGATGGCGGTGACGACGATGCGCTCGCCGACGTCGGGGTCGCGCGGCTGCACGGTGGGGGAGAGGCGGGCGGTCCAGGTGTCGCCGTTCGCGAGCGTCACCTCGCCGGCGCCGCGCTCGAACGAGCGGGTGACCTCGCCGGGCATCCCGAGCAGGGCCTCGATGCCCTGCTTGTTGACCTCGCCGGACTCGTGGAGGCGCTGCAGCAGCTTGGGCCGCACGAGCAGCAGGAGCAGCAGGGCCGACGCGGCGGCGATCAGGATCTGCGCCCACCACGGGAGACCGGTGATGCTCGAGACGAGGCCGACCACCGACGACATCCCGATCATGAGGAACGTGAACTCGAGCGTGACCATCTCGATGATGAAGCACACGAGCGCCACCACGAGCCACGCGATCCATGCGTATTGGATGAGGTCCACGTCGCCAGCGTAGTCAGCGGATGCTGTGTCCGGGCCAGGCGCGCGGCTGCCCGCCCACCCCTCGCGCCCCGGCCCATCTCGCACGGGCGGCCCAGTAGTGTCGTGGGGAACCGAAGGAGCTCCCGTGCCCGATCCCGCCTCCGCATCCCTCGCACCCGGCTCGCTGTCGGGCCGCACCGCACTCGTCACCGGCTCGAGCCGCGGCATCGGCGCCGCGACCGTCGACCTGCTGGCCCGCGCGGGCGCCGACGTGGTCGTCAACTACCGCGCCAAGGCCCCGCGCGCCCAGAAGGTCGTCGCCGCGGCCGAGGCCCAGGGCGTGCAGGCGATCGCCGTGCAGGCCGACCTGACCGACGCCGCCAGCGTCGCGGCGATGTTCGCCGCCGCCGAGGAGCGCTTCGGCGGCCTCGACATCCTCGTGATGAACGCCTCCGGCGGCATGGAGGCCGGCATGGGCGAGGACTACGCGATGCGGCTCAACCGCGACGCGCAGGTCGCGCTGCTCGACGCGGCCGTGCCGGTGCTGCGCGACGGCGCGCGGGTCGTCTTCGTCACGAGCCACCAGGCGCACTTCATCCGCACGACGCCGACGATGCCCGAGTACGAGGCCGTCGCGCTGTCGAAGCGCGCCGGCGAGGACGCCCTCCGGGAGCGCATCCCCGCCCTCGCCGAGCGCGGCATCGAGCTCGTGGTGGTCTCGGGCGACATGATCGAGGGCACCATCACCGCGACCCTGCTCGAGCGCGCCAACCCCGGCGCGATCGCGAGCCGCCGCGAGGACGCCGGCCGGCTCTACAACGTCGAGGAGTTCGCCCGCGAGGTGGCGCTCGCCGCCGTCGAGCCAGTGCCCGCCGACAGCACGCGCCTCGTCGGCGACGTCTCCGGCTTCGCGACCGACGAGGGAGGGCAGGCCTGATGCGCGCCGACGACATCGAGCGCCTCGTCTCGCTCTCCCGCCCGGCCGTCCACCCGAGCGGCGAGTACGCCGTGGTCGCCGCCTCGAGGCCGAGCCTCCGCGCCAACCGCAACGTCGGCCAGCTGTGGCGCGTGTCGCTGCGCGACGGCGCCCGGCGCCGCATCACCGGCGGCGTCGCCGACCGCTCGCCGCGCCTCACGCCCGACGGCGGCACGCTGCTGCTCGTGCGCGACGACGATGCCGGCAAGCCGCAGGTGTGGGCGATGCGCGTCGACGGCGGCGAGCCGGTGCAGGCCACCGCGCAGCCCGGCGGCGTGCTCGAGTACGCCGTCTCGCCCGACGGCACCCGCATCGCCTTCACGGCGGCCGTGCTCGAGCCGGGCCGCTACGGCTCGGTCGAGGGCGTCAGCGCCGCGCAGGAGCCCGCGCGCCTCATCACGCGCAACCGCAACCTGGCGAACGGCACCGGCAGCCTCATCGGCCGCCGGTCGCACCTGTTCGTCGCGCCGCTGCCCGACCTCGACGGCGAGCCCCGCTACGAGCGCGCCGCGCACCCGCACGACGAGCCGGGTCGCATCGACGACGCCCCGCACGCGCCGGAGGCCATCCGCCTCAGCCACGGCGAGTTCGACCACTCGGCGCCGGCCTTCTCGGCCGACGGCGAGCGCGTGCTGTGCATCACGGCGCGCCACGACACCCGCGACGACGACCTGCTGAACGCGGTCGTCGAGTTCGACGCGGGCGTCGCCGAGGGCGAGCCGCACACGATCCTCAGCTCGCGCGCCGGGCTCTCGGTCGCCGAGGTGCAGCCGACGCCCGACGGCGGCTTCGTGCTGCTCGCGCAGCAGATGGGGGAGTCGGGCCGCGACTTCGTCGGCCGCAGCACGCAGCTGTTCGTGCTCGAGCACCCCGGCGCGCACCCGGAGGAGGTCACCGAGGGCGACACCGTCGACCTGGGCGAGCCGGGCAGCCACGCGACCGTCGTCGAGGACGGCGTGCTCGTGCAGCAGCGCCGCCGCGGCCGCGTCGTGCTCGTGCACGTCACGGGCGGCGGCTCCAAGGAGCTCATCGGCGGCGACGTCGAGGTCATCGGCCACGGCGTGGGCGACGGCGTCACCGTCGCGACCGTCGCGACCCCGACGTCCGCGGGCGAGGTGGCCGTGCTCGACGACCGCGGCGTGACCGTGCTCACCGACTTCGGCGCGCCCCTCGCGGAGGCCGGCATCGCCGCGCCCGTCGAGCACGAGTTCCCCACCCGCGACGGCGGCACGGTGCACGGCTGGGTCTGGGTGCCCGAGGGCGAGGGCCCGCATCCCGTGCTGCTGAACATCCACGGCGGGCCGTTCGCGCAGTACGGCGTGGGCGTGTTCGACGAGGCGCAGGTCGCGGTCGACGCGGGCTACGCAGTCGTGCAGTGCAACCCGCGCGGCTCGGCCGGCTACGGCCGCGAGCACGGCATCGCGATCCGCCAGGCCATGGGCACGGTCGACATGGCAGACGCACTCGACTTCCTCGACGCATCCATCGACGCCCACCCCGAGCTCGACCGCGAGCGGCTCGGCATCATGGGCGGCTCGTACGGCGGCTACCTGACCGCGTGGACGATCGCCCACGATCACCGCTTCGCGGCGGCGATCGTCGAGCGCGGCTTCCTCGACCCCGAGTCGTTCGCCGGCACGAGCGACATCGGCTGGTTCTTCGGCGGCGAGTACACCGGCACCGACCCGGATGCGATGCGGGCGCAGAGCCCGATGGCGCGCGTCGGCGACGTGCGGACGCCGACGCTCGTCGTGCACTCCGAGCAGGACTGGCGGTGCCCGCCCGAGCAGGCGCAGCGCTACTGGGCCGCACTCAAGCGCAACGACGTCGAGACGGCGCTGCTGCTGTTCCCGGGCGAGAACCACGAGCTGACGCGCTCGGGCCAGCCGCGGCACCGCGTCGAGCGCTTCGAGCACGTGCTGCGCTGGTGGGCGAAGCACCTGCCGACGCAGCAGAACCACGGGCAGTAGGCGGGACGGCCGGCCCCGTCGAGCGGCATCGCTCGCGCGGCGGGGCTAGGCGGCCCGGGCTAGGCCGTGGGCTGCACCCCGTCGGCGACCGCGGCCACGACCCGGTCGCGGCCCTCGTCGTCGAGCAGGCCCAGCTCGTGCGCGATGCGCGCCGCCTCGTCGTAGGAGGAGTGGAAGCGGATGCCGGCGGCCTCGAGCTCGACGCGCGCCGCGCCCTCGACGGGCACGACCTCGTGGATGAGCACCGCCACGCCGAGGCCCGCGCCGCGGCGCAGCATCTCGGCGCCCACCTGCGGGTCGGCCTGGCCGCTGTCGCCGAGGAACATGAAGCGGCACTCGGGGAACAGCTCGCGCTCCCGGCCGAAGTTCTGCAGCTTGCGCTGCTTGATCGACTGCTTCGTGAAGAGGTTGAGGAAGGAGCCGCCGAGCACCGCGTGCGGCGGCAGCCCCAGGTCGGCGAGCCCGCCGCGCGTGTACTGCTCGATGAGGCCGCGGGGCCCCTCGGGGCGCGCGGTGACGAACGTCAGGTCGCCGGGGCGCGACGGCTCGCCGGAGTGGCCCTCGTCGAGCTCGATGAGCAGCTCGACCACGCCCGGGTAGACGATGCCGCGCGGGTAGCGGGTCTCGTGCAGCATGGCGCGCACCGTGTCGTCGATGTCGCACAGGATGCGGAGGTCGTGGACGGGGGAGTCGGCGGCCTCGGCGGCGATGTGGGCGAGCACCGCCTCGCGGTCGGCGGGCAGCAGCCGCTCGTAGACGACGTGCTCGAGGTCGTGCCGGTCGCCGGAGGCGTTCAGCAGGTACTTCATGTCGCGGAACGGCTCGCCCGTGAGCGACAGCAGCATGCTGCGCACGCCGTGCGACACCGTCGGATCGAGCGGCAGGCCGCGCAGCGCGTGCACGATGCGCGCGCGCATGGCGGGGCTCAGCTCGGCGGAGCGGTCGACGCACAGCAGCTGCACGAGCTCGCGCCGCTCCCGCCGTCGCAGGAGCCCCGTGAGGAGGTTGCCGGCGATGGCGTCGACGGTGCGCTGCAGGTCGATCTGGGCGAGCACGGACTCGAGCGCGCCCTCGGGGGTCGCCCGCAGCTTGGCCAGGGCCTCGGAGGGGTTCACGGCTCCGATCCTGGCACCCGCACCCTGAGCGCGGCGTGATCGATGCGCGCGTCGATCCGCTCGGCCCTGCCCGCCGGGTCGCCGTCGAGCTGCACGGGCATCGGGGCGTCGACGGCGCCGAGCGTCACCCGCTCGGCGCGCCGGTGCCGCAGCACGCCCTCCGCGCGCGCGAGCCCCGCGCCCGCGGCGGCGATGCGGCCCCAGTGCGCGAGGTGGCGCGGGCTCACCGTGGCCACGTGCAGCAGCCCGTCGTCGAGCCGGGTGCCCGGCAGCACCCGCAGCCCCGCGGGGATGCGCGCGGCGTTGTGCACGAGCACGCTCCACGCGCGGGCCGCCTCGACCGGGCCGCCGTCGAAGCGGCCGCGCACGGCGAAGCTGGGGTGCCCGAAGCGGCGCGCGCCCGCGGCGACGTAGGAGAGCCAGCCGAGCCGGCGCTTCGCGCGCAGCGACGACGCCTCGACGGCGAGCGCGTCGTTCCCGACCCCGACGACGACCAGGAACGGCGCCTCCGGCTCGCGCTCGCCGCCGGCGCGCGTCAGCACCACGCGGCCGAGGTCGATGTGCGCGGTCGGGCCGGAGACCGCGACGCGCGCCGCGGCGGCGACGTCGTGCAGCGGCAGGTCGAGGTTCCTCGCGAACAGGTTGGCCGTGCCGGCAGGCACGATGCCGAGCGGCATGCCGGTGTGCGCGAGCTCGGCCGCGATCGCACGGACCGTGCCGTCGCCGCCGACCGCCACGACCGCATCCGCCCCGGCTGCGAGCGCCGCGCGGGCCTGCGCGCCGCCAGGCTCGGCCGCGGTGGTCGCAGCGACCCGCGCGTCGAGGCCCGCGCGCGCCGCCTCGCGCAGCACCGCGTCGACGGCCCGCGCGGCACCGCGGGCCGTGGGGTTGCCGATGACGACGAGCTCGGGCACGCGGCCAGGCTAGCGAGCGCTCAGCCCGCGTCGGCGACGACGAGCCTGCCGCCGAGCCACGCCGCCATCGACTCGAGCTCGGCGTCGACGGCGCGCCGCAGGCGCCGGTCGGGCTCCGCGTCCCAGTGGATGCGCGCCACGCGCAGCGCGCCGGCGTCGCGGTCGGTGCGCGCGTCGACCTTGCCCACCAGCCGGTCGCCGTCGAGGATCGGCAGCGCGAAGGCGCCCCAGCGTCGCCTCGCCGCCGGCGTGTACTGCTCGAGCGCGTAGTCGAAGGCGAACAGCTCCGCCATGCGCCGCCGCTCGGCGATGAGGCGGTCGACGGGGGAGAGGATCGCCACGCGCCCGGCGAATCCCTCCGCGGTCGCCGCCTCGTCGAGCCGCCACTCGCGCCGCGTGCCCTCGACGAGCACCGGCACGCCCGCGTCGCCGACGAGCGCCGGACGCGCGATGCCGAGGGAGCGCAGCCGGCGGCGGTCGCGCTCCGCGGCGGCCTCGGCCGCGTCGAGCGACGGACCCGGCGGCAGCACGCGCTCGGCGAGGTCCCACACCCGCTCGAGGCCGGCGCGCTCGGCGACCGCGACGACGCCCGCGCGCAGCAGGTGCTCGAGCATCATGGCGACATCGCGGCCGGTGTTCCAGCCGCTCGAGGCGTAGGGCGCGTCGGCGGTGTCGTCGATCTCGCGCTGGGGGAGCGGGCCGTCGGCGCGCAGCTGCTCGAGCAGCCGCTGGCGGAAGCCGGCGTTCTGGTCGAGCCACTCGCCACCACGTGCGGCGGCCGCGGCCATCTCGGGCCGGTGCAGCGGCAGGTCGGCCGTCGGCACGAGGGCCACCGCGTGCGGCTCGCGCGGCGACGGCTGCAGGATCCACTCGAACAGCGACTGCTCGACCTCGGCCGCCCGGCGCACCGCGCCGGCGTCGATCGCGTGCCCCAGCCGCGACCAGGCGACGTGCTCGGCGGCGGGCATCACGATGTCGGTGACGTTGACCTGCAGCAGCGTCAGGTGCCGCGCCACGTCGACGAGGTCGTCGGAGCCGCCGACGAGCGCGCGGTCGGCGTCGAGCAGCTGCGCCCGCACCGCGATGCGGCGCGCCTCGGTGCGCGGGATCGTGCGCGGCTCGGCCATGCGTCGACGGTAGTGCCGCGGTGCCAGGATGGTGCCATGTCTGATCGCGCTGCGCTCCGTCCCGAGACCGTCACGGTGAGCGCTGGCCGCCCCGCCCACGTGCCCGGCGCCCCCTTCAACGAGCCGGTGACCTTCGCGAGCGCGTTCGTGGCCGGCGGCGAGCTCGAGTACGCGCGCTACGGCAACCCGACGTGGACGGCGCTCGAGGAGGCGCTCGGCGCGCTCGAGGGCGGCGAGTGCATCTCGTTCGCGAGCGGCATGGCCGCGGTGAGCGCGGTCGCCGCGCTCGTGCCGCACGGCGGCGCGGTCGTCGTGCCGCAGCACGCGTACCAGCACACCCTGATGCTGCTCGACACCGGCGCCGCGGAGGGCCGCTTCGAGGTGCGTCGGGTCGACATCGCCGACGCCGCCGCGGTCGAGGCCGCGATGCCCGGCGCGGCGATGGTGTGGATCGAGTCGCCGACGAACCCCGCGCTCGAGGTCGCCGACATCGCGAGGCTCGCGGCCGCGGCGCGGGCTGCCGGCGCGCTGAGCGTCGTCGACAGCACGTTCGCGTCGCCGCTCGTGCAGCGGCCGCTCGAGGACGGCGCCGACGTCGTGGTGCACTCCGCGACGAAGCTCATCGCCGGGCACAGCGACATCGTGCTCGGCGCGGTCGCGACCGGCAGCGCCGACCTCGCCGAGCGCATCCGCCAGCACCGCGGGCTGCACGGCGCGATCCCGGGCCCCATGGAGGCGTTCCTCGCGCTCCGGGGCCTGCGCACCCTCTCGGTGCGCCTCGAGCGCGCGCAGGCGAACGCGCGCGAGCTGACGCGCAGGCTCGCGGATGCGCCGGGCGTCGTCGAGGTGCGCGACCCCGGGTTCGGGACGGTGCTCGCGATCGTGCTCGCCGATGCGGCGGCCGCCGACCGCGTCGTCGAGCGCGTGCGCCTGTGGATCCCGGCGACGAGCCTCGGGGGAGTGGAGTCCACCCTCGAGCGTCGGCGCCGGTGGGCGACCGAGGCCCCGACCATCCCGGAGGGGCTCATCCGCCTCTCGGTCGGCATCGAGCACATCGACGACCTCGCCGACGACCTGCTGCGGGCGCTGGCGGCATGACGGCGCGCCCGCTCGCCGATGGCGCGGTGCTGCGCCCCGCGCGGCCCGGCGACGAGCCCGGCATCCTCGCGATGATCGAGGCGCTCGCGCGCTACGAGCGCGAGCCCGACGCGGTCGAGAATACCGCGCCGATGCTGACGGCGGCCCTCTTCGGCGACGAGCCGCGCGTCTTCGCGCACGTGGTCGAGCACGAGGGCGCGATCGTCGGCATCGCGATCTGGTTCGTCACCTACTCGACCTGGACGGGCACGCACGGCATCTGGCTCGAGGATCTCTACGTCGACGAGCGGATGCGCGGGCGCGGCCACGGCCGCGCGCTCATGTCGGCGCTGGCGGCCGAGTGCGTCGAGCGCGGCTACCGGCGCTTCGAGTGGACCGTGCTCGACTGGAACGCGCCCTCGATCGCCTTCTACCGCTCGATCGGCGCCGAGCCGATGTCGGAGTGGACGACGCAGCGGCTCTCGGGCGAGCGGCTCGCGGAGCTCGCCGGCCGCTGAGCGGCCGCGGGCGCCGGGGGAGCGCCGCTCAGCCCAGCCGCAGCCGCGAGGGGCGCACGAGCCGGGCGCCTGCGGCGTCCCAGCCGTCGCGGATCGGTGCCGCGTCGTCGATCGAGAACGACGCCTGCGCCGCCGCGAGGTCGGGGTAGCGGCCGAGCGAGGCGCCGGCGCCGTCGACCGCGACGAACTCCTCGAGGCTCTCCTCGACGAAGCCCAGGAACGTCAGGCCGTCGTCGTCGGCGCGGCTCGCGACCCAGAGGCCGTTGCCGGGCGTGGCCCACGTCACGGCGGTCGCATCGATCGTCTCGGAGCGGTTCGGCCTTGCCATCGTGTCGGTCATGACCGCTCCTTCGAGATTCGTTAGTTCGACAATCGAAATGTATCACGCTCGAACGGTATAGTCGGACCTGACAGCGGATTCCCAGGCACGGCCCGGGGGACGGGGCGCACGGGAGCGGAGGCGGAGATGCGGCAGGCGGAGTCGAACGAGGGCTCGGGCTACTGGTACCCGCAGCACGGCGTGCCGACGAGCGTCGACGTGCTGAACCTGCTGCGCCGGTACCGCGCGACGGAGGGCGCGATGCGCGCCCGGACGCGCTCGTCGATGGGCATGGGCGAGACCGACCTGCTGGCGCTGCGCATCCTGCTGCAGACACAGCGCAGCGGCGAGCTCATGCGGCAGCGCGATCTCGCGCACGCCCTCGGGCTCGCGTCGCCGTCGGTGACGGCACTCGTCGACCGCCTGGTGCGCAGCGGCCACGTGCGCCGCGAGCCGCATCCCGACGACCGGCGCGCGACGATCGTCGTGCCGACGACCGATACCGACACCGAGGTGCGCGCGACGCTCGGCGCGATGCACCGTCGCATGATCGACGTCATCGACAGCATGGACGAGACCGAGCGCCTCGCCGTCGCGAGCTTCCTGCAGCGGATGGTCGCGGCCGTCGAGCAGGTCGACGAGCACGAGGAGCCGGCCCCGGCACCCGTGCTGACCGCCTAGCCCCGTCCGGCGCTCCTGCGTCAAGCGCCGATAATGCACATTATGTCGGATCAAGGTGGGTAGTACCCCCACTCGTACGGTTGGTCTCACTCCCCGCGCGTGACGCTCACTCTCCGAGAATCATGGC
>NZ_JBXAPA010000004.1:0-221857 GCF_058803545.1 Agrococcus sp. GW821-FHT14H11
CAAGGCATCCGAGGAGCCTGTCGAGTAGCAAGTCAGGCGCCCGCGAGGCCGCCGCGCCCATTCTCAATGTCGAGTAGCGGCCGGCTCCGCCGGCCGCGTATCGAGACCAATCCCGCCCGGCGGCACCCCAACCGCCGGTCGAGCCGCGCGGCGCAGCCGCGCGAGTCGAGACCACGTCACTCCACGCTGAGCCTCACCACTCCCCCGTCGCCCGCCTCCACCTCGAACGCCACGACCACCACCTCCTGCGCGGACTCCCCGAACAGCTCGATGCGCGGGTTGCCGTCACCCCCGAAGTCCTCGTCGCGATACGTGGTCTCCGAGTCGCCCATCTGCGCCCACAGCACCGTCTCGAAGTCAGCGGTCGCGCTGATCGCCTGCGTCGCGGCGCCGATGGTCGCGATCGCGACCCCCGGCCGCCCCGGCTCGACCGTGAGGTCGACCTGCTCCCCCGGCCCCACCGCATCCGTGCTCGTCAGCACCTGCAGCTCGAAGCCGGTCGCATCGCCGCCGTACTCGGCGACCTCGATCGTGTAGCTGCCGGGCTCGAGCACCGTCGCGAGCAGCGGGTCGCGGGTGCTGGTGTCGAGCGCGAAGCCGCCGGCCTCGTCGTAGCCGTCGTCGTTCTCGACGTCGGCGCCGTCGCCGACGATGCGCAGCGTGAGGTCCTCGTCGTCGGTCGAGGATGCGGTGGCGACGACCGCGGCGCGCTGGTCGATGAGCAGCGTGAGCTCGGCCGTGCCGTCGCCGGGGATGAATCCGGCGCGCACGTCGCCTTCGTCGGGCGAGCCCTGCGCGATCGGCTCGAGGCTCTCGGGCCTCGGCACCGGCGGCGGGCTCGGGATGAAGCACCCGGTGAGCGCGAGCGTCGGCATCGCGACGAGGAGGCTGGCGGCGGCGACGCGGCCGACCTGTGCGTGGCGCATGCTGCGGACCCCTTCCGACGCGGTGCGACTGCCCGGCTCGATCGTAGGCCGAGAGGACTGAGCGTCGCGTTCTCGCGCGGACCGCGCCTCACGATCCCATCGTGATCCAGGCCGCCAGCCTCAGCAAAGCAGCCGATTAAGGACAGCGAAACAACGGATTGGCTACAGCGTTCTGCCGGATTGAGATACGGTAGCACCATGCGCCCGACGCTCGACCGCCACCTCGCCGCGCGCGCGAGAGAGCGCCTCGAGTACTCACCGATGCTGGTGATCGAGGGCGCGCGCCAGGTTGGCAAGAGCACGCTGGCCCGACAGATCGCCGCGGAAGGCGCGGTGCACGTGACGCTCGACCATCAACCGACCCGTGACGCAGCGGCGGCCGACCCAGAGGGCTTCGTCGCCCAGGCCGGTGATCGTCAGCTGGTCATCGACGAGCTGCAGCGGCTCCCGCTCCTGACGCTGGCCCTGAAGGCAGCGATCGATGAGGAGCGGCGGCCAGCTCGGTTCATCACGACGGGATCAGCAAGTCTGCTGACGGTGAGAGGTACGGCCGACAGCCTCGCGGGGCGCGCTTCGCGTCTGCGTCTCCACGGCTTCAGCGCCGGGGAGCGAGCCCAGACCTTCGACGACTTCGCGCAGCTCGTGCGCCAGCATGGGGTCTCACGGTTGATCGGTGTCGCCGGCATCTACCAGCGCGCTGGCTATGCAGGACTGGTCACCCACGGCTCCTTCCCTGACGCTCAGCTGCTCCCCGAGCGCGCACGCAACGCGTGGATCGACGACTACCTGCAATCGCTGGTCTCGCGCGACCTGCCGGAGCTGCGACGAGAAGTCCGACCCGCGCGCGTGATGGCCCTGCTCCGAGCACTGAGCGGGCGGCAGTCGTCCGAGCTGGTGCGCGCCCGGCTCGCGACCGAGGTCGGCATCCCCAGCTCGACGATGCCGAGCTATCTCGACCTGCTGCACGATGTGGGACTGATCGCGACGCTGCCGCCGTGGACGCCGAACCTCGCCAAGCGCGAAGTCGGCAAGCCCAAGGCGCTGGTGCTCGACGGTGCCATCGCGACGCGGCTCACTCGGGTGACCGCACGCCAGCTCGCTTCGCTCGAGTATGGCGAGGCGTTCGGCGCCTACCTCGAGGCGTGGGTGACGGCAGAGCTGCTCAAGCAGCAGACGTGGTCGGAGCAGGAGTTCGAGCTCTTCCACTACCGCGATCGGAACGGTCACGAGGTCGACCTCGTCCTCGAGTTCGCCGATGGCGCGGTGCTCGGCATCGAGGTGAAGGCGTCGAGCTCCTACAGCGCACAGCAGTTCCAGGGTCTTGTGAAACTGCGCGACAAGCTCGGGGAACGCTTCCTCGGCGGCATCGTGCTCGGCACGGCGGAGCATGGCTACCGCTATGCCGATCGCCTCGTCGGCGCGCCGGTCTCGGCATTGTGGGAGGCGTCGACGCGCTGACGTACGGCGGCATCAGCGCGGCATCGCGAGCCCTGTCCGCCCTGAGCGTCAGCGCGTCGATGTCAGCGGCCGTCGCCAGGCTGAGCCCATGCACCTCGATCTCGACACCATGGTGGCCATGCAGCGCTCGCGGCTGGCCGAGTTCGTCGGCGGCCCGCTCGACGGCACGGTCACCGACGACTGGGAGCCCGTGCCCGGCACGACCGAGGTGGGCGTGCCGATGGCGCGCATGCCGGTGCCGTACCCGATGGGCGACGCGGTGGCGATCGTCTACGTCTGCATCGGCCGCACCGCCGACGGCCTGCGGTGGCACATGCGCTATGTCGCCCTCGAGGGGCCGGACGGCGACCCGCTCGACGTGCGCTCGTAACGGCCGGGATAGGGTCGCACCATGGCCGAGCGCACCACCTACCTCCTCGTCGACGGCGAGAACATCGACGCGACGCTCGGCATCTCGATCCTCGACCGCCGCCCGGAGCCGCAGGAGCGCCCACGCTGGAACAAGGTGCTCGACTTCGCCGAGCGCACGTGGCAGCAGCCGGTGAAGGGCCTCTTCTTCCTCGCCGTCTCGCACGAGCTGCCGGCGTCGTTCGTGCAGGCGCTCATCGCGATGGGCTACCGACCGGTGCCGCTCAGCGGCGAGGGCAAGGTCGTCGACATCGCGATCCAGAAGACGGCGGATGCGCTGGCCGCCCGGGCAGACGACGTCATGCTCGTGAGCCACGACCGCGACTTCGCGCTGCAAATGCAGCGCCTCGCGCAGGACGGCGCGCGCCGCGTCGGCATCGTCGGCTTCGGCGAATTCATGGCCGGCGACCTGCGCGACGTCGACGGCATCGAGTTCTTCGACCTCGAGTACGACGTGGCGGCGTTCAACTCGCGCCTGCCGCGCGTCCGCATCATCCCGATCGACGAGTTCGACCCGCTCGAGTTCCTCTAGGCGCCTGACTGACGCTCGGGCCGCGCCGCGCCGCGCCGCGCCGCGCCGCGCCCGTCGTCAACCCTGCGCTCGGCACCGCCATTCGCGAGCTCGCGCTCGCGGCGGCTGAGGAGGCACGGCGGCGAAGGCGACGTTCTCCGCCTGGCGCGACCTGTCGATCACGAATCGGCGGTGGCGAGGGACCTGGTACTTGGTCGGGGCCGGCATCGAGCGCCAATTTGTTTGGGTCTGGACGCCCTTTAATGGGGCTTCCGGCTGCATGAAGTCAGGCAAGGAAGCACCTAGTTCGCCCAGCGTCCATTTGGCTTCGCGTTGAGGACAGCTGCGATGTACTTGCCCCGGGACTGGCCGCTCGCGGTGAACTCTTCCCATATAGCCTCGGGGCATGCGGAATACGCCCACTCGACGCCGTTTGGGAAGCGAACGAGAATAGTTTCGCTCTCGGACAGATACGCCTCGGCGACGATCCGGCTCGACCCAACTACGGGCTTCCAATCAATCATTCTTGCTCCTTGTCGTAGATGCCGCGCCAAGACGCGATTGCCGCGCCGACGTCGGGTGAACTCGCGGGCTGCCGCCAAGCTCCGAGGTCCGGATCGTGGGCGTCTGGGAACGGATTAGGCGGGTCGACCAGCGCGCGCGCTGGTAAGCCGACCGCTTCGCCGGAGACGATGGCTTCCCCAGTCCGCAGGGCAGGCAACAGCGCCGCAAGCCCCGACACGCTGTCAGGCAACGCTGCCCGAATCTTGGCCTGATCGGCCGAGTTGCTCAGCCGCAGCGCTATGAGCGTGCCGACCTGAGCTAGCGCAGTGTCGGGCAGTTCCGAGGGACGTTGCGTGACAAGAACCAGGCCCACGCCGTACTTGCGGCCCTCGCGAGCGATGCGATTAGCCGCACTGCTCGCCATGTTGGCTACGGCCGGCCCGAGGTAGCGATGCGCTTCCTCTAGAACGATAAGCACTGGGCGGCTACGGCCGATCCCGGTACCGTCAAGAGGGGCGCGGACCGCTGTTTCAAACAGCAACGACAGGATAACCCCAATTGCCAACTCGCTTGCCTCGTCTGGAACCCCGCTGAAGTCGAGGATCGAGACCGGCTGCTCTCGCCCTAGCCAGTTCGCCACCTCCTCCATCAGGGGATCCTGACCCTTGGGGTCGCCGGTTGGCCCCTGGAGGAAGACGCGACGCGGGTCGAGGAGCCCCAGACGCAGCAATTCAGGAACCGCACCATAGACGCCATGGATGGGGCCTTTGAACGGGGCAGCGCCGCCCGGGCCATATGCTGCGAATGTCGTTCGAACTAGCGCTTGCGGGTCGCCCTGCACTTCAATGATTGCCGTTTCTGGATCATTCTTGTCTTGTCGAACTTCGTTGTTCTCAGCATCCAGTTGGTGCCAGACCCTGCGAAGGTCGAAAGGGATAGGCGTGTCCGCGGTAACGGCTTCAGAATCGAGCGCGAGCCAGTCGGCTTCAGCCGCGAAGGCCCGACGCTCCTGCGTGACAAGATCGCGGAAACGGGCCTGGACCGTGCCGCCTCCCTGCGTTCCCGCGAAGGCGTGCAGGATGTCGAGCGCGGGCAAGGCCCAATAGGGCACCTGGAGACGTCGGTCTCCTTCGGCAAGAACCGAGCGTATGGACGCGTGGCCGCGAAGTGCCTCAGCGTACTCGCCGTGCGGGTCAATGACGACGATGTTCGCTGCGTCCCAGCCCCCTCGCGAGAACCCTTGCAGGAGAGAGGCAACGCAACTCGTCTTACCTGCCCCGGTGGATCCTACGATGGCAGCGTGACGCGTCACGAAGCGATTAGCGTCAAGGCAGATTGGCACTTCCTCAGCCGCCGCGAGGCGACCGAGGCGCAGCAATCTCTCATTGGGCCGGGGGAAGAGCGAGCGCAGATCATCGGCTGTAGCAAAGTGGACGGGATCGTCCAGACCCGGATACGTCCCCACTCCTCGTTGGAACCGCCCAGTGCCCCGATCAATCTCACCTAGCAACTCGATCTGGAGCCATCGCTCCCCGACTTGAACAGCGTCCACCGGCTGAGCAGTTCCGCTCAGTTCCGCAATTCCGAGGAGCCCAACCTGCCCGACCAGATCAACGAGTCCCTGCGGAATCCTCACCATCGAGCCGACTTGACCGATGCGTTGCAGACGCCCACGATAGATGGGTGCTGCGCCCGCCAGATCAGGGTCGAGGGCCACTGTGACGCGAGCCCCGAGGACGTGTCTAACGCGACCAATGCAGGTCGGCTCCGACTCACTCATTGGAGATTGCTGCCCTTGACAGCAGATCTTCCAGACGGGCCTGGAGCTCGCCGCGCGGAGGAGAACTCCTCGCCAGGAAGCGTGTGAGGGAGTCGAAATTACCGAGCAAGAACGCGCCGTCCTGCCATACATCGGACGGTATCGCTCCCGGCTCGCTCCAGGCAGCCCGTATGCCCCCGATAATCGCCTCAGTGCGCGTAACGACTTGAACATTGGGCGTCGTGGTTGCCAACGCCGCTAGCTCTTCAGGGATCTCAGAGAAACAAAAGACCACAGTTTCAGACCGTGAGCGTCGCCGAGCCGCAGCGAAGATGGTCTCGTTTAAGTGCTGATCGCCGAACGCGTAGCCCGTGACCAGCGTCAGAGTCTCGGTCTCCTCCAGGGAACGACGCAGACGATCCTGGAGCACAAGGAATGGGACCCGTCGCGACTCATCGTACTTGGCGTCTGACGGGTAGATCGCGGCCGGTTGTCCGCCGGGCGCGATCGTTCCGAGGCGCACGACCGCTGGGTTTTCGTCTTCAGTCCAGACCCAATGTACTGAGCCGTGCAACTTCCACAGACGCACGAGGAACGCCGGAAGAGACTCCCCTGCTGATTGAAACCCGCGTACCGCGTCGCCGCTTGCTTCCACTAGGTCGCTGCGGAACCGCGCACGCAGGGTGCCGACAAAACCATCAAAGTACGGGACGCCTAGGGCTTCTAGTCCCGTCTCAACGAGCAAGTCGTAGTTGACTGTGAAAATTTCGAGAGGGCGGTGGTAGTCGGCTCTGGCCGCCCACGACGCTAAGCGCAGCATCGGCTCGAGAGTAGCGCTTCCGGACGTCAGGCTCTCTATGATAATCCGGCACACTTCGACGTCCAGCGCATTCGCTTCCTCAGCGCTCAGCCCGTCTACTGTGTCGTCTGCGCCTCGGAGGAGCGTCGATATCCGGCGCAAACGACTGAGAACTTGCTCCAGGTTTCTATCTGTTGCGAGCCGATCGAAAGCAGCCAGTTGTTCGTCCTCCAAGGCAGCCCGGAGGTGTTCGGTGAGTCCTGCCACATCGGGAAGCCCGCACGCCTTCGACGCCCCGGCACCGAGGAACAAGCACACGTGGCGTGAACGTGACGCAAGCTTCTCGCTCAATCCATTCACGAACTCCACGACATTGTGCGGCGACATGACATGAGACTACTGCGGAAGCAACAAGTCCCTGAACGTTTAGGCGCTAGGTCGTGAGGTAGCGGCATCTTCCTGAAGGGCACCGCCTCGGCGTGCCGCGAGGACTAGTCCATCCGAACGCCGCTCGCCTCTCGCAGCACTCTGGATTCGCTTCGGGCGCCCCAAGTCGGCATGACTCTGGCACGTCCATGCACGCGACCGTTAGGGGGACATGCTCGACCGTGCTTCCGTCACGGCCACCTGTCCCAACCCAGTCACAAGTGCAAAGTTGCCGCTTTCGGCGCCGTGCTGTATCGCGGCGCCATCTGCTCCATCTGATCCATGACGAGCCTTATGGCCTCAGGCTGCCGGTCCGGCGGGTACCCGTGCTTCACGAGTAGCCGCTTGATCGACGACCGCAGCTTCGCTCGCACGTCGTCGCGCACCGTCCAGTCCGTGCGCACGTCGCGTCGCATCACCGCGACGAGCTCGCGCGCGATGTCGGCGAGCACGCCCTCACCCTGCACCTCGACGGCGGATTCGTTCTGCGCGACGGCGTCGAAGAAGGCAAGCTCGTCGTCGTTCAGTGGCGGTGAGAAGCGCTTGCCACGCTCGGCGTCCGCAGCGATCTCCTTCGCGAGCTCGACGAGCTCGGCGATGACCTCAGCCGACGTCAGCTGCTGGTTCGTGTAGCGGTTCATCACCTCGGCAATCCGCTCCGCGAACGCCCGCTGCCGCACCAGGTTCGACGCCGAGGTTCGCTTCGACTCCTCGACGAGCGTCGCGCGCAGCGCCTCGATCGCGAGCTGGGGATTGGGCGCGGCCTGCGCCTTCGCGAGGAACTCGGGGGACAGCTCATGCAGCGACGGCCGAGGGATGCCGGCCGCCTCGTAGATGTCGACGATGTCGCCGGTGCCCGTCGCCTTCGCGACGAGGTCGCCGAGCAGGCGAGCGATGTCCGCGGGCACCGGCTCCCCGCGGGCCTGCCGCTCGCGCGCGTCGAACTTCGCGACGAGGATCCGCACCTCCTCGTAGAAGCGGATCTCCTGCTTGAGGTCGGCGAGCGTCGCCATGCCGCCGGCGAGCGCCCATGCACGCGCCAACTGCCCCGTGAGCCTCCGGAACGACGCGACCCGTGTCTCCTGCTCGAGCTCGGGCGCATTCGCCGGGTCTGCGGCATCACGGATGTGGTTTGCCGCGCCGGTCACGGCACGCACCATCGAGCGCGGGTCGTTGCGATCGAGCTCGCGGCGCCAGTCGTACCCGGTGAACAACGCCCGCAGCTCGTCGACCATCGCGCGCGCGACGACCGCAGCCTCGTCGATCTCGCGGCCGACGGGCCGCTCCACCTGGTCGGTCTGCGTATATTCCGCGAGCGCCTTCGAGAGGTTCTCGACCAGCGGCGCGTACGAGACCAGTAGGCCGTCGCGCTTGCCGCGGAACGTGCGGTTCACCCGAGCGAGCGTCTGCATGAGCAGCGCTCCCTTCAGCGGTCGGTCGAGGTAGAGGGTGTGGAGCGGCGGCGCATCGAAGCCGGTGAGCATCATGTCCTTGACGATCACGAGCTCGAGCACGTCGTCGACGTCCTTCAGCCGCTCTTTGATCGCGGCGTTCTGGCTGTCGCGCCGCACGTGGTCGCTGATCGGCTGCGGATCTGCCGGTGTGCCCGAGTAGACGACCTTGATGACGCCAGCCGAGTCGGCATCCGCGTGCCACTCGGGGCGCAGCGCGACGATCTCGGCATAGAGCCGCGCGCAGATGTCGCGGGTAGCGCCGACGATGAGCGCCTTGCCGTTCGCGCCGATGAACGGCGTCATTGCGGCGCGGCGCCGCTCCCAGTGCGCGACGATGTCGGCGGCGAGCGCCCGCAGGCGCTCGGGTGCGCCGTAGACCGCGTTGAGCACGGCGACCGATGCCTCCAGCTTCGCCCGCTCGGCTTCGTCGAGCCCAATGGTCGCCTCGTCGGCGGCCGCGTTGATCTGGTCCTCGCTGAGCTCCCGCTCAACCGCGATGAGCCGCGGCTCGAACGCCACGGGCACGGTCGCGCCGTCGTCGACCGCCCGCGTGAGGTCGTAGATGTCGATGTAGTCGCCGAAGACCTCGCGGGTGTTGCGCTCGGCGAACGAGATAGGCGTGCCGGTGAAGGCGATGAGTGTCGCGTTCGGCAGCGCATCGCGCAGGTGCCGCGCGTAGCCGTCGAGGTCGTCGTAGTGACTGCGGTGCGCCTCGTCGACGACCACGACGATGTTGCGGCGTGATGAGAGCAGAGGATGCGCGAGGCCAGCATCGCGTTCGGCCCGCGTGGGGGCGAACTTCTGCAGCGTCGTGAAGAGGATGCCGCCGGTGGAACGGCCGTCAAGCGCGTCTCGCAGCGCCTGCCGCGAGCCGACGCGCTGGGGTCGTTCGGGGAGCAGCAGGCTTCGGGCGAACCCGTCGAAGAGCTGCGAGTCGAGCTCGTTGCGGTCGGTGATGACGACGATCGTGGGGTTGCCGAGCTGCGGCTTCCTGGCGATGAGCGCCGAGTAGAGCTCCATCTCCATCGACTTGCCGGAGCCTTGCGTGTGCCAGACCACGCCCGCCTTGCCGTTCGAGCGCACCGCCTCGATGGTCGCCGCGACGGCCTTCGTCACGGCGAAGTACTGGTGCGGCTTGGCGATGCGCTTGGTCAGGCCCTCGTCGCTGCCGTCGAAGGCGGTGTAGTGGCGCACGAGCTGCAGGAACCGCTCCTGGTTGCCGAGCCCGTCGAGCACCTGCTCGAGCCCGGTGTCGGGTGCGTCCTGGGTGCCGTACTCGACGCGGCTGCCGTCCTCGTCGACGTTCCAGGGCGCGATGTGATTGAGCGGCGTGAACGGCGTGCCGTACTTCGCGGTCTGGCCGTTGCTGAAGATCACGAAGACGGTAAAGCGGAACGCCATCGGCAGCTCGCGCACGTAGGTCTGCACCTGCGCGTGGGCGGCGGCCGTCTCGTCGTCAGCGCTCGATCGCTTGAGCTCGACGACACCCAGCGGCATGCCGTTGACGTAGAGCACGACGTCGAAGCGGCGGTGGTGCTCGCGGTCGCGCACTGTCACCTGGTTGACCGCGAGCCAGTCGTTCTCCTCGGGCCGGTCGCTGAGCACCCGGATCGTCGGGTGCTGCTCGACGCCCTCCTCGTCGATGTAGGTGAGGCGGTAGCCGTCGACGAGGATCTCGTGGACGCGGTGGTTCTCGGTGATCGCATCCAGGCTTGTCGGCTGCGCGATCTCGCCGAGCGCCTGCGCGAGGTGCTGCGGCGGCACGTGCGGGTTGAGTCGCTGCATCGCGGCGAGCAACCTAGGACGGATGAGCGGGTCGTCCCAGCGCTCGCGCTCGTCGGTGCCGGGTGCAATCTCGGTGCCGTGCTTGGGCTGCCACCCGAGCGGCTCGGCGAGCGTCTCGAGCGCGATCTCCTCCCACGTGGCCTCCGAGATCAGCGCCATCTCACACCGCCTCCTCGACTGCCCGTTCAGCGTCCTTGACCCGAAGCCTGCCAGACATCAGTTCGGGCAGGAGTGCGTCGCGCATCCGACGCAGTGTTACTGATTCGAAGTCCCCGCTCGCGGCGTACGTAAGGAGCGACTCGATTTGAGATCCGGCGTGCTGGCGGAGCGGCCCAACCGGCCACTTGACGGCGAGTCCCGCGACTGAACCCTTCGAGACATGCTGTTGCGCAGCGCCCGTAGCGTGCTTCAGGAGTTCCGGAACGGCATCTCGGATTGCGAAGTGGAGCCAGGCAGAGTCTGCGGCGGAATCTGTCCAGGCCCCAACGAGCGACTGATTGCCCGACGCTTCGATCTCCAGGCGCGAGACCTGGCCGAGCGTTGCTCCGGTGATCGCGATGACGGTGGCCCCGATCGGCATCAGCTTCGCGGCGCTCTTCTGCAACGCCTCTGCAGTTATGAGCGTTGTTGGCTCAACGATGCGATCCGCGTTTGCTGCGCCCGATTGCAGCCATGGCACCTTGCCGTCCGACCAATACGTCGCGTTCGACCGCGCAGGCGTCCCCCCGAGCACAACCGTTGCGATGTCGCCGATTCGCTCGGTGCGGACTGAGCGACGGGATGTCGAATCAAATATTGATTGTGAAAGGTCGAAAGCTGCCTGAGCTCGGTTCGCGTTGGCGACGATCTTGTCGTCGAGCGCGCCCAGTACCGCAGCGATCGCTTGCTGCTCAGCGATCGCCGGTAGCGGGATGATCAGCGCGGACAGTTGGGCCTTTGTTAGCGCGCGTCGCGTGGCGCCGCCTCCCGCTTGCTGAAGAAGCGCTGACTTGGTTGTCGGCGACGCCAGCAACTTTTGAAGGTATACCGGGTCGAGACACGCACGGTCGACACGCAGGATCGCGACATGCTGGTTGACGCGCGCCGGGAGTAGCCGTTCGTCGACGACGGCGGTCCTTGCCACTGACTCACCCGTAATGTTGATGAGAACGTCACCACGTTGCACTTCAACGCTTCTAAGCGCGTAGGCGGCGTCGTCGCTGATGTGGGCGATATCCGCGACTCGCATCGCGTGATCCAGGACATTCTGAGAGCGGATCAATGTCACGCCACGGTCTGTGTAGACAGTTGAGCCCCCACGGGGCGTTGCACCAGAGCCGATCTTGATGGTCACGTCGCCGAGTCGGACTCGCTTCACGAGACTCGCCCCAGCTGCTTGCGCACGACCGCCGCCAGGCGGTCGGACTGCTCCATCTGTGCGAACAGGTCCGCGGTCAGGCGCCCCAACTTGTGCTCGAACGGCTCGCTGTCTTCGTCGGTTTGGGCGCTACCGACGTAGCGCCCAGGGGTAAGCGCGTACTCGGCGTCCGCGATGTCGGCGAGCGTCGCCGAGTACGAGAAACCCGCGATGTCCTCGTAGGGGGCATCGGGAGCCGACGCGGTGCCGCGCCAGGCGTGGAAGGTGTCGGCGATACGCGCAATGTCGTCGTCGCTCAGCGCGCGCTCCGCGCGGTCGACCATGTGGCCGAGATCGCGGGCGTCGATGAAGAGTACCTGGCCGGCGCGATCGATCGAGCCGTTCTTGCCAGCGGACTTGTCCTTCGCAAAAAACCAAACGCAGACCGGGATCGGCGTCGAACGGAAGAGCTGCCCCGGCAATGCCACCATGCATGAGACGAGGTCCGCCTCGACGATTTCCGCGCGGATCTTGCTCTCCCCGCCCGCGTTCGACGACATCGAGCCATTGGCCATCACGACGCCCGCCCGGCCGTCGGGCGCGAGCTTCGAGAGGATGTGCTGGATCCACGCGTAGTTCGCGTTGCCTGCGGGCGGCACGCCGAAGCGCCAGCGCGCGTCATCCTCCTTGCGCGACCAGTCCTTGATGTTGAAGGGCGGGTTCGCCATGACCACGTCGGCCTCGAGCCCCGGGTGCAGGTCGCGCGCGAACGTGTCGCCCCACGACGACCCGAGGTTGCCCTGCAGGCCGTGGATCGCGAGGTTCATGCGCGCCATGCGCCACGTCCGCTCGTTGTGCTCCTGCCCGTAGACCGAGATGTCGCTGCCCTCGTGGTGGTGCGCCTCGAGGAACTTCTCGGCCTGCACGAACATGCCTCCCGAGCCGCAGCACGGGTCGTAGACGCGACCGCTCTTCGGCTCGAGCAGCTCGACGAGCACGCGCACGACGCCCGCCGGCGTGTAGAACTCGCCCCCTCGCTTGCCCTCGGCGGCGGCGAACTTCTCGAGGAAGTACTCGTACACCTCGCCCAGGAGGTCTCGGGCGCGCTTCGCGCCCTCGCCCGCGAAGCGCGCGTTGTCGAGCAGGCCGATCAGCTCGCCGAGGCGCCGCTGGTCGACGCTGTCGCGGTTGAAGGCGCGGGGGAGCGTGCCGGCGAGCGGCGCGTTCTCGTCCATGAGCGCCTTCATCGCGTCGTCGATCAGCTGCCCGGCCGACTTGCGGCCCTCACCCTCGGTGCCCTCGGCGCCCTTCGCGCTCCCGGCGAGGAACGACCAGCGCGCCTGCTCCGGCACCCAGAAGACGCCGTGCCCCACGTACTCGTCGACGTCGTCGATCAGCTGCGCGATCTGCCCGTCGTCGAGCCCGTCTGCCTCGAGCTCCGAGCGGATCTTCCCGCGTCGCTCCTCGAACGCATCCGACACGTACTTGAGGAAGACGAGGCCGAGCACGACGTCCTTGTACTGCGACGCATCCATCGACCCGCGCAGCTTGTCGGCCGCCTTCCACAGCGTGTCCTTGAGCTCCTTCATCGTCGAGGGCGCTGCCTCGACCGTTGCCTTGCGTGCCACCTAGTGACCTCCTTCTTCGGTCTGCTCGTCAGCGTGCTCACCCGAAGGGGCGAGCACGCCGGCGACGAATCCATCCACGAGCGCCCGCTCGTACTCCTCGAGCCGCGCGAGCTGCTGGTGCAGCACGCCCATGCGGTCGACGATGTCGACCAGCGACTCGCGCATCGCCGGGTGCGCGCCCGGGGCGAGCCGTCGCACAGGCCAGGTCTTCCAGTCGCCGCGCGCGAAGCGCTCGATGTCGTGCTCGAGCAGCGCCGGCTCGATCGGCGCATGCGCCGCCCGGTCGACGCGCAGGATCGCGGCGGGAGCCTCGACGACGAGCGCGCCGTAGCGGTCGAGCATCGCCGCGGGGCTCTCGCCACCCACGACGATGACGTCGCCGGGCTCGGTGAGCCGGGCGCTGCGGCCCAGTTGCGCGAACCGCAGTCGGTCGACGTAGCGGGTCTGACCTGGGCCACGGAGCTCGCTCGGCGAGACGACACGGAAGCCGCGCTGCGGGTCGTCGGTGAAGAGGTCGGCAGGGATGCGCGTGCCGGGGATGCGCCGGATCTGCCGGTCGCGCACGAGGTCGCCGAGCGCGGCGGGCGGAAGCGGCGCCTCGCCTCCCTCGCGCGGGGCGACCGGAGGCATTCGCTCGCCGAACGCTTCGACACGCCTGCGCGCTTCGAAGAAGCGCGAGACGAGCTCGGCGTCGGGGGCGACGTCGGCGCGACGGGGCCTCGAGGGGACGAGGCGACCGCCGAGCGCGAGCATGGATCGCAGCGGCACCGGCCGGCCGAAGCGGAAGGCGCGCAGATGCCTCTCGTGGCGGTCGCCGAGGCTGCTCAGCAGGTCGAGCACCGCATCGTGGCGCACGTCCGGCGTCAGATCGAGGTCGTCGAGGTCGACGGCCACGACCGAGCGATCGGCCGCCGGCACATCGTGCTGCGGCGAGCCCAGCACCCAGATGGCCAGATGCGCTCGCGAAGCGCCCACAGCGCACCCGCGCGGGAGCCGCGCGATCGAGCGCAGTCGGCCGAGACGAAGGACGCTGGCCCTCAGTCGATCGGCCTCGCCTGTGAGCGGCTCGATCAGCAGCGACGCCGGTCCGATGATGAGCGCGTGCTGGTCATCGGTCATCGAGAGCGCGACGTCGTCGATCTCGGTCAGGCTCCGCGAAGCGTCGACGCTGCCCGACACGGGCAGCTGCACGATGTGCAGCGCGGGCTCGCCGCCTGGCTCGTCTGCGAGGGTCCGCGTGCCGCTCGCCTGGCCGGAGACGGCGATCATCCGCCGCAGCGCCCGCAGCTCGCCATCGGCTGAGCCGCGCACCGCGATGTCGACCTCCCGGTCGGCAGCGGTCACCAGACGTCGCATCAGCGGACCAGCGGCTGCGACCGGCAGTACCAGCGTCGGCGCGGCGTCGCCGCCCTCGACGGCGGCGGCCACCATGCCGCGAGCCGCCGCTTCGATCAGGTCGAGCGCCGGCTCGGTCAACGCGAGCGCGCGGTCGGTGTCGGATGCGTCCAGCAGACGGGAGAGGGCAGCGATCGTCGTGTAGTCCGCATCTACCGCGGCGTCGACGTGGCGCGCGAGCCTCGGAAGGTCGTCGACGCAGGCGATGATCTCTGCACGAAGCATCGCGTCGTCAGGATCGATCTCAAGCGCGAGACGCTGCAGCTCGGCGGCACCAAGCAAAGCGATCGGTGCGCCGTGCAGTTCGCGCAGCGTCATCAGCGCGGCCAGCGACGCGCTCGAGTCTGCGCCAGAAGGCGGGGGCGTGGCGTACGCCGCGGCGTCGAGCAGCGCCTCGGGGTTGTTGCCGCGGCCCGTGCGCTCGAGCCACGCGGCGACCTCTGCAGCGTCGAACGTCGGGCGCTGCGGGTCATCGTTGACAGGCGTCGGGAACGGATCTTCTGCGGAACGGGTGCGGCTGCGCCACATCGACACGACGGGGCGCTGCACGCGCGCGAGCCGCGCGACGCCCTGCATGCCGATCGTGGTCATGGGCCCCCTTCCATCCGGTTCAGCATAAGTCGGGGATCGAATCGTCGCACGGTGCACTTTGATAAGGGGGCTTATCACCGCTGCCAGAGCACTTTTCGGCCGTCGACTGCATTCTCGTCGTGTCGCATCCCGCGGCACATGAAGGTCGATCGAGAGGAGCATCCGATGAACTCGACCCTCACCCGCAGCGCCGCAATGAGTGCTGCACTGATCGCCAGCCTCGGCCTGTCCGCATGCTTCATGCCGCCCTCGCCTGCCGCTGCGCCGTCCGGTGACACTGCCTCTTCGGCAGAGGTCGAGGACGCAGCCGTCGAGCCCTCTACGGCTGAGCCGGCGGCCTCGAGCGAAGCGGCGGAGCCGCCCGCCGAGCAGGGCACGCGCGACAACCCGTGGCGTGCGGGCGACCAGCTCGTGACCGACGAGTGGGAGCTCGTCGTCGGTGCGACGAACCTCGACGCGAATGCGATCGTCGCCGAGGGCAACATGTTCAACGACCCGCCGGACGCCGGGTTCCAGTACATCCAGGTGCCGCTCTCGGTCACCTACGTCGGCGACGAGTCGGCCAGCACGATGGAGATCCAGGTCGCGTACGTCGCGGCCTCGGGAGAGACGTATGAGGCCTGGGATGCATCCGTCGCGGTACCCGACGACAACCAGATGCAGGAGCTGTACAGCGGCGGCACCGCGTCATTCAACGAGTACCTGATGGTGCCGTCCGAGGGCATCGCCGATGGGCTCCTGCGCGTGGAAGTCGGCATGATCGGCGGCGCCCAGGGCTTCGTCACGCTCGATTGACGACCATGCTGCTGCATCGAGAGGAAGCCGCGGCGCCCGGTCAGCGCTTCCGCGTCCGCGTCAAGTTCATCTGCAAGGACGGCACGGAGCATCGGGCTCGAGTCACGTCGGGGACTCCCGATGGAGCTGCGCTGGCCTGAAGCGCAGTCGTCGGGAGTCTCCCAGGGCGGTGGCCGCGGCCCGTGCACGCTGCCCGCCGATGCCGTCGAGCTGGTCGACCGCGAGCTGCGCGAGCGTTTCGAGCACTGGCACCGGCTCGGCTACGTCGAGCTGCACGCCTGAGTTGTCGACTTAGGTCAGCACATGACCGGCGCTGCATCCCGTCGACCGGCAGTCTTGAGCCTGCTCGCGGGCAGGAGCGCAACGTTAGGCGAAGCGCTCGGAGATGCGCGCGCGCACCCAGTCGGCGAGTTGGTCGTCGATCTCCCACTCCGCGCCGACCGCGGGCCGCGCGGCAGTCGGGTGCTCGCGCAGCACTTCGCGCACGGTTTTCGGATGCGTGCCGAGTTCATCCGCGAGGGTGGCCGGGGTGTGGCGTCCGCCGACGCCTCCGTGAGCCAGCGCCGCGGCGTCTTCGGAGCTGAGCAGTGCTCGGAGGTCCGCAGGGGACAGCCGATGCGACTGAGCGGCGCGCTCGCCCTCCACAGGCACACCCTCCTCGCGGAGCAGATCCAGCGGTTCACGACCGGCCTGCGGCAACTCGGAGCGCCATGTGAACCCAGGGGAGACAGCGCCAGACACCTGCAGCACCCGCCAAGGATTCGGCACGGGATTGGTGGCGATGTACTGCCCCAACGGATTCGCGTGAGTGCCGATGACGGCCGCCAGATCGCCGTATGAGGTCCAGCGGCCTCTCGGCAGCGCGTCCATCAGGCGGCGCAGAATCTCCCACTGGCGGGCGGTCCTTGTGTCAGTGCGAGACGTGGCGACGCCCTCCCAGCCGACCAGCGCGACGCGCATGTCCATGAGCGACTGTCCGCTCGTCGACAGGCGCCAGAACCAGGTGCCAGAGATACTGCGGTTGTCTCCGCGGGCGGCCTTCGCGGCAGCGGTCGGCGAATCGAAGCGACGACCGTCGACCTCCAGTGATCCGTCGGCGCGAACGATTGCCCGGCGCTCGGCGAAGCGACCCGCCCCATGCAGCTCGTCCCCATCGTGGAGCTTTCCTCGCTCGAGCAGGAACACGACATCCGTCGCCCGAGTCCCGGCTTCGCTCGCCGTGTCTTGGACGACCTCGTGACCTTCCGGCACGGGCCAGGTGCGGAGGATGCCCTCAACCATGCGCTCGGTGCGACGCTCGATCGCCGCCTCGTCCCAGGCATCCTCCTCGAGCGCATCACGCAGAAGCAGGTCTGTCGAACTCGTGCGGAACGCCTCACGCTTGCCGTCGCCGAAGCGCTGCCCCCAGCCGAGGTTGCCTACCGAGGCGTTGAAGCGCTGCGGCAGCAGCGCAAGGTTGCCAAAGCTGTGGACGAGGCGGTCACGCTCGGCTTCGTCGCGCTCACCAAGAGGCCAGTTGGCTCGCCAAGCCTCCGGCATGATGTGCTCCACCTGGCTGCTGTGCCGCGTCATGCGCGCGTGCGATGTGCGTGCGTGGTCGGTGACAAACCCGCGCGCATCGTCCTCGAGCGCTTCGAGCACCATCCGAAGCCTCGACCGCTTCAGCTGCTTGTACGCAGCCATGGCAGGGAGGCCGGCCTCCAGCATCGCGTCGTCGGGCCAGACGCCCAGGCCCTGCGCGGTCATGAGGTAGTCCTCGACGACCCCGGCAGGGTCACGCTGCGCGTCGTCGATGCGCTGCACGAGCTCGACCGCGAACCGCGGCGCCGGCGTCAGCGAATGGCCCAGCAGCACCTTCCGCACGACCCAGCTCTCGACCATGGCGAACACCCGGTCGATCGACGCGCCGACCTGCGCCTCGTCTCGGGCTCGACGCTCCAGGCCGCTGACGTAGATGAACAGCGGCCAGAACGTTCCGACGTCTGCAGCCTGCAGGCGGTAGACCGTGAGCTCACGACCCTCGATCTGACCGTTGCCTTCGGCTGCTTCCACCAGCCTGCGGTACTCCTGCGCGCTCGCGACGAACTCCTCAACGAGAGCGGTGATCGAGCCATTGCTCGTCTGGACCACCTTCTTGAACGCCCTGAAGACGTCGGTCGCCGGCACCAGCTCCCGCAGCATCGCCGACAGCCAGTGGTTTGTGAACAACGTGAAGCGCGGTCGCGAGAGCTGGCCCTGACGGACCTCTGTCTCCCAGAACTTGTCCTCGAACTGACGCCAGCGCGTCTCGTACATCTGCGCGACATCGGCGCCCTCTGCGACGGCGTGCTGGAAGACGAAGTTCTTGATGAGGTCGGTGGGCTGCAACGGCGTCATGCGTGCGTTGAGCGTCTCGAAGATGCTCTGTGCATTCTCGTTCTGCTCGAGCGAGATCACGACGAGCTCGAGCTTCGAGAGGAGCACCTCGACGAGCTGAGAGGCACGAAGAGCGCGTTGCATCGGCTCCGACGCGGCCTCGAGGAACGTGATGCATGCCCGGCTGAAGAACCGGTGCGCCTTGGCCAGCTTGTGCGAGCGATGCTCGAGGCGACTGTGGTCGACGGGAGCAGCCGCCGTCATGACCTCGACGAACGCGGCTTGATCACGAGTGGTCGGCGTCAGCTTCAGGCGATCGTCGTCCGAGGACCGGAACGCGAGAGGATTCTCGGTCAGGGTGGTGAGCCGCCCACTGAGCGCCTGGCCTCCCTCGATCGCGTGCTCGAGCGTGCCGGCGACCGCGTCGAGGAGCACCTGCAGCGTGGTGAGGCGCTGCTGCCCGTCGATGACATCCCAGGCGCCGAGCCCACCGGGCTGCGTCTCGGCACGCTGCAGCACGATCGCGCCGAGGAAGTGGGTCTCAGTCGGCGCCGTGGCGGCCAGAGCCACGAGATGCTCGACGTCTTCCCAGAGCAGCTGCCACTGCCCTTCCTCATCCCAGGCATATGCACGCTGGAACATCGGCACGCTGAGGTGCTGCGGCGCGCTCAGCAGGTCTGTGAGGGTCTTCTTGCTCGTCTGCATCGGGAACTGTCACTCTCTCGATCTCAAGTGCTCGATCGACTGGGTCGAGCAAACGGCCTCATTCGGGCTCGGTACCGCGCTCGCCGTCGCGCTTCCGCTGGAACAGCGAGCCCAGCCGTTCCGACGTGCCGCTCGCGAAGTCCTTGGCCGCGGACCCGGCACCCTTGAGCGCCGTGAGCGCCCGCGCCTCATCGGCGACGCCATCGCCGTCGAGGTCGATGGGGCGGAAGTAGTCGGTGGCATCCGACACAGCAGCGAGGGCGCGCTCCCGGGTGGCGGCGACCCCGCCGCCTTCCTCCTGCTGCGCCTCGGCCGCCGCGCGCGCCTCGGTCAGGAGACGCACGTACTCGGCGGCGTCGACCCCGGGCGGAGGCAGCTCGCGGAGGTGATCCATGAGTCGTCGGGCCTGGACACCGAGCATGACGTACGTGAGCGCGCCGGAGACGACGCCACCGATGACGGGCACGACCTTGCTGGCGGCCTTGGCGAAGCTGTCCTTCGTCAATTGCACGCCGACCACGCGGAGCACCTGCTTCATCGGCGTGTACCAGGCGGTCTTCGTCAGCGCGATGCCGGCGATCTGTCGCTGCACCGCAGGGCGCGCGACGTTCGCCGCGAACGCCGTCAGCGAAGCCGAAGCGCCGCCGACGCCCATCATGACGCCGAGGAACATCGTCAGCATCCCGAGCGTCTCGTCATCGATCTCGTCGGTGTCCTCGAGGAACGACTGCCAGCCGTAGATGTAGGAGACCTTCTGCATGATGCGGAACGCGTGCACGTAGAACTGGGCTATGTCGCCGGGAACCGTGCCGAGCATCGCGAGACCGCCCGGGAGGCCGGCCACGAACGAGAGGGCCGTCGACTTGCGGGTCTCGAACTCGATGGCGGCGAGCGCCATCTCGTCGAGCACGGCAGGAGCGATGCCGGCTGCCGCAGGATTCTCGTCGAGCGCTCCCTGGATGACTGCTCCGGAATTGCCGCGCTTGTGCAGTTCGGCCTTGAGGAATTGCTCGCGGTCGATGCGGACACCCTTCAGCCGGATCGCCTTCGTGAGGAACGCAACAGCGTACTCCTCTGCCTCACGGCGTTGCTCCTCATTCATGCCCATCCAGGTCGCGTCCGCCTCGGCTTGGAGGTTCGCGTCCACGGGCGTCGCGGGGATCCCGCTTGACACGACCGGGATCTCGGCGGAGTCGCGTTCTTCGATGTGCATATTCGGTCTCGCTTCTTTGCCCAGTAACCGGTCGTCCCGGTGAGATCGAACGTACCTCAGGTCAATGACACCGGGGGACGAAAGTGAGTCTTGCTGCGTTCACTCCGGCGAGACGTACCGGATGGGGTTCTGCGAGCCAGGGGGAAAGAGGTGGGCGACGGACTTCCATCGGTAGCGATCACGAACGCCGGCGGCGGCAATGCGTCCGACGAACTCCCACCGGTCATGCGGCTCGTTCTCGCGAAGGTCGGCGTACTGCGTCGACTCCGCGGGAAGCCAGGCCGCGATCGAGTAGACCTCGCGGATGACGCCGCCGAACACCGCGGCCGCGAACTCCGCCCTCGCGGCACGGTGCCGGTCGACGCGCCAGGTGCCACGAGTTGCGTCGTAGAGCGCCATCGCGTCGTCTTCTGCGGCCCGGTAGGTCGCGTTGAGCTTGATCAGCATCATCTCGTGGCCGATCCGACCGATGGGCTCGGCATCGAGCTCGGCATGCACCGTGTCGATGCTCTTCCGCCCGAACTGTCGAGCATGGCGCCCGATCTGCGCGTTGGTGAGGTTCTCGAATCCCACGAGGTCGATCGCCGCGGCCTCGACCTTGAATGCAGTGACTTCGTCGAGACCGAAGGCAAGGATCTCGATCTTGGGCTCCTGGCCGCGCGAGCGGATCTCTGCGATGCGCTGCACCTTCTGTGTCTCGCCGGTGTCCTTGAGATGGGAGAAGGCGCGGTTGCCGATTCCCTTGCCGATGTAGAACGGCTGGCCGTTGGCGGGGTCGGAGTACAGATAGACGTAGTAGCCCAGGCGTTCGATCTCGGCGGGGCTGAATGCATGTGTCGGCCGCACCCGCTTATCGTGCCTGGAAGGGCGGGCTGGATCACGAGAAACGCCGATTGAGCTGGCACGGGCGGGCCATTGCTGACCCGCCCGCCGTTCAGCCCTTGCCGAGCGTTCGCCCGGCGCTGGACTTCGCGCTCGACGACGACGAGTTGGACGCGAGCGTCTTTCCCGCCTTCGAGAGCGCCTTCTTCGACGGCTTCGCCATCGCTAGCTCCTCTCATCGAGGCGAACCGGTCAAGCGACCAGTGCCGGCCGACGGCCGACACCACCAGCGTGGCGGTGGCCACCGACAGCAGCGGCCGATCTCTCACACGTCCCGCAGATACGTGTTCAACGCCCGCGCCCGCTCCAGCGCCGCCGGCGGCACCTCGACCACCCCGACGCCCGGCTCGTCGCCGAGCAGCACCGCATTCCGCCCGAACGGCGTCGCGATGCACGAGCGGCCAGTGAACCCCGGTCCACAGTGGTTCGCATAGGCGACGACCACGCCGTTCTCGAGCGCCCGGGCCGGCACCTGCAGCGTCGACGTCTGCGTCGCTGAGTAGTGCCACGCCTCACCCAGCCCGTCAACACCCTCCTCCACTGTCGGCACCGCGGTCGGCACGAGCAGCACGTCGGCGCCGGCAACAGCCAGAGCACGTGCGAACTCGGGGAACTCCACGTCGTAGCAGATGCCGACGCCCCACTCGAGGCCCTGCCACCCCACGACCGAGCCGTAGTCGGCGGCAGGCGTCATCCACTGCTGCTCGACCGCGCCGAAGAGGTGCCGCTTGTGCACGCGCTGCAGCTCGGCGCCGTCGGCGTCGAACATCGAGGCGGCGATCCGGTGCGAGCCGTCAACAGAGTCGACGCTCGAGCCCACCAGCGCCACCCGATGCCGCCGCGCGATCTCCGCGAGCGCCGCGCGCACAGCCTCGCCGTCGTGCTTCCAGGCGCGGTCGGGGGCATAGCCGGTGGCGAAGAGCTCGGGCGTCACGACCACGTCGGTGCCCCTCGCCGCGGCCTCGGCTACGAGCCCAGACAGGGTCTCGAGGTTGCGGTCCACGTCGTCGATGACGGCCGCCGCCTGCGCGACGGCGACGGTGCGGCTTGCCTGGGCGCTCATGAGCCCATCCTCCCTGCTCGACGCGATCGAGGCATCCGCTGTTGACGAGCAGCACCAGCGTGCCGCATCATGACGCTAAACCCAACTGGTTTTGGTTTAGCGATCAGCGATCACCACCCCGAGCTCGGCGAAGGAGCCAGCCATGACGTCACCCCGGCCCGACGCGCCCCAGGCGCCCGCCACCGACTTCCAGGAGGCGCTGCGCGCCCGCGGCACCGACTCGGCGATCGCCGCCGAGCTCGAGCGCCGCATCGAGCTCATCGAGCACGAGGAGTACGAGGATGCGTCGCGGCTGCCGCTCACGGCGCGCGAGGTCGTCGCCTACGTCGGCGTGACGCTGGGCGCCATCGCGCTCGGCCTGCTGGTCGTCGTCCTGTGAGCGACCGGAAGGCCCTGGCGGCCGACCCGATGCTCTCGAGCGAGCACGTCTTCGGCACGTTCCCGCTGCTGAAGAAGGAGCGCACCTGGAGCGCGCTCGACTTCACCTGGGTCAACACGGCCCTCGCCATCGCCACCTGGGCGTTCCTCGTCGGCGGCTCCACGGCGCTGCTCGTCGGCTTCCAGGACGGCATCGCCGCGATGATCATCGGCAACGCGATCGGCCTGTGCTTCATGGTGCTCGCCTCGGTCGTCGCCTCGCAGCGCTGGGGCAGCGAGCAGTACCTGCTGCTGCGCGGCGCCTTCGGCGTCGTCGGCGTCGGCGCGCTCGTCTTCACCGTCATCCTCATCACCGAGATGGGCTGGTCGTCGCTGCTCGCCGTCATGGCCGGCCGCGCCACGAGCCAGGTCGTCTCGACCATGGCCGGCACCGACCTCGGGCAGTACGGCCCGGTCGTCACGATCGGCGGCCTCATCGCCATCGCGATCGCCTGGTGGGTGCTCTCCCGCGGCCCCGTCACGATCGGCCGCTTCAACGCGATCATCGCGCCCGGGCTCGCCGTCATCACCGTCGTGATGATGGTGTTCCTCGTCATCAACACCTCGTGGGACGCGCTCTTCGCCGCCTCCCCGATCGCGCCGTTCGACGACGCGACGCTCAACTTCATGGTCGCCGTCGAGTTCAACGTCGGCGTGGGTGTCTCCTGGTACCCGGTGATGGGCTCGCTCGCCCGCATGACCCGCTCGCGCAAGGCGGCCGTCTGGCCCGCCTACGGCGGCCTGCTCATCGCCACGCTCGTCGCGCAGATCGTCGGCATGGCCGCGGCGCTCACGCTCGGCGACTCCGACCCGACCGTCTGGATGGTGCCGTTCGGCGGCGCGGTGCTCGGCGTCGCGGTGCTGATCTTCATCGCCTTCGCCAACATCACGTCGATGTCGTCGATCGTCTACTCGACGATCCTCGCGATCCGGCAGTCGTCGGGCGGCCTGCTGGCCCGCGTGCCCTGGAAGGTGCTCACCGCATCCTTCTTCATCCTCCCCGCGATCATGACCTTCTTCCCGCAGTTCATGTACGAGCAGTTCATGATCTTCGTCTCGGTCTCGGGCGCCTTCCTCACGGCGGTCTGCGGCATCGCGCTCGCCGACTACTTCGTGCTGCGCAAGCAGCGCATCGACCTGCGCGAGATGCACCTGGGCCAGCAGGGCACGCTCTACGCCTACCCGGCGGGCATCAACTGGGCCGGCATCATCGCGCTCGTCGCCGGCGCCGCGTTCTACCTGTGGCTCTACAACCCGATCACGCTCGAGACGCAGGCCGTCTTCTCGGTGATCACCGCATCCCTGCCCGCCGCCGTCGTCGCCGCGCTCGTCTACCTCGGTCTCTCGGCCGTGCTGCACCGCGGCCGCGCCATGGTGGGGGCGCGCTGATGGCGGCGACGCGAGCGGCGGTCTACGACGGGGATGCGCGCCTGACGGTCAGGGACGTCGAGCTGCGGGAGCCGGGGCGCGGCGAGGTGCTCGTGCGCATCGGCGCCTCGGGCGTCTGCGGCTCCGACCGGCACGTGCTCGACGGCGACTGGCAGATGCCGCGGCCGACGATCATGGGCCACGAGGGCGCAGGCGTCATCGAGGCCGTCGGCCCCGGCGTGCGCTCGCTCGAGCCCGGCGACCACGTGATCATGACGTGGTTCTACCCCTGCGGCACGTGCTCGGCCTGCCGCCAGGGCCGCACCTGGGTGTGCACCGGCTCGCGCTCGGAGGAGTGCCTGCTGCCCGACGGCTCGACGCCGATGCAGCTCGACGGCGCCGTGGCCTACCCGTACCTCGCAGTCGGCTCGATGAGCGAGCGCGTCGTGGTCGCCGAGCAGGCGGCCGTGCGCGTGCCGAAGGAGCTGCCGTTCGACGTGGCCGCCCTCATCGGCTGCTCGATCGCCACCGGCGTCGGCGCGGTCGTCAACGACGCCGCGGTGAAGCCCGGCCGATCGGCGCTCGTCATCGGCGCGGGCGGTGTGGGCCTCAGCATCATCATGGGCCTGAAGCTCGCGGGCGCGAGCCCCATCATCGCCGCCGACGTCACCGACGAGTCGCTCGAGCTCGCGCGGCAGTTCGGCGCGACGCACACGGTGCGGTCGGGGGCGGATCTCGCCGAGCAGGTGCGGTCGATCGTGCCGGACGGGGTGGATGTCGCCTTCGAGGCCATCGGCCGGCCCGAGACCATCGCGCTCATGCCCGCGGCTCTGCAGCGCGGCGGCACCGCCGTGGTGGTCGGCCTCCCCCCGCAGGACCGGCCGGTGCCGATCGACGCGCTCGCGCTCGCCGAGGAGGGCAAGTCGCTGCTCGGCTCGAACTACGGCTCGACGGTGCCGGCGCGCGACTTCCCGATGCTCGCCCGCCTCTACCTCGACGGCAAGCTGCCCATCGACGAGCTCATCACCAACCGGTGCTCGCTCGACGAGGTCAACGACGCCTTCGACCTCATGCGCTCCGGCGCGCGGGGGCGCAGCGTCATCGTCTTCTGATGCCACGCTGAACCGATGGCGAGACCGAAGCACAACATCCTCTCCCCCGGGTCGATCGCGCGGGCCGCGCTGCGGCAGGTGGCGGCGAACGGCGACTTCACCATCCCTGGCATCGCCAAGATGCTGGGCGTGCACCCGTCGTCGCTCTACCACCACCTGCCCGGCGGGCGCCTCGCGATCGTGCACCGCATGCGCGAGGAGCTCTACGCCGGCGTCGACCTCGCGCCGCTGCTCGACCCCGCGGTCGCACCGCTCGACCGGCTCGCGCGCTGGATGCGGTCGTACCGGGATGCGACGGCGCAGGTGCCGACGGTCGTGCCGGTGCTGGTCGGGGCGCCGGTGGAGGACGCCCGCACCCTCGAGATCTACGAGGCGCTCTTCGTGATCCTGCGGGATGCGGGGGTGCCGGAGGAGGCGCGCGTGGCGTTCTCGGCGATGATCGACGCGGTCGTGCTCGGCTCAGCCGTCGATGCGGCGTCGCCGTCGCCGCTGTGGCGCATCGAGGGGCACGAGGTGCCGGAGCTGCGAGCCGTGGCGGCGCGTGGGGATGATGCGGGACGCGCTGCGACCGGGTTCGAGCTGGCGGTCGCGACCGTGGTGGATGCGGTGGGGCGGAGCGCGGCGGGGCGCTGACCGCCGTTGGCCTCCGGTCGTCAATAGACCTCGCGCCGATGGGCGATGCGGAAGACCGTCACCGTGACCACGCGGTCGTCGACCTCGTAGAGCACCCGGTAGTCGCCGACGCGGATGCGCCAGGCGTGCTGCTCGCCGGCGATCTTGCGGCAGCCAGGGGGCCGCGGGTCGTCTGCGAGCGCGCGGACCTTCTCGAGGATCTTGTCCCTGGCTGCTCGTGGCTCGAGCTTCTTGAGCTCGCGGGCTGCGGCGGTCGTGAACTCGACCGAGTAGGAGGTCACTCAGCGAGCTCGGCTGCCAGCTCGTCCAGCGAGATCCGGGAGCCGTCGTCGGCGGCCTTGGCGGCACGGAACTCGGCCAGGTCACGCGCATCCTCGAGCTGCTCGAGCAGCTCGAGGTCCTCCACACTGATCACCACGGCCGCGAGCTTGCCGTAGCGCGTGACGCCCACGCGCTCCTTGCCATAGCTCACCCGGCCGACCACCTCGGCGAAGCCGGTGACGAGATCTCCCGTGCTGACGCTGCGGCTGATGGTGTTCATGGCTCGAGTCTACCCCGTTTCGTGTAAAACGGGAGAAGCATGTGGAATTGCGGTTCGTCAGTCGCCAGCCGGGAGCGGCTCGCCGCAGTCGCGGCAGGTCGCGGCGGCAGGCACGACCATGAAGCAGTTCGGGCAGGTCGTCTCGCGCATCGCCGGCCGCGGCGCGGCGGACGCCCGCGGAGCGCTGGCGCGCGTGGCGCGGCTGCGCGGGCGACGCTCGGGAAGCGGCGCGAGCACGACCGGCTGCCCGCCGTCCGCGGGCATTGTCGCGCCGAAGAAGCGGTAGCACTCGAGGCGGTCCTCGGCAGCAACGCGCTCACGCGTGCGCTCATCGGTGCCGGCGGGCACACCCGGATAGCCGTCACCGATGCGGCGCTCGGCCGTGACGCACACCGACGTGAGTCGAGGCTCTCCGCGCGTTTCTGCATCCCCCGCGACGGCGCCGAGCACCCGCCCGATCCAGTGCGCCATCAGCTGACTCGTCGTGATGCCCGTCCGCGCCTGGATGCGGTCGCTCAGGTCCTGGTAGGTGATCCATCCGCCGTACTCGCTAGCGGTCTCGATGAGCACCTCACGGGCGGCCGGCCACCACTGCCGCACGGCGTCGGCCCCCGAGACGTACTTGCCGTTCGCGAGCTCTGGCATAGGTGTCCTCCTCGGTAACCGTCAGCTCCAACGGTATCGGCGCTGTCAGTCGATGACCCCGTCGCCCTCGTACCCGACGACCACGCGGCTCTCGAGCAGCGGGATGATCTGCATCTTGCCGATCGATGCGAAGTGGGCGCTCTCGCGGTGCGCGGTGAACGCATCCGCGTCCCTGTAGACCTCGACGATCGTGAAGACGTTCGGGCGCTCGAGGTCTCGGGCGACCGAGTAGGAGATGTTGCCCTCCTCCGCTCGGCTGGCGGCGGCCAGCTGCGGCAGCAGCATCGCGACCTGCTCGGTCGCGTCGGGCTTGGCGGTGTAGGTGGCCACGGCGATGTAGTGCTGCGTCATGCGATCCATCCTGCTCCTACGATCTTGTGTGCAGGGTCGCATCGCGAGAGCCTGACGCCAGTCCACCGAGTCGAGGAGGCAGCCGTGGCCGACCGCCGCACCGAGTCGGACGAGCACCTCGCCGCCTACCTCAACGAGCACCTGCTCGCCGGCGAGGGCGGCGTGCAGGCGTTCCACGCGGCCGCCAGGACGTTCGAAGGCTCGCCGCACGAGCGGGCGCTGCTCGCCCTCGCCGACGAGATCGCGCGGGATCGACGCGACCTGGCCCGGATCATCCACCGCCTCGGCTTCCGGCCCGCCGCCTGGAAGCGGATGCTCACGCTCGCCATCAAGGCAGCGGGCAGCATCAACCCCGTCAACCTGCTGCGGCAGCGGCGCAGCTCGATGGCGCAGTTCGAGCTCGACTTCCTCACCGGCGCCGTGCGCGCGAAGCTGTCGATGTGGGAGGCGCTGCTCGAGCTGAGCGAGAGCGACGACCGCTTCGACCGCGCCCTGCTGCTCGACCTCGAGCGCCGCGCGGAGGAGCAGATCGCCGAGATCCAGCGCATCAACCGCGAGACGGTGCGGGAGCGCTTCCTGGGCTGACCCGCCGCAGCCCCGCTACTCGACGACGGGCGGCGCGACGCGCGGCACCGGCCTGCGGGTCGCCTGCACCGCGACCGCCCACTCGACCATCAGCGCGAGCCAGCCGACGAGCCACGCGATCAGCGCGGCCCATCCGATGCCCGCCGACAGCTCGTGCAGCGGCGACGGGCTCGTCGGCGCGCCGAGCAGCAGCGTGAGCGTCGACTGCACCGATTCGCGCGTGTCGCCGCCGTCGATCGCGGTGAGTCCGAGCACCACGACGCCGACCGACGTCAGCCACGCCCAGACGCGCGCCCGCGAGCGCCGCTCCGGCCGCCGCAGCACGCCCTGCCGACGCAGCATGCCGCGCGCGGCGGCCAGCACGACCGCCACGTAGCCGGCGAGCAGCAGCGGGCTCCAGAAGAGGAGGAACACCGCGAGCCAGCCCGCCGACGCGAGCTTGAGCGCGATGCCGACGAGCGGCGCGAGGATCGCGACCCACGCGGTGAACGGCATCGGTGGGGCGGATGCGGGGGCGGGCGTCGGGTGCACGGGGACAGTGTGGCGGATGGGGTTGCGGGAGTGGTCTCGACTCGACGGCCCGGAGGGCCGTCGGCTCGACCAGCGGGGCGGGGGGTCGACCAGCGGTGCGGGGGCTCGACCAGCGGGGGGCGGCGGAGGGAGCGGGGAGGTTGTGCGCGTAGCCTGCCCGCGCAAGGCTTGCGACGTACGGGCAGAGCCCGACGCATCCGCCGACCCGACCGCCAGGAGGCCGCATGACCACCGCCGTCGTCGTCGGCGCAGGGCCCAACGGCCTGACCGCCGCGGCCGTGCTCGCCCGCGCAGGGCTCGAGGTGACGGTGCTCGAGCGGCTGCCCTACGTCGGCGGCGCGAGCGCGTCGATCGCCGCGTTCGGCGATCAGGCGATCATCGACCCGGGCGCCTCGGGGCACCCGTTCGGCATCACGAGCCCGGCGTTCCGGGCGCTCGGGCTCACCGACCACGGGCTCGAGTGGGTGCACGCCGACTACCCGATGGCGCATCCGCTGCCCGGCGGCCGCGCGGCGATCCTGCACCAGGACGCCGAGCGCACCGCCCGCGAGCTGGGCGTCGACGCCCGCGCCTGGCTGCGCATGCACCAGCCCGCGACCGACGACCCCGAGGGCACGGCCGAGGCCATCCTTGGGCCCTTGCTGCGCGTCCCCGACGATCCGCTGCTGCTCGCCCGCATCGGGCTGCGCGGCGCGTGGCCGGCCACGCTGCTCGCCCGCACCGCCTTCCGCTCGGGCGCCGCGCAGGCGCTCTTCGCCGGCAGCGTCACGCACGCGACGCTCCCGCTCGGCCACCTCATGACGAGCGCCTTCGGCGTCGCCTTCGGCGGGGTCGGCCACTCGGCCGGATGGCCGTTCGCGAAGGGCGGGTCGCAGTCGATCGCGGATGCGCTGCGTCGCGTCGCCGAGGCGGCCGGGGCCCGCATCGAGACCGGCGTCGACGTGACCGACCTGCGCGAGCTGCCGCAGGCTGACCTGATCCTGCTCGACGTGACCCCGCACCAGCTGGCGCGCATGGCGGGCGACCGCATCGAGGGGCCGTACGCGTCGCGCATCCGCACCTGGAAGTACGGGCCGGCCGTGTCGAAGCTCGACCTGCTGCTCGACGGCCCGGTGCCGTGGGAGGACGAGCGCGTCGCCGGCGCGGGCACCGTGCACCTCGGCGGCACCTTCGCCGAGATCGTCGACGCCGAGCACGCCGTGGCCGTCGGCCGCATGCCCGAGCGGCCGTTCGTGCTCGCGACCCAGCCGACCGCCGCCGACCCGGAGCGCGCCCCTGCGGGGAAGCACCTGCTGTGGGCCTACGCCCATGTGCCGCACGGCTGGCCGGGCGACGCATCGGCCGCCATCGAGGCGCAGATCGAGCGCTTCGCCCCCGGCTTCCGCGACCGCATCCTCGAGCGGCGGCCGATGACGCCGGCGGCGCTCGAGCTGTGGAACCCCAACCTCGTCGGAGGCTCGATCGGCGGCGGCACGCTCGCCGGCACGCAGCAGCTCGCCCGCCCCGTGCTCGCGCACCCGTACCGCGTGCCGATGCCCGGCCGCGTCTTCCTCTGCTCGTCGTCGACCCCGCCCGGCGGCGGCGTGCACGGCATGAGCGGCTGGCACGCGGCGCACGCGGCGCTGCGCGAGATCGGCGTGCACGAGGGCTGATCGCGGCCCGATCGGGCACGGGCGGGCGGCCATGCCTTCACTACATTGGCGAGCGTGACCCCGTCCCTCTCCATCAGCAGTCAGTTCGACCCGTTCGGTCTCTTCGCTGGCACAGCCGGCATGGCCTTCGTCGGCCTGCTCATCGCGGCAGCCCTGGCTTTCCTCGGGCTCCTCTGCATGTACTGGCTCATCCGACTCGCGGTGCGGCACGGCACCATGGATACCGTGCGTTGGTACAGCGCTGAGGTCGCCTCCCTCGGGCCATCGCACCCGCACTCGACGCCGACCCCTCCGGCAGAACCCGCGCGCGGCGCCCGACGGACGTCAACCCGTACCGGCACCAAGCGAGACGTCGCAGCGCCACCCCGCAACACCCTCGAATGGTGAGCTGCGCCATCGAGCCGCGCTCGCGCTGAGGCTCTGCGCCGCCCCTTGCCCGCAGGCGCGCGGCTCGCGAGAGTGGTCTCGACACGCCACGCTGCGCGCGGCTGCTCGACCAGCGAGGGAGAGGAGGCGACCGCGATGGACTGGGCAGCGCTCACGAGCTGGCTCGACGCCCCGCACGCCGAGCTCGCCCGCCAGGTGATCCAGCGCGGCACGGCAGCGATCTTCGCGGTCGCGTTCCTCTCGACGCTCCTGCAGTTCCCGGCGCTCCTCGGCGAGCGCGGCCTCCTGCCCGCCCCGCGGTACATCGCCGCAGGCGGACTCGACGGCCAGCCCAGCATCTTCCGGTGGCACTACTCCGATTCGCTGCTGCGCATCCTCTGCCTCGTCTGCATCGGGATCGCCCTCGCGCTCGTCGCGGGACTGCCGCAGCTCGGCCCGCCATGGCTGCCGATGCTCGCGTTCCTCGCGCTCTGGATCGTCTACCTCTCGATCCTCCCCATCGGGCAGGTGTTCTACGGATTCGGGTGGGAGCTGCTGCTGTGCGAGGCGGGGTTCCTCGTCGCGTTCCTCGGCTCGAACGCGACCGCTCCCCCGACGCTCGCCCTGTTGCTCATCGTCTGGCTGGTCTTCCGGCTCGAGTTCGGCGCCGGGATGATCAAGATCCGCGGTGGACGCGAGTGGCGCGACCTCACGGCGCTGATGTACCACCACGAGACGCAGCCGATGCCGGGGCCGCTCAGCCGCTGGGCGCACCTCGCGCCCGCGTGGTGGCATCGCACCGAGGTGGTCGGCAACCACGTCGCGCAACTGGTCGCGCCGTGGCTGCTGCTGGTCGGGGTGCTCGGCGCGATCGTGGCGGATGCGGTGGCCGGCCCGGGCGGCGCCGACGGTGCATCGCTCGGGTTCGCCGCGGTCGCCACCGGCGCCGCCGCGGTGATGATCCTCACCCAGGGCTGGCTCGTGCTCACCGGCAACTTCGCCTGGCTCAACTGGATCACCATCGTGCTCGCCTTCGCGGCGGTCGACGACCGCGCGGTCGGATGGCTGCTGCCCCGCCTGCCCCTCGACACCGCCTACGCGCCGACGCCGGCCTGGTGGAGCATCCTCGTCGCCGTCGTCTTCCTCGCCTACCTGTGGCTCAGCATCCCGTCGGTGCGCAACCTCGCCTCCCGCCGCCAGCTCATGAACGCGTCGTTCAACCGGCTCCGGCTCGCGAACGCCTACGGCGCGTTCGGCACCGTCACGAAGCGGCGCGACGAGATCGTCATCGAGGGGACGATGGCGGATGCGCCGGCCAGCGACGAGTGGGTGGAGTACCCGTTCAGGGGCAAGCCGGGCGACGTGCGCCGTGTGCCCGGCTGGTTCGCGCCGTACCACCTGCGGCTCGACTGGCTCATGTGGTTCCTCGCGCTCGGGTCGCACGGGCCGTGGTTCCGGATGCTGCTCGTGCGCCTGCTCGAGGCCGACCCGCCGACGCTGCGGCTGCTCGCCGACGACCCCTTCGACGGACGTCGCCCGACGTGGGTGCGGGCCCGCGTCTACCGGTACCGGTTCGCGACGCGAGCCGAGCACCGCGAGACGGGCCAGATCTGGATGCGCGAGGCGCGCGGTCTGCTGGTGGCCCCGATGCGGCTGACCCCCTCCTCCGCTGGTTGAGCCGCTGCGGCGCTCCGCTTCCGCTGGTTGAGCCGCTGCGGCGCTCCGCTTCCGCTGGTTGAGCCGCTCCGCGCGCGGAGCGCGCTGAGCGAGTCGAAACCACTGCCGCGCGGGCTGCGGAGTGGTCTCGACTCGGGCGGCCGCCTCCGGCGGCAGCCCGGCTCGACCAGCGGAGGCTCACCCCGCTCGTCGAGTAGCGCCCGCAGGGCGCGTATCGAGACGAGGGAGGCTCCCCGGTCGTCGAGTAGCGCCCGAAGGGCGCGTATCGAGACGAGGTGATCTCGACACGCCCGGCTCCGCCGGGCTACTCGATCAGCGGGAGGGCGGGGAGGCAGCCGCCTCCGCCTCCTCCTCGCGCTCCGCGCCCGCAGCGCGGTCGATGCGCTCGCGCATCGCGCGCAGCGCGAAGACCAGCGTCGCCATGCCCGACTCCGGCTCGTCGTGGGCGATGATCCGCTGGTACAGCCGCTCGATCGCCTCCCCCGAGGCCGCGGACGCCTCCTCGACCCCGCCGGTGCCGGCCCACGCCCGCAGGTGCTCGGCCAGCGCATCCATCGCCCGCGCCGTCAGCCGCCGCTCGTCGTCCTCCATCTCGACCTCGAGCGGCGACTCCCACGCGGCGGCGGCGATCGCGTCGAGCACGTCGATCATGCGGTGCGACACCGAGCGCACCGTCGCGACGCTGCGCTCGTCGCGGGCGAGGTCGTGGTGCCGCCACATCGAGCGCACGTTCAGCACGCGGCTCTCGCGCGCGGCGACCACCTCCTGCGACAGCTCCTCCACGCTCCCCTGCAGCTCGAGCCCCCAGTCGACCCACGACTCGTCTTTCGGCGGCCACTCCCCGCGCAGCATCTCGGCGAGCTGCTCGACGCGATCGGCGGTCCGTCGCACCTCGCCGCGGATGCGCTCGCGCGCCTCGCGGTCGTAGAGGGGCGGCATCATTAGCATGTTCACGATCACGCCCACGACGAGGCCGACCGAGAACTGCCCCACGTAGGCGACGGCGTACCCGTCGGCGTCGACGCCGCCGAAGATGATGACGAGCACGGCGACGACCGGCACGACGCCGGCGCCGATGCCGAGCGCGCCCGCGCCCTGCAGCAACACGCCGATGACGGCGATGATGCCGATCTTCAGCAGCCCGTGGATGTCGACCGCCAGCATCGCGAGCCCCACGGCCGCGCCGATGGCGAGCCCGACGGCCTGCTGCAGCGCCGTGCGGGCGATCGTGAACACGGTGGTGCCGGTGGCGATGAAGGCACCGAGCGGCGCGGCGTAGGCGTACTCGGCGAAGTCGGCCGGCAGCTGCGTGCCGAGCAGCCACGCGGCCATGGCGGCGAGCGCGGCGCGCACGGCGTTCGCGATGCGGGCGGGCGGCAGCCAGCGGTGCAGCGCCCGCTCGGTCTTCGCGGTGACCGAGGCGTCGATGATCTCCGACGGTTCGGTCGGCGGATGCTCGGAACGTGCCACGAGGCCAACGGTAACCCCGGGCGGGCGGCCCGGGAAGTCGAGTTCCGCTCGGCCGCCGCGCACCCTCGGGCGCACGAGAACGGGGCCGCCCCGGTGTGGGACGGCCCCGTTCGACTGCGGTCATCGCAGCAGGTTGCGAGCGAGTGCGTCCAGGCGGTGCTGGGCGCGGGCCGCGAGCGCCTGCTCGTAGGCCATCGCCTCGCGCCGCCGCTGGTCGCGGTGCTGGGCCCGCATGGCCCACCGCTCGAGCTGCCGCGATGCGCTCAGCGCGAGCCGGCGCGGAGCCGGCATCGCGAGCATCGAGTTCGACATGGTGTTCTGCTTCCTGGCATGGCGATATCGCCCTCGGAATGGGCGTGGGATATCGCAGGTGAATTGCGGAGAATTGCGCGCGTCGAATTGCACCGTGAAGGTGCTGCGGATGCGCGAGGGTGCGCGGGCGCCGATGGTGCGGCCAAGGAGGTGGCCGGCTCGGCAGCCGCGATCAGCGGGCGAAGGGGCGGGGGGAAGCGCAGGGCTCAGATGCCTGCAGTGGCCTGGCCAGTCGGGCGCTCATCGGCGTGACGCCGACGAGCTCCGCGGACCAGCGGCCCGTGCGCTTCGCCGCTAGCGGACCCCACCGGGAAGGAGGGCTGCAGCGGCAGTGATCGTGATGAACATGGCGAGCTCCTCCTTTCGACTCGGGGCATGGAAGTTCGCGTGATGAAGATATACCGATGCGGGCGGGAATTGCAAGGCTGGATCGGGACTTCTTGCGGGAATTTAGGGATGGGGGACAATTCGAGCCGCTCGAGGTGGTCTCGACTCGGTCGCCGCGCTCCGCGCGACGACCGGCTCGACCAGCGAAGCGAGCGCGACGACCGGCTCGACCAGCGGGAGACGGGGCTCGTGCCGTTCGCGTCGACCTATTCGGTGTTCGCCGCACGCCGCGCGTACGACTTCATCGCGCTCGACATCGCCGAGTCCGGCCTCAACGTCAACGTCGTCGGCGGCCTCCCCGGGCTCACGACCGGCTACGGGCCGAGCCACCAGGCCACCGAGGACATGGCGATCTTCCGCGGGCTGCCGAACCTCATGATCGTCGACCCGTGCGACGCGCTCGACCTCGCGCAGGCCGTGCCGCAGCTCGCCGCGCACGAGGGCCCCACCTACCTGCGCCTGCTGCGCGGCAAGGTGCCGCTCGTGCTCGACGAGTACGACTACGCGTTCGAGCTCGGCAAGGCGAAGGTGCTGCGGGGCGGCGCCGACGTGGTGCTCGTCTCGTCGGGCCTCATGACGATGCGGGCGCTGCAGGCGGCGGATGCGCTGGCGCGCCACAAGGTCGACGTGGCGGTCGTGCACTCCCCCACGATCAAGCCGTTCGACAGCGAGACGGTGCTGCGCGAGCTCGACACCCCGCGCCTCGCGGTGACGCTCGAGAACCACTCGGTGATCGGCGGGCTCTTCTCGGCCGTCGCCGATGCGGCCGTGCGCCGCGGGCTCGGCACGCGCATCGTGCCGATCGCGCTGCCGGACGAGTTCCTCGACGCGGGAGCGCTGCCGACGTTGCACGACCGCTACGGCCTCTCGAAGGACCGCATCGTCGAGCGGGTGCTGGCCGAGCTGGGCTAGCCCCTCCCCCTCCGCTGGTCGAGCCTCCCCCGCTGGTCGAGCCGCGCGGCGCAGCCTCCCCCGCTGGTCGAGCCGCGCGGCGCAGCCCCCTCCGCTGGTCGAGCCGCGCGGCGCAGCCGCGCGAGTCGAGACCACTCCCCGGCCGCGCCCCTCAGACCGGCGTCGCCTCCGTCGGCCCCTGACTCCGCTCCGCCCGCCGCTCGCGCATGCGGTCGAGGGAGCGCATCACGGGCGTCGCGGCGACGCCGTGCACGAGGATCGAGCCGACGATGACCGCCCCGGCGATCGCCCACAGCCGCTCCCCGTCGGGGAAGTCGCCCTCCTGCAGCGCGTAGGCGATGTAGAACAGCGAGCCGACGCCGCGCACGCCGAAGAACGCGATGACGCCCCGCTCGCGCGGCCCCGTCTTCCCGGGCGTGAGCCCGAGCCAGCCGGTGAGTGGCCGCACGACGAACAGCAGGACGACGACGAGCAGGATGTCGGCCAGCTGCAACGACTCGAACAGCCCGCGCGCGATCGCGCCGCCGAGCAGCACGAGCACCGCGACCGTGAGCAGCCGCTCGATCTGCTCGACGAACTTGTGCAGCACCGCGTGGAAGCCGTGCGTGCTCTCGGCGGCGCGGATCGTCGTGGCGCACACGAACACGGCGATGAACCCGTAGCCCTCGGCCATCTCGGCGACCCCGTAGGCGAGGAAGGTCGCGGCGAGCGCGATGAACCCCTCGGCCTTCTCGGTGAGCCCCAGCCCGTCGGCCCACGACGAGAAGAACAGGCGCCGCAGCAGCCAGCCGGCGCCGAGCCCCACGGCGACGCCGACGACGAGCCGCCACCCGACGTCGACGAGCAGCCACTCCCCGAGCCACGCCGACGGCGCGATCCCGACGAGGCTCACCGCGATCGCCGCGTAGGTGAACGGGAACGCGAGCCCGTCGTTGAGCCCCGCCTCGGAGGTGATCGCGAAGCGCGCCTCGTCGTCGTCGGCGTCCTCGTCGTCGGTGATCGGCTCGCTCACCTGCACCTCGGTCGCGAGCACCGGGTCGGTCGGCGCGAGCGCGGCGCCGAGCAGCATGGCGCTCGCGATCCCCAGCCCGAGGCCGGCCCAGCCGAGCAGCGCGACGGCGACGATCGACAGCGGCATCGTGATCGCGAGCAGCCGCCAGGTCGTCGACCATCGCCGCCAGCCGATCGCGCGGTTGACGGCGAGCCCGGCGCCCATGAGCGAGACGATGACGCAGAGCTCGGTCAGGTGCAGCGCGAACCCGGACTGCTCCATCGGGTCGGGCTCGGGCAGGTCGGGCAGCAGCGCGAACGCGATGATGCCGGCCGCGACGAAGACCATCGGCATCGAGACGGGCACGCGTCCGAGCACGCGCGGCAGCAGCGCGGCGGCGAGCGTCGCGACGCCGATCGCGGCGTAGATCGTGCCGACTTCATCCAGCGCCATTGGTCGGCCTCCTGCCTCGATGGGGAGAGCATTCCACAGCGGTCGCCGACGGAGCCGGGAGGATGCGGGCCGGTCTCGACTCGCGCGGCCGCACCCCGCGGCTCGACCAGCGGAGGGGGCCTCAGCGCGCCAGCGCCGCCTCCATGCGCGCGACGATGTTGTCGCGGGCCGAGGTGTTGTGCTCGCGCAGCACCTCGCGGGCGTGCGCGGCGTCGCCGCTCGCGATCGCCTCGACGATCGGCGCGTGCCGGGCGGCCGACATGTTCGCGATCGCGGTCTCGCGGCCCGCGGCGGTGATCACGGCGCGCGCGAGCCCGCTCACACGGCGCCACGACTCGACGAGGGTGCGGTTGCCGCTCGCGGTGCAGAGCGCCTCGTGGAAGGCGAGGTCGGCGGCGACCTGCTCGGCGATGCCGACGTCCTCGCTCTCCTCGAGCCGCTCGAGGGCGGCGCGCAGCTGCGGCACGACGTCGGCGAGGTCCTCGCGCTCGCAGACGACCTCGGCGGCCGCCGACTCGAGCGCGAAGCGCACGTCGAAGATCTCGCGCACCTCGGCCGGCGTGACGACGCGCACCGAGAGCCGGCCGCGCGCATCCTTCGACAGCAGCCCCTCCTCCTCGAGGTGCCGCAGCGCCTCGCGGAGCGTGCCGCGCGAGACCCCGAGCGACGTGCTCAGCTCTGTCTCGGCGAGGTGGGTGCCGGGGGCGAGCTCGCCGCTCGTGACGGCCGAGCGCAGCCGGTCGAGGATGAGCTCCCGCCGCGTGACGCGCTCGATCGATCCGAGGGATCGGAACTGCGCTTCCATCGTCATGTCGATCACGGTACCCGAGCACTTCCTTGGGTTGTCCCGGCGCGAGCCGGGGCCGGCCGCGGGTGCGGCCGGCGGGGCGGTCAGTGCAGGTGGCTCGCGCCGTTGATGTCGATGTTCGACCCCTGCAGGTAGGCGGCGTCGTCGCTCGAGAGGAACGCGAACACGGCCGCGATCTCCTCGGTGGTCGCGACGCGGCCGATGGGGATGTCGGCGGCGAGCTTCGCCTCCGACTCGGGCGTCGCGCCGACGCGGATGTTCGTGTCGACCGCACCCGGCGTGACCGAGTTGATCGTCACGCCCGACGACGCGATCTCGCGGGCGAGCGCCTTCGTGAAGCCCAGGATCGCGGCCTTCGCCGCCGAGTAGGGCACCTTGCCGAAGACGCCGCCGCCGCGCTGCGCCGACACCGACGACATGTTGACGATGCGGCCCCAGCCGGCCTCGAGCATCCCGGGCAGGAACGCCTTCGTGACGAGGTAGGTGCCGGTCGCGTTCACGGCCATGACCGTGTTCCACAGGGCCAGGTCGGTCTCGAGGAAGGGCACGGGCGAGGTGATGCCGGCGATGTTGGCGAGCGCGCCGACCACGGGGAGGCGGCCCGCGTCGACCTCGGCCTGGACGGCGGCCTGCGCGGCGGCGACGGCGTCCTCGTCGGCGACGTTCACGGCAGCGCCGAAGGCGGGCACGCCGTGGCGCTCGCCGATCTCGGCGGCGACCTGCGCGGCGCGCTCGCCGTCGAGGTCGAGGATGACGACGGCCCAGCCGTCGCGCGCGTAGCGGTCGGCGACGGTCATGCCGATGCCGCGCTCGGAGGTGGCGCCGGTGATGACGGCGGTGCGCTGGGTGCGCTCGGTCATGATGCTCCTTCAGTGGTCAGAAACTCGGGGGTCAGCGACGGATGCGTGAGGTCGAGGCCCGCGACGAGCGGCGCCATGCGCGCGGCCGCGTCGCGGATCGCGTCGACGCGGGCGGCGCGAGCGGCGTCGTCCATGGCGCCCGTCGCGTCGTCGACGTACGCGCGCGAGGGAAGCTCGAGCGCGAAGCCGCCTGCGTAGCCGATGTCGGCGAGCGCCGCGAAGGCCGCGGGGAAGTCGATCGATCCGCCGCCGATGGGCCGCGAGAACTCGCCCGGCACTGCGTCGCGCAGGTGCACGTGGGCGACATCCGCTCCCCACGCGCGGATCGTCGCCGGCAGGTCGTCGCCCGCGGCGACCACGTGGGCGACGTCGAAGATCGGCCGCACGCCGCTGCCGGCGAGCAGCGCGTGCAGCGCCTCGGCCCGCTCGCGGTCGAAGCAGAGCCGGAGGAAGTGCAGCGACTCGACCCACACCTCGACGCCGTGGGCCGCGGCCGCGTCGGCCGCCCGGGCGAGCGCGGCCGCGACCCGCTCCAGGTCGGCGTCGAGCGAGTCGAGCGGCTCGTGGCCGAGCGCGCCGCAGGGCAGCACGAGGGCGTCGGCGCCGACGGCCGCGGTGAGCGCGATCAGCCGGTCGACGTGCGCGGCCTGCGCCGACGCATCCGCCCCCGGGTCGTTGAAGGCGCCCACGTCGCCGTTGACGCTGCGCACGCGCAGGCCGCTCGCGGCGATGCTCGCCGCGACCTGGGCGACCGCGGCGTCGTCGAGCTCGAAGGGCACGTGGTCGCAGACGCCGGGCAGCGCGCCGAGGTCGATCTCGGCGAAGGCCAGGCGCTCGATCTCGGCCAGCGCGCCCTCGAGGGGCAGGTGCTGGAACGAGATGGTCGAGCAGCCGAGGCGCTGCGGCAGGGCTGCGGGCGGGGTCATGGCAGCACGACGCCCTTGCGTGCGTCGCCCATCGGGATGGGCGTCCAGCGCACGACCTCGACAGGGCTCGCGAGCAGGCCCTCGAGCTCGGCGTTGAAGTCGGCGACGGGCTCGCCCGCGCCGTGCGCGTCGAGCAGCGCGGCGGAGTCCCAGTGCTCGATCATCGCGATCGTGCCGTCCTCGGCCTCCTGGATCGCGTAGAGGTTGCAGCCGGCCTCCTGGTGCACGCGCGGGATGACGCGCTCCATGGCGGCGAGCACTTGCTCGCGCGCGCCCGGGACGGGGCGGAAGATGGCGGTGACGACCAGCGGTGCGTCGGTCATGGCTGCTCCTTGGTTCGGATGATGGTGCGGTAGACGCCGGAGTGGTCGAGGGCGCCGTCGCCGGCGTCGGATGCGGCTTCGAACAGCGCGAGGGCGGTGCGGGCCGCGTCGAGCGTGAGCCCCGCCTCGTCGGCGGCCTCGCGCGCGAGCGCGGCGCTGCAGCAGCGGGCCGACCATGCAGTCGGCCTCGACGTTGACCATGATCACGTGCTTGCCGTTGTCGATCGCGGCGACCGCGTGGTCGGTGCCGACGATCGGGTTGCCGGTGATCTCGAGGACGACCTCGACCGACGGGTGCTTGATGAGCGCCATCGAGTCGTCGATCACGGCGGTGAGACCGGTGCGCGCTGCCTCGTCGAGGCTCGTGGCGGCGTAGCGGTCGGCGCTCCAGCCCGTGCGGGCGAGCGCGTCCTTGGCCTTCGGCACGTTGATGTCGGCGACGCCGACCACGTGGAACTCCGGCGTGACCGAGGCCTGCGTGAGGAACATCGAGGCGAACTTGCCGGCACCGATGACGCCGACCCGGATGGGCCCCGCGCTCTCGGCTCGGCGCTGCAGCAACGAGTACAGGTTCATGGACTGCTCCTTTGCAGTGGATCTCTCGGACGATGCGCGTGTCCGACTGTTGACAGTAGAACGTGGTGGGCGGATGCGTCAAGCGCTGCGGGTCTGGACGGCTCGTCGCCGCTGTGGAGAGCGCGGGCCCGCGGTGCGGCCGTTCGCGTAACCTGCCCGCATGCTCGCCAGGCTCGGATCAGGTCTCGCGCTCGCAGCGGTCGCAGCGCTCGCTCTCGTCGGCTGCTCGCCGCCGGAACCGGTCGCGACGACGCCGGCGGCGGAGCCGACGGTGGAGCCGAGCGCTCCATCGATCACCGAGGAAGCCCGAGAGGTGTACGAGCAGTACTTGCAGACAACGGTCGATCTCGCGGCGGAGCGAGAGCCGACCGTCGAGCCGCTTCTCGAGTTCGCGACAGAGGAGCAGGCCGGGCTGGCGCTGGCCGAGGTCGAACTCGCGGTCGCTGAAGGTCTGGTGCTCGAAGGAGAGTGGCGCGTACCGTCCGTGCAAGTCATCGATGATCGACCCGACGCCCCGACGGTTGTGGCGTGCCGTGACAACAGCGGTCTCGCGACGATCGATCCAGAGTCGGGTTCCGAGTCGCCGCTAGCACCGGCGGAGCCGCGGCTCGTCTCGTTCGAGCGCGACGGGACCTTGCGGGTCGCTGCCATTGGAGACGTTCCCGACGATCACACTGCCGAATGCAACTGACCGCACTTCTCGCAGCTGCCGTGATCGGCTTGACCGCCGCGCCAGGCGGCAGCACGACGGTCATGTGCACAGAGTTCCGCGTCTCGCTTGGTCAATGCCCGCCAGAAGCGATCGGCTCGATGGTGGTCATTGGAGAGATGGACGTTCCCGGTGGACCAGGACTAACCGAGCCCGCACCGCCAGAGCGTTCAGCCGAGGAGATCGAGGCGGCCAGGGAGGCATACCGCGCCTACCTTCAAATGCTTCACGATCGGTGCATCGCGATGGGTGAAGACCCCGCTGAATGCCCGCCACCTCCCCCACCTCCCGGAGAGCCTCTCCCTTCGGAACCCCTCCAAGCGATCACCATGAGCGACCTCGCCGCGTTCCGGCCGCTGGTCGGCGAGCTCGTCGTCGAGCCCGACGGCTGGGGCGTCGTCGGCACGCCGACGAACTTCTACGCGACGGCCGAAGCGCACACGATGGACGGCGAGCTCTTCGACGTGCCCATCCGGGTGCGGTGGACGCCCTCGTCGTACGTCTTCGACTACGGCGACGGCACCGTGGAGGAGACCGAGGCGTCAGGCACCGCCTGGCGCGGACCCGAGGAGTCGTGGACCGAGACGGCCACGAGCCATGCGTACGCGACGACGGACGATGTGCGCGCATCCGTCACCGTCGTCTTCACCGCCGAGGTCGACGCGGGCGGCGGCTGGTTCGCGGTGCCGGGCACGCTGCCGGTCGAGGCGCCGGGCGTCGACGTGAAGGTCTTCGAGGTCGACACGGTGCTGACGAACGGCGACTGCATGGCGAACCCGTCAGGGGCGGGGTGCGGTTGAGCGCGGCGCGCCCGTAGAGTCGCGACATGACGACCACCTCCCCCGGCTGGGGCATCCTCGGGCCCGGCCGCATCGCCGACGCCTTCGCACGCGACCTCGCGACCGGCGGCCACCGCCTCGTCGCCGTCGGCAGCCGCAACGGCGAGCGCGCCGCAGCCTTCGCGGCCGAGCACGGCATCCCCAACGTGCACGCCTCCTACGAGGCGCTCGTCGCCGACCCCGACGTCGACGTCATCTACATCGCCACCCCGCACTCGCACCACCGCGAGCACGCGCTGCTCGCGATCGAGGGCGGCAAGCACCTGCTCATCGAGAAGGCGATCACCACCACGGGCGACGACGCCCAGGCGATCGTCGACGCGGCGCGCGCGAAGGGCGTCTTCGTGATGGAGGCGATGTGGACGCGCTTCCTGCCGACCATGGTCGCCGTGCGCGAGCGCATCGCGGCAGGCGACCTCGGCGACGTCGTCGCGGTGAACGCCGACCACTCGCAGATGCTCGACCTCTCCCCCGGCAGCCGCCTCATCGAGCCGTCGCTCGGCGGCGGGGCGCTGCTCGACCTCGGCGTCTACTGCGTCTCGCTCGCGCACGCCGTGCTCGGACCGGTGACGCGCATCCAGGCGTCGGGCGTCGTCGACGCCGCGGGCGTCGACCACCGGGGCGCCGCCATCCTCGAGCACGCCGGCGGCGGCATCTCGACCGTGACGTTCTCGATGGAGACGCTCGGCTCCAACCGCGCCACGATCTCGGGCACCGACGGCGTCATCGAGCTCGACCCCGCGTTCTACACGTGGACCCGCTACGCGCGCCGCCACGCATCCGACCACGCCGCGATCGCCGAGGCCTTCGAGCCCGACATGCTGGGGCGCGGCATGCAGTTCCAGGCTGCCGAGGTCGAGCTCTGCATCGCCTCGGGCAAGCTCGAGAGCGAGCTCATGCCGCTCGATGAGTCGGTCGCGATCATGCGGGTGATGGACGAGATCCTGCGCCAGATGCGCGCGCTGGAGCTATGAGCGGAGGCCCTTTCGGGCCTCCGCCGCGACGCCAGCGCCGACGCCCGTCCCGGGCGTCGGGAGCAGCCCCGACGTAGCGTGCGGGGTGGTCTCGAGACGCACTCGGCCTCCGGCCGAGTGCTCCTCGACCAGCGGACGGGACCGAGGGCTCCTCGACCAGCGGGGGCGTCAGCTCGCGGCCGCCGCCGCCTCCCGCTCGGCGATGCGCGCCCGCACCTCGGGCCGGCGCAGCGGCGGCACTGTCTTCGGCGGCTGGCGCCGCTCGGGCAGGTCGTCGAGCAGGTGCCGCGTGATGTGGGCGACCTCGGCGACCGCCCGCTCGAACGCGTCGCGGGTGCGGTCGGTCGGATGCGTGATGCCCGACACCTTGCGCACGTACTGGCGCGCAGCCGCCTCGACCTCGTCGTCATTCGCGGCCGGCTCGAGGCCGCGCAGCTCGGTGATGTTCCTGCACATGCGGCCAGGGTAGGCGTGCCGCGGAGGCACTCGCCAGGGCCGTCGACACTCTCGACGCGTCCCGTGCACAGGCCGCCTCCGATGTCAGTGGCCCCCTCTACCTTGGTGGCGACGAAGGGGTCGAGGGTGACGATGATCGAGCAGGCGGAGGCAGCGGTGCAGGCCGCGCGCGCCATGCTCACCGGCGCCCTCGACTTCGCGCGCGCCTCCGACGCCGAGGTCGTCGATCTCCTCGCGCGCACTGCCGAGCTCTCGCGCCTCGTCGACGCGCAGCGCGTGCGCATTGCCGGCGAGATCGCCGAGCGGTCCCGGGGCTCCGTCGACGAGTCGCTGTGCCGGCGGCTCGGCCAGCGCAGCGCCAAGGAGGCCGTCGCGTCGGCGTTCGGCATCCGGGCGGGCGACGCGCAGGCGATGCTCGCACTCGCCGCGGCCACGAGACCCGCAGTGGGGGTCTCGGGCGCCGACATCGCCGCGCGCTACCCGCGCGTGGCGCAGGCGCTCGACGCCGCCGCCATCTCGCTGCCGCAGGCGCGAGCCATCGTGCAGCAGCTCGAGCCCGCGGCCCCCCGTGCCGACCTCGAGCAGCTCGCCTGGGCCGAGCAGCAGCTCGTGACGGCGGCGACCGACCCCGACTGGCCGCTCGGTCCCGAGCTGCTCGTCACGCAGGCACGCGCCTACGTCGCGGTGCTCGATCCCGACGGCGTGCTCCCGAGCGCCGAACGGCATCGGGCGCTGCGCAGCCTGAGCCTGCGGCAGCAGCCCGACGGCATGTGGCACCTGCAGATGCTCTGCCCGCCCGAGGCGGGGTCCGCCCTCAAGGCCCTGCTGGATGCGTACACGTCGCCACGAGTGCGGGTCGCGTTCCGAGACAGCGGGGCGACCGCGGATGACACTGCCGATGACGGCGCCCTCAGCGCTCCCGTCGGTCTCCCGCCCGACGAGCCGGTCGACGACCGCACACCCGAGCAGAAGCGCCACGACGTGCTCGTCGCGCTCGTGCAGGCGCACGCCGCCGCCGGCGACGCCCCGGTCGCGGGCGGGGAGCCGCCGACCCTCGTGCTCACCGGCACGATCGACGCGTACGCGGCGTACCTGCACGGCGCCCCGCACGCCGATCGCACCCTCACCATCGAGCACACCGGCGACCTCGTGCCGATCGAGACGGTCGACCGACTGCTGTGCGATGCGCTCGTGCAGAAGGTGGTGCTCGACGAGCGAGGGCACCCGCTCGCGCTCGGCCGCGCCGACCGCCTGTTCAGCCGCGCGCAGAAGGCCGCGCTCGCCAAGCGCGACAAGGGCTGCATCACGCCGGGCTGCGGGATGCCCGTCGCCTGGACGGAGGCGCACCACGTCGTGTGGTGGGAGCAGGGCGGCGCGACCGACGTCGACAACGGCGTGCTGCTGTGCAGCCACTGCCACCACGAGGTGCACGCCGGCCGCCTCCGAGTCATCGCCGCGAGCGACCGGCCGGGCGACTGGCGCGTCGTCGCCGAGCTGCGCGCCGCGAATCGCTACGCCCGGGCCGGGCGCACCACGACCGCTGCAGGATCCGCGCGAGTCGCGACGGCCGCTCACGCCGCGGCGAGCGCCGCGGCCGTCAGGATCGCGGCCGACGCGGCCATCAGCCCGAAGCTCGCCGCCGGATCGGAGCTCGCGCCCGCAGTGCCGCCGTCATCCCCGGTGCCGACGGTCCGCGCGCCACGGCGCACCCGCGCATCCGTCGAGGCACGCCTGCGCGGCATGGCGCGGGCGCGACCCAACGGGCCGCGCCCGCCGGCGCTCGACCTCCGCCCGCCCGCGCACATCGTGATGCGCACCTGACGGGCAACGCTCCGCCGGGCAGAGTTCCGCCGGTCAGCTCTCCTTCGTGATCTCCACGCTCACGAAGAGCTGCGACTTGCCCGCTCCGGCATACACGCCGCGCAGCGGCGGCACGTCGTTGTAGTCGCGGCCGAGGCCGACCTTCACGTGCCGCTCGCCGATGTCGATGAGGTTCGTCGGGTCCCACGCGTTCCACTCCCCGGTGAACCACTCGACCCACGCGTGCGACTCGCCGCGGATCGTCTCGCCGATCTGCGCGTTCGGCCGCGGGTGCAGGTAGCCCGACACGTAGCGCGCCGGGATGCCGACCGCCCGCAGCGCGCCGATCGTGATGTGCGCGATGTCCTGGCAGACGCCCTTGCGGTTCGTCCACGCCTCCGAGGCGAGCGTATGCACGTGCGTCACGCCCGACATGTACTCCATCTCCTCGCCGACCATGCGGGCGATGGCCGATGCGGCGGCGCCCGGCGACGACGACGCATCCTTGATCTCCTGCGACGCCCGCACGAGGTCGTCGGTCGGGCGCGTGCGCACCGTCTGCCCGAGCTGCTCGACGTGCTGCGTGGCGCGCGAGGCGACCTTCTCGAGCTGCTCCCACGACAGGTCGTGGCCGCCGGTGAGGCGCGGGCGCACCTCGACGAGGCTCGTCGCCGTCAGCTGCAGCTCGGTGTGCGGCGCGAGCACGTCGAACGAGACGACCTTCGTGCCCCAGTAGTCCTCGTAGGTGTTGATCGAGGTGTTGGGGCGGATGTCGAGGTTCGAGTAGATGACGAACTGGCCGTCGCTCGTCGACGGCAGCATGCGCGACTCGTTGTACGAGGCGACGGCCGGCTGCTCGTAGCGGTAGCCGGTGGTGTGGCGGATGCGGATGCGGCTCACGATGCCTCCCTCGTCCAGGCGGGCATGTTGTGGGTCGGGAAGTAGCGCTCCCGCACCGCGTGCGAGACGGCGGTCGTCGTGGTCTGCACCTTGTCCATCACGGTCGGCAGGTTCTCGATGATCTCCTGGATGGGCGTGAACTCGAGCTCCGCACGGATCTGCCCGAGCATCCGCTGGGCCTGGTCGACGTAGCCGATGCGGTCCTGCCTCGGCTCGATGTCCTGCAGGCACTCCTCGGCGCCGCGCACCGAGAAGAGGATCGAGCGCGGGAAGAGCCGGTCGAGCAGCAGGAACTCGGCCGCGTTCGTGCTCGAGGGCACGCCGCGGTAGGTGCGCAGGTACGCCTCGTACGCGCCGACCGAGCGGAGGATGGTCGTCCACGAGGGGCCGGATGCCTCGGTCAGCGCCCGGGTCGCGAGCAGTCGGGCGACCATGTCGGCCCGCTCGATGAAGCGGCCGAGCGTGAAGAAGCTCCACGCGTCGTCGCGGCTCGCGGTCGAGTCGGCCATGCCGCCCGCGAGCGCCGCGCGCTCGCGCACCCAGCCGAACATGACGTGCACCTGCTCGGGGTTCACGCGGCGCGGCATGTTCGCGTAGGTGGCGTTCAGCACCTCCCACAGCTCGGTCGAGATGATCTCGCGCGCACGGCGGGCGTTCTCGCGCGCCGCGTTCACCGAGTAGGCGATAGAGGCGGGCTGCGTGCGGTCGGTCGCGAGCGTGTTGACGACGTCGACGCGGGTGAGCTTGCGGTCCGGCGGCGCGTCGTGGCCCATGACGCCGAGCAGTGCGCGGCAGGCGGTGTCCTCGTCGACCGCGACGTCCTCGAGGAGGAGCTGCAGGTAGACGTCGAGGATGCGCGCGGTGCCGTCGGCGCGCTCGATGTAGCGGCCGATCCAGAACAGGCTCTCGGCGATGCGGCTGAGCATCATGAGCGCTCACCTCCTGTCTGCTCGGTGCGGGATGGTCTCGAGACGCCGCCTGCGGCGACTCCTCGACCGGCGGGGTCGAGCGCCTGCTGCTGCTGCTCCTCCTGGCCGGCGCGGCCGCGGGGAGCGTCCTGCGGGCTCTGGTCCTGCGGGTGCTCGTGGCCGCCGACGATGCTGATCGGGCGCGTGAGCGGCTCGCCGCTCGCGCCGAACTCGGCGTCGTGGTCGATCTGCGGCAGCTGCTCGCGCGCGCCGGCGAGCACCCAGGTGTCCTTCGAGCCTCCGCCCTGGGAGGAGTTGACGACGAGCTGGCCCTCGGGGAGCGCGACCCGGGTGAGGCCGCCCGGCAGCACCCACACATCCTTCCCGTCGTTGACGGCGAAGGGGCGCAGGTCGACGTGGCGGGGGCGCATGCCGTCCTCGACGAGCGTCGGGATCGTCGACAGCTGCACGACCGGCTGCGCGATCCAGCCGCGCGGGTCGTCGAGCAGCCGCTGCTTGAGCGCCTCGAGCTCCTCCTGCGTCGCGTCGGGGCCGACGACGAGGCCCTTGCCGCCCGAGCCGTCGACGGGCTTCACGACCAGCTCGTGCAGGCGGTCGATGACCTCCTCGAGCGCGCCCGGATCCTCGAGCCGCCACGTGTCGACGTTCTTGAGGATGGGCTCCTCCGACAGGTAGTAGCGGATGAGCTCGGGCACGTACGTGTAGACGAGCTTGTCGTCGGCGATGCCGTTGCCGACCGCGTTCGCGATCGTGACGTTGCCGAGCCGCGCGGCGAGCATGAGGCCGGGGCTGCCCAGCATCGAGTCGGCGCGGAACTGCAGCGGGTCGAGGTAGTCGTCGTCGACGCGGCGGTAGATCACGTCGACGCGCGCCGGCCCCTCCGTGGTGCGCATGTAGACGCGGCCGCCGCTCGTGAAGAGGTCGCGGCCCTCGACGAGCTCGACGCCCATGAGGCGCGCGAGCAGCGTGTGCTCGAAGTAGGCGGAGTTGTAGACGCCGGGCGTCAGCACCACGACGCGCGGGTCGTCGACGCCCGCCGGCGCGGCGGCGCGCAGCGCGTGCAGCAGCTTGTCGCAATAGTCGCCGACGGGGCGCACCCGCATCGACGAGAACATCTCGGGCAGCGTCTGGGCGATGACGCGGCGGTTCGAGATGACGTAGCTCACGCCCGAGGGCACGCGCACGTTGTCCTCGAGCACGCGCCACTCGCCGTCCTGGTCGCGGATCAGGTCGATGCCCGAGACGTGGATGCGCACGCCGTTGGCGCCGGTGATGCCGGCCGCCTGGCGGTGGAAGTGGGTGGAGGTGCTGATGAGCTTGGCGGGGATGATGCCGTCCTCGACGGCGCGCTGCGGGCCGTACATGTCGGCGAGGAACGCCTCGAGCGCCCGCACCCGCTGCTGCACGCCCGACTCGACGTGGCGCCAGTCCTCGGCGGTGATGATGCGCGGGATGGCGTCGAGCGGGAACGGCCGCTCCTCGCCCGCGAAGTCGAAGGTCACGCCCTGCGCGAGGTAGGAGGTGGCGAGCGCGTCGGCGCGGGCCCGGAGGTCGTCCTTGGTGAGCTCGCTCAGCGCGTCGTACAGCGGCTTGTAGGGGCCGCGCGCCTCGCCCTTGCTCTCGAACATCTCATCCCACGCCGTGCCCTCGCGCTTCCGCGGATTCGCGAAGGGCTTGTCGTAGTCGTCGAAGAGGTCGCCCATGCCCGCGAGCCTACTGGCGCTGTGTTTCGGGCTCGCTCACCGCCGTCCCCCGGCCGGCGCGGGGTCAGCGGTCGCCGGCGACGCGCAGGATGCGCGCAGTCGCGGTGGCCATGTGCTCGGCCATCGCGGCCTGCGCGGCGGCGCTGTCGCCGGCGATGATCGCGTCGGCGATCGCCGCGTGCTCGCGGATCGCCGTCTCGACGTCGCGCGGGTCGTCGACGGCGTGCTCGAACCAGACCCGCAGCAGCGAGCGGGCTGTCGAGAGCAGGTCGCTGAGGATGGCGTTGCCGGCCATGGCGGCGAGGTGCCGGTGGAACGCGATGTCCTGCTCGACGTAGCCGTCGAGGTCGGCGTCGCGCTGCGCCTGCACGAGCGCGCGCAGCCGCTCGGCGTCCTTCGGCGTCACGACCTGCGCCGCCCGCTCGGCGGCGGCGCGCTCGAGCGCGGCGCGCACGAAGGCGACATCCTCCATCTGCTCCTGGTCGACGAGCATCGACCACGAGAGCGTCTGCGGCAGCAGCTCCGACGTCGCCGACCGCAGGTAGGTGCCCGAGCCCGCGCGGGTCTCGACGACGCCCAGCACCTCGAGCGCGGCGATCGCCTCCCGCACCGCCGAGCGGCCGACGCCGAGCGCCTCGGTGAGCTTGCGCTCCGAGGGCAGCCGGTCGCCCGCGCGCATGCTGTCGCCGAGCAGCAGCTTCAGCAGCTGCTGCGCGACCGAGCCGCTCACCGAGGTGGTGGCGGTCGTCGAGCGGCGCAGCGCGTCGAGGAGGGATGCGTCGGACACGGGATGAGCGTACCCCGCGTCGGCCGGAGAATTGGTCAACCGGTTGCGCGGTTGCGGCATCCGCGCTAGCGTGACGACGACCTCGCCGCAGCGGCTGCGCGGGGCGACGGCACAGCACACGACGAGGTTTGCGACATGGACATCGGGATCGGCTCCTACGCCCTGTTCTGGGAGTGGCACGACCACCCGCGTCCGCTCTCCATCGCCGACATGCTCGAGCGGGCCGCCGAGCTCGGCTGCGACGTCTTCGAGATCTGCGACGACCCGCGCATCGAGCAGTGCACCGCCGACGAGCTCGACGCGCTCTGCGCGAGCGCCGACCGCCTGGGCGTGCGCCTGCAGCTCGGCACGCGCGGCATCGACCCCGACCACGTCGCCCGCTACCTCGGCATCGCCACTGCCCTCGACGCGCACGTGCTGCGCTCGATGGTGCAGCGGCCCGACGCCGAGCAGGGCGCCGAGCACGTCGCCGAGCTGCTGCGACGCTCCCTCCCCCGGCTCGAGGAGTCGGGCATCGCGCTCGCGCTCGAGACGTACGAGCAGATCCCCACGAGCGTGCTCGTCGCCGCCGTCGAGGCGGTCGGGTCGCCGCTCGTCGGCATCACCCTCGACCCGGCCAATTGCATCGCCGCGCTCGAGCGGCCCGCCGACGTCATCGACGCGGCCGCGCCGCATGCGCTCGACCTGCACGTGAAGGACTTCGCCTTCGCCCGCCAGGAGGGCTGGGTGGGCTTCACGCTCTCCGGCGCCCGCATGGGCGACGGCCAGCTCGATTTCGCCCACGAGCTGCGCGCGCTCGCCGACGCCGGCCGCTCCCCCGCCGCCATCGTCGAGCACTGGCTGCCGTGGCAGGGCGACTCCGCCGCGACCGTCGCGCTCGAGCGCGAGTGGACGGCCGCGACCCTCGCCGCGCTGCGCGCGGCCGCCGCCGCCGACCCGATGCCGTGACCCACGGCATCCGCCACCCAGACCGATCACCGAACACCGAGAACCGAGAGAGAAGGAGCATCGTGAGTCCCAGCGAGCTGAACCCCCTCACCGGCAAGCAGGTCGACCTCGACCCGTCGCTGACCGTCGCCGTCATCGGCGCCGCAGGCAAGATGGGCATGCGCGTGTCGAACAACCTCGACCTGACCGGCGCCACCATCCACTACTGCGAGGCGTCCGACGCCGGCAAGGAGCGCATCGAGGCGCTCGGCCGCACGGTCTCGACCGTCGACGAGGCCGTCCCCGGCGCCGACGTCGTGATCCTCGCGGTGCCGGACGTCGTGCTCGGCAAGGTCTCGGAGCAGGTCGTGCCGATGATGCAGGCGGGCGCCGTGCTGCTCACGCTCGACCCGGCCGCGGCCTACGCGGGCCTCCTCGCGCAGCGCGACGACGTGCACCAGGCGTGCGCGCACCCGTGCCACCCGTCGGTGTTCCTCGAGCGCACCACGGTCGAGCAGTACGCCGACACCTTCGGCGGCATCGCGGCCGACCAGGACGTCGTCGCCTCGTTCGAGGGCGACGACGAGGCGGCCCGGCAGCGCACCGAGCAGGTCGTGCGGGCCATCTACGCGCCCGTCATCGACGTGCACTGGGTCACGACGAAGCAGCTCGCGCAGCTCGAGCCGACCCTCGTCGAGACGACCGCGTGCATGATCGGGCAGTTCCTGAAGGACTCGATGGACCACGCCATCCACGAGGTCGGCATCCCCGAGGACGCCGTCAAGGCGATCTTCTTCGGCCACATCGGCATCGCGCTCACCAACGCGCTGCGCGGCTCGAACCCCTTCTCCGAGGCCTGCCACCTGGCCATGGACTACGGCCGCGAGGCCATCATCAACGATGACTGGAAGCGCATCTGGGACGACGAGGACCTCGACCGGGTGCTCACCAAGATGCTGAAGATCGACAAGATCGAGAGGACCCGATGAGCCCCATCTACCTGATCGCGGTGGCCGTCGTCGCCATCGCGCTGCTGCTGTTCCTGGTCATGAAGCTGAAGTGGCCGGCATACCTCGCGCTGCTCGCCGTGTCGGTGCTCACCGCGCTCGCCGCGGGCATCGCCATCCAGGAGGTCATCCCGACCGTCATCGCCGGCATGGGCACGACCCTCGGCAACGTGGCGCTGCTCGTGGGCCTCGGCGCCATGCTCGGCGGCATCATCGAGAAGACCGGCGGCGCCGAGATCATCGCGCGCAAGGCCGCGAAGGTGCTCGGCAAGGACCGCCTGGGACCTGCGCTCCTCATCGCCTCCGGCCTCGTCGCGATCCCGATCTTCTTCGACGTCGCCTTCATCATCCTGGTGCCGATCATCTTCAGCTTCGCCAAGGCATCCGGCCACAAGAGCCCGATCGCGCTCGGCGCGCCCGTGGCCGTCTTCATGGTGTTCATCCACAACGCCGTGCCGCCGCACCCGGGCATCGTCGGCTCGACGACCCTGCTGAACCCGGATGTCATGGGTCTCGTCACGATCCTCGGCATCCTGCTGGCGATCCCCATGGGCTTCGTCATCTGGTGGCTCTCGAAGCGCATCATGGCGCGCGGCTCGTGGGAGATGTCGCCCGAGATCGCCGAGAAGTACGCCGACGCGGGCGCCGCGAACCTCGGCTCGGGCGACCGCGACCTCGACGGCGGCGCCGGCGCCGGCCGGGCCACGCTCACCGCGGCCGACCCCGTCACGGGCACCTCGACCACGACCGCCGTGCGCGAGCGCACGATCACCACGCCGAGCGCCGGCGCGGTCGTCGCGCTCATCCTGCTGCCGATCGTCATGATCGCGATCGGCACGGTCGGCAAGCTGATCGTCGAGCCCGAGACGCCGGTCGCCAACGTGCTCGCCTTCATCGGCGCGCCGGCGCTCGCCCTGCTCGTCGCGTGCGTGCTCGCGATGTACCTGCTGGGCGTGCGCCACGGCTGGGGCAAGCAGGACATGAGCGACATCATGGACTCGGCGCTCGCGCCCGCCGCGATCGTCGTGTTCGTCACCGGAGCGGGCGGCGTGTTCGCCCGCGTGCTCACCGAGTCGGGCATCGGCGACGCGGTCTCCGGCATGCTCGTCGACGCCGGCGTGCCGATCATCTTCCTCGCCTTCATCCTCGCGCTCATCTTCAAGGTGGCGCAGGGCTCCGGCACGGTCGCGACGCTCACCGCCGCGGGCCTCGTGCAGTCGACGGTCGCGGCCGGCGGCTACAGCGAGCTCCAGGTCGCGCTCATCATCCTCGCGATCGCGATGGGCTCGGTGTCGCTGTCGCACATCAACGACTCCGGCTTCTGGATCGCCACGAAGTTCATCGGCCTCTCGGTCGCGGGCGGCCTGAAGACGTGGACGTTCATGTGCACCGTGGTCGGCTTCCTCGGCATGGCGATCGTCTCGGTCGCCTGGCTGCTGGCGTCGGCGATCGCGTAGCGCCCACCGCCGCATCCCCGGGCCCCGGCTCGCGAGCATCCGCTCGCGGGTCGGGGCCCTTCGGCATGCCCGATGCCCGACGGATGCACGGGGTTGGGAATTCCGAACCGGTAGCGTCGGGGCATGGCTGACGAGCGATTCGACGACTTCACCGACATCGAGGGCCTGCTGCGGCTGCCCCGCCACGCGGGGCTCGCGGCCTCGCCGAGCGGACGGCTCGTGGCAGTCATCCAGCAGGCCGACGAGCACGGCTCGCGCATGGTGCCCTCGCTCTGGGAGCTCGACCCGGCCGGCGAGCGCGAGGCGCAGCGGCTCACGTGGTCGGAGAAGGGCGAGAGCGCCCCGCGCTTCGCCCCCGACGGCTCGCTCCTCTTCTCCTCCGCCCGGCCCGACCCGACCGGCACGGCCGACGAGGACGTCGCCGCCATCTGGCGCCTGCCCGAGCACGGCGAGGCGCGCGTCGTCGCATCCGCCCCCGGTGGCCTGAGCCTCGTCGCGGTCGCCGACGACGGCACGATGCTCGCCACCACCGAGGTGCTCGCGGGCGGCACGCTCGCTGACGACGCCGAGCGGCGGAAGGCCCGCAAGCAGGCGAAGCGCACCGCCATCTGGCACACCGGCATGCCCATCCGCTACTGGGACCACGAGGTCTCCGACGTGAGCCCGAGGCTCGTGCTCGTCTCGCCCGACGGCGACGTGCGCGAGCTCACGCCCGGCGCCGACACGCTCAACCTGCTCAACGCATCCGCCGACCTCTCGCCCGACGGCGAGCGCGTCGCCACCACCTGGACCACCCGCGTCGCCGGCGGCGAGACGCGCTCGGCGATCGCGGTCGTCGACGTGCGGGCGCGCCGCCGCCGCGTGCTGCTGCGCGCGACCGCCGCGCACCAGTGGGCGCGGCCGCGCTTCTCGCCCGACGGGGCGGCGCTCGCCGTCACCCGCCTCACGACCTCGAGCCCCACCGACACGACCTACGACTTCCTCGAGATCCATCCGCTCGGCGGCGGCGACCCGGTGCTCGTCGACGTCGGCGACGTCTCGGTCACCGAGTACGCGTGGGCGGATGCGTCGACCCTGCTGGTCGCGGGCGACCTGCACTCGCGGGGCGCCGTGCTGGCGGTGGATGCGTCGACCGGCCGGGTGCGGACGCTCGTCGACGACGCCCCGCACGCGTCGCTCGCACCGACCGCCGACGGCCGCTCGGTCTTCGCGCTGCGCACCGACATGGCGACCCCCGCGGCGCCCGTGCGGATCCCCGTGCGCGGGCGCGGCCAGACGGCAGCCATCGAGGCCCCCGGCCGGATCGGCGCGCTGCCCGGCCGGCTCGAGTGGGTCGAGACGGACGTCGACGGGGTGACCGTCGGCGGTTGGCTCTGCACGCCCAATGCGGCGAGCACGAAGGCGCCGGCGCCGGTGATGCTGTGGATCCACGGCGGCCCGCACGGCTCCTACAACGCGTGGAGCTGGCGCTGGAACCCGTGGCTCGCGGTCGCGCGCGGCTACGCGGTGCTGCTGCCCGACCCCGCGATGTCGACCGGCTACGGCCACGAGGGGCTCAACCGCGGCTGGCCGCGCCTCGCCGACGTGGTGTGGCGCGAGTGCGAGCGGCTGCTCGACCACGTGCTCGAGCGGCGCACGCTCGACGGCTCGCGCACGGCGCTGCTCGGCGCATCCTTCGGCGGCTACATGACCAACTGGATCGCCGGGCACTCCGACCGCTTCGACGCGATCGTCACGCACGCGGGGCTCTGGGCGCTCGACCAGCAGCACGCGACGACCGACGCGGCCGCGCAGAAGGTGCGCGTGCACGGCCATCCCGACCTGCTGCCCGAGTGGTACCGCTCCTACTCGCCGCACCACAGCGCATCCGCCATCACCACCCCGATGCTGCTCACGCACGGCAACCGCGACTACCGCGTGCCGGTGAGCGAGGCCATGCGCATGTGGTGGGACCTCGTCTCGGCGTGGCCGGGCAGCCCCGCCACGATGCCGCACCGCTTCCTGCAGCTGACCGACGAGAACCACTGGGTGCTGCGCCCGTCGAACGCGGTGACGTGGAACCGCGCGGTGCTCGGCTTCTGCGACCAGCACGTGCTCGGCGGGGAGCCGCTGCCCGACGCGCTGCCCTGGTAGCGGCGCGCGGGCGGGCGCGCTCGCCGTGTCAGTGCAGCGCGATCGTCTCCACCGCACGCAGCTGGTCGCGGATGAAGCGGTTGGCGTGCGCTGCGAGGTCGGCGGAGTCGTCCCAGAGGTTGCGCCAGATGCCGAGCGTGTTCGACAGCGACTCGGAGACCACGGCGCTCGAGAACGACTCGAACACGACCGGTCCGTCGTAGCCGACCCGCGCGAGGCCGCGGAAGAACGAGCCGAAGTCGACCGAGCCGGTGCCGAGGTAGCCGCGGTGGCTCTCGCCGATGTGCACGTAGCGCAGCCGATCGCCGGCGTCGAGCACCGGCTCGAGCATCCCCGACTCCTCGATGTTCATGTGGTACGTGTCGAGGTGCAGGTGCACGTCGTCGTGGCCGACCTGCTCGAGGAACCGCAGCCCTCCGCGCGCGGTGTTCGCGATGTTCGTCTCGTAGCGGTTGACGATCTCGAGCGACAGCGTGACGCCCGCCGCCTGCGCCCGGTCGCCGAGCCGCGCGAGCGCGGCTGCCGAGGCCGCCCGGCCCGCCTCGGTCGGCGGCACCATGTACTTCTGCATCGCCGAGTAGATGACGCCGCACAGGTGCTCGCCGCCGGCCTCGGCGACGACGTCGATCGCGCGCTCGAGCAGGCTCTCGCCCTTGCGGCTCACCGCGGCGTCCTCGCTGGAGAGGTCGTGCGCCGCGTCGAGGCCCAGGCTCGCGGTCATCGCGATGCCGTGGTCGTCGACCATGCGGCCGACGAGCGCGCCGTCGAAGGCGTACGGATCCATGAGCGGCAGCTCGAGCAGGTCGAAGCCCGCCTGCTGGGTGCCGGCGATGGCGGCCTTGAGGCCCGCCTCGTCGAATTCGCCGGTGAAGACGAGGCCGTGGACGCCGATCTGCATGGGAGAGCTCCTTCGCGCTGGGGACGGTCAGACTCCAGCATGGCGCATCCGCCCCGCAGAGGTCGGATCTTTCATAGGGTGGGCTCATGGCGGTGACGGACGACGCGATCAGCAAGATCAAGCAGATGATCCAGCAGGGCGAGCTGCGCCCCGGCGACCGGCTCCCGCCGGAGCAGGAGCTCGCCGAGCGGCTCGGCCTCTCGCGCTCGTCGATGCGCGAGGCGGTGAAGGCGCTCGAGGCGATGCGCATCCTCGACGTGCGGCGCGGCGACGGCACCTACGTCACGAGCCTGCAGCCGAGCCTGCTGCTCGAGGCGATGTCGTTCGTGCTCGACTTCCACGAGTCGCACGCGGTGCTCGAGGTCTTCGAGGTGCGGCGCATCGTCGAGCCCGCCTCCGCCGCCCTCGCCGCGCGCCGGGCGACGCCCGAGCAGGTCGCCGCGATGCGCGAGCACCTCACCGCGGTGCACGGCGAGACCCCGAGCGACGAGCTCGTGGAGCACGACGTCGCCTTCCATCGGATGATCGCGGCCGCGACGGGCAACGACTACCTCGTCAGCCTGCTCGAGACGATCTCGAGCCAGACAGCCAGGGCGCGCGTGTGGCGCGCGCTCACGCAGGACAACGCGGTGCCGCGCACGCTGCAGGAGCACGAGCGCATCCTCGACGCGATCGCCGCCGGCGACGCCGATGTGGCCCGCGCGGCGATGATCGTGCACATCGCGGGCGTCGAGCACTGGCTGCACGACGCCGCCGAGCGCGAGAGCGAGGCGCTCGCGCAGGCCGACGAGGCGTAGCGGGCCGCGCCGTCGAGGCGCAGCCCGCCGCGCCTTCGGGCGTCAGTCGCCGCCGAAGCCGACGACGCCCTTCCGCAGCAGCGCGTTGCCGTACTTGCGCGCCTCGGCCGTGCGCACGACGCAGAACGCGCTCCGCGCCAGGTCGTAGAACGCGAAGCGCTCGACCTGCGCCAGCCGCCCCTCCGGGCAACGGGCGGCCGCGCGCAGTTCCGCGCCGACCTCGACGCCCTCGCCCGGCTCCGCCTCCATGAGCAGCACCGACGGCCCCTCGTACTCGTCGTACGGCACGACCGAGCGGATGGCCTCGAGCACGCGCGGGGCCGATGCCTGCACCGTCACGACCGGCTGGCCGGCGGCGTACGAGGGGTAGTGGGCGTCGGCGACGAGCACGCGGTCGCCGTGCCCCATGTGGTCGAGCAGGCGCAGCAGCTCGCCGTCGAGCAGCGGATCGATCCCGTTCAGCATGGTTCCTCCAGTCGGTACACGCGGCGGGCCGTCCCCGCCTCGATCGCGCGGCGCTCGTCCTCCGACAGCGCCGAGAGCACCCCGTCGATGGGCGCCATGAGCGGGCCGAGCCCGTCGGCGAGCAGCGGCATCGGCCAGTCGGAGCCCAGCAGCATCCGCCCCGGCCCGAACGCGTCGAGCGCCGTGCGCCAGGCGTCGGCGAACGCATCCGCCGGCAGGCCGCGGCCCGCGTGGTGCAGGCCCGAGACCTTCGCGACGGTCGTCGGCACGGCCGCGAACGCGCGCACCCCGGCTCGCCACGCGTCGCGCGCGCCGGCATCGACCGGCGGCTTGCCGAGGTGGTCGAGCACGACGACGAGCCCGTCGACCTCGGCGGCGGCGCGGGTCGCGGCGGCGAGCTGGTGCGGCCAAGCGTCGGGCACGTCGAGCGGCAGCTCGCGCTCGGCGAGCAGCGCGAGCGTGCGCCGCACCTCGGGCCGGTCGAGCAGGTGCGGGTCGGGCTGGTCGTGGATGAGCGCGCGCACGCCGACGAGCGGGCGGCCGCGCAGCTGGTCGAGCCGCTCCTGCGCGCGCTCAGGGTCCTCGAGCGGCACCCAGCCGACGGCGCCCGCGATCCAGTCGTGCGCCTCCGCGAGTGCGAGGAGGTGCTCGGTGTCGGCGTCGGTGTCGGCCGCCTGCACGAGCACCGCGGCGTCGAAGCCCGCGGCGCCGATCGCCGCTCGGCCCTCCGCGGCGTCGAAGCCGCGGTCGATGGGCGCGAGCGACGCGTCGAGCCACCCGTAGCCCTCGACCGTCGGCCAGAGGTGCAGGTGCGCGTCGATCCTCACGCGCACTCCGCGGGGATGAGGCCCGCGTCGGCGAGCTCGGCCCACACCGCATCGGGAACGGGGGTCGCGGCGCGCGCGCCGGTCTCGGCCATCTGGGCGGGGCGGCTCGCGCTCACGGCGCGCGCGACCACCGTCGGCATGCGCAGCGGGAAGGCGATCGCCGCCGTCGGCAGGTCGACGCCGTGCGCCTCGCACACGTCGGCGATCGCGTGCGCGCGTGCGAGCAGCTCGCGGTCGGCGGCGCCGTAGTCGTAGCGGGCGTCGGATGCGGGCCGCGGCTTCGCGAGCAGGCCGGAGTTGAAGATCGACACGGCGATGGCCTCCACGCCGTGCGCCGCGCAGGCGGGCACGACCCGCTCGATCGCGGAGTGGTCGAGCAGCGTGATGCGGCTCGAGACCATCAGCACGTCGGCGAGCCCGCTCGTGGCGGCCGCCTCGAGCGCCGTGAGCGACTTCGAGCCGATGCCCACCGCATCCGCCATGCCCTCGCGCCGCAGCGCCGCGAGCGCGGCCAGCCCGGCGTCGAGCGCCGCCCGCTCGCCCTCGGGCGCCACGTCGGGGTCGTGGAGGTAGAGCACGTCGACGCGGTCGAGGCCGAGCCGCTCGAGCGACTCGTCGAGGCTGCGGCGCACCCCCGCCTCGGAGGCGTCGTAGCGGCGCTCGTGCGTGCGCGGCACCGCGAAGTCGTGCGCCATGTCGTCGCCGTCGGCGCCGCCCGGCACGGGCTCGAGCAGCCGGCCGACCTTCGTCGAGACGATGAACTCGTCGCGCGGCTTCGAGCGCAGGAAGGCGCCGAGGCGCCGCTCCGACAGGCCGAGCCCGTAGTGCGGCGCCGTGTCGAAGTGGCGGATGCCCGCGTCCCACGCCGCCTGGAGGGTCGCCTCCGCGTCGGCGTCGCTGAGCGCGCGGTAGAGGTTGCCGACCGTGGCGGCGCCGAAGGCGAGCGGGTGGTCGGCCAGGATCGACATGCCCCTACCCTGCCGCAGTCGCGACTCGGTGCGCACCCGTCCACGTGTAGTCGCGCACCGACTCGGCGAGCATCTCGGCGCCGGCGCCCGGGGTGAGCGGCGCGCGGTAGGCGCCGCCCTCGATGACGGTGGGCGTCACGAAGTGCTCGTGCAGGTGGTCGACGAACTCGATCACCCTGCCCTCGCGCGTGCCGGAGACGGCGATGAAGTCGAGCATCGACAGGTGCTGCACGGCCTCGCACAGGCCCACGCCGCCCGCGTGCGGGCACACGGGCAGCCCGAACTTCGCCGCGAGCAGCAGGATCGCGACGTTCTCGTTCACGCCGCCGACGCGGGTCGCGTCGATCTGCACGTAGCTGATGGCGTCGGCCTGCATGAGCTGCTTGAAGACGACGCGGTTCTGCACGTGCTCGCCGGTAGCGACCGGGATGGGCGCGATGCCGCGGGCGATGGCCGCGTGGCCGAGCACGTCGTCGGGGCTCGTCGGCTCCTCGACCCAGTGGGGCCGGAACTCGGCGAGCGCCTGCACCCAGTCGATCGCCGCCTGCACGTCCCAGCGCTGGTTCGCGTCGATCGCGATCGGGAAGTCGGGCCCGCACACCTCGCGCGCGATGCGGAAGCGGCGGATGTCGTCGTCGAGGTCGGCGCCGACCTTGAGCTTGATCTGGGTGAAGCCGTCGGCCATCGCCTCGCGGCACAGCCGCGCGAGCTTCTCGTCGGAGTAGCCGAGCCACCCGGGCGTGGTCGTGTAGGCCGGGAAGCCGCTCTCGAGCAGCTGCGCCTCGCGCTCGGCCTTCCCGGGCTCGGCGGCGCGCAGGATCGCGAGCGCCTCGTCGCGCGTGAGCGCGTCGCTGAGGTAGCGGAAGTCGACGAGCGAGACGAGCTCCTCGGGGCTCATGCGGGCGAGCAGCTGCCACAGCGGCATGCCGGCGCGCTTGGCCTTCAGGTCCCACAGCGCGTTGACGACGGCGCCGATCGCCATGTGCATGACGCCCTTCTCGGGCCCGAGCCAGCGCAGCTGCGAGTCGCCGATCAGCTCGGCCGAGGCGGCGCCCATGTCGTCGAGCAGCGGCTCGACCTCGCGCCCCACGATGTGCTCGGCGACCGCGCCGATCGCGGCGAGCTGCACGTCGTTGCCGCGGCCGATGGTGAAGACGAAGCCGTGCCCCTCGTGGCCGTCGCCGGCGTCGGTGCGCACCACGAGGTAGGCGGCCGAGTAGTCGGGATCGGGGTTCATCGCGTCGGAGCCGTCGAGGCTCTGCGAGGTGGGGAAACGGACGTCCGAGACGTCGACGCTGACGATGGTGCTCATGGCGGGGCTCCTCTGACTGGCCATTGCAGACTATAGATCGGATGTTTGGACGGCAAGTGCTGTCGCCGAGCGGCACGATCGCCTAGGATCGCTCCGAGACTTCGGATGTTCGACATCCGACCGCGCGATGACGACGGAAGGAGCGCACATGCGTCTGGCACGACTGGGAGCAGCCGGCGAGGAGGTGCCCGTCGCCCTCGTCGACGAGCGGGCCTACGACCTGCGGTCGATCGCGGCCGACATCGACGGCGCCTTCCTCGAGCACGGCCTCGATCGCGCCCGCGCGGCGCTGGAGGCCGGCGAGCTGCCGGAGCTGCCCCGCGACGGCCTGCGCGTCGGCGCCCCGGTCGCCCGCCCCGGCGCCGTGGTGTGCGTCGGCATGAACTACGCGGCCCACGCCGCCGAGTCGGGCAGCGAGCCGCCGACGCAGCCGGTCATCTTCCTGAAGCACCCCAACACCGTCGGCGGCCCCGACGACGACGTGCCTCTCGCCGCGCACGCGCAGAAGATGGACTGGGAGGTCGAGCTCGCGCTCGTCATCGGCCGCCCCGCGTGGAACCTCGGCTCGCGGGAGGAGGCGGCCGCGTGCATCGCCGGCGCCACCGTCGCCGACGACCTCTCCGAGCGCACGTGGCAGCTCGAGGTCTCGGGCGGCCAGTGGTCGAAGGGCAAGTGCGCGCCCGGCTCGACGCCGCTCGGGCCCGAGCTCGTCACCGCCGACGAGCTCGACCTGGGCCGCCTGCACCTGACGAGCCGCGTCAACGGCGAGCCGCGACAGGACTCCTCGACCGCCGACCTCATCTTCGACGCCGCGACCGTCGTGCAGGACCTCAGCCGCTACATGCGCCTCGACCCGGGCGACGTCGTGCTCACCGGCACGCCCGAGGGCGTGGCGCTCTCCGGCCGCTTCCCCTACCTCGTCGACGGCGACGTCGTCGAGGTGGCGATCGACGGCATCGGCACGCAGCGCCACCGCATGGTCGCCGAGGCGTCGGCATGAGCGAGTTCGACGGTCTCGTCGCGATCGTCACCGGCGGCGGCAGCGGCATCGGCGCCGCGATCGCCGACGAGCTCGCCGACCGCGGCGCGCGCGTCGCCGTGCTCGACCTGCGCCCCGGCGACGCGCACCTCGGCGTCGAGTGCGACATCGCCGACGACGCCTCCGTGCGCGCGGCGGTCGCGCGGGTCGCCGACGAGCTCGGCGGCATCGACGTGCTGATCAACAACGCGGGCATCGGGGCGACCGGCGCGATCGACGACAACGACGAGGCCGAGTGGCACCGCGTGTGGGATGTCAACGTCGTCGGCATCATGCGCGTCACCCGTGCGGCGCTGCCGCACCTGCGCGCCTCGACGGCGGCCGCGATCGTCAACACCTCGTCGATCGGCGCCACCGCGGGGCTGCCGCAGCGCGCCCTCTACTCCGCGTCGAAGGGCGCCGTGCTCTCGCTCACCCGCGCGATGGCCGCCGACCACCTGCGCGAGGGCATCCGCGTCAACGCGGTCAGCCCCGGCACCGCCGACACCCCCTGGGTGGGGCGCCTGCTCGCCGCGGCGCCCGACCCGGCGCACGAGCGCGCCCAGCTCGAGGCGCGGCAGCCGCACGGGCGGCTCGTCGCACCCGCCGAGATCGCGCACGCCGTCGCCTACCTCGCGAGCCCTCGGGCCGGCTCGACGACCGGCGTCAGCCTCGCCGTCGACGGCGGCATGCAGGAGCTGCGCCTGCGCAAGGACTGAGCGGCGTCAGGACGCGAGCGACGGCGACGCCTCGAAGACCGCGGCCGCGTCGTCGGTCGCCGGATGCGCGAGGGCGGCCCAGAGCACGTCGGGGGCGGCCGTGAAGGTGGGCACGCCCGCCTCCGCGAGCGCCACGATGTCGTCGGGGGTGCGCAGGCTCGCCGCGAGCACCTCGGTCGCAGAGTCGCCGCACGCGGCCTGCATGCGCGCGATGTCGCCGACCGCGTCGAAGCCGGCATCGCGCATCCGCCCCAGGTACGCCGCGATGTAGCGGATGCCGCACGAGGCGGCGGCGAGCGCCTGCGCGGGCGTGAAGACCGCCGTCAGCAGCACGGGCGCGCCCTCGCGCGCCAGCCGGGCGGCGACGCCGAAGCCGACGCGCGTCGCGGGCACCTTCACCACCGCGAGCTCGCCGAGCGCGAGGATCTCGCGGGCGCGCCGCTCGAGGGCCGCCTCGTCGTCGCCCCAGGCCTGGAAGAAGATCTCGCGCGCGCCCTCGCCGGCCCACCGGGCGTAGAGCTCGGGGATGTCGGCGACGGTGCGGCCCGCGCGCTCGAGGATCGTCGGGTTGGTCGTCACGCCGTGCACGAGCGAGCCGGAGAGCAGGGGCGACACGGCGTCGACGTCGGCCGAGTCGACGTACAGGCGGGGCGCGGGCATGGGTGCTCCTCACGAGCGCTGGGGATGGTGCCCGGCAGGACGTCACGGGTCGCCGCTAATGTAATGACAGGCGCGCGCGGACGTCAATGAGGATCGCGCGAGGATGCGAGGAGCAGTGACCGACGTGCAGGATCTCGACGCAGAGCGGGCAGGCGTGCTGGTGGTCGGCTCGATCACCGCCGATGTGACGACCTTCTCGAGCCGGCTGCCGCGGCCGGGCGAGACGTTCCTCGGGGACGCGTTCACGCTCGTGCTCGGCGGCAAGGGCGCCAACCAGGCGGTCGCCGCGGGCCGGGCGGGCGCCGACGCGCAGATGGTCGGATGCGTCGGCGACGACCTGTTCCGCGACCTCGTGCGCGAGGGGCTGCGCGACGCGGGCGTCGACATCCGCCACGTGCGCGTCGTGCCCGACCAGACCGGCATCGCGCACATCCGCGTCGACGCGAGCGGCGAGAACGACATCGTCATGGTGCCGCTCGCGAACGCGCACCTCGACGAGGCGCAGATCGACCGCGCCTTCGCCGAGCTCGGCCCGAGCACGCGCGTGATGCTCACGCAGCTCGAGATCCCCTTCCAGCTCACGATGCACGCGATCCGCCGCGCGCACGAGGCCGGCCTCACCGTCGTGCTCGACCCCGCGCCCGCGCACGAGCTGCCCGACGAGATCTGGCCGCTCGTCGACCTCGTCACGCCCAACGAGACCGAGGCGACGCTGCTCACCGGCACCGACGTCGACTCCCGTGAGGCGGCCGTCGCCGCCGGGCGCTGGTTCGTCGACCGCGGCGTGGGCGCCGCCCTCATCACGATGGCGGGCGCCGGCAGCGTGCTCGTCGACGCCGACGGCGTGAGCGACCACGCGCCCATCCGCGTCGAGGTCGTCGACACGACCGCCGCGGGCGACGCCTTCGCGGGCTTCCTCGCCGCCGCGCTCGCCGCCGGGCTCTCGCGCGACGAGGCCATCCGCCGGGCCGGGGCCGCCGGCGCGCTCGCCGTCACCAAGCGCGGCGCCTCCCCCAGCCTGCCCACCGCCGCCGAGGTCGACGCCTTGCTCGCGTCGCAGCTCGAGCCGGCGACCGAGTCCGCGAGAGAGGACGCCTGATGCGCAAGAGCGCCACGACCATCCACCCCCAGCTGAGCCGCATCATCTCGGAGCTCGGCCACTACGACGAGCTCTTCGTCACCGACGCGGGCCTGCCCATCCCGCAGGACGCCGAGCGCGTCGACCTCGCCTACCGCAAGGGCGAGCCGCCGTTCCTCGACGTGCTCGACACGATCCTCGCCGAGATCGTCGTCGAGGGCGCCGTGATGCCCGCCGAGGTCGCCGAGGCGAGCCCGCACGTGCTCGCGGCGGTGCGCGAGCGGCTCGAGCCCTTCGGCATCGACGTGCAGCTCATCCCCCACGTCGACTACAAGCGCCGCTCGCACGGCGCGCGCGCCTTCGTGCGCTCGGGCGAGTACACGCCCTACGCCAACGTCGCGCTCATCGCGGGCGTCGACTACTGACGATGGCCGTCGACGCCGCCCCGAGACGTCGCCGCAGCACCGCCTCGCTGCCGTCGATCACGATCGACCGCCGCTCGGCGCTGCCGATGTACGACCAGCTGCGCCGGCAGATCCTCGAGACGATCTCCGATGAGGGGCTCGAGCCGGGCGACCTGCTGCCGGGCGAGCTGCGCATGTGCGAGCTCTACGGCGTCTCGCGCACGGTCGTGCGCCAGGCGCTCGGCCAGCTCGAGCACGACGGCATCATCACGCGCGTGAAGGGCAAGGGCACCTTCGTCGCGCCGCAGAAGACCACCGAGACGCTCGCGAGCGGCCTCGCGGGCCTCTTCGAGGAGGTCGCCGCGCGCGGCGGCCACGTGCACAGCGAGGTGCTGCGGCTCGAGCGCGAGCCCGCCGACGAGCGCGTCGCCGAGCAGCTGCGCTGCGCCCCCGGCACCGTCGTGGTGGCGCTCGAGCGGCTGCGCTTCGTCGACGGCGAGCCCTGGTCGCTCTCGACCACGTGGATGCCCGAGCACATCGGCGCGCACATCTTCGGCGCCGACCTCGCCGAGGGCTCCCTCTACGCGCTGCTCGCCGACCGCGGCATCCGCGCCGCGAGCGGCGTGCGCTCGGTCGAGGCGTCGGTGACGGATGCGCGCGAGGGCCAGCTGCTCGGCATCGGCCCCGGCAAGCCCGTGCTGCTGCTGCGCAGCGCCATGGTCGACGCGGCGGATCGGCCGATCGAGTACTTCCAGGCGCTGCACCGCGGCGACCGCACGCGCTTCGAGTTCCACCTCACGGCCGACGACGCGCGCGGACCGGTGTTCCTGACGCGCTGAGGCACGGCGACGCCGGGCCGACCCGAGGACGCCTGGCGCAAACCTGTAATGACAGGTAGAGTCGTGGCGCGCCCGACGGAGCGCGCCATCGACCGAGGAGACGCCGTGCCCGACTTCGCCACGCCCCCCATCAGCCCCTTCGCCATCCGCTTCGACGCCGAGGCGGCGACCCTCTCGCCCGAGGGCCCCACGCTCGAGCGGCGCATGAGCGACCTCGAGGGCCTCTTCGCCGACCACGACGCGTGGCAGGCGGCCGTCGCCGACGGCGACCCGATCGTCTACCGCGTGCAGTCGTCGCCCGTGCCGGAGGCCGACCGCGAGCTGCCGCAGTCGATCACGACCATCGAGCCCGGCGCGACCGCAGGCGAGTGCTGGATGACGAAGGGCCACCAGCACCCGAACCACCAGGGCGAGATCTACCTCGCCCTGCACGGCACGGGGGGCCTGCTCATGTTCGACGGCGACCGCGTCGAGTGGCTCGACATGACGCCCGGCACCATCGGCTACATCCCGCCGGGCTGGGCGCACCGCTCGGTCAACGTCGGCGACGAGCCCTACTCGTTCCTCGCCGTCTACCCGGGCGGCGCCGGCCACGACTACGGCTGGGTGCTCGAGCACGGCATGGGCAACCGCATCCACCGCACCGGCGACGGCTTCGAGCTGCGCCCCTACAGCGCCTGACCCATGCTGATCGCGCACGACCTCGGCACGACCGGCAACAAGGCCTCCCTGCACGACGACGACGGCCGGCTGCGCGCATCCGTCACGGTCGCCTACCCCGTGCGCTTCGCCGACGGCGGCATCGCCGAGCAGGATCCGCGCGACTGGGAGCGGGCGGTCGTCGAGGCGACCCGCTCGCTGCTCGAGCGCACCGGCACCGACCCCGCGACGGTCACCGGCCTCGTCGTCAGCGGCCAGATGATGGGCGCCGTGCTGCTCGACGAGCACTACGAGCCGGTGCGCCCGGCGATCATCTGGGCCGACACGCGCGCGCAGGCGCAGACCGAGCAGCTCGTCGACCGGCTCGGCGAGCGCGAGGCGTACGCGCTCCTCGGCCACCGGCTGAACCCGACGTACTCGATCGCCAAGGTCATGTGGGTGCGCGACCACGAGCCCGACGTCTACGACCGCGTGCGGTGGTTCTGCGTGGCGAAGGACTTCGTCGTGCACCGCCTCACGGGGCGTCTCGCGACCGAGCCGAGCGACGCATCCGCCACCAACGCCTTCGACCAGCAGGCGGGCACCTGGTCGCGCGCCGTCATCGACGCGGCCGGGCTCGACATCTCGATCTTCCCCGACATCGTGGCCTCGACCGAGGTCGTCGGCACGCTCACCGACGACGCCGCGGCCGCGACGGGGCTCCCGAAGGGCACCCGCGTCGTGATGGGCGGCGGCGACGGCCCGATCGCCGCCGTCGGCGCCGGCGTCGTCGCGCCCGAGGACGGCGCGTACGTGTGCCTCGGCACGTCGTCGTGGATCTCGTTCTCGGCCGAGCAGCCGGTGCTCGACCCGAGCATGCGCACCTTCACCTTCGACCACGTCGTGCCCGGCCAGTACGTGCCGACCGCCACCATGCAGGCGGCGGGCGCGTCGGTGACCTGGATCAACGAGGTGCTCTCGCCCGAGCCCGACGGGCGCTCGCTCTCGGAGCTCGTCGCGCAGGCCGACACCGACGACGCGGCCACCGGCGGCCTCTACTTCCTCCCCTACCTCCTCGGCGAGCGCGCCCCGCGCTGGAACCCCGACGCGCGCGGCGCCTTCGTCGGCATCGGCAGGCACCACGGCAGGGCGCACCTCGTGCGCGCCGTGCTCGAGGGCGTCGCCTTCAACCTCGCCGTCTGCATCGACGCGTTCCGCGAGTCGGGGTCGACGATCGACCGCATCGACGCGGTCGGCGGCGGCGCCGCGAGCGACGCCTGGCTGCAGATCATGGCGGATGTGTGGGGCGTGCCCGTGCGCCGCCGCTCGGTGGTCGAGGAGGCCAACAGCCTCGGCGCAGCCGTGGTGGGTGCGGTGGGCCTGGGGCTCGTCGACTCCTTCGCGGCGGCCCGCGACCTGTCGGAGGTCACCGCCGAGTTCGTGCCCGACGCCGGGCGCCACGACCAGTACCGGCAGCGGCTCGGGCGCTTCGATGAGGCCTACGCGGCCCTCGAGCCGTGGTTCGGCGCGCACTGATGGCGACGATCCTCGCGACGAGCCGCTCCTTCGGCGACGGCAGCCGCGACCTCGTCGGCGAGCTCGAGCGCGCCGGCCACACCGTGCTGCGCGGGCCGAGCGACCACGGGCTCGACGCGCTGCGCGAGGCGCTCGCGACCGCCGACGCGTGGATCGCCGGCACCGGCCCCGTGACGGCCGAGCTCCTCGACGCCGCGCCGCGGCTGCGCGTGGTCGCCCGCTACGGCGTCGGCACGGAGGCGGTCGACGTCGCCGCGGCGACCGCGCGCGGCATCCTCGTCACCAACACCCCGGGCGCGAACTCCGACGCGGTCGCCGACCACGCGGTCGCCCTCATGCTCGCCGCGCTGCGCTCGATCGCGCACGGCGACCGGCAGGTGCGGCGCGGTGACTGGCGCGCGGTGCGCGGGCGCGAGCTCGGCGCCCTGACGGTCGGCATCGTGGGCTTCGGCCGCATCGGCCGGGGCGTCGCGCGCCGGCTCGGCGGCTTCGGCTCGCGCATCGTCGCGACCGATCCCATGCTCACCGACGAGCAGGTGCGGGACGGTGGCGCCGAGCCGCTCGACCTGGAGGCCATGGCCCGGGAGTGCGACCTCATCACCCTCCACGCACCCGGCGGCCAGACGCTCGTCGACGGCGACTGGCTCGCCGGGGTCGCGCGGCCGCTCGTGCTCGTGAACACCGCGCGCGCCGACCTCGTCGACGAGGCCGCGCTCGCCGAGGCGCTCCGCGACGGGCGCGTCGCCGCCTTCGCGGCAGACACGCTCGCCGGCGACACGGCGGCCACCGCCTCCCCGCTGCTCGCCGACGACCTCGCCGACCGCGTCACCGTCACGCCGCACCTCGGGGCGCAGACCGTCGAGGCGGTCGACGGCATGGGCTCGATCGCCGTCGCCAACGCGCTCGCCGCGCTCGAGGGCATCGCCCCGCCGAACCCCGTGAACGACCCCGACCCCGCCGCGCTCGCCGCGCGGCGCCGAGAGGAGCAGGCATGAGCGTCCATGCCCCCACCGACCGCCTCGAAGCCGTGCGCAGCGCCGGCGTGCTCGCCGTGCTGCGCGCGCCCGACGCCGAGCGCGCGGTGCAGGCCGCCGATGCCCTCGTCCGCGGCGGCGTCACCGGCATCGAGGTCACGTACTCGACGCCCGACGCGGCGGCCGTCATCGCCGAGCTGCGGCGCCGCCACGGCGACACCGCGCTCATCGGCGCCGGCACCGTCACGACCCCGGCGCAGGCCGAGGAGTCGGCCGCTGCCGGGGCGCAGTTCCTCGTCGCCCCCGGCACGCTGCCCGACCTCGCGCGGGCGATGCTCGGCACGGGGCTGACGACCATGACGGGCGCCATGACGCCCACCGAGGTCATGGGCGCGATGGCGCTCGGCGTCGACGTCGTGAAGGTCTTCCCCGCCTCGCTCGGCGGCCCGGGGTTCCTCAAGGCGCTCCGCGAGCCGTTCGCCGACGCGGTGCTCATGCCCACGGGCGGCGTCACCGCCGAGAACCTCGCCGCGTTCCTCGCCGCCGGGGCGATCGCGGTGGGGGCGGGCGGCGACCTGCTGGCCCGCGACGCCCTCGCGGCGCAGGACTGGGACGCGATCGAGGCGCGCGCCCGCGACTACGCGTCGGCGCTCGAGGCGGCGAGGCGCGCATGAGCGGCCGCATGGGGTTCGTCGGCGTCTCGACCCGGTCGTCGTCGATCATGGCGATCTTCCCCGTCTGGGCCGACATCCTCGGGCTCCCCACGCGCGAGCTCGACGGGCACGACCTCCCGCTCGACGCGAGCCGCGAGCAGTACCGCGCGCTCGTGGAGGCCATCCGCGACGACCCCGAGCACCGGGGGGCGCTCGTGACGACGCACAAGATGGCGCTCTACGCGGCCGCCCACGACCTCTTCGACGAGCTCGACGACTTCGCGCGCGCGTGCGGCGAGGTCTCGAGCATCGCCAAGCGCGACGGGCGACTGCTCGGGCACGCGAAGGATCCGATCACCGCCGGCCTCGCGCTCGACGAGTTCCTGGCCCCGGATGCGTTCGGCGGCGTCCGCGACGCCGTCGTGCTCGGGGCGGGCGGTGCGGGCCTGGCCCTCACCTGGCGCCTCGCCGAGCGCGACGACCGGCCGCGGCGCATCCTCGTCACCGACACGAGCCGCGAGCGGCGCGACCACCTGGCCGCCGTGCACGCCTCGCGCGGCACCGACCCGGCGCTCCTGACCCTGCTCGAGGCCGCGCCCGACGCGACCCGCGCGGCGCTCGCCGAGGCGCCGGAGGGCAGCCTCGTCGTGAACGCGTCCGGGCTCGGGAAGGACCGGCCGGGCTCGCCCGTGCCCGACGGAGCGGTCTTCCCGCGGCGGGCGGTCGTCTGGGAGTTCAACTACCGCGGCAGCCTCGAGTTCCTGCACCAGGCGCGCGCGCAGCAGGCCGAGCGCGAGCTGACGGTGGTCGACGGCTGGCGCTACTTCATCCACGGCTGGACCCAGGTGATCGGCGAGGTCTTCGCGATCGAGATGACGCCGGCGCTCGTCGAGCGCCTCGCGGTCGCCGCCGAGCCGTTCCGCGCATGACCGTCGTCCGCACCGTGCTCGGCGACGTCGAGCCGGCGGCCCTCGGCGCGGTCGACGCGCACGAGCACCTCTTCCAGGTCTCGCCGCTCCTGCCGGGCGACGAGCTCGACGACCCGGAGCGCTCCCGCCAGGAGGCGGCGAGCCTGCGCGGCAGCGGCTTCGCAGCGATGATCGACGCGACGCCCATCGGGCTCGGGCGCCGGCCGGCCGAGGTCGCGGCCATCAGCGCGGCGACCGGCCTCGGCGTCGTCGCGAGCACGGGCATCCACCGCGAGGCCCACTACGGCGCCGAGCACCCGCTGCGCGGCTGGGACGCCGAGCGCCGCGCCGCGGCGTTCGTGCGCGATCTCGTGGAGGGGATGCCCGAGCACGACGGGCCGGACGCGGGCCCCGCGCTCCACGAGGGCGAGCCCGTGCGCGCCGGCCTCATCAAGACCGGCATCGGCTACTGGTCGATCGCGCCCTTCGAGCGCGCCACGCTCGTGGCGGCCGCGATCGCGCACGCGGAGACGAGCGCGGCGATCATGGTGCACCTCGAGCACGGCAGCGCGGGCCACGAGGTGCTCGACCTGCTCGAGCGCCTCGGCGTCGCACCGGCGCGCGTCATGCTCGCGCACGCCGACCGGCTCATCGACCCCGGCCACCACGCCGAGCTGCTCGCGCGCGGCTGCGCGCTCGGCTACGACGGCATGGCGCGGTGGCGCGACCGCAGCGACCACGAGCTGCTCGAGCTCACCGCGGCGGTCGTCGAGCGCGGCTTCGACCGCATCCTGCTCGGCGGCGACGTCGCCCGCGCGTCGCGCTACGTCGCCTACGGCGGCATGCCCGGCCTCGCCTACCTCGGCGCGCGCTACCTGCCGCGGCTGCGCGAGCGCATCGGCGACGAGGCCGTCGAGCGGATGCTCGTGGCCCACCCGCGCGCGCTGCTGGCGATCCGCGGCTGAGCCGCTCCCGCGGCCCGCGCGGCCCGCGCACGCGGAAGCCCCCGGCCTGGCGGCCGGGGGCTCCTGCGTCTGCGGTCGTGGACGACCGTCAGCCGATCACTCGTAGAGGACGGCTGCGATCTCCGGGTCCTCGAGGTTCTCGGCGTCGTACCAGTACGAGCCGGTGTCGGTGAAGTCCTCGAGCTCCTCGCCGTTGATGGCGGCGACGGCGTTCTCGACCACCGTGCGGCCGATGCCGATCGGGTCCTGCGTGATCGCGCCGGCCATGACGCCGTTGCGGATCGCGTCGACCTGGGCGGCGCCCGAGTCGAAGCCGATGATGGTGAGCTCGCCGGCCGGCAGGCCCAGCTCGGTCACGGCGTTCACGATGCCGATCGCCGAGCCCTCGTTCGTGCCGTAGAGGCCGACGAGGTCGGGGTGCGCGGCGATCATCGCCTTGGCGATGTCGGCCGAGCGGAGGTGGTCGCCATCGCCGTACTGGATGTCGACGATCTCGATGTCCGGGTAGTTCGCCTCGATCTCCTCGACGAAGCCGTCGCGGCGCTCGACACCGGTCGAGTTGATCTGGCTGTGGCCGACGATGCCGACCTGGCCCTCGCCGCCGATCAGCTCGGCCATGTTCTGCGCGGCGAGCGCGCCCGCGGCCATCGAGTCGGTCGCGGCCAGGTTCTGGCCGTACTCGCTCTCGCAGCCGGCGTCGAACTCGACGATGGGGATGCCGGCGCTCTCGGCCGCCTCGTAGAGCGGGATGCACGCCTGCGGGTCGAGCGCGGCGTAGCCGATCGCGTCGGGGCCGCGGTCGATCGCCGCCTGCAGCATCTGCAGCTGCGCGTCGATCTCGGTCTCGGCGGCGGGGCCCTCGAAGGTGACCTCGACGCCGAGCTCCTCAGCGGCCTCCTCGGCACCCGTGCGCACGGCCTGCCAGAACTGGTGCTGGAAGCCCTTCGACACCAGCGCGATCTGCAGCGTCTCGCCGTCGCCGCCCGCCTCGGGCTCGCCCGACGTTGCCGGGGCGCCTCCGCCCGAGCAGCCGGCGAGCGCGAGCGCGAACGTGGCCGCGCCGGCGACGAGCGCCGTCCTCTTGCTGAACCTCATGGAAACTCCGTTGTCTCTGCGCCGATCGCTCGGCGTCCTGTCACTGCTGGCTGTGCCTGGTGCTGGCCGCCCGGCTGGGCGGTCGGGGTGGTGCCGGAGTGCTCCGGCGACGCGAGGCGGCTGGCACGGCCGCCGCGCGGGGCTTGGGGTCAGAGCCCTCTGCGATTGCGGAGGGAGTCTGCGAAGACGGCGATCGCGATGACCACGCCGACGACGACGTTCTGCCACTCGGTCTGGATCGACATGATGCGCAGGCCGTTGATCAGCACGCTCATGATGAGCGCGCCGATGAGCGTGCCGACGATCGAGCCGCGGCCGCCGAGCAGCGACGTGCCGCCGATGATCACGGCCGCGATGGCCTGCAGCTCGTAGCCGACGCCGAGCTGCGGCTGGGCCGAGTCGAGGCGGGCGGCGAGCACGACGCCGGCGATGCCGGTGAACACGCCCGCGACGGTGTAGATCGTGACGAGCCAGCGGTTCGTGTTGACGCCCGAGAGCCGCGTCGCCTCCTCGTTCGAGCCGATCGCCACGGTGTAGCGGCCGAAGACGGTCTTGCTGAGCAGGAAGTAGGCGACCGCCGCGAGGATGAACATGATGAGCACGGCGTTCGGCAGGCTCGGGATGAGCGTGCCGAGGGCGATGTTCTTGAAGCCGGGCACGCCCGAGAAGTAGATCGGGCGGACGCCCGAGATCACGAGCGCGAGGCCCTGCGCCACCATCATCATCGCGAGCGTCGCGATGAACGGCGGCAGCTTCAGGTACGCGACGTTGAGGCCGTTGATGAGGCCCATGAGCGCACCGGTCGCGATGCCGGCGAGCACGCCGAAGATGAGCGGCAGGCCGAGGTTCACGGCCACGATGCCGGTCATCACCGCCGCGAGCGTCATGCCCGTGCCGATCGAGAGGTCGATGCCGCCGGTCGTGATGACGAAGGTCGTGCCGAGCGCGAGGATGCCGATCACCGCGGTCGCGAGCAGGATGCCCGAGATGTTCGACCAGGTGAAGAAGTTGTTGCTCGCGATCGAGAAGAACAGCAGCAGCACGACGAGCGTGCCGAAGGCCAGGCCCTGCTGGAGGCCCTTCCGCCAGAGCGCGGCCCGGGCGCCGCGCTCCTTGGCGACGGCCTCGTCGGAGGGCGCGTCGGCGGGGCTCTGGGTCGTCTGGCTCATGCTGCTCCCTGCTCATCGGCGACCAGGTGGGTCGCGAACTCCATGATCTTGGCCTGGCTGGCGTCCTCGTTGGCCAGGGTGCCGGTGACCCGGCCGTTCGCCATCACGACGATGCGGTGCGCGAGGCGCAGCACCTCCGGCAGCTCGCTCGAGATGACGATGATCGACTTGCCGTCCTCGGCGAGCTTCTGGAGGAGGCGGTAGATCTCCTCCTTCGCGCCGACGTCGATGCCGCGCGTCGGCTCGTCGAAGATGAGGATGTCGCAGTCGCGCGCGAGCCACTTGGCGATGACGACCTTCTGCTGGTTGCCGCCCGAGAGCAGCTTCACGACCTGCTCGGTGGAGGGCGTCCTCGTGCGGAGGTCCTTGACGTAGCGCTCGGCCGTCGTGCGCGCCTTGCCCTGCTGCACGACGCCGAGCGGGCCCGTGAAGGTGCCCATCGAGGCGAGCGCGGTGTTGAAGGTCACGCTCTGCTCGAGCATGAGGCCGAGCCGCTTGCGGTCCTCCGAGAGGTATCCGATGCCGTGCCGCACCGCATCCGCGGGCTGCTTGATCGACACCTGCCGGCCGTTGACCTCGATGGTGCCGGCGCTGCGCGGGTCGGCGCCGATGATGGCGCGCGCGGTCTCGGTGCGGCCGGCGCCCATGAGCCCGGCGAAGCCGAGGATCTCGCCGCGGTGCAGCTCGAAGCTCACGTCGCGCAGCAGCTGCCGCGTCGACAGGCCCGTCACGCGCAGCACGACCTCGTCGCGCAGGTGCTCGCTCGCCTTCGGCCGCGCCCCCTCGTCGAGGTGGCGGCCGACCATCATCTCGATGATCGTGGGGACGTCGATCTCGTCGCGCTCGAGGGTGCCGATGTACTCGCCGTCGCGCAGCACGGTGACGCGGTCGGCGAGGCGCTTCAGCTCCTCCATGCGGTGCGAGATGTAGACGATGCCGGTGCCCTTGGCCTTCAGGCTCTCGATGAGGCCGATGAGCGTCTCGACCTCGGTGTCGGTCAGCGCGCTCGTCGGCTCGTCCATGATCAGCACCCGGGCGTCGAACGAGAGCGCCTTGGCGATCTCGACCATCTGCTGCTTGGCGACGGTCAGGTCGCCAACGCGCTGCTTGGCGTCGAGCTTGATGCCGAGGTCGTCGAGCAGCTGCTGGGCCTTGCGGTTGAGGCCGCGCTCGTCGAGGAACGGCCCCTTGCGCGGCTCGCGGCCGATGTAGATGTTCTGCGCGACCGTCAGGTCGGGCATCAGGTTCATCTCCTGGTGGATGATGCTGATGCCGAGCGCCTGCGCGGCCGCGGGGCCGGGGATCTCGACCTCCTGGCCGTCGACGCGGATCGAGCCCGTGTCGCGCTGGTAGATGCCCGAGAGGATCTTCATGAGCGTCGACTTGCCGGCGCCGTTCTCGCCGACCAGCACGAGCACCTCGCCGGAGTGCAGGCTGAACTGCACCTCGTGGAGCGCCCGGACGCCCGGGAAGCTCTTGCTGATGCCCTCGACCTCGAGGAGCGCTGCTGTCACGTCGTACCTGCTTCGTTGGAGGACTCTGCTGACTTCCGACTGCCGGAAAGATCCGACCTATGATGCCCACACTGGCGCATCCACCGCAAGTTGTATCTGAATGTATCTAACGCCGCGCCGTCGCGCTACTTCCGCTCCATCACGAGCGGATAACGGTTCGATCACGGCGTCCCGCCGCGCGGCATCGCCGTCGGCGCGGAACGGCCGGTCGGAAGACATCCGACCGGCCGCCTCCGGCGACGTGGCGCTGTGCCGGCTCAGAGCGCGACGTCGCCGCAGAGGTGCACCTCGAGCCCCATGCCCGCGAACATGGCGGCCTTCGCCGCGAGGGCGCGGTCGGCGGCCTCGGCGTCGGGAGCGTACGCCACCTGGATGTGGTTCGACTTGTGCCGGGCCATCAGCTGGTCGCGGCTGACGCCGTGCAGCACCGCGTGCATGATCGGCCACTGGTGGTCGGTCGAGTCGAGGCGGCGCTGGGTCTCCTCCTCGGGGAGCTCGACCACGTGCGCGCGGCCGATGTCAGCGTGGAGCGCGCCGTCCATGACGAACACCCGCGACCAGACGATCTCGCCCGGCTTCGAGACGCCCGAGAGCGTGCCGCCGCCCTTCGGGAAGAACATCGGCACCTGCCGCATCGAGTACGAGCGGTCGTAGCCGCCGTTGTGGCTCGCGGGCACCGACCCCGAGATCTCGAAGACCCAGACGAACTCGCCGTCGTACTCCTCGCCCCAGCGGATGTCGTGCAGCGTCGTGGCCGGGTCGAAGCCCATCGCGGTCCAGACCCGGTTGGTGACGAGCGCATCCACCGCCACGCCCTCGTCGACCTCGTTGAAGTGCGGCAGCGGCGCCCCGGCCCACAGCTCGCGCTCGCCGTCGCGCGAGCGCACCGGCGGGCGCTCGACGTTGTTGAGGAGGCCCTCCGCGAGGTCGGAGGCGGCGCACTGGTCCTTGAGTCCCTGCTGGTACTGGATGCCGATCGCGTCGACGCCGTAGTCGTCGCCGATGCGGAGCGCCGCGATGTACATGCGCATCTGGCTGAGCACCTGCTCGCGCGTGAGCTCGGTCGCATCGTCCTGGCCCCAGTGGAAGGTGAGCCCCGCCTGCTCGAGCCACGCGAGCGCGGCCTCGGCCTCGCCGTCGGGCACGAGCGCCATCTCGGCGAGCAGCGCGCTCTGCGAGAGGCGCTCCTTGTAGATGCCGGTGGGGTTCAGCATCTCGTCGTCGATGATGGCGTTGTACATGCCCATGCAGCCCTCGTCGAAGATGCCGATGACCGCGTGGTCGTCGCGCAGCTGCTCGGCCAGGGCCGTGCCGAGGCGGGCCTCGTCGCTGTCGGGGACGGCGCCGAGGTCGCGCACGTGCGACGTGTCGTGGTCGATGGTGCCGGTCTCGAGCCACTGGCCGAGCTTCGTGCGCGCCCACTCGTCGGTGAAGTCGCGGCTCCACAGGATCGAGTGCTCGATCTCGGCCTTCGTGAGGCTCGCCGTCAGGTTGAGCAGGCCCACGAGCCCGGGGTACTGGCCCTCCCAGTTGGCGACGATGAGGATGGGCCCGCGGTGGGCGCGGAGCCCTGCGAGCACGTGGTGGCTGTACTGCCAGACGGCGTCGACGACCACGACCGGCGCGTCCTTCGGCACCGCCCGGAAGACCTCGATGCCGCGCGCCTGCGAGTCGATGAAGCCGTGCCCCGTCTCGGGGTCGACGCCGTGGGCGCGCTCGGTCTCCCAGCCGTGCGAGGCGAATGCCTCCCGCACCTGCTCCTCGAACGCCTGCTGCGCGGGCCAGCACGTGGTGTTGGCGGCGAGCCGCAGGTCGCCGGAGGCGACGGTGTAGACGGTGGTGGGCGCGGCCTCCGGCCAGGTGCGGCGCTCGGGGATGGCGTAGGCGGTGGTCATGTCGGTCCTCTCAGTGGGCGTCGGTGCGACGCGAGTCGATGAGTGCGTGGGCGATGTCGCGGGTGGCGGGGTAGAGGTCGCGGTACAGGCGGTACAGGCGGCCGTAGGCGGCGTGCCGGCCCTGGTCGGGCTCGACGATGTGCGACGGCGGGTTCCAGTCGTCGATGTCGGGCGTCCCGACGAGGCCGGCGGCGAGGAACGCGGCGCCGAAGCTCGCCCCCACGGTCACGCTCGGCAGCACCTGGGGCAGGCCCGTGACGTCCGAGACGATCTGGGTCCAGAGGCCGCCGGTCGTGCCGCCGCCGACCGCGACGACCCGCTCGATGCGCGTGCCGGCCTCGCGCATGACCTCGATGTTGTGGCGCACGCCGAAGGCGGTGGCCTCGAGCGCGGCGCGGTACAGGTCGCCGGCGGTCGTCTCGAGGCTGAGGCCGACGACGACGCCCCGGGCGTCAGGATCCTGCACGGGCGTGCGCTCGCCGGCGAAGTACGGCAGCATCAGCAGGCCGCGCGCACCGAGCCCGCTCTCGGCCGCCTCGCGCGTGAGCGTCGCGTAGTCGCTCCCGGCGACGAGGTCGCGGATCCAGGTCGTGATCGCGCCGGAGGTGGCCATGCCGCCGGCGAGCGAGTAGGAGCCGGCGCCGACGCCCCGCGTCGTCCACATGCCCGGGGCGCTCGGCCGCGCATCCGTCGTCGCGATGAGGAACATCGTCGTCCCGTACATGAGCATGAGGTCGCCGCTGCGGGTGGCGCCCGCGCTCACCGCCTCGGTCCAGGCGTCGATCGTGCCGAGCGCGACGGGGATGCCCTCGGGCAGGCCCGTCTCGCGCGCCGCCTCGGCCGTGACGACCCCGGCGGCCTCGGCCGGCAGCGCGAGCCGCGGCTGGGCGATGCCGGGGGCGACGGCCTCCCACGCGCGGTCGTCCCAGGTCGCGGCGTCGAGGTCGTAGAGCGGCCAGCACTGGCTCGCCGAGTGGTGGTCGAGCAGCAGCTCGCCCGTGAGGCGGAGCGCGAGGAACGACGCGGGCATGGCGAGCGACTCGGCCCGCGCGTAGGCCTCGGGCTCGTGCTCGCGGATCCAGGCGATCTTCGGCCCCGCGGCCTGCGAGGTGAGGGCGCTGCCGCCGAGGGCGACGATCGCCTCGGCGCCGAGCTCGGCGGTGATGCGCTCGATCTGCTCGCCGGCCCGCGAGTCGACGCCGTAGAGGATGGCCGGGCGCACGGGCGCGCCGGCGCCGTCGAGCAGCGCGACGCACGGCCCCATGCCGCTCACGCCCACCGCGACCGGCTCGGCGTCGGGCACCGCGGCGAGCAGCTCGCGCACGATCGAGACGAGCTCGCTCCACCACCGCTCGGCATCCATCTCGACGTGGCCGGGTGCGGGCCGGTCGACGGTGTGCTCGCGGACGGCGGTCGCGAGCACGACGCCCGAGCCGTCGACGAGCACGCCCTTCGTGCTGGACGTGCCGACGTCGACCCCGAGGGTGGCGCTGATCATGTGCGAGCTCCTTCGATCCGCGCTCTAGCGTGCCAGAGATCGGATGTTCGCGCATCCATGCAGCCGGCGCGCGCGGCTCTCGCCCGTCGAGTCGGAGGGCGGCGCTCCATGTAGACGAGCGAAGGTCGGATGGTTCGCCGTCGCGTGGCGACTCGTCTTGTCGCGGCGCCGATCGCGCCGCTCGGCTAGAGCCAGAGGGTGCGGGGCTCCGCGGCCTCGACGGGACGATCGCGCTCCCACGGCGCCGGGATCGGGAAGTAGTGCTCGAGGAACTCGCGCACCGCGCGGGTGCGCTCCTCCACCGAGATCTCGGGGAACGAGCCGTCGTTGAGGCAGAACATGTCCTGGTCGCGCTTGCGCAGCAGCCGCTCCATGGCCGGCAGCGCCTTCCGCAGCGTCGTCTCGATGTACTGCACCTTCGCGGCGGTCTGCTGCACCGCCCGGCCCGTCACGAGCGCGTAGTAGTGGTACAGCGAGTTCGTCACCGAGATGTCGGTCGCCGAGCGGAAGCGCGCGGCCGTCGTGCGCCGGAAGTCCTCGGGGAACTCCGCCTCGAGCTCGGCCATGACGCTGCGGCGCAGCGGCGCCGCGCAGTGCTCGAGATGCCGCGTCGTCACCGCGCCGAAGCGCTCCCGCAGGAGCCGGCGGTTCGAGCGCGCCGCGTTGTCGTGGCCCGAGCGCTCCGGGTGGGTCTCCCCCAGCCCGATGCGGGTGGTCGCCTCGACGAACTTCGTGATGCCGCCGGGCGAGAAGAACAGGTCGGGCTTGAGCGCGCGCCCGAAGAACATGTCGTCGTTGGAGTAGAGGAAGTGCTCGCTCAGGCCCTCGATGCGGTGCAGCTGCGCCTCGACCGCGTGCGAGTTGTGGGTCGGCAGCACCGACGGGTCGGCGAACATCGCCTCAGCCGGCACGAGCGTCACCCGCGGGTGCTCGGCGAGCCACGCCGGCGCCGGCGAGTCGGTGGCGATGAAGATGCGGCGGATCCACGGCGCGTACATGTGCACCGAGCGCAGCGCGTACTTCAGCTCGTCGATCTGCCGGAAGCGCGCCTCGGAGTCGTCGCCCTCCCCCACGACGTACGCCTGCATCCGCTTCGCCCGCTCGCGCTGGAAGTCGTCGCTCGAGCCGTCGACCCAGGAGAAGACGATGTCGATGTCGAAGGTGACGTCGCTCGCGAGCGGCTCCCACATGTCCTGGATCGTCTGCCACTCGCGGCCGTAGCGCACCACGGTGGCGTCGATCGCCTCGTGGCGCGGCATGGTCGCGCGCATGACGGCGTTGGGCAGCGGCGCCACGATCGTGTCGTCGCCGAAGCGCCACAGCTCGAGCTGCACGGCGGTCTCGCGGCCGTACCGCAGGCGCCCGGCGGGCTCGACGCGCGGCCGGTACACGCGCATCGCGGATGCCTTGCGGTGCCCGGCGAGGCGGCCGTCGGCGAGCAGCACGGGGCCGTGGTGCGCGGCCTTCGCCGGCGCGATCGCCTCGGCGTAGAAGGGCTCGTCGGCGAAGGCGCCCGCGAGGACCGCCGCGAGCTGCTTGCGGCGCGCGCGGTCGACGGCGACGATCGGCCGGCCGTCGTCGTCGCGCACGAGCAGGAACGGGATGTCGGCCGCGTCGAGCGCCGCGCCGAGCGCGAGGAGGTCCTCCACCATCGACTCGTGCGGCGTGCTGTGGCCGTTCGCGAGCGCGTACCGGCCCTTGCGCACCACCACGTCGTCGCGGTCGAACCGGTCGAAGCGCCCGCCCGAGGGCACGAGCACGAGCTCGGGCGCGTCGGAGACGCGGATGCCGGGCTCTGCGTGGGGGTCGGAGCGCGAGAACGCGCTCGCGGCACCGGGGCCGTGCTCTCGCTCGCTGCTCACGTCTGGAAGGGCTCCTGCCTCTGGGGGACGCCTCCATGGTACTGCCGGGGCTCCTGGCCCCATCGGGCGCCGTTCGACCTGCATACACGCCGCGTTCACGCCACGTTCTCGGGCACGTGCTGGGCTAGCGTTCCAGCAGTGCCCGACGCTGCGCACGAACCGAGAGATCGGATGGGACGACCCGTGACACACCGCACGGCCGAGCACCCCCGGCCGGACCACTTCCTCCTCCACATCTCCGACACGCACCTGCTCGCCGGCGGCGGCAGCCTCTACGGCAGGGTGCCGAGCGAGCAGCACCTGCGGCGGCTCTTCGCCGAGTTCGAGGCATCCGGCGCCCGTCCCGACGCGATCGTCTTCACCGGCGACCTCGCCGACCACGGCGAGCCCGACGCCTACCGGCGGCTCCGCGCGATCGTCGACCCCGTCGCGGCCGACCTCGGCGCGCGCGTCGTGTGGGTGATGGGCAACCACGACGACCGGCGCGCGTTCCGCGCCGAGCTGCTCGACGAGCCCGCCTCCGACGCGCCCGTCGACTCGGTCGTCGAGCTCGACGGCCTCCGCATCATCACCCTCGACTCCACCGTGCCGGGCTTCCACCACGGCGCCGTCTCCCCCGCGCAGCGCGCGTGGCTCGCCGAGGTGCTCGCGACGCGCGCGCCGCACGGCACGATCCTCGCGATGCACCACCCGCCGGTGCCGAGCGTGCTCGACCTCGCCGTGTCGGTCGAGCTGCGCGACCAGGCCAGCCTCGCCGAGGTGCTCGCCGGCTCCGACGTGCGGGCGATCCTCGCGGGGCACCTGCACTACTCCTCGACGGCGACCTTCGCCGGCATCCCCGTCTCGGTCGCATCCGCCACCTGCTACACCCAGGACCTCAACGTGCCGGTCGGCGGCACCCGCGGCCGCGACGGGGCGCGCGCCTTCAACCTCGTGCACGTCTACCCGACGACGGTGCTGCACTCGGTCGTGCCGCTCGGGGAGTTCCCGGCGCTCGACTGGATCGACTCCGTCGAGACCGAGCGGCGGCTCGCCGACGCGGGGTTCCGCATCGCGCCCGCGACGCGATCGGCCGGCCAGCTCGTCGACGCCTGAGGCGGCGACCGTCGGCCGGGCGCCGTGCTCAGGCCAGCCGCGCCTCGATCGTCACCGCGTCGGTGACGGTCACCTGCACGTCGTCGACGCGGATGCCCTCCGGCAGCTCCGAGGCGAGGTCGATGCGCCGCCCCTCGAACCGCTCGATGCGGCCGCGGGCGGCGCTCAGCATCGCCGCGACGAGCGGGTTGCCGCTGTCGACGTGGATGTCGGTCAGCGTCACGCCCATGCGGTCGTCGATCGAGGCGCTCGCCGAGCCGCGCACCGAGGCGCCGAGCAGCCCCTTCCGCACCTTGCCGTCGAGCGTCAGCCGCAGGTCGCGCGGCCCCGTCGCCTCGACGTCGATGTCGAGCCGCGACACCGAGATGCCCCGCTCGGCGAGCGCCGACTCGGCGAGCCCCAGCACGGCGCGGCCCAGCTGCTCCTTCGGCACCGAGACGCGCGCGTGCCCGTGCAGCGGCCGGGCGGCGCTCGGCCGCCCGAGCTCGACCGCGAGCTCGCGGTTGTCGGTCTCGATCCAGGCGAAGGGCACGTCGGCGAGGCTCGCCTCGAGCGTCACCTCGGCGCCCGAGACGCGCATCGGGTCGCTGTGCACGCGCAGGTCGCGCAGCACGGCCGGCTCGCGCGCGACGGTCGCCCCCTGCGGCTCGAGCCGCACGCGGTCGCGGTCGTGCTCGCCCGCGAGCACGAAGCCCGTGAGGTCGAGGTGCAGCCGCACGACGTCGGCGCCGTCGAGCTCGGCCTCGATGCCGGAGGTGCACGCGATGCCCGCCGGCTCCGCCGCGATCACGAGGGTGCGGATGCGCTTGGCGAGCTGGGCGCCGTCGGTCGGTCGGGGCGCGCGCCCCAGGAGGATGCTGTCAGCCACCCCGCGAGCCTACGCCGGATCGCCCGTCAGTCCAGTCGGAGCGCGGCGCGCATGCCCTGCTCGGCGCGCCGCATGACGGTCGCGTGCTGCGCGGCGAGCACGCGGTGCAGCACGGGGCTCGCGAGGCGCAGCAGGGGCTTCCGCGCCTCGACCTCCTGCGCGAAGGCCACCCGGGTGCCCACGCCCTCGGGCCGCACGCGCCAGGCGCTCCAGCCGTCGAGGTCGCCGCGGATCCTCGCGCGCAGCTCGTCGTCGGCGCGCGCCTCCTCGGCGATGGAGATGCGGATGCGGTACCCGGCCGGAGCGCGCACCTCGAGGTCGGCGGCGCGGGCCCGGGCTGCCGGCGCGGCGCCGAGCACGCGCACCCCGGGCCACCAGCGCCCGTAGCCCGGGACGTCCTCGAGCAGCGCGAGCACCGCATCCGCCCCCGTGTCGAGGTGCCAGGCGTGGTCGAAGCGGTAGCGGGTGCGCATCGGCCCATCCTGCCCCTGGCGCCTGTGCGCGGCCCGGCGTACCGTCGCGGCCATGAGCAGCCTCGTCGTGCACTTCGAGATCCACGCCAGCGAGCCGCAGCGGCTCATCGACTTCTACTCGCAGCTGCTCGACTGGCGCTTCGAGCGGTTCGGCGAGGTGCCGTACTGGACGATCGCGACCGGCGAGGGCTCGCGCTCGCTCACGGAGCCCGGCAGCGGCATCAACGGCGGGCTCACGCAGCGGGAGGGGCCGGCGCCCGCGCCCGGGTCGCCGGTCAACGGCGCCAACCTCGTCGTCGCCGTCGACGACGCCGACACGACCTACGCGCGGGGCCTCGAGCTCGGCGGCACCGGCGCGCTGCCGCCGACCGACATGCCGCAGGTCGGGAGGCTCGCGTACCTCGCAGACCCCGACGGCAACGTCTTCGGCCTCATCTCGACGACGCTCTCCGACGGCACCTCGGTGATGGGCGACGAGGCGCAGCCCGACCTCGAGCGGCCGGTGCACGGCGAGAGCGTGGCGCTCGACCCGATGAACTCGACGCCGGAGCCGTAGCGCGCTCGGTCGCCGGGGCTACGCCCCGACGGCCTCTTGGTCTCGCGACGCCGGCCGGGAGGGCCGGCTCCTCGACCCGCTCGGTCGCCGGGGCTACGCCCCGACGGCCTCGCGAAACGCATCGACGAGCATGTCGAGGTCGCGCTCCTCGATGACGATCGGCGGCGCGAGGCGCACCGTCTGGCCGTGGGTGTCCTTCGCGAGGATGCCCCGCTCGAGCAGCCGCAGGCACACCTGGCGGGCGGTGCCGACGGCCGGATCGATGTCGATCCCGGCCCACAGCCCCACACCGCGCACCGCGGTGACCCCGTGGCCGACGAGCTCGCCGAGGCCCGCGTGCAGGCGGGCGCCGAGCTCGCGGGCCCGCGCCTGCATCTCGCCCTCGCCGAGCATCCGCACGACCTCGAGGCCGACGGCCGCCGCGAGCGGGTTGCCGCCGAAGGTCGAGCCGTGCGAGCCCGGCGTGAGGACGCCCAGCACGTCCTCGTCGGCGACCACGGCCGACACCGGCACGACGCCGCCGCCGAGCGCCTTGCCGAGCAGGTAGACGTCCGGCACGACGCCCTCGTTGTCGCACTGGAACGTCGCGCCCGTGCGGCCGAGCCCCGACTGGATCTCGTCGGCGATCATGAGCACGCGCTCGCGCGCGGTGATCTCGCGCACGCGCTGCAGGTAGCCGGCCGGCGGCACGTTGATGCCCGCCTCGCCCTGGATGGGCTCGAGCAGCACCGCGGCCGTGTTCGGCGTGATCGCGGCCTCGAGCGCCTCCGCGTCGCCGAACGGCACCCGCACGAAGCCGGGCGTGAACGGCGCGTAGCCGGTCGTCGCCTCCGGGTCGTCGGAGAACGACACGATCGTCGTGGTGCGGCCGTGGAAGTTGCCCTCCATCACGATGATCTCGGCCTGACCCGCGGGCACGCCCTTCACCTGGTACGCCCAGCGGCGGGCCACCTTGATGCCCGACTCGACCGCCTCGGCGCCCGTGTTCATCGGCAGCACCATGTCCTTGCCGGCGAGCGCGGCGAGCGCCTCGACGAACGGCCCGAGCGCCGCGGAGTGGAACGCGCGGCTCGTGAGCGTGACGCGGTCGAGCTGCGCGTGCGCGGCGTCGAGCAGGCGGCGGTTGCCGTGGCCGAAGTTCACCGCCGAGTAGGCGGCGAGGCAGTCGAGGTAGCGGCGGCCGTCGACGTCGGTCACCCACGCGCCCTCCGCCGTCTCCACGACGACCGGGAGCGGGTGGTAGTTGTGCGCGGCGTGCGCCTCGACCTGCTCGATCGCCCGCTCGGTCGCGGCCGACAGGGCCGTGCCCGTCGACGCATCCGTCGTCGTCTCCGTCGTCATCGTCGCCTCCGTCATCGTCGCAGCTCCAGGGTGCAGCACTTGATCCCGCCGCCGCCGCGCAGCAGCTCGTTCAGGTCGAGGCCGATCGTCTCGTAGCCGCGCTCGGCGAGCTGGCGCGCGAAGCCCTCGGCGCGCTCGGCGATCACCATGGTGCGGCCGTCGCCGAACGAGTTGAGGCCCAGCACGGATGCGTCGGCCTCGTCGACGAGGATGGCGTCGGGGTAGCGGCGCTCGAGCTCGGCCCTGCTCGCGTCGTCGAACGCGCTCGGCAGGTAGGCGATGCTCGTCTCGTCGAGGATGGCCATCGCCGTGTCGAGGTGGTAGAACGCCGGGTCGACGAGGCGCAGGCTCACGACCTCGCGGTCGAAGATGCCGCGCACCTCGTCGTGCGACTCGAGGCTGGTGCGGAAGCCGTGGCCGGCGAGGATCGTGCCGTTGGAGAGCAGGAAGTCGCCCTCGCCCTCGTTGATGTGCTTCGGCTCGTGCACCTCGAAGCCCTGCTCGGCGAACCAGCGCATGTAGGCGGGGCCTTCGGGCACGCGCTGCTCGTAGGTGAACAGCGCGCCGTAGGCCTTGCCGTCGAGCGTGAGCCCGCCGTTGGCCGCGTAGACCATGTCGTTGAGGCCCTCGACGGGCTCGATCTGGTGCACGTCGAAGCCGAGGCGCTCGTAGGCGTCGACGAGCGTCTGCCACTGCGCGACCGCGAGGTCGGCGCTCGTGGGCTGGTCGGGATCCATCCAGGGATTGATGCGGTAGGTGACGTCGAAGTGCGCCGGACGGCACATCAGCACGGTCTTCTGGGCGGCCGTGCGGGACGCGTCGGAGGGGGTCGCGGTCTCGGGGCGCGCGTGGGTCATCTCATGCTGCATGCCATCCAGGGTCGCAAACAATCGACGCATCAGTGGGGGTCAGCACGCATGTTTCTTGCGATCTGGCCGATCGTGACCGTAGAATCCTGCATATGGATCGGATCGACCACGGCATCATCGATCAGCTGCGCCTCAATGCCCGGGCCGGCTACGCCGACATCGGCGCCGAGGTCGGCCTCTCCGCCTCCGCCGTCAAGCGCCGCATCGACAAGCTCGTGGCTGACGGCGTGATCCGCGGCTTCACCGTGCAGGTCGACCCGGCCGTCGAGGGCCTCGCCACCGAAGCCTACGTCGAGCTCTTCTGCCGCGGCACCGTGTCGCCGAGCGACCTCAAGCGCATCCTCTCGGGCGTGCCCGAGATCGTCGAGGCCGGCACCGTCACGGGCGAGGCCGACGCGATCGTGATCATGCGCGCGCGCGACGTCATCGCCCTCGAGGAGGCGCTCGAGAAGGTGCGCGCCGCCGCGACCGTCGACCACACCCGCTCGGCGATCGTGCTCTCGAAGCTCATCACCCGCAACGCGGGCTGAGGGCTCCGCCCGGCCGGGCTCGGCGCGGCCTAGCCTGGTCGCATGCGCGTCATCACCGTCTCGGCGATCTGCTTCGAGCGCGCCGACGGCGCCGTGCTCACGGTGCGGAAGCGCGGCACCAGCGCCTGGATGCTGCCCGGCGGCAAGCCCGAGCCCGGCGAGACCGCGGCCGAGTGCGCCGTGCGCGAGGTGCGGGAGGAGCTGGGCGTCGAGATCGCGCTCGAGCGCATCGAGCCGATGGGCGACTTCGAGACGCGCGCCGCCAATGAGGCCGGCTTCGCCCTGCGCGCGAGCGTCTTCCGCACGCGCGATGCGATCGAGCCGAGGGCGCAGGCCGAGATCGAGGCGGTGCGGTGGATCGTGCCCGCGATCGGCGTCGAGGACGAGGCGGAGGCGCCGCTCAACCGCGAGCACGTCTTCCCGCTGCTGCTCGCCGAGCTCGCCGCGGCCGAGCGCTAGGAGCGCGATCGGCGCCGGGGACGGAGAACGGGGCCCGACCGATGGTCGAGCCCCGTATCGGACGGCCGCCTCACAGCGCGCCGCGCATCTGCCCCTCCAGAAAAGACTGGGCTCCCTCTGCATCCCGTCGCCGCAGCGCCGAGACCCTGTCATGGCCCGAATTTCCCCTCGCGGGGCCCCAGCCGGGCCGTGCGTTCACCGTACGCGCGCTCCCTAGGAGCCGTCGATGGGGAGAACTACCCATCCCTGTATGCGACCGCGCCGCTCGAGCGCCGAGGCGTGTAGTCGCGCCAGGTGTCCCGGTAGTGCGCGTAGCCCGAGCGCATCGAGACGAGGGCCCACACGAGCCCGACGACGACGCCGGCCGCCACGGCCCATCCGACCTCCGCAACGACGTCGACGAGCGCGCCGGCCAGCAGCCCGTAGACGCACGCGTTCACCACCATGATGAGCACGGGCGAGCTGCCGAACAGGTGGCTGAAGACGCTGCGGCGCCGCAGGAACGAGTAGGTGCGCTCCATGCCGGCCTCGTCGTCGGTGACCGCCGCGAGGAAGACCTCGCGCACGTGCGGGTCGAGGTCGACGTAGGCGCCGCGCAGCCGGTTCATCGCGACGACGTACATCATCTCCTCCTCGGCGACGTTGACGACCCGCAGCTGCGTCATGAGCCCGATGACGCAGAGGAACGCCAGGATCGCGAGCATCGCGGGCGAGAACCAGCCCGAGAAGCGCGACACCTGGCCGAGCAGGCCCATCGTCACGAGCCCCGCCGAGACGAGCGTCAGGAAGATCGTGATGCGGGTGAGCACCTCGCTCTGCGCCGTGCCGCGGGCGGCGAGCAGCCCCCAGTGCTCGGTGGCGAGGATCTGCGCGCGGCGCCCGAGGGCCGCGTCGGACTCCGGCGCTGCTGCAGTGCCTCCGTCGGCCATGGCTCATTGTCCAGCCGCGCGCCCGGCGGCACCAGGGGTCGCCTCAGGGGTCGCGTCAGCGCTTGGCGCGCGGGCTGCGCCAGTGCAGCATCCAGTCGCCGGCGATCTCGGCGAGCGTGGTCGGCAGCAGGTTGTAGGCGCCGTTGCGCGCGGCGACGAGCACCGAGCTGCGCGTCTCGGTCGTGACGCGCGCGAGGCGGTGCGAGAGCTGCTTGAAGCGGTCGGTGCGGCGGATGCGCTCGCTGTCGTAGGCGCGCAGGGCCTGCTCGAGCGGATGGTCCTGCAGCAGGATGCCGAGCGTCGCGGCGTCCTCGAGGGTGAGGCTGCCGCCCTGGCCGAGCGTCGGCAGCATCGCGTGCGCGGCGTCGCCGAGCAGCACCACGCCGGGCCGGTGGAAGGACTTCAGGGGTGTGGGGAGCCAGTGCAGGTCGCGTCGCATCACCGAGGCCTGCGGGGTGGCGGCGATGTGGTCGCGCACCTCGGGCGCCCACGTGTCGAACCGCTCGCGCGCCGCCTCGAGCTCGTCGCGCGACGTGCGTCCCATCCGGGCGTGCGCCATGCCCCACCAGTAGACGCGGCCGCCGTCGATCGGCACCATGCCGAACTCGGCGCCGCTGCCGACGTACTGCCGCATCCCGCTCGGCGAGTCGGCCTCCGCCTGCACGACGCCGTACCAGCAGGTGGCGCCCGAGTAGTCGGTCGCCGCCTTCGGCCAGAGCGCCTTCCGCACGGCGGAGTCGATGCCGTCCGCGCCGATCACGAGGTCGGCCTCGATCGTCTCGAAGCGCGACTCGCGCGACTCGCGCACCTGCTGCTTGGTGGCGCGGCGCTCGGCGCGCCGGTCGATGGGGTCGTCACCGGGCTCGAGGGCCCGCTGGAGCCGCCGGCCGAGGCGGATGCCGCGCGCGCGGTCCTGCCGCTGCTGCCGCTCGAGCCTCGCGTCGGTGGCGTCGGGATCGGCCGCGCCGTGCTCGATCGTGACCGACGGGCGCGCGCCGGAGGACGCATCCGTCACCCCCACGACGCGCATGCCGGTCTCGACCTCGCGGCCGCCGCCGACGATGTCGAGCAGGGTCGAGCGGTGCAGCGCGTGCAGCGCGCTCGAGTCGAAGGTCGAGCCCTGCTGCAGCGGCGAGCCCTGATCGGTGAAGACGCCCTCGGGCATCGAGCGCACGGCGCGGTCGCGCACCTCGTCGCCCACGCCGAGCTCGTCGAGCGCCTCGAGGCCGTTGCTCGCGATCGCGATGCCCGCACCTGTCGTGCGTGGCCGCTCGGCCGCCTCGAGCACCCGCACCTGCCAGCCGGCGGCCTCGAGGCCGCGGGCGGCGGCGAGCCCGCCGAGTCCTGCACCGACGATGATGGCGGTCTGCGTCATGCCCCCGAGGCTAACCCGTGCCGCCTCAGTCCTGCTGGGGCGCGTCGTGCTCGCCGGCCCGCTGCGAGACGCGGCGGTCCCAGACGAGCCACTTCTCGTCGATCGCCTGCTCGATGTCGACCCCCGTGGCCTCCGCGAGCGCGAGCAGCATGCCCACCGCATCCGCGAGCTCGAGCGCGAAGCGGCGATCGATCTCCTCCGGGCTGTGGCCCTTGTCGCGCTGCCGCCCGGTCTTCGCGAGCCATGCCTGCACGACCTCGCCGACCTCCTCCTGCAGCTTGAGCACGAGCCAGTCCGCGTCGCGCTCGAAGCCGTAGACCTCGGCGTAGCGGAGCGAGATCGCATCGATCTGCTGGGCGAGGGCGCGCATCTCCATGCGGGCCATGCTCGCACGCGGCCCTAGATTGTGAGCATGGACTCCGCTTTCGACGACCTCCTCCAGCACAACCGGGACTTCGCCGCCACCTTCGCCCTGCAGGGCTTCGACGGCGTCGCGAAGTCGGGCGTCGCGATGGTCACCTGCATGGACTCGCGGATCGACCCGCTCGGCATGATCGGGCTCGAGCCCGGCGACGCGAAGATCCTGCGCAACCCCGGCGGGCGCGCCACCGAGCGCACGCTCGTCGCGCTCGTGCTGGGCGTCAACCTGCTGAACGTCGACCGCATCCTGCTCGTGCAGCACACGCGCTGCGCGATGGCCTCGAAGTCGGAGCGCGAGCTGCTCGTCGACATCTCGCAGGCCGCGGGCGTCGACGCCTCGTGGCTCGACCTCGGCGCGATCGAGCACCAGCGCCTGTCGATCATCCAGGACGTGCACCGCGTGCGGTCGCACCCGCTCATCGGCGAGCGCGCCCAGATCGGCGGCTTCCTCTACGACGTCGACACGGGGCTGCTCGAGCAGGTCGCCTGACGCGGCCCGCCCCTGGCCTGATCGCTCCGCCGGGCCTGGCACCGGACCGGCCGAGCGTTCAGGATGGGGTCATGGTGAACCCCTTCGAGCAGGTGCCCCTCGACCGGCTGCGCGAGCGCACGAGCATCAAGTGGCGCTTCTTCGAGCCCGACGTGCTGCCGCTGTGGGTGGCCGAGATGGATGTGCTGCCGGCTGAGCCCATCACTCGCGCCGTGCACGACGCGATGCTGCGCGGCGACACCGGCTACCCGTGGGGCACGGGCTACGCGGAGGCGTTCGGCCGCTTCGCCGCCGACCGCTGGGGCGCCTCGGTCGAGGTCTCGCGCACCGCGCTCGTGAGCGACGTCATGATGGGCGCGTTCGAGCTCATCCGCCTCCTGACGCCGCCCGGCGGCGCGGTGATCGTGACGAGCCCGGTGTACCCGCCGTTCCACGCCTACTCGGCGCACGCCGAGCGGCGGGTGGTCGAGGCGCCGCTCGGCGACGACCTGCGGCTCGACCTGAGCGGGATCGAGGATGCGTGCGCCCGGGTCGGCGACGCGGGCGCGGTGCTGCTGCTGTGCAACCCGCACAACCCGACCGGCACCGTGCACACCCGGGCAGAGCTCGAGGCGCTCGCGCAGGTCGCCGCGCGCTACGGGGTGCGCGTCATCTCCGACGAGGTGCACGCGCCGCTGCTGTTCGACGCGACGTTCACGCCCTACTGGGAGGTCGACCCGCACGGCTTCTCGCTCACGAGCGCGTCGAAGGCCTGGAACCTCGCCGGGCTGCGCACCGCCCTCATCGTCGGCGGCGCCGAGACCGGCGCGGACCTCGGCGAGATCGCGGAGGTCGTGAGCCACGGGCCGTCGCACCTCGCGTCCATCGCGCACGTCGCCGCGTTCGACGAGGGCCGCGGCTGGCTCGACGAGGTGCTCGCGGGGCTGCGCGGCAACCGGGCGCTGCTCGCGCGCCTGCTGGCCGAGCACGCGCCGTCGATCCGCTGGCGACCGGGCGAGGCGACGTTCCTCGCGTGGCTCGACTGCCGGGGCACGCGCGTCGCCGAGCCGGGATCGGTCGCCGACCCGGGCTACGTGGGGCTCTCGACCGGGCCGGCCAAGGCGTTCCTGGAGCAGGCGCGCGTCGGGCTGAACGCCGGCGAGGCCTTCGGCGCCGGCGGCGAGAACCACGTGCGCCTCAACCTCGGCACCCGCCCGGACGTGCTCGAGGAGGCGGTGCGGCGGATGGGCCGGGTCGCGTAGCGCTCCCGGGACCCCTTCGACCGAACGGGACCCGGTGCACCGGGTCCCGTCGGGTCGATCGGGTCCCGCTGGCGAGCGGGCGCTACGGCGCCGCCGCGATCAGGTCGACCATGCGCTCCTCGAAGCCCGGCTCGACCTCCATCACGACGCGGTGGCGGGCGCCCTCGCGCTCGGGCCACTCGCCCCACGCGCCCTCGAGCGTCGTCGCGGTGCGGCCGCGCGAGGGCCCGTCGCCGCAGTCGACCGTCACGTCGACGATCGGCGAGAGCGTCGTGCGCACGAGCCCCGTCGCGACCGCGAGCGCGAGCGCGTCGTGGTTGCCCGACGCGCGCTGCCCCGTGTAGCCCTCGTAGTAGTGCAGGTAGAAGTCGAGGATCCGGTCGCAGAACTGCCCCGCCGCTCCCCCGGCTGCGAGCCGCTCGCGGTGCGCGTCGGTGATGAGCGACGTCATCGTCACGTCGAGCCCGACCATCGTCAGCTCCCACGGCGCGTCGAAGACCACCTGCGCCGCCTCCGGGTCGTGCCAGATGTTGGCCTCCGCCGTCTCCGACACGTTGCCGGGGGCGAGGGCGGCGCCGCCCATCACGGTCACCTGGCGGATGCGCTCCGGCAGCGTCGGGTCGGCGTCGAGCGCCGCCGCGAGGTTGGTGAGCGGCCCGACGGCGACGATCTCGAGGGCGCCGGCGTGCTCGTGGCTGAGCCGCAGCAGCAGCTCGACCGCGCTCTCGGCCGCGAGCTCCGGCACGTGCCCCGTGTCGGCGCATCCGCCCAGCCCGTCGGCGCCGTGCACCTCGGGCGAGAAGACCGCTCGCGCGCCGTTCCGCGGGCCGGCGGCGCCGACCGCGATGGGCACGTCGCCGTGCCCGACGAGCCGCAGCACCTCGGAGGTGTTGCGGGCGCCCTGCGCCACGTCGACGTTGCCCCACACGACCGTGCACCCGACGAGCTCGATCTCGTTCGAGAGCGCGGCGGTCAGCAGGGCGAGGGCGTCGTCGATGCCCGTGTCGACGTCGAGGAGCACGCGGGTCACGGGTCCGAGCCTAGGCCGGGCGAGCCTCCCGGGCCCCGAGCACGCGAGGACGACACTGGTCGCCATGATGGGCATGCCGGATGTGCCGCAGCGCGACCGCGCGCGGCTCCGGGCGGCGTGGGCCGAGGCGCTGGGCACCGCGCCGCGCGCCTTCGACGGCGACGGCGTCACGCCCATCGAGCGCGTCGACCTCGACTCGGTGGTGGTGGTCGAGCTCGGCACCGCGATGGTCGTCGCCGGGCCGGCCGCGGCGCTCGCCGCCACGCGGTCGCTCGGCCGCGCGGCGCTGCGTGACGCGGCCGCGATCGCCGAGGCGCTGCCGGGCTCGCGCGCGATCGCCTCGGCGCACCTGCTCTTCACGGGCACGCGCCCCGCGCATCCGCCCCACGAGGTCGTGCCGGCGACCGACCGCGACCTCGTGCTCGTGCGGGAGGCCGTCGCGCTCGAGCAGTGGGAGGAGTCGGGCGTGGAGCCGATGGAGCGGCACTGGGCCGTGCGCGACGGCGCGCAGCCGCTCGCGGTCGCCGGCTACCAGCGGTGGCGCTCGACGATCGCGCACATCGGCGTCGTCGCCGCCGCCGCGCACCGCGGACGGGGCCTCGGCGGCTCAGCCGCAGCCGCGGCGGTGGCCGCCGCGATCGACGCGGGGCTCGTCGCGCAGTGGCGCTGCCGGGTGGGCAACCCCGCCTCGCTGCGGATCGCCGACGCGCTGGGCTTCACGCGCGTCGGGGTGCAGGCGGCAGTGGCGCTGCCGCCCGGCGTCAGCTGACGCAGAGGCAGAACGGATGCCCGGCGGGGTCGAGGAAGACGCGGAAGGTCTCGCCGGGCTGGTGCTCGTGCTTCGTCGCGCCGAGCGCGAGCGTCGCCGCCTCGGCCTCCTCGAGGTCGTCGACGACCACGTCGAGGTGCATCTGCTGGGGGTGCTGCTGCCCCGGCCAGTCGGGCGCCGCGTAGCCCTCGACCTGCTGGAAGCAGATGCACTGGCCCTCGGGGCCGCGGATCTCGACCCAGTCGTCGGCCTCCGAGACGGTGTAGTCGAGCAGGGCGCCGTAGAAGCGCCCGAGGGCGGCGGCGTCGGGGCAGTCGATGACGACGGAGGGGTAGCGTGCGATGGCCATGCGGGCGACGCTACGCCCGGCGGCCGACATCCGGAACCCCGGATGCGCGAGGCCCGAGCGCGGGTCAGAACCCGTGCACGAGCGGGAAGATCGGCAGCGCCTCCTGGTGGTGCGCGTGCACGATCACGAGCCACACGACCGCGTCGAACAGCAGGTGCACGGTCACGACGTAGAAGAGGTTCTTCGTCCAGGAGAAGATCGCGCCCTGCACGAGCGCGAACGGGATCGTCAGCAGCGGCCCCCACGACTGGTAGCCGAGCTCCCACAGGAACGAGACGAAGATCGCCGCCTGCAGCAGGTTGGCGAGCCACGGCCGGAAGTGCCGCATCAGGAGCGTGTAGACGGTGCAGATGAAGAACAGCTCGTCCCACAGCCCCACGGCGTTGACGCCCACGAACAGCCGCGCCACCTCGTGCGCCTCGTCCACCGCGGGCCAGTTGCGGTAGACGCCCGAGGTGAGGAAGTAGAACGGCAGGATCAGGTAGGCGAGGAAGATGACCGCCACCAGGTACGTCCACATGCGGCGCGTCCAGCGCCCGCCGGCCCACGGGAAGCGGATCGCGTGGTCCTGGAAGCCCCAGCGTGTGATGACGTACGGGATGAGCACGGCGCCGCCGAGCGCGACCGTGAAGCGCGCGATGCCCTCGTTCGTGATGTCGGCGTGCAGCGAGATGAAGCTGATCCACGTGAGCGCGATGGCGATGAGCGCGAGGTCCTGCCCGAGCCTGCGGGAGCGGCCCGCGCGGTCGGTGAGGATGCCGCCGACCACGCCCGCGACGAGCGGCAGGTAGCCCCAGTCGGTGAGCACCCAGAACAGCAGCACCGCGCCGAGCGAGACGAGCGCCGCGGGCACGATGGCGATCGGATGCGTCGGGGCGCCCTCGGCGGCGATCGTCAGCGAGCGCGGCCACGGCGCGGGCCGCGGCGCGGGGGTGCTCTCTGCGGCGATCGTCACTCGACCAGCCTACGGAAGGGGGCCTGGTCATCCGCACGGATGATCCGCATCCGCCCCAGGATGCAAAGGCGGCCGCATCCCGCCCGCGGCGGCCCCGGCGCTGCTCGGATGGGGCCATGCACAGCGACCGACTCGACGCGCAGCGTCTCACCCACACCTACGGCACCGGCGACGCGGCAGCGCCCGCGCTCGCCGACGTCTCGATCACCATCGGCGCGCACGGCCCGGAGGCCGTCGCCATCATGGGTCCCTCGGGCTCCGGCAAGTCGACCCTCCTGCACGTGCTCGCCGGCATCGTCGCCCCCGACGACGGCCGCGTCGCGTGGCGCGGCCGTGACCTGGCGACCATGCGCGACGGCGAGCGCACCCGGCTGCGCCGCAGCGACTTCGGCTTCGTCTTCCAGTCGGGGCAGCTGCTGCCCGAGCTGCCCGCGATCGAGAACGTCGCGCTGCCGCTCATGCTCGGCGGGGGCTCCCGCACCGGCGCCGAGGCGGCGGCCGGCGCGCTGCTGCACCGGCTCGGCCTCGGCGACATGCTCACGCGCCGGCCGGGCGAGCTCTCGGGCGGGCAGGCGCAGCGGGTCGCGATCGCCCGCGCGCTCGTCGGCAGCCCCGGCATCGTCTTCGCCGACGAGCCGACGGGCGCGCTCGACCGCTCCACGGGCGACGCGGTGATGAGCCTCCTCATCGGCGCGACGCTCGGCCACGGCGCCTCGCTCGTCGTCGTGACGCACGACCCCGAGGTGGCCGCGATGTGCTCGCGCGTCGTGCGGCTGCAGGACGGCCGGATCGTCAGCGACGAGCCGGCGGCGACGGCAGGGGCGTCGCGATGAGCGCGCTGCGGCTCTGGCTGCGGCTCGCCCGCGCCACGGGGCCCCGCGCGACCGACGTGCTGAGCGCGACGGCCTTCGCCTTCGCGACCGCGGCGCTCCTCGCGGTGCTCGGCGGCGTCGAGGCGTTCCGGATGCGCCTCGAGACGGGCGTCGTGGATGCGTCGTCGGGCGCGTTCGTGCTCACCCTCGCCTTCGTGGCGGCCGCGCTGCTGCTGCCGGCGGTCTGGACGCTCGCGCAGGCGGCCGTGCGGCTCGCGGTCGCCCGGCGCGACGACCGCCTCGCCGCCCTGCGGCTCGCGGGCGCGACGCGCGGCCAGGTGACCGCGCTCGCCGTGCTCGACGCCCTCGCGCAAGCGGTCGTCGGCGTGCTCGTGGGGGCGATGCTCGCGCTCGCCGTGACGCCCGGGCTCGCGCGCATCGAGTTCCAGGGGCAGCCGTTCGGCCCCACCGAGCTGCTGCCGCCCGTGTGGGTGTGGGCTGCGGCCGGCGGCGCGGTCGTCGCGATCGCCGTGGGCGCCGCGCTCGCGTCGCTGCGCCGCGTGCACGTGACCCCGCTCGGCGTCGCGCAGCGGGTGCGGCCCCGGCGGCTGTCGCTCTGGCGGGCCGCCGCGTTCGTGCTCGCCGCCGCCGCCTACGTCGTCGTGGTGGTGCTCGACCTGGTGCCGAAGGAGACGGCGGTGTCGATCGCGCTCGTGTCGATCGTGGTGCTCGCGTACACGCTGCTCGGGCCGCTCGTCATCCAGGGCGTCGCGTGGCTCGTCGCGAAGGGGGCCCGCAGCCCCGCGACGCTGCTCGCCGCGCGCCGCGTGGTCGACGACCCGCGCGGAGCGTTCAACATCGTCGGCGCGATGGCGATCGCCGTGATGGCCGGCGGCTTCGCGTCGCTCGCGCCGGCGATGGCCGGCGGCACCGACCAGCTGAGCGCCGACATGGCGACCGGCGCGGCGCTCACGATCGCGATCGCGGGCGTGCTCGGCGCGGTGCTCGCGGGCATCGCCCAGTCGGCGAAGGTGCTCGACCAGCGACGCGAGCACCAGGCGATGCACCGGATGGGCGTCGACCTGCCCGTCATGCGCGCTGCGATCGTGCAGCAGGTGGCGCTGCCGCTCGTCATCGGCGTCGGCGGGGCCGCCGGGGCGGCGCTGCTGCTGATCCTGCCGACCTTCATGCTCTGGATGTCGAGCCCCGGGTCGGTGCTCACGTGGGCGCTGCTCACGCTCGGCGCGGCCGCGGTGACGCTCGCGGTGACGTCGGCGGCGCTGCCGCTCGTGCGCCGGGTGGCGACGGAGGCGGCGCCGGCCTGAGCTGCGCGGCTACCGGGGCAGGAGCGGCAGCACGTCCTCCGAGAGCTGCTCGAGGAAGCGCCGCTGGTCGTGCCCCGGCCCGTGCAGCACCAGGTGGGTGAAGCCCAGGTCGACGTAGTGGGCGATCGCGCCCGCGACCGCCGACGCATCCGACCCCACGATCCAGCGCTTCGCCACCTGCTCGATGGGCAGCTCGTCGGCGAGGCGCTGCATCTCGATCGGGTCGTGCACCGCGTGCTTCTGCTCCTGCGTGAGCGAGAGCGCGCCCCAGAAGCGGGTGTGCTCGAGCGCAGCGTCGGCGTCGCGGTCGTACGACACCTTGATCTCGATCATCCGGTCGACCTCGGCCGAGGCGCGCCCGGCCTTCTCGAGCCCCTCCTCGAGGTTCGCGACGATCGTGTCGCGGTAGTACTCGTCGCCCTTGCCGGAGGTGCAGATGTGCCCGTCGGCGAACCGCGCGGCGTAGCGGGTCGTCGCGGGGCCGCCGCCGGCGACGTAGATGGGGATGCGCGAGCCCGCGTCGGCGGGATCCGGCCGGTCGTAGATCGTCGCCCCGTGGGTCGCGTAGTACTCGCCCTCGAAGTCGACCCGCTCCTCGGCCCACAGCTGCCGGATGAGGCGCACCGACTCGCGCAGCCGCGCGAAGCGCTCCTTCAGCTCGGGGAACTCGACGCCGATCGCCTGCTCGTTGAGCGCCTCGCCGGTGCCGACGCCGAGGATGAGGCGGCCCGGGTGCACCTGCCCGAGCGTCGCGAACTGCTGCGCGACGACCGCCGGGTGGTAGCGCAGCGTGGGCGTGAGCACCGAGGTGCCGAGCACGATCGACGAGGTGCGCTCGAGCGCCATGCCGAGCCAGGCGACCGCGTTCGGCGCGTGGCCGCCCTCGTGCCGCCAGGGCTGCAGGTGGTCGCTGATGAACGCGCTGTCGAGCCCGACCCGCTCCGCGAGCTGCACGAGGTCGAGCAGCTCGGCGGGCGAGAACTGCTCGGCGCTGGCCTTGTATCCGTACCGCATGGAGCCAGTCAAGCACCGGCTCCTGCGCGTCACACGCGCAGCGCCTGCAGCACCTTGTCGGGGTTGCCGAAGCGGTGCGCGGTGATCGACACCGCCTGCTCGCGCACGAACGGCAGCAGCTCGATGCGGCCCTCGGTCGTGACGGGGCCGTCGTAGACCGCGATGCGAGCATTGCCGGCGAGCGCGTCGCGCAGCCCCGGGTCGGTGCCGATGAGGCGGATGCGCCGCACCGGCTCGGTCACGCGCATGAGTCCGAGCGCATCCTCGCTCTGCACCGGCTCGAGCGCCTCGCCCGAGCGGATGCGCTCGTGGAAGGCGGCGTCCGACTCCTCGACGACCTCCTCGATGCGCACGTGCGGCAGCGCGTGGCGCGAGAGCCGCACGATGCCGCTCGGCACCTCCACGGCGCTCGAGATGCGCACGACGGCGCGCGTGCGGGCGGCGGCGGCGAGCAGGCGCACGAGGTCGACGACCTGGCCGTCCTCGGCGAGGCGCAGCAGCACCTCGGCCGGCCGGTAGCGGAGCACGTTGCGCTCGACGCCGAGCGCCGAGACGTCGCGGGAGAGGCCGAACTCCTCCTCCCACCACGTCTGGTCGCTGTTGGCCCCGGCGCGCACGCGGTCGAACTCGACGAAGTCGAGCGCGGGCGTCGCCGCCTCGATGAGCTCGGCGACCCGCTTGTCGAGCCCGTGCAGGCGCACCGACTTCTTGGGCTCCGACGGCACAGGCTCCCAGTCGACGAGCGTCGCGAGGTAGTTGGGGCCGCCGGCCTTGGCGCCGGGCCCGACCTGCGAGAGCTTCCAGCCGCCGAACGGCTGCCGCCGCACGATCGCGCCCGTGATGCCGCGGTTGACGTAGAGGTTGCCGGCCTGCACCTCGGCGAGCCAGTGCGCGACCTCGTCGGGGTCGAGCGAGTGGATGCCGGCGGTGAGCCCGAACTCGGTGGCGTTCTGCACCTCGATCGCCTCGTCGAGCGTGTCGACCTCGATGAGCGACAGGTGCGGGCCGAAGAGCTCGGTGAGGTGCGTGCTCGCGCCCGGGAGCACCGCGTCGCGGATGCCGGGCGACCAGAGCCGGCCCGACGCATCCAGCCGCCGCGGCTCGAGCAGCCACTCCTCGTCGTGCTCGAGGGTGGTGAGCGCCTCGAGCAGCGCGCCGGACGCCGGCTCGATGAGCGGGCCGATGTGCGTGCGCGCGTCGAGCGGCGAGCCCACGCGCAGCGTCGACGCGGCGTCGACGAGCTGCCGGCGGAACCGCTCGCTGTCGCCCGCGGTGTCGACGAGGATGACGACGGATGCGGCCGAGCACTTCTGCCCGGCGTGCAGGAAGGCGCTGCGCACGATGTCGGCCGCCGCCTGCTCGAGGTCGGCCGAGGGCGTGACGATGATCGAGTTCTTGCCGCTCGTCTCGGCGACGATCGGCAGGTCGCTGCGCCAGGAGGTGAAGAGCTCTGCCGTCTTCGAGGAGCCGGTGAGGATGAGCCTGCCGACGGCCGGGTGCGAGACGAGCCGCTGCGACACGTCGCCCTCGGGCACGTCGCACAGCACGAGCACCTCGCGCGGCACGCCCGCCTCCCACAGCGCCTCGCACAGCACCGCCGCCGAGCGCCGAGCCTGGGGCGCGGGCTTCAGGATGACGGCCGAGCCGGTCGCGAGCGCCGCGGTCACGCCGCCGCACGGGATCGCGACGGGGAAGTTCCACGGCGGCGTCACCACGGTGAGGTGCACGGGCTTCGGGCGCGCGTCGTCGAGCTGCTCGAGCAGCGGCGCCTGCTCGGCGTAGTAGCGGGCGAAGTCGACCGCCTCCGACACCTCGGGGTCGGCCTCGGCGAGCGTCTTGCCCGTCTCGGCCATCATCACCTCGATGAGGCGGCCCCGGTACACACCGAGGGTCTCGGCCGCGTCGCGCAGCACCTCGGCCCGACGCTCCGCACCCAGCGCCGCCCATCCGTCGGAGGCCTGCGCCGCCTTGTCGATGCGGCGCTCGAGCGTCGGCCAGTCCTCGATGCGGTTGAGCTCGAGGGTGCGCACGCCGAGCTGCGAGTCGGCGGCGCGCTGCACGATCTGCCGCGCCCACGCGCGGTTGGCGGCGAGCGACGGGTCGCTGTCGGGCTCGTTCTCGAAGCCGTCCGGGTGCGCGACCGAGACGGCGAGGTCGCCCAGGCGGTCCTGGGTGCGGGTGGGCCGCGGCGCACCCGCGGCGTCCTCGGTGCGCTGCAGCTCGAGCGACGCGAGGAAGCGGTCGCGCTCGCGCTGGAACACGGCTGGGTCGTCGAGCGAGAACATGCTCGACATGAAGTTCTCGCCGGAGGCGTTCTCCTCGAGCCGGCGGATCAGGTAGGCGACGGCGGCGTCGAACTGGTCGGGCCGCACGACGGGCGTGTAGAGGATGAGGCTCGGGAAGTCCTCGCGCACGGCGGCGCGGTGCTCGGCGGCCATGCCGAGCAGCATCTCGGCGTCCATGCGCTGGTGGGTGCCGTGATGGCGGGCGAGCTCGGCCGCGTAGGCGAGGTCGAAGAGGTTGTGGCTCGCGACGCCGAGCCGCACGGCGAACGCGTTGTCGGGCAGGAGCGCCTCCTGCAGCACGCGCTTGTAGTTGGCGTCGCTCGCGGCCTTCGAACCGACGACCGCGAGCGGCCAGCCGTGCAGGGCGGCGTCGACCCGCTCCATGGCGAGGTTCGCGCCCTTCACGAGCCGCACCTTGATGCCCGCCCCGCCGTTCGCGCGGCGCTCCTTCGCGAACGCCGCGAGCCGGCGGTAGGCGGCGAGCGCATCCGGCAGGTACGCCTGGAGCACGATGCCGGCCTCGAGCCGGGCGAGCTCGGGCCGGGTGAGGAGGCGCTCGAAGACCGCGATCGTGAGGTCGAGGTCGCGGTACTCCTCCATGTCGAGGTTGATGAACTTCGGCGGGCTCGACTCGGCGGCGAGCCGGTAGAGCGGCAGCAGGCGGTCGACGACCTGGTCGACGGTCTCGTCGAACGCCCACAGCTGCAGCTGCGGCGCGACGCCCGACACCTTGATCGACACGTAGTCGACGTCGTCGCGGCGCAGCAGCGCGGTCGTGCCCTCGAGCCGGCTCGCGGCCTCCTCCTCGCCGAGCACCGCCTCGCCGAGCAGGTTGATGTTGAGGCGGGTGCCGTCCTCGCGCAGCTTCGCGAGCGGCCGGGCGAGCCGGCCCGGCGTCGCGTCGATGACGAGGTGCGAGACCATCTCGCGCATCGCCCGCTTCACGAGCGGGATGATGAGCTTCGGCGTCACGATGCCGAAGCCGCCGCCGACCGTGATGCCGAGCTTGAGGTACCAGTCGAGGAAGCCGGGGATGTCGCGGCTGAGCGCCTCGAAGTTGCGGGCGCTCACCTTCGGGTCCTCGGGCCGCACGACCTTGTCGACGAAGCCGATGGCGAAGTCGAGGCCGGCCGGGTCCTGCAGCAGGCCGGCGAGCCGCTCGGCGGCCCGGTCGGGCTTCGCGGCGCCCGGCCGGTCGAGCCAGCGGCGCACGCGCTCGATCGCCGCGAGCGCGAGCGCGTCGTCGGTGGCCGGGTCGGTCAGCTCGACCGGTGCCGGCGCGGGGGCCGCCGCGACCGGGTTGGGCACGGCCTCGGGCGCAGGTGCTGGCGGCTCGGGGGCAGGCGTCGGCGCGGCTGCAGGCGCAGGTGCAGGCGTCGGCTCCGGTGCGGGGGCGGATGCGACGGGCTCGGGAGCGGGCCCGGGCTCGACGGCCGGGGCGGGCGCGGGTGCCGCGAGCTCCTGCTCGAGGTCGACCGCCGACATCGCCTCGGTGGGCGGCAGCTGCGGCTCGGCGGCCCGGGCGCGCGCAGAGACGGCGGCGGCGAGCCCGCCCAGGCGCGGCTGGTCCTGCGGCGGCAGCTGCGGCTCGGGGGTCACCGCGTGGTGCTCGCGCGCCACGGCGTCCTCGGCGTCGGTCGGTCGGGGGTGCACGGCACGCCGCGTGAGCGGGGCCGGCGGGGCCGTGTCGGCCGGCTCGACCACGCGGGCATCCTCGGGCACCGGCGCCTGCGCGACGGCGGCCAGCTCCGACTGCAGCTCGGCGACGTCCATCTGCACGGTCGGCACGTCGGCGACCTCCTGCGACAGCGACCAGCCGCTCGCGGGCGGCTCCTCGGGCGAGCGCGCGAGCCCCGGCGCCTCGACCGGCACGTACGGGTTGACCGCGGCCGCGAACGTCGCGTCGTCGACCTCGAACGCCGGCCCCGAGTCGGGCAGCGGCGGCGCCTGCAGCGGCGCGTCCTCGTCGGCGTCCTGCTCGTCGACGACCTGGATCGGCTCGGTCAGCCCGAGCCCGGCGCCGTCCGGCACGATCGGCTCGTCGTCGTCGGACGCGAGCTGCCGCTGCGCCTCCGCGCGCTCGATGCCCTCGGCGATGAGGGCGTCGAAGTCGTCGTCCCTGGGCTGGTCGGTCATGCCGCATATCGTATGCGCGCGCGGACGGCGGGCCGCGGCGCCGGGCGGTGCACGGGGCCTCGCCGCCGGGGAGCCACGTGTGGTTGGGTTGGCCTCGGCAGGGTCGAGTCCGGCGCCGACCGCGTGCGTCGGCGCCCCAGCGAAGGAGCAGCAGTGCCGAGCGTCGCCATCATCGGCGGGGGCCACAACGGCCTCACCGCCGCCGCCTACCTGGCCCGCGCGGGCGTCGACGTCACGGTGCTCGAGCGGCTGCCGCACGTGGGCGGCGCTGCCGTCTCCGCGCAGGCGTTCGACGGGCTCGACGCCAACCTGTCGCGCTACAGCTACCTCGTCAGCCTCATGCCCGAGCAGATCATCCGCGACCTCGGCCTCGACGTGCGGCTCGCCCGCCGCCGCTACTCCTCCTACACGCCCGTGCCCGGCGGCGACCGCGGGCTGCTGGTCGACGCGGGCGACGAGGCGGCCACGCGCGCGTCGTTCGCGGCGGTCGGCGCCGCCGACGACGCCGACGGGTTCGCGGCGTTCTACGACCGCACCACGCGGCTCGCCGCGGCCCTGTTCCCGACGCTGACGCAGCCGCTGCCCACGCGGCAGGCCGCGCGCGAGGCCGCGGGCGCCGCATCCGCGTGGTCCGAGATCGTCGACGCCCCCATCGCCGACGCGATCGAGGCGGCCGTCGGCCACGACCTCGTGCGCGGCGTGATCGCGACCGATGCGCTCATCGGCACGTTCGCGGCGCTCGACGACCCGGGGCTCGAGCAGAACCGCTGCCTGCTGTACCACGTCATCGGCGGCGGCACCGGCGACTGGGACGTGCCGATCGGCGGCATGGGGCAGGTCTCCGGCAGCCTCGAGGCCGCGGCGCGCGCGGCCGGCGCGAAGATCCTCACCGGCGTCACCGTCACCCGCGTCACGCCCGACGCCGAGGTCACGTGGGAGGAGCGCGTCGGCGGGCTCCCGACCGGCTCGCCCGGGCTCGCGATCGGCACGCAGCTGACCGCCGAGTTCGACCTCGTGCTCTCGGCGGTCGCACCGCACGTGCTCTCGGCGCTGCTCGGCGAGGCGGGCGTCGCCACCCCGCGGCCCGAGGGCGCGCAGGTGAAGGTCAACATGCTGCTGTCGCGCCTGCCGCGGCTGCGCGACGACGTCGCGCCGGAGGCGGCCTTCGGCGGCACCTTCCACATCAACGAGACCTACACGCAGCTGCAGCGCGCGTACGCGGAGGCCGCGGACGGCCGCATCCCGCAGCCGCTGCCGTGCGAGATCTACTGCCACTCGCTCACCGACCCGACGATCCTGGGCGACGACCTGCGCGCATCCGGCGCCCAGACGCTCACCGTCTTCGGCCTGCACGTGCCCGACCGGCTGCTCACGCCCGAGACGAACGACGGGATGCGCGTGGCGCTCGAGGAGGCGGTGGTCGCGTCGCTCGACTCGGTGCTCGCCGAGCCGATCCGGCCGCTGCTGCTCGACGGCGCGGCGGGGCCCGCGATCGAGACGAGGACGACCCTCGACATCGAGGAGGCGCTCGCGATGCCGGGCGGCAACATCTTCCACGGGCCGCTGTCGTGGCCGTGGCTCGAGCACGAGCCGACCTCGGTCGCCGAGGCGTGGGGCGTCGCGACGGGGCACGCGCGGATCCTCATGGCCGGCTCGGGCGCGCGCCGCGGCGGCGCCGTCTCAGGGCTCGGCGGCCACAACGCCGCGCACGCGGCGCTCGAGCTGCTGCGCCCGTAGGCGCGCGGCGGACTAGCGCGGGATGCGTCCGGCCCAGTCGGAGGCGTGGCTCGCGCGGGCCGGCGGCAGCGCGTTGAGCTTGGCCCAGTCGGCGACGCGCTGGTCGAGCTCGGGCAGGTCGACGACGATGCCGGCGGCCTCGAGCACCTCGACGACGCGCGCGGTCTTCGCCGTGCCGACGCCCTTCTCGATGAAGCGGCCCTGCACGACGCCGCGCGCGTGCAGCTCGCCGTCGACGACGAAGCGCTGCTGCAGGTAGATGGCGCGGTCGTCGGCGCCGAGCACGGCGGTCTCGATGTCGAAGCGCTGCCAGAGGTCGAGGCTGCGGCGGTAGACCATCGACGACTGCCCGACCACCGCGTAGATGCCCGCCTTCGAGAGCACCGCCGACATGCCGGTGCGGTTCGTCATGTCGACGCGCGCGAGATCCATGTAGGAGGGGTAGCGGCCGTTGTTCATGTGCCCGAGCAGGTCGATGTCGGTCGGCAGCACCACGAACGACGTCTTCGCGACGTCGCCGATGCCGAGCTCCGGCTTGCCACGGCTCTTCACGGTCATGGCGAGCAGCCACTGCAACCACATGTTCACGGGGATCCATCCTGCCCGACCCCGTCGGCGCATCCGCTCGCCCTTGGCGCTCCCCCACAGCGCCGCGCGTCGCCGGCCGCCGGCGGCTGGGAGAATCGTCGGATGCACCGAGTGCTGCTCTACTACCGCTTCACGCCCATCGCCGACCCCGAGGCGGTGCGGCTGTGGCAGCACGCGCTGTGCACGTCGCTCGGCCTCACCGGGCGCATCATCATCTCGGAGCACGGCATCAACGGCACCGTGGGCGGACCGGTGGAGGCGTGCAAGCGGTACGCGCGGGCGACCCGGGAGTACTCGGGGTTCCGCGGGATGGACATCAAGTGGTCGGCCGGCACGGGCGAGGACTTCCCGCGGCTGACGGTGAAGGTGCGCGACGAGATCGTCACCTTCGGCTCCCCCGACGAGCTCGCGGTCGACGCCGACGGGGTCGTCGGCGGCGGCCGGCACCTGAAGCCCGGCGAGCTGCACCAGCTCGTCGCCGAGCGCGACGACGTCGTGCTCTTCGACGGCCGCAACCGCTTCGAGGCCGAGATCGGGCGCTTCCGGGGCGCGGTCGTGCCCGACGTCGACACCACCCGCGACTTCGTGGCGCTGCTCGACTCGGGCGCCTACGACCACTTGAAGCACAAGCCGGTCGTCACCTACTGCACCGGCGGCGTGCGGTGCGAGGTGCTCTCGTCGCTCATGCGCTCGCGCGGCTTCGAGGAGGTGTACCAGCTCGAGGGCGGCATCGTGCGCTACGGCGAGACGTTCGGCAACCAGGGCCTCTGGGAGGGCTCGCTGTACGTCTTCGACGAGCGGCGGACGATGGACTTCGGCTCGGGCGCCGCCGTGCTCGGCACGTGCGGCCGCTGCGGCGCGCCGACCGGCGGGATGGGCAACTGCGCCGTCTGGTCGTGCCGCAAGCAGGTGCCGACGTGCGAGGCGTGCGAGCCCGCGTGCGCGGCGCACGTCGACGCCGCCTGATCCGACTGATCCGACGGATACGCTGACCGCATGGGCGACGGCGCGATCAGCATCCGACAGGCGACGACCGCTGACGCCGAGGCCCTGCTGCCGCTCCTCGCCGCCCACCGCCACGCCGACGAGGAGGACGAGAAGGTCGACCGCTACCGCGAGCGCCTCGTCGCCCTCGTCGAGAACCCGGCGCACCACATCGTCGTCGCCGAGCAGGACGGCGAGCTGCTCGGCTACGCCGCCGCCCAGGACTACGGGCCCGCCCCGCACCGCGACTGGTCGATCGCCCGCATGCACGACCTGTGGGTGTCGCCGGATGCGCGCGGCCGGGGGGCGGGCACGGCGCTGTTCGAGGCGGTGCGGGAGTGGGCCGAGCACCACACGAAGGTGCGGGTGCTCGAGTGGCAGTCGCTCGAGGTCGCGAAGGCGTTCTACGCGAAGCTCGGCCTCTCGGGCGAGCGCGTCGACGAGGCCGACCCGCGCGAGCTGTACGAGATCGAGGTGCACCTGCCCGCGAGGGAGTGACCCGCGGGGTCGCCCCGCGCCTCTCGGGTCAGGCGGCCTCGACCGCGTCGATGGCGGCCCGCAGCCGGCGTGCGGCGTCCTCGGCCACGGGGCGCAGCTGCTCGTTGCCGGTGACCTGCAGCATCATGAGCGGGTCGAGCGCCTCGACCGTCGTGCTGCCCTCGGCCGACGCGCGCACGACGACGTTGCACGGCAGCAGCAGCCCGATGGACTCCTCGGCCTGGAGCGCCTGGTGCGCGAGCGGCGGGTTGCACGCCCCGAGGATGACCTGTTGGGGGATCTCGACGTCGAGCTTCTGCCGCAGGGTCGCGGCCATGTCGATCTCGGTCAGCACGCCGAACCCCTGGGCGGAGAGCGCGTCGCGGGCAGCGCTGAGCGCCTGGTCGAACGGCTGGCGGACGGTGGTGCTGATGCTGTAGCTCATGCTTCGCTCTCCTTCGATCCGGATCCGCAGCGCTCCGCTGCGATGGACGCAACGATACCCCTGGGGGTATGGTGCGTCCATGTCGGAGATCACGCTCATCCACATCGGCGACCTCCACGGCCACCTGCTGCCGCGGCCGAACCTGCGCTCCGGTGCCGCGGCCCGCAGCGAGGGCGGCCTCGCCAGGATGGCCGCGCTCATCGATCGCATCCGCGCTGAGCGCCCGGACAGCCTGCTCGTCAACACCGGCGACACCATCCAGGGCGGCGCCGAGGCGCTCTTCACCCGCGGCCGGGCGCTGGTCGACGCGGTCGACCGGCTGGGCGTCGACCTCTACGCCCCAGGGAACTGGGACTACCTGTACGGCAAGGAGCGCTTCCTCGAGCTGTTCGGCGAGGGGACCGGACCGCGCGGCGTCGGCCACCGCTGGGGTGCGCTCGCCGCCAACGCCTACCACGACGGCTCCGACTCGCTGCTGCTGCCACCGCGGCGGGTGCTCGAGGTCGGCGGCCTGCGGGTCGGCGTCGTCGGGCTCTCGAGCGAGCGCGCGATCAACGCGCTCGGGCCCTGGGTGACGCGCGGCATCCGGTTCACCGCGGACGCCGCGGAGATCCCCGCGCACGTGCGGGCGCTGCGGGAGCAGGAGCGGGTCGACCTCGTGGTGCTGATCTCGGAGTTCGGGCTCGCGAAGAACATCCTGATCGCCGAGCGGAATCCCGGGATCGACGTCGTGCTCTCCTCGGACATGCACGAGGAGACGCACGAGCCGGTCGTGACGTCGACCGGTGCCCTGGTCTCGGAGGCGGGCCAGGACGGCACGCGCGTCGCGCAGCTCGACCTCCGCGTGGAGGCCGGCCGCATCGCGGACTGGAGCTACCGCCTCCACGCAGTGGACGACAGCGTGCCGGAGGACCCGGCGATGGCCGCCGCGATCCGCGAGGTGCGCGAGCCGTTCGTGGCCGGCCCCGGGTTCCTGCCCCACACCGACCCGATGAGCGGGGCGCGCCTGGAGCGGCCGATCGACCAGGTGGTCGGTCGCACGACCATCGCCCTGCACCGCTCCGAGCCGAGCCATCCGGAGGCCGCGCCCGACGCGCGCGCCGCGGTCGTCTCGGGGACGTCCCACGACTTCCTCTCGGCCGCGCTGCGGCACGCGGCGGGTGCCGACATCGGCCACATGCGGGGCTTCCGCTACGGCACGCACATCGCGCCCGGGGACATCCGCCTCGAGGACCTCTTCCACCTCATGCCGGTCGGCGCGCAGCTCGCCCGCGGCCTCGTCACGGGCGCCCAGGTGCTCCAGCAGCTCCAGGCGGGCGCCGACGGCGCCCTCGACCCGGATCCGTTCCGCTGGACCGGCGGCTGGCTGCACGCACACGCAGGGCTGCGCTACGCGCTCGATCCCGGCGCCGCGGCCGGTTCGAAGGTGTCGCGCGTCGAGGTCCGGCGAGCCGGCGGCGAGGAGTGGACGCCGCTCGAGCCGGACGCCGCCTACAGCGTGGCCGGCTACTGGTTCGCCGAGGCGCCGCAGCAGGTCGGAGGCCTGGCCTGCACCGACATCGAGGTGCTGCGCACCGCCGACGGGCGGCCGCGCGACGTCACCGAGCACGTCGTCGACGTGCTCCGGGAGCACCCGGTCGAGCCCGAGCCGGAGCGCATCGCGCTGCAGGCGCCGCTGCCGCCGAGGACAGGGCCGAACGCCGAGATCCAGCCGCTGCGCGGCGGTGCGAGCGCGCGCTGATCCGGGTCTAGCCGCTGGTCACCGGCTGCAGGAGCCGGGCGAGCGCATCGCGGCCCCCGGCGGCGTACGCGACCCACGCCGGCGCATCCGGGTTGCGCTCCGCCTGCGCCGTCCAGCGCTCGAGCGCTGCCCGCACCAGCTCGTCCGCGTCATCGGGCGCGACGCCCGCCGGGAGCCCGCGACGCACCTCGGCCAGCGCCGAGACGGCGCCCTCGTGGTACTTCGCCGCGACGTGCGGCCGGCCGTCGCGCGAGATCGCGCACATCGACCGGTCGCCCGCCGCGAGGGCGAGCCGCTCGAGGGCCTCGCGCTCGAGGGCGCGGACCGCGTCGCGGTCGATGGTGGTCGTCTGCTGCACCGGATCCTCCTGCTGTCGGGACTGGTCCTCAGAATACCCCCGGGGGTATACTCGTGCCAACCCCTGCAGCGCGCGACACCCGAGCGCCTCGACCCCGGAGGAAGCCCGTGGCACTGCTCGCCGCCCCGATCGGCCTCGTCGTCGGCCTGCTCCTCGGCGCGCTCGGCGGCGGCGGCTCGATCCTCGCCGTGCCGGCGCTCATCCTGCTCCTCGGCATGGCGCCGCAGGAGGCGACCGCCGGCTCGCTCATCATCGTCGGGCTCGCCGCGATCATCGGGATGCTGCCTGCGATGCGCGCGGGACGGGTGCGCCTCGGGCAGGGGGCCGTCTTCGGCCTCCTCGGCACGGGCGGCGCCGTCCTCGGCGCGCTGCTGTCGACATCGGTGCCCGAGGGGGTGCTGCTGCTCGCCTTCGCCGTGCTCATGCTCGTGGTCGCCGCGCTCATGACGGCGCGGCGGCGCAGCGCGGCCCGTGCCGAGGCGGCGGGTGCCGCGCCGGAGCCGGCACGGCCGCCCATGGTGTCGCTGCGCCCCTTCCGCTGCGACTGCCGCGCCGTCGGCGTGCTCGTCGCGGCCGCGGCCGGCGTGGGGCTCCTGACCGGCTTCTTCGGCGTCGGCGGCGGCTTCGCGATCGTGCCGGCGCTCGTGCTCGCGCTCGGCCTGCCGATGCCGGTGGCGGTCGGCACCTCGCTGCTCGTGATCGCCATCAACAGCGCCGTCGCGCTCGGCTCGCGGCTGACGCTCGACCTCACGCTCGACTGGGGCGTCGTGGCCCTCGCGGCCGGGGCCGCGGTCGTGGGGTCGCTGCTCGGCTCGCGCATCACCGCGCGGGTGCGGCCCGAGCGGCTCAGCCTGGCGTTCACGGTGCTGCTCGTGGTCGTCGCGCTCGCGACCGCCGCCCCGGTGCTCGTCGCGGCCGCCTGAGCGGGCGGGCGGTCAGACCCGGCCGGTGACCTTGTCGATCGCCATGCGCAGGATCACGCGCTCGGCGGCGTCGGGCGGCGCGAGCTCCGACGGGTTGCCGTAGCGGTTCTGCAGCTCGACGTAGAAGGCGCCCGTCGGGTCGTCCTCGACGCCCGCGAGGTGCCCGCGCAGCTCGACGTACTTGAGCGGCTGCGCCGGGTCGACGATCGACAGGCTCATCGTGGGGTTCGCCTGCAGGTTGCGGTACTTCTGGCGCGTGCGGGTGTGCGTGAAGCGCACCTCGTCGCCGGAGACCAGGAACCACATCGGGTTCGACTGCACGGAGCCGTCGGGCCGCACGGTCGCGAGGTGCGCGAAGAGCGGCGCGTCGGTCAGGTAGCGGTACTGCTCGGGGATCGAAGCCATGCCCTCCACCATTGCACGGCTCGCCCGCCCCGCGGTGGGCGCTGCGTGCCTACGCGGCCGGACCCGGCCCATCCGCCGTCTCGCCGAGCCCGTCGAGGCGCCACACGGTGGTGCCTGCCGCGAGCGACACGGTCGTGATCGAGCAGTTCGGCAGGATGACGTCGGGCGTGAGCTCGGGCACGAGCTGGCGCAGCAGCGACGTGATGAACCCGCCGTGCGAGACCACGAGCACGTGCACCTCGTCGGCCGCGGGCCGCTCGAGGGCGCCCGCCGCGCGCACGACGTGCTCGAGCGCGGCGTCGGCGCGCATCACGGTCGCCGCGGCCTCCTCGGCCTGGCCGGTCGGGTCGAGCTGCGCGATCGTGTCGAAGAGCCCGCGCCAGCCGACCTGCTCGGCGATCGCCCGCAGCGCGCTCAGCTCGCGGTCGACCTCGAAGCCGTGCTCGACGATCACCTCGCGCCAGACGTCGGCGGAGGGCCGCTCCTCGTGGGCGCCGAAGTGCCACTCGCGCAGCAGCTCGAGGTGCTCGAGCGGCGGCTTCGGGTCGAGCGCGGCGAGGATGCCGTCGGCCGTCGTGCGGGTGCGCTGCAGGTCGGAGGAGAAGGCGAGGTCGAAGCGCTCGGCCGCCAGGTGCTGCGCGACGGCCTCGATCTGCCGGTGGCCGCGCTCAGTGATCGGCGAGTCGGACCAGCCCTGCATCAGGTGGTTGATGTTGTGCTCGGTCTCGGCGTGGCGCACGAGGCGCAGGCGCACCGCGCGCCCCTCCGCGAGCGCGGCGAGCTCCTCGGGCAGGTACTGCTCGGGGGCGTCGTCGGCGCCGGTGTCCTGGGCCTGGTCGTTCATCGCTTCCCCATCTTCTCGAGCATCGCGTTGTAAGCGGTGAGCTCGGCGTCGCCGTCGCGAGCGGCCGCGCGGTCGGTGCGCACCTGCTCCTTCTTGTCGCTGCGCGACCACAGCACGACCGTGATGATCGCGAGGATCACGGTCGGGATCTCGCCGATCGACCAGGCGATGCCGCCGCCGACCCGCTGATCCTCGAGCGCGTCGACGCCGTTGCCCATCGCGCCGAACCAGTCGGCCAGCAGCAGCGCCTCGCCCTCCATGAGCGTGAGGCCGAAGAACGCGTGGAACACCATCGCGCCGAGCAGCAGCACGAGGCGCAGCGCGTACGGCGGCTTGGCCGGGCCGGGGTCGACGCCGATGATCGCCTGCACGAACAGGTAGCCGGAGCCGACGAAGTGCACGACCATCCACACGTGGCCGAGGTGGTCGGTCATCGCCCACGCGAAGATGCCCGTGTAGTAGAAGACCCACAGGCTCGACACGAAGATGAGCGCCGCCACGAGCGGCGAGCCGACGACCTGCATGTACTTCGAGTGCACGATCGCGAGCAGCCACTCGCGGCCGCCCATCGTGCCGTCGCGGCGCTTGGCGATCGCGCGCATCGCGAGCGTGATGGGGGCGCCGGGCACGAGCAGCACGGGCACCGCCATGCCGAGCAGCATGTGCACGAGCATGTGGAGCGAGAACTGGAACTCCTGGTAGAGGTTCAGCGCGCCGTTCGTGCACCACCAGAAGAGCGCGATGCCCGCGAGCCACGACACGGTGCGGCCGATCGGCCAGCGGTCGCCGCGCCGCGCGAGGCGCACGACACCGGCGACGTAGAAGAACGCGAGCATCGCGAGCGCCACCGTCCACAGCGGGTCGAGCGCCCACTGGTCGACGAGCCGCGCCGGCTCGAACTCGGGCGGCAGGGGCCGCCCCGTGAGGATCTCGGCAGGGCTCGCCTCGGCGCCCGGAGGCGCCTCGGGCACGGGCGTCGGCGTGCGGGCGAGCCCGGCGGCGACGCCGGCCGTCACGCCCATCACGGTCAGCTCGAGCGCGAGGAGCAGCGCGACCGCCCGGCCGGGCACCCGCGCGCGCACCGTGCCGGCGGGGCGCAGGATGCGCATCCGCTGCCACGCGCCGAAGGCGCCGAGCACGAGCAGCAGCGCGGCCTTCGTGAGCGAGAGCACGCCGTAGCCGCTCAGCCAGTCGCCCTCCATGCGCACCCACGCCGAGACGACGCCGGTGAAGGCGACGACGGCGAAGCTCGCGATCGCGAGGCTCGAGTAGCGCAGCAGCACGTCGCCGTAGGCGGCGTCGGGCACGAGGCCGGATGCGCCGGCCGGCCGGGGTGCGTCGCGGCCGGCTGCGAGGAGGCCGACGTGGATGAGCCCGCCGAGCCAGATCGAGACGAAGATGAGGTGCAGCAGCAGCGACGAGACGGCGAGCGTGTGGTTGGCGGTGCCGCCGGCGTGGCCGCCGGAGGCGATGAGCCAGAACGGCACCGCCCAGCCGACCACGGTGAACGCCGCCGCGGCGGGGCTGCGCGCGACGAGCAGCACGACGGTGAGCAGCGCGAGCGCGAGCAGCGTGCCGAGGATGAGGCGGCCGGTCTCGATCTCGACGAAGAACAGCTGCAGCAGGCTGCCGAACTCGTCGTCGGCGGTGACGGGGTTGGAGACGAGCTGCCGGAAGGTGCCGAAGGCGACGAACGCCTGCAGCACGGTCGCGACGCCGGTGGCGGCCGCGGCGAGGTCGAGCGTGCGGTTCCAGTCGCGGCTGCGCGGTGCGAGCGCGAAGCACGCCAGCACGAGCCCGCCGAAGGCTGCGGCGATGGCGACGTTGCGCACCATGGTCGCCGCGGGCAGCCCGTAGCGCACGAGCGGGCCCGGATCCTCGATGGGCAGCGGTGCCGCTCCCCCGCCGATCTCGAGCGCCGCCCAGGCCGCGGCCAGCCCCGCGAGGATCGCGAACGCTGGCGCGAGGAGACGGAGGCGCTGCACCGCTCCAGGCTAGTCGCCGCGGCTATGCGGGACCCCGGCGCGACGGGACGGCTGCTCCGGGCGAGGCTCCTCCGGAGCGTCCTCGGCGACGCGCGGGGGGGCGGGGAGCTGGTCGCGCAGGAAGAACGCGCCCAAGGAGCCGGCCAGCGCCGCGAAGACGGCGACCGAGTAGACCGCGAGGACGAGCTGCATCACCTTCGCGAACGGGTCATCGGCGGTGATCCCGGATCCGGTGACGGTCGCCATCGCCGTCTCGTGGAGCGCCGTGGTGAAGTCGGTGTGCGACTCCATGGCGTAGAGGAGCTGGCTGGAGGCCAGGACGACCACCAGGGTGACCGAAGCCAGCCATCCGATCCGGCTGGAGAGCAGGCGGCCTGCGGAGCGGGAGCCGCGGACGCCGGCGGAGAGGATGCCGCCCACCCGGGCCACGCGCGCCACCCTGAGGGCCCGCACCGCCTGCAGCGCGCGGAAGAAGCGCAGGAACGGGATCGCCAGGAAGATGAGCTGCCACCAGTTGCGGCGCCAGAAGGCGGCACCGAAGCCGCCGATGTACGCGCGCAGCAGGAACTCGGCGGCGAACAGCGCCCACAGCACCCATCCGGTGATCGACAGCACCCGTGCCCACCCCGGATCGGAGGTGAGCAGCTGACCGAGGACCACGAAGAGGAACACCACGCCGAGGAGGCCCATGGGGCGGTCGAGGCGGCTCGCGAGCGCCTCCGCGGCCTCCACCTGACGGGAGCGGGACCCGTCCCGTTCGTCGCTCACGCTGTGCCGACCTCCATGCCGGGCCCGTGCGCGGGACGGACCGTGCGCACCACGATAGCGATGCACGACGAGCGGGGCCCGGCCTCTCGGCCGGACCCCGCTCGCTGCTGTGTGCTGGTGCCTACTTGACGGCGGCCTTCAGCTTCGAGCCGGCGGTCAGCTTGACGCGGTGGCCCGCCGCGATCTTGATCTCCTCGCCCGTCTGCGGGTTGCGGCCCGTGCGGGCGGCGGTCTCCGTGCGCTCGGCGCTGAAGAAGCCGGGGATCGAGACCTTGTCGCCGGCCTTGACGGCCGACGAGACCTCGTCGAACAGCGCGTCGAGCACCGCGGTGACCTTGGCCTGCGAGAGGTCGGTCGTCGCTGCGATCTTCGAAGCGAGGGTGGTCTTGTTGATGGTCTCAGCCATGGTGTCCTCCTGGTGGTGGCATGTCCGTCCCGCCTGGGGCGGGCATTCCGCCGGGGCCCGTTGGGCTCCGACCACCCCCGAACGTAGCCCTGAGGCCCGGGTTCTCGCGGAAGAACACCCCGACACGCCGCGATTTCCGGGGTTTTTCGCGGTTCGCGAACGCGTTTCGGGCCTCTGGAGGGCCCAAGCAGCCCTCAGCGGGCGGTCGAGGCCGCGAGCCGCGCGGCGCGCAGCCGGCTCGCTCGACGGGTGCGCCGGCGCTCGAAGAGCGGCAGGAAGAGCCCGATGAGCGGCCCGATGCCGAACGCGAAGACCACCGTGCCGACGCCGACAGGACCGCCCAGCAGCCAGCCGATGAGCAGCACCGTGCCCTCGATGAGGGTGCGCACGATCCACACGCGCCAGCCGGTGATCCGCACGAGCCCCGTCATCAGCCCGTCCCGCGGGCCCGGGCCGAGGTGGGCGGCGATGTAGAAGCCGGTCGCGAACGCGAGCAGCACCATGCCGCCGGCGAGCAGCAGGATCTGCTGCCAGAGGGCGTCCACCTCCGGCAGCAGCCAGAGGCCGACGTCGGCGGCCGGCCCCACGAGCAGGGCGTTCAGCAGCGTGCCGATGCCGACGCGCTGGCGCAGCGGGATCCACAGCAGCAGCACGATCCCCGAGACGACCACGGTCGCGGTGCCGTAGCTCATCGGCAGGTGGTTCGCGATCCCGAGCGAGAAGACGTCCCACGGGCCGACGCCGAGGTCGGCGCGGATGAGCATCGCGAGCGAGAGCCCGTAGAGCACGAGGCCGCCGAGCAGCTGCCCGACGCGGGCGGCCGTGTCGGCCGGGCCCAGCGAGTCGATCGGCAGGAAGAGGCGGCGGATGCGGTGCACCACCTCATCACACCGCATCCGTCATGCCCGTGGCGCGGTCCACTCGCGGGCAAGTGGCTCTGCCGGAGCAGTCCAGTTGGCGGCAGACTGGGCGAATGGCTTCCCGGCTCGGCACCCAGCTCGGCGAGTGGCGCGCGACGACCGCCGTCGCGCAGTCGCTCGCCGACCGCATCCGCATGCTGCTGCTCGACGGCCGCATCACGGCCGGCGAGCGGCTGCCGAGCGAGCGGGCGCTCGCCGCCGAGCTCGGCCGCTCCCGCGCGACGATCGCGCGCGCGTACGAGCTGCTCGAGGCCGGCGGCTACGTGCAGCGCACCCACGGCTCCGGCACCCGCGCCGCCCTGCCGGCCCAGCGCATCCACCGCCCCGAGGCGGCGGACGAGGGCGTCATCGACCTGACGATCGCCTCGGTCGGCTCGACGCCCGGCCTCCACGCCGCCACCGTGCGCGCCCTCGACCGGCTCGCGGGGCTGCTCGGCACGCCCGGCTACTCGCTCGACGGGCTGCTGCCGCTGCGCGAGCGCATCGCCGCCCGCTACGCCGAGCGCGGGCTGCCGACCGATCCGGGGCAGATCGTCGTGACGAGCGGCGCGATGCACGCGATGACCGTGGTGCTCGCCGCCTTCGGCGAGCGCGGCCGGGCCGCCGTCGTCGAGCAGCCGTCGTTCCCGCACGCCCTCGACGCGCTGCGCCGCACCGGCCACCGCCTCGTGCCGACGCCCGTCTCGCCCGGCGAGGGCTGGGACGCGTCGCACCTCGTCGACACGCTCCGCGCCCAGCGGCCCGCGCTCGCCTACCTGATCGCCGACTTCCACAACCCCACCGGCGCCACCATGCCCGAGCTCGAGCGGGCGCGGCTCGCCGCCGTCGCCCGCACGACCGGCACGCTGCTCGTCGTCGACGAGACGTGCGCCGAGCTCGACATCGATCGCGGCTGGACGCCGAAGCCCTTCGCCGCGCACGGGCCCGCGCTGCTCATCGGCTCGATGTCGAAGATCGCCTGGGGCGGCATGCGCATCGGCTGGATCCGCGCGAGCCGCGAGCAGGTGCCGCAGCTGCTCGCCGCCCGCCCCTCCATCGACCTGGGATCCCCGCTGCTCGAGCAGTGCATCGCCGTCGAGCTGCTCGACGACCTGGATGCGCTGCTCGCGCGGGCGAGCGCGCGGCTGCGGGCGGGCAGGCAGGCCGTCGCCGACGGGCTCGCCGCCCACCTGCCCGGCGTGCCGATGCCCGAGGTGCCGGGCGGGCTCGCCGCGTGGATCGACCTCGGCGGGCCGTGGTCGACCTCCCTCTCGCTCGCCGCGCGCGACCGCGGGCTGCTGCTGCCGCCCGGGCCCCGCTTCTCGAGCTCGGGCGTGCTCGACCGCTTCGCGCGCGTCCCCATCACGTGGGAGCCGGAGGTCACCGCTGAGGCGATGCGCCGGCTCGGCGACGCCTGGCGCGCGCTGCACGCGGGCGAGCTGCCGGACTCGACGCGACTGGCCGCATCCGCCGTCGTCTGAGCGTCCGCCGCTTGACGCGGCGTGCGCTTCCGCGATTGCGTGGGGCGCATGGCCGACATCGGATTCCACGCCTCCCACGAGCAGCTGCCGCCGAGCGCCCTGCTGACCGCGGTGCAGCGCGCCGAGCAGGCGGGGTTCGACGCGGCGATGTGCTCCGACCACCTCGCGCCCTGGAGCAGGAACCAGGGCCACAGCGGCTACGCCTGGTCGTGGCTCGCCGCGGCGCTCGCCACGACGTCGCTGCGCTTCGGCGTCGTCACGGCGCCCGGGCAGCGCTACCACCCCGCGATCGCGGCGCAGAAGATCGCCACGCTCGGCGAGATGTTCCCGGGCCGCTTCTGGGCCGCGCTCGGCTCGGGCGAGGCGATGAACGAGCACGTCACGGGCGACGGATGGCCCGAGAAGCCCGTGCGGGAGCGCCGGCTCGTCGAGACGGTCGACGTCATGCGCCGGCTGCTCGCGGGCGAGGAGGTGACCCACGAGGGCGAGATCTCGGTGCACCGCGCGCGCGTCTGGTCGCTGCCGGTCGAGGCGCCGCCGCTGCTCGCCGCCGCCGTCACGCCCGAGTCGGCGGGCCGCCACGCGGCGTGGGCCGACGGGCTCATCACGGTCGCGAGCGACCCGGCGGGCCTGCGCGACATCGTCGCCGCCTACCGCGACGCGGGCGGCCAGGGGCCCGTGTGCGGGCAGCTGCACCTGTCGTGGGCCCCCGACGAGGCCGAGGCGCTCGCCATCGCCCGCGACCAGTGGCAGGGCAACCTCGTGCCTGCGCCCGAGGCGTGGGAGCTCGAGCAGCCGGAGGACTTCGAGCGGCGCACGGCCGGACTCGGCGAGGAGGAGCTGCGGAAGGCCGTCTGGATCTCGAGCGACCTCTCGCGCCACGTCGACCGCATCCACGAGCTCGTGGGCGCGGGGCTCGACCAGCTGTACCTGCACCACGTCGGGCAGGAGCTCGCGCCGTTCATCGACGCGTTCGGCGAGCACGTGCTGCCCGCGGTGCGCGATGCCGGCGCGGGCGCCGACGCGGGCGCCGGGCAGGGCGCCGCATGAGCCCCCGCCCGATCGAGTCGGCCGACCGCTGGTGGCGCAACACGGTGCTCTACTGCCTCGACGTGCAGGTCTTCCAGGACTCCGACGGCGACGGCATCGGCGACCTGCAGGGACTCGTGTCGCGCATCCACTACCTCTCCGACCTCGGCGTGACGTGCTTGTGGCTCATGCCGTTCTTCCCCACCGCCGACCGCGACGACGGCTACGACATCACCGACTTCTTCGCCGTCGACCCGCGGCTCGGCACCCTCGGCGACCTCGTCGAGGTCATCCGCGTCGCGCGGGCGCAGGGCATGCGCGTGATCATCGACTTCGTCATGAACCACACCTCCGACCAGCACCCGTGGTTCCGCTCGTCGCGCGCCTCGCGCACCTCGCCCCACCGCGACTGGTATGTGTGGCGCGACAACCCGCCGGCGAAGCAGGATCCGCCCGTGTTCCCCGGCGAGGAGGACTCCACCTGGACCGAGGATCCCCGCACGGGCCAGTGGTACCTGCACCACTTCCGCGCCCATCAGCCCGACCTCAACATCGCGCATCCGCCGGTGCAGGAGCAGATCGAGCGCAACCTCGGCCTCTGGCTCGAGCTCGGCGTCTCGGGCTTCCGCGTCGACGCGGTGCCCTTCCTGTTCAGCAACGACCCCGCCCACGGCACCGACACCACGGGCACGGCGCCCGAGTACCAGGGCCCCGACCACCTGCGCGCGATCCAGCGCTTCGTCTCGCGCCGCAACGGCGAGGCGATGCTGCTGGGCGAGGTGAACCTGCCGCACGAGGAGCAGCTGCGCTGGTTCGAGGCGGAGGGCGAGGCGTCGGGCCTGCACCTGCAGTTCGACTTCGTCTCGATGCAGCAGCTCTTCCTGTCGCTCGCGCGGAAGGACGCGCGGCCGCTCGCGAAGGCGCTGCGCGACCGGCCCGAGCTGCCCGAGGCGAGCCAGTGGGCGAACTTCGTGCGCAACCACGACGAGCTGACGCTCGACAAGCTCGCGCCCGACGAGCTCGAGGAGGTCTTCGAGGCGTTCGCGCCGGACGAGGGGATGCGGCTGTACGGCCGCGGGATCCGGCGTCGGCTGCCGACGATGCTCGGCGACGAGCGCGCCGTGCGGCTCGTCTACACGCTGATGTTCTCGCTCCCGGGCTGCCCGGTGCTGTTCTACGGCGAGGAGGTCGGCATGGGCGAGCAGCTCGAGATCGAGGGCCGCTACGCGGTGCGCACGCCCATGCAGTGGGAGCCCGACGCGAAGGGCGGCTTCTCGACGGCGCCGCCGCGCGCGCTGACGCGGCCCGTCGTCGAGGGCGAGTACGGCCCGGAGCGGCGCAACGTCGCCGACCAGCGCCGCGACCCGGGGTCGCTGTGGCGGCACATCCAGCAGCTGACGACCATGTACCGGGATGCGCCCGACCTCGCCTGGTCGTCGCTCGAGGTGATCGGCGTCCGGCAGCAGGCGGTGCTCGCGCACCTCTGCCGGGGCGACGACTGGACGATGCTCGCCCTGCACAACCTCGGCGACCGGCACGAGACGGTCAAGCTCGAGATCGCCGCCGAGGAGGGCGCGGTCACGCTGCACGACCGCTTCGACCTCTCGACCATGACGATCGAGGGCACGCTCGAGCTCGAGCTGGAGCCCTACGGCTGGCGCTGGCTGCAGGTGGCGCCCGCTGCCGCGACCATCCGGCGCGTGTAGCCGCCGCCGCAGCGCAGCACGACGAAGGGCCCCGACCGCGAGGTCGGGGCCCTTCGAGCGGAGCGGGTGGTTACCAGCTCGACTTGGTCACGCCGGGCAGCTCGCCCCGGTGCGCCATGTCGCGGAACCGCACGCGGGAGATGCCGTACTCGCCGACGTGGCCGCGGGGGCGGCCGTCGATGGCGTCGCGCTTGCGCACGCGCACGGGCGAGGCGTTGCGGGGCAGCTTCTGCAGGCCGAGACGAGCGGCCTCGCGCTCCTCGTCGGTGCTGTTGGGGTCGACGAGCGCCTTCTTGAGCGCGGCGCGCTTCTCGGCGTAGCGGGCGACGATGATCTTCCGCTGCTCGTTCTTGGCGATCATGCTCTTCTTGGCCATTTATCGCTCCTCTCGGAACTCGACGTGCTGACGCACGATGGGGTCGTACTTCTTCAGCACAAGTCGGTCGGGGTTGTTGCGACGGTTCTTCTTCGTCACGTAGGTGTAGCCGGTGCCCGCGGTCGAGCGGAGCTTGATGATCGGACGGACGTCCTGCGACTTCTTCGCCATCAGAGCTTCACCCCCCGAGCCTGCATGTCACGGATGACGGCCTCGATGCCACGGGCGTCGATGACCTTCATGCCCTTGGCCGAGACGTTGAGCGTCACGTTGCGCTTGAGCGACGGGACGAAGTAGGTCTTGCGCTGCACGTTCGGGTCGAAGCGGCGCTTCGTGCGACGGTGCGAGTGCGAGATGTTGTGCCCGAAGCCGGGAACGGCTCCGGTCACCTGGCATACGGCTGCCATGGTTTCCTCCAGATGGGTACCGTGGGCCGAGGCCCACCCAAGATCACTTGCCTGCCCACGCCCATGCCGATCCCTTGCGGGAGTTGGAGGGGGCGTGTGCTGTGCGGCCGAGACCGCACCAACGAGCAATCCTACGCGATGCGGATGCGCCGTGGCAATCCCCGCTTCGGCGGCGGCTCGGCGGGCGGCGCGTCAGCGGGCGGGCGGGAAGACCGGCTGCCCGTCCTGCCCCATCGGGTACGGCGTGCCGTCGGGGTAGGTCGGCCACGGCAGCAGGCCACCCGGCTGCGGCTGCGCGTGCGGCTGCTGGGCGGGCTGCGCGGCCGACTGCCCGGGCCAGACCGTCGCGCCCGGCTGCGCGGGCCAAGCGGTCGGCGCGCCGGTTGCCGCCGCGCCCGCGCCCACGGAGGCGGCGCTCGGCGGCGCGATGCGCTGCTGCGCGCCTGCGGGCCGCGCGTGCTCGCCGCGCGCCTCGGCCTCCTGCCAGTCGATGTTGCGGCGGTTCCAGTAGAGGAGCACGGTGATCGAGGCCGCGAGCGCCGTCACGACGATCGCGGCGACGGTCGAGCGCCAGTACCACTCCTCGACCGAGACGCCGAGGGCGTCGATCGCGAAGTGCAGGGTGAGCAGCACGCCGACGAGCCCGAGCAGGCCCGCCGCGACGAGGCCGATCACGCGCGCCATCTGCGCCCGCCCCCGGTTGCCGAGCGAGATGAGCCCCCACGCGCCCGCGGCGGCCGCGCGCACGACCAGGATCGTCAGCAGCACGATGCCGAACAGCTCGCCGAAGAGGAACCCCTCGTCCCACGGATCGCGATCCTCGCCGCCCGTGCCGCGCATCCAGATCACGATCATGAGCACGGCGAGCAGGTAGACGTTGGCGGCGACCCCGATCACGAGCGGCGTCGCCGAGCGCCGCGCGAGCAGCAGGTCGAGCGCCAGCAGGCCGGTGAACGCGAGGAAGACGACGACCGTCCACACGACGCGGGCCGCCTGGCTCTCGAAGTCGCCGACGAAGATGAGCACCACCGTGATGACCGTGACGATCGCGAGCAGGCAGATGCCGACGAAGAGCACGGGCTGGATGCCGAGGATCCGGCGGTGCGCGCGGGCGGGCCCGGGCGCGGGATCGGCGGACGGGCGGCGCCGCACGGTCGCGCCGTCGAGCGCGCCGTCGGGCTCGCTGCCGGGCCGCTGGGACGGGTAGGCGCTGGCGGGATGCGTCACGGAGTGCCTCCTCGGTCGGATGCTCTCAGTGTCACAGGAGCGGGCGCCGCTGCGCCATGGGGATCTCTGCCCCTGTGGACGCCGGTCGGGCGCGGGATCAGCGCGCGTCGTCGGCGGCGCGACGCGCGGCGCACTCGGCGCAGAGGCCGAAGATGTCGACGACGTGCTCCGGCTCGACGAACCCGTGCGCCGCGGCGACCCGCCCCGCCCACTGCTCGACCGCCGCGGCCTCGAGCTCGACGGTGCGGCCGCACGAGCGGCAGATGAGGTGGTGGTGGTGCGTGGGCGTGCAGGCGCGGTAGAGCACCTCGCCGCCCGCCTGGAGAGCATCAGCCTCGCCGTCGGCCGCGAGCGCCGCGAGCGCGCGGTAGACGGTCGCGAGGCCCACGGTCGAGCCGTCCTGCCGCAGCGCCTGGTGCAGCGCCTGCGCCGAGACGAACTCGTCGCTCGCCGAGAGCGCCTCGCGCACGGCCTCGCGCTGCTTCGTGGATCGGCGGGGAGTGGTGTCGGTCATGGGGTCCTCGCCTCGATGGTCCCACGGCCGGCGGCGCTCCGCGCGGCGCCGCCGCGCTCGGCGAGCGCGCGGGCGAGCCACGCGGCGCCGTACGCGAGCGCCGCGACGAGCGCGATCGCGCCGCCCGCGGCCACGTCGAGCCAGCGCGACGCGAGCAGCCCCAGCACGCCCGACCCGATGCCGATGAGCGGCGCGAGCACCAGCATCCAGCGGTAGTCGCGCACGAGCAGCCGTGCGGTGGCCGCGGGCGCGACGATGAGGGCGACGCCGAGGATGGCGCCGACGACCGGCATGATCGCCACCACGGTCGCCGCGATGAGCGCGAGCGCGACCGCCTCTGGCGCCCACGGGCGCAGCCCCGCGCTGCGGTAGCCCTCCTCGTCGACGCTCGAGAAGACCAGGTGCCCGCCGGCGAGCGCCCACACCGCGAGCGCCACGGCGAGCAGCACCGCGGTGAGCGCGATGTCGGCGCCCGTCACCGCGAGCACCTGGCCGACGAGGAACGACTCGACGTCGATCGCGAGCGGCGCCACCGACTGCAGGAACGCGCCGAGCGCGAAGCCCGCGGTGAGCATGACCCCGGATGCGACGGCGGGGCCCTGGGAGCGGATCCGGCCGATGGCGACGGCGACGGCCACGAGCGCGACGGCGGCGACCGCCGCGCCGAGCGGGATCGAGACCCCGAGGATCGCGGCCGCCACCGCGCCGGGGAAGGTCGCGTGCGTGAGCGACATCGTGAAGAAGGCGCGCTCGCGCAGCACGACGAGCACGCCGACGACGCCGGCGAGCGCACCCGCGAGCACCACCTCGACCATCGCGAGGCCGAAGAAGTCGAGCGCGGGCCAGTCGAGCACGGCGACGTCGGGGCTCATGCGGCCACCGCCGCCCGGCCCCGCACGCGGCCGCGCAGCGCGCCCGCCGCGAGCGCCACGAGGTAGCCGGCGATCATCGTGAGCGCGACGGTCGCGCCGGGGGCGGCGTCGACCCCCGCCTCCGCGAGCTGCACGACGGCCCACAGCCCGAGCCATCCGGTGACCGCGCCGAAGGCGACCGCGACGACCGCCGCCGCCCGCAGGGAGCGGGTGAGGGCGCGCGCGGCCGCGGCCGGGACGATCACGACCGCGAGCGCGAGGAGCGTGCCGACCGAGGCGGAGGCGGCGACGACGACGAGCGCCACCGCGACGGTGCCGAGCGTCTCGAGGCCCAGCACGGGCAGGCCGGAGCGGCGGGCGCCGGCGGGGTCGAACGCCGCGAACAGCTGCGGCCGGGCGGTCGCGACGACGAGCCCGACGCCGACGGCGACGAGCGCGATGCCCACCCAGAGGTCGGCCCACGTGATGGTGAGCAGGCGGCCGAAGAAGAAGTCGGAGACGCTGCCGGCGCCCTCGGAGAGCGACACGAGCACGATGCCGACGGAGAAGAAGGTCGTCAGCACGATCGCGACGGCGGTGTCGCGCGGCTGACCCCGGCGGGAGAGCAGCGCGAGCACGACGGCGGCCACGAGCGCGGCGCCGAGCGCGCCCGGCAGCAGCCCCGCGGCGCCGCCGAGCGCCGCGCCGATCGCGAGGCCCGGGAAGACCGCGTGCGTGAGCCCGTCGGCCGAGAACTCGAGCCGCCGCAGGTGCACGAGCATGCCGACCGTGCCCGCAGCGACGGCGAGCGCGAGCAGCAGCAGCAGCGGCCGCAGCAGGAACGGCACGGCGAAGGGCGTGAACGGGTCGAGCACCGCCGCGAGCGGCGCCGTCATCGGTGCTGGGCGCGGTCGCGCTCCGCGTCGTCGTCCTGCAGCAGGCGATGGTGCGCGCTGTGCTCGGACTCGTGGTGCGCGGTCGTGGTGAGCGTGTGGCCGTCGATCTCCATCACGTGCGAGGCGAAGGCGGCCTCGACGCGCTCGAGCGTGAGCACGCAGTCGGTGTCGTCGAAGGCGATCTGCTGCTGGTTGACGAGCAGGGTGCGGTCGCAGACCGCGCGCGCCAGGTCGAGGTCGTGCGTCGTGATGAGGAGGGCCACGCCCCGGGACTTCAGCGTGCGGATGGTCTCGAGCAGCGCATCCCTCGAGCCCTGGTCGAGCCCGTTGAACGGCTCGTCGAGCAGCAGCAGCCGCGGCTCGCTCGCGAGCGCCCGGGCGAGCAGGCCGCGCTGCCGCTGGCCGCCCGAGAGGTCGCCGAAGCGGGTGCGGCGCTGCGGGGTGAGCCCGACCGCCTCGATGGCGTCGGCGACGATCCGCCGGTCGCTCCGGCCCGGCCAGCGCAGCCCCAGGCGGGGCGTGCGCCCCATCGCGACGACCTGCTCGAGCGTCACGGGGAACGCGGGGTCGATCTCGCTCGACTGCGGCAGCACGCCGATCTCGCCGCGGCCCTCCGGCACGCGGAAGGTGCGCGCGTCGTGCTCGGCGAGGCCGAGGATGCCGGCGAGCAGCGTCGACTTGCCGGCGCCGTTCGGGCCGATGAGCGCGACCGCCTCGCCGGGCAGCACGGTGAAGCCGACGCCCGTGAGCACCGGGGCGCCGCCGTAGCCGAAGGCCGCGTCGACGATCTCGACGACGGCCTCCGGAGCGGTGCTCATGAGAGCGATTCTGGCACCGGCAGCGGCTCGGCGCCCCACGCGGTCACGATCGCGGTCGTGTTGTGCACGAGCGAGCCGATGTAGGTGCCGGTGGGCGTGCCCTCGGCGCCGAGCGCGTCGGCAGCGAGCGCGTCCTCGCCCTGCCGCAGCTCGACGCCCGCCTCGCGGGCGATCGTCGCGGCGAGCTGCGGGTCGATCGCGTTCTCGCTGAAGACGACCGGCGCTCCCGTCTCGCGGATCTCGGCGACGAGCTCGTCGATGTGCGCGGCGCTCGCGTCGGCGCTGTCGTCGAGGCTCGGCAGCACCGTGCCGACGACCTGCACGTCGAAGGCGCGCTCCAGGTAGCCGAACGTGTCGTGCGTCGTGACGACCAGGCGCTCGTCGACGGGCACCTGCTCGATCGAGGCGCGCATCCATTCCTCGAGCTCGCCGAGCTGCGCGATGTAGGCGTCGGCGGATGCGTCGATGTCGGCCTCGGGGTCGGCCGCCGTGACCGCGTCGCGGATGGCCTCGGCCTGCAGGATCGCGTTCGCGGGGTCGGTCCACACGTGCGGGTCGAACTCGCCGTGCTCGGCGTGCTCCTCAGCGGTCTCGCCCTCGTGGCCCGCCTCGTCGGCGTGCTCGGCCTCGTCGGCGTGCTCCTCGCCCTCCGCCTCGTCGCCGTGGTCGTGCCCCTCGTGCGGGTCGCCCTCGGCGGCGAGCAGCTCGAGGCCCTCGGAGGTGTCGACGACGGTGCCCGCGAAGCCGGAGGCCTCGACGGTGTCGTCGAGCCACTCCTCGAGGCCGGCGCCGTTCACGATCAGCAGGTCGGCGTCGGCGAGCGCGCCGAGCGCCGAGGGGCCCGGGTCGAAGGAGTGCGCGGAGGCGCCCGGCTGCAGCAGGCTCGTCACCTCGGCCGCGTCGCCCACGAGCTCGCTCGTGATGTCGGCGAGCTGGGTGGTGGTCGTCACGATCTCGAGCCGGTCCCCGGCCGAGCCCGCGCCGTTCGCCGTGCCGGCGCATCCGGTCACGGCCAGGGCCATCGCGCCGATCGCGCCGGCCGCTGTGAGGGTTCGCATCTGCAGTCCTTGTCCAGCACGGCACCCTGCCGCGCACCTCCACGGTAGGCGCTGTTGAGAACGATTGTCAATTTCGCGCAGCCCTCCGCAACACGCCCGACACACGGCGCGCGTAGGCTTCCGGCCATGGAGCGCTCCACTGAAGCAGCCGGCGCCGCGCAGTCCGCGATCATCGCCGCCCTGGGATCCCGACCGACCATCGACCCGCCCGCCGAGCTCGAGCGCCGCGTGCGGTTCCTCGTCGACTACCTCGCGCACACGGGGGCGAAGGGCTTCGTGCTCGGCATCTCCGGCGGGCAGGACTCGACGCTCGCCGGCCGCCTCGCGCAGCTCGCCGTCGAGCGCGCGCGCGAGGGCGGCGCCGAGGCGACGTTCGTCGCGGTGCGGCTCCCCTACGGCGTGCAGCACGACGAGGACGACGCGCAGCTCGCGCTCGACTTCATCCGCGCCGACCGGGAGGTGACCGTCGACGTCAAGCCCGGCGTCGACGCGCTCGAGGCGTCGGTCGAGGCCGCCATCGGCGAGGTGACCGACTACCACAAGGGCAACGTGAAGGCCCGCGCGCGCATGATCGCGCAGTACGCGATCGGCGGCCAGCTGGGCCTGCTCGTGCTCGGCACCGACCACGCCGCCGAGGCGGTGACCGGCTTCTACACGAAGTTCGGCGACGGCGGCGCCGACCTGCTGCCGCTCGCGGGGCTCACGAAGAGCCAGGGGCGCGAGCTGCTGCAGCAGCTCGACGCGCCCGAGCGGCTGCGCACCAAGCCGCCGACCGCCGACCTGCTCGACGACAAGCCCGGGCAGCTCGACACCCACGAGCTCGGCCTCACCTACGAGCAGATCGACGCGTTCCTCGAGGGGCAGCCCGTGCCCGACGAGGTCGCCGAGCAGATCACCACCCGCTACGAGCGCACCGAGCACAAGCGCCGCGTGCCGGTGACGCCCGACGACGAGTGGTGGCGCTCGCCGGCTGGGCCGCTCTTCGACTAGCGGCCACGCTGCTGCCTAGTCGAGCAGCAGCGCCGGCTCCTCGAGGATCGACGCGACATCGGCCAGGAAGCGGCTGATGACGTCGCCGTCGACCGCGCGGTGGTCGAACGAGCCGCCCACCGTCGTCACCCAGCGGGGGCGCACCTCGCCGTCGACCACCCACGGCTTCTGCCGGATCGAGCCGAACGCGAGGATCCCCGCCTCGCCGGTGTTGAGGATGGGCGTGCCGGTGTCCATCCCGAAGACGCCGATGTTCGTGATCGTGAACGTGCCGCGCTGCAGGTCGGCAGGCGGCGTGCGACCCTCGCGCGCCGTCGCCGTGAGCGACTGGATCGCGGCGGCGAGCTCGCGGAGCGACAGGTCCTGCGCGTCCTTGATGTTCGGCACGAGCAGCCCGCGCGGCGTGGCCGCCGCGATGCCGAGGTTCACGTAGTGGTGCACGACCAGCTCGTCGTCGGTGAAGGTCGAGTTGATGTGCGGCGAGCGCGCGAGCGCCCACAGCACCGCCTTCGCGACGATGAGCAGCGGTGAGACCTTCACGCCCTCGAAGTCGCGCGACGCCTTCAGCCGCTGCACGAACTCCATCGTGCGCGTCACGTCGACGTCGACGAAGACGGATGCGTGGGGCGCGGTGAACGCCGACGCGGCCATGCCCTGCGCGATCGCCTTCCGCACGCCCTTCACCGGGATGCGCTCCTCGCGCTCCCCCGTCCAGACCGGAGCCGCCGGGGCTGCTGCGGGAGCAGCACCGCCGCCGTCGGCCGCCTGCATGACGTCGTCGCGCGTCACCTCGCCGCGCGAGCCGGTGCCGGTGAGCGAGGCCAGGTCGACGCCGAGGTCCTTGGCGAGCTTGCGGGTCGGCGGCTTCGCGAGCGCGCGCCCGGCCGGGGCCGGGGCGGATGCGTCGGCGCCCGTGGGGCGCTCGGGCGCAGCCTGCGGCGCGGGAGCAGGCGCGCTCGACGCCGCGGGCGCCTCGCGCACCGTCCGCGGCTTCCGCCGCCGGGTCTGCGCGCCGCCGCGCACGCCGTAGCCGACGAGCACGGCGCCGCCCTCGTCGCCGGAGCCCTCCTCGACGACCGTCTGCTCGACGTCGCTCGACGACTCCACCGCATCCGCGTCCCCGCCGGAGACGCGGATGATGGGCGCGCCCACCTCGACGGTCTGCCCCTCCTCGACGAGCAGCGCCTCGACCGTGCCCTCGAAGGGGCTCGGCAGCTCGACGAGCGACTTCGCAGTCTCGACCTCGAGCAGCACGTCGTTGACGCGCACCGCGTCGCCGGGCTTCACGCGCCAGCTGACGATCTCGGCCTCGGTCAGCCCCTCGCCGGGGTCGGGCAGCCTGAACTCCTGCATCGCTTCCTCCGGTCAGTGGGCCAGCGCGCGGTCGACGGCGTCGAGCACGCGGTCGGCGTCGGGCAGGTAGACGGCTTCGAGCTGCGCGGGCGGGAACGGGGTGTCGAAGCCCGACACGCGCAGCACCGGCGCCTCGAGCGAGTAGAAGGCGCGCTCGGCGATGGTGGCGGCGACCTCGGAGCCGACCGAGACGTGCCCGGGCGCCTCCTGCGCGACGACGACGCGGCCGGTGCGCTCGGCCGACGCGATGATCGGCGCCCAGTCGATGGGCGACAGCGAGCGCAGGTCGACGACCTCGCACGACGTGCCCTCGGCCTCGGCGATCTCGGCCGCCTGCAGCAGCACGTGCCCCATCGCGCCGTGGCCGACGAGGGTCACGTCGCTGCCCTGGCGCGCGACGACCGCGTCGTGCAGCCCGGCCGTCGGCTCGGGCAGCACCTCGCCCTTCGTCCAGTACTTCGCCTTCGGCTCGAGGAAGACCACCGGGTCGTCGCTCTCGATCGCCTGCCGCAGCATCCAGTGCGCGTCGTTCGCCGTCGACGGGCTCACGACCCGCAGGCCCGCGGTGTGCGCGAAGTACGCCTCCGGGCTCTCCTGGTGGTGCTCGACCGCGCCGATGTGGCCGCCGTAGGGGATGCGGATCACGACCGGCATCGAGACGGCGCCGCGGTGGCGGGCGCGCATCTTGGCGAGCTGCGACACGATCTGGTCGAAGCCGGGGTAGACGAAGCCGTCGAACTGGATCTCGATGACCGGCCGGTAGCCGCGCATCGCGAGGCCGATCGCGGTGCCGATGATGCCCGACTCGGCGAGCGGCGTGTCGAGCACGCGGTCGCCGCCGAACTCGGCGTGCAGCCCCTCGGTGATGCGGAAGACGCCGCCGAGCGGGCCGATGTCCTCGCCCATGAGCAGCACCTTCTCGTCGGCGCGCATCGCCTCGCGGAGCGCAGAGTTCAGCGCCTTCGCGATCGGCATCGTGGTCGCCTGCGCGGCCGCCGCGCCCTGCGCGCTCACGACCCGCTCCCGAAGCCGGCCTCGAAGTCGGCGAGCGCCTGCCGCTGCTCGTCCATGAGCGGATGCGGCTCGGCGTAGACGAAGTCGAAGATGTCGTCGCTCGCGGCGGTGCCGGCCGCGAGCGTCTGCCGCCGCATGTCGGCGGCGAGCTCAGCGGCCTCCTGCTCCTGCGCGGCGAGCGCGGCGTCGTCGACGCCCAGCGAGCGCAGGTGCACGGCCATGCGCGCGATCGGGTCGCGGCGGCGCCATGCCTCCTCCTCGTCGGAGGTGCGGTAGCGGGTGGGGTCGTCGCTCGTGGTGTGCGCCCCCATGCGGTAGGTGTCGGCCTCGACGTAGCCGGGGCGTCCCTGCCTGGCCGCGTCGAGCATCCGCCGGGTCACCGCGAACGACGCGAGCGGGTCGTTGCCGTCGACCCAGGCCGCGTCGAGGCCGAAGCCGCGGGCGCGCTCGTGCAGCGGGAACCGGCTCTGCCGGCTCGAGGGCACCGAGATGGCCCACTTGTTGTTCTGCACGAAGAAGACGATGGGCGCCTCGTAGCTCGCGGCGAAGACGAGCCCCTCGCTCGCGTCGCCCTGGCTCGCGGCGCCGTCGCCGTAGAACGCCATGACCGCCTCGTCGACCGCCTCGTCGCCGGTGCCGCACGCGCCGTCGAGCCGGATGCCCATGGCGTAGCCGGTCGAGTGCAGGGCGTGGGTGGCGATGACGAGCGAGTAGATGCGCATGCCGCGCACCTCGAGCGGGCTCCAGCCGCCGTGGCTCGCGCCGCGGAAGATGTCGATGATCTGCCGCATCTCGACGCCGCGGTGCAGGGCGAGCAGGTGCTCGCGGTAGCTGGGGAAGAGCGTGTCCTGGTCGCGCGCGGCCCACGCCGCGCCGACCTGCGCGCCCTCCTGCCCGAGCGACGGCACCCACAGGCCGAGCTTCCCCTGCCGCTGCAGGTGGCCGGCCTCGATGTCGAACGCGCGGGTGCGCACCATCTCGCCGTGCATCGCGAGGCGGTCGTCGGTCGTCAGCTGCGCGGCGAGCTCGCGCCACTGCGCGTTCGCGTCGGTCTCGACGAGCGCGCCCTCCGCGTCGAGCAGGCGGATGGGCTCGGTCGCCGTGGCGGCACCGGTCACGGCAGCGCCCGGATCGCGGTCGCCGCCGCCAGAACGTGCTCGTCGGCCTCGGGCTCGCCGATCGAGATGCGCACCCCGTCGGGGAAGACCTTGGCGACGATGCGGTTGGCGAAGAGGATGTCGTGGATCGCCTCCTGCTGGTCGGTGCGGGAGGGCACCCAGACGAAGTTGCCGTGCGGCTTCGGCACCGGCACGCCCGCGTCGACGAGGCGCTGCCAGAGCGCGTCGCGCTGCTCGGCGAGCCGCGCGACCCGCGCCATCGTCTCGTCGACGTGCGCCATGGCGGCGAGCGCGGCGGCGGAGGCGAGTGCCGTCTGCGACAGCGGCACGCCCGTGAGGTCGGCGCCGCGCAGCACCGCGGGGTCGCCGACGGCGTAGCCGACGCGGAGGCCCGCGAGGCCGTGCGCCTTCGAGAAGGTGCGCAGCACGACGACGTTGTCGTGCGCGCGCTGGAGGGCGATGCCGTCGAACGTCGGCTCGCGCACGAACTCGACGTAGGCCTCGTCGAGCATGACGAGCACGTCGGACGGCACGCGGGCGAGGAACGCGTCGAGCTCGGCCGCGCCGACCATCGTGCCGGTGGGGTTGTTGGGGCTGCAGACGATGACGGCGCGGGTGCGCTCGGTGATCGCGTCGGCCATCGCGTCGAGGTCGTGCGCGTGCTGCGCGTCGTTCGGGACCTCGACCGGCGTCGCGCCGCCGGTGCGCACGAACAGCGGGTAGGCGTCGAAGGAGCGCCAGGCGTAGACGACCTCGTCGCCGGGGCCCGCGACCGCGTGGATGAGCTGCTGCAGGAGCGACGCGGAGCCGTCGCCGATGAGCACCCGTTCCACGTCGACGCCGAGCTGGGCGGCGAGCGCCGCCTTCAGTTCGGGGGCGCCGGGCCGCGGGTAGCGGTTCACGCGCTCCGCCTCCCGCTGCACGGCCTCCACCACCGCCGGCAGCGGCGGGAAGGGGTTCTCGTTGCTGGAGAGCTTGTAGCCGCCCTCCGGCGCGGGCCGCCCCTGCTGGTACGGGGGCACCGACGCGATCTCGGGTCGAAGTCGCACAGTCACCGGCTCAGGCTATTGCGAGTCTCGGCTCGGTTGGGGGATATGGGTGCCATGATCTGGCCATGCGCTTCCTGCTCCGCGTGATCTTCACCGCCGTGGCGATCTGGCTCGTGACCCTCTTCGTGCCGGGCATCGAGATCGTGCCGTTCGGCGGCCAGTGGTGGCACCTCGCGGTGACGACGCTCGGCGTGGCGCTCGTGTTCGCGCTCGTGAACGCCACGATCGGCAACCTGATCCGCATCGTCGCGTTCCCGCTCTACATCCTCACGATCGGCATCGTGGCGCTCTTCGTGAACGCGTTCCTGCTGATGATCGTGCACTGGCTCTCGCAGCTCGTCGGCTACGGGATCGACGTCGAGAACTTCTGGTGGGGCATGCTCGCGGCGGTCTGCATCGCCTTCCTCACCTGGCTGATCACGATCGTGACGCGGCCGATCTTCGGCAAGGAGCGTCCTCGCGAGAGGTGAGCCCGGAGCGCTCAGCCTCGCGCAGCTCACTCGCGGTGCACGTGCACCCCGTACCCGGCGACCGGCGTGCCGGCCTCGGTGACCGTGCGCATCCGCTCGGTCCAGCGCGCGACCACGACGTCGTCGCGCGCGGCCCGGTGGAGCGTCTCGACGTACTCGTCCTGCGAGTGGCGGGCGGCGAAGCCCGTGCCGTGGCCGCCGGCGCTCTCGACGAGGATCTGCGGCGGGCCGCCGCCGTCGGCGAGGCCGTCGGCCGCGGGGGTCGGGTCGCCCGCGTGCGCGACCGCGAGCACCGCGACCTCGGGCGGGATCTCGGCGGTCGCCGACGGGGCGCCGATGAGCAGCGCCGACTCGACGTCGAAGCGGCCCGACGCGGCGACGTTCGCGACCGCGGCGCCGCCCTGCGAGTAGCCGAACAGGTCGACCGGGTCGTCGGGCCCGACGCCCGCGGCCACCATCGCCTCGGCCACCGCGGCGTCGGAGCCGACGAGCAGGTGCGGCGTCGAGGCCGCGTTCTCGACGTTCGCCGGCCCGTCGAGGCCCGTCGCCGGGTCGGTGCGGAAGGTCTCGGTGCCGCGCACGAACACCTGGAAGCGGCGCGAGCCGTCGGGCATGCGCAGCTCGTGCACGACGACCTGCTGCTCCTGGTCGCGGATGATCGCCATCGCCTGCCCCGGCGACGAGACCGGCCGCACCGGCGGCTGCACCGGGGTGACCGCGCCCGCCCGCACCGGCGACAGGCCGCCGCCCACCCGGAGGCCGAGCGCGGCGCCCGCGGCGAGCAGCGCGAGCTGCTCGTCCTGCCCGATCGCCGACTCGAGCCGCGCCGCGACCGGCAGCGGCACGCCGAGGAACCCCGCGAGCGCCTCGTCGGTCGACTCCATCGCGAGCCCGAGCGCGCCGACGAAGCCGGGCTGCGCGAGCAGCGCCTCGCTCGAGCGATCCCAGAACGACGCCGCCTGCGCCATGAGCTGCTCGACCGAGACGCCCGCGGCCTCCGCGTGGGCGAGCAGCGCCGCCGCGTGCTGCGGATGCGTCGCCGCGAGCCGGGCGGCGAGCGGCACGGCGACGAGGCCGATCGCGAGCGCCGCGCCCGCGCCCACCGCGAGCAGCGGCATCCACGCCGGCGCCGAGCCGACCGCCCCGGCCACGAGGCCCCGCGCGGCGACGCCGGCGCCCCACGCGACCCCGCCCGCGAGCTCCTCGACGAGCCGCAGCACGGCATCCGACGCCAGCTCGTAGGCGCGGCCGGCGAGCATCGTGTCGTCGTGCAGGCGGTCGAGCTCGACGACGAGCGCCTGCGCGGCCGCCGCCCGGTCGTCGATGGCGGCGGCGCAGTCGCGGAGCGCCGCGACCCTGATGCCGGGTGCCGACGCGTGCCCGAGGGGCGGCGCGGCGTGCAGCGCGCGCACCGCGTCGCGCACGCGCCAGGCCGCGTCGCGCAGCTGCGCGCACGCGGCACCCGTGACGCTCGGGTCCCACGCGACCTCCACGCCGGCCTTCGGCGCCGCCGGGGCCGCGGCCGCGGCGCCCCAGCCCGGGCCGCCGAACGATCCGCCCCCGCCCTCGTGGCCGCCGAAGGCGCCGCCGCCCGCGACCGGCCCGCCGAACGCGCCCCCGCCGCCGTCGCGCGCCTCGCCCCGGCCGCCGCTCACATCGCCCCCTCGATCGCGAGCGCGAGCACGCGCAGCTCGTGCTCCTCCGCCGAGAGCCGGTCGCGCAGCGCGAGCCCGCGCGCGTCGAACGCGTCGCGCGCGGGTCCGAGCCACGCCTCCTGCCCGCGCAGCACCACGAGGGACGCCGCGTCGTCGAGCAGCCGGCCGGCGCGCTGCACCGCCGCGATCGCCGCCCGCGCCTCGCCGGCGGCCTTCGCGCGCATGGCCGCCGCAGCCGCATCCGTCATCGTCATGGGCCCACCTCCGAGCCGCACCGTCGCATCCACCGGCCCGCGCCCGTTGCGCCCGACGGCGCCCCTGTGGACAGCGCTGCCGGCGACCGCCCCCGCGGCGTCCCGGGTTTGCCACAATGGGGCGTGTGACCATCGACCGGGAGTTCGCCGATGCGACCCGCTTCCGGGTCTGCTTCGTGTGCACCGGCAACATCTGCCGCTCGCCGATGGCGGCGACGGTCTTCGAGCAGCTCGCCAAGCGCCGCGGCGTCGCCGAGCGGCTCCTGGTCGCGAGCGCCGGCATCAGCGAGTACCACGTGGGCGAGACCGCCGACCCGCGCACGCTCGCGGCGCTCAGCGACGCGGGCTACGACGCCGTCGCCCACCGCGCCAAGCAGTTCAAGGCCAAGTGGCTCGACTCGTTCGACCTCGTGATCGCCTTCGACCGGGGCCAGGAGCGCGCGTTGCGCTCGCTCGCCCGCACCGACGAGCAGCACTCCAAGATCCGGCTGCTGCTGTCGTTCGACCCCGACGCCACCGGGCCCGACGTGCCCGACCCCTACTACTCGGAGGACGCGTTCTTCGGCACCGTCCTGCGCCAGATCGAGACCGCCGTCGGCAGGCTGTTCCGCCAGATCCAGCCCGCCATGCGCCCCTGAAGGAGCCCCATGTCGCTGCCCGCCCAGCCCCTCTCCCCCCTCGACGGCCGCTACCAGCGGCAGGTCGGGGGGCTCGCCGAGCACCTGTCGGAGGCGGGCCTCAACCGGGCCCGCGTGCACGTCGAGGTCGAGTGGCTGCTCTGGGTGGCCGAGCACCGGCTCTTCGGCGCGAGCCCGGTCGACGCCGCGGACGCGGATGCGCTGCGGCAGTGGGCGGCCGCGTTCGGCCAGGACGAGGTCGACTGGCTCGCCGGCAAGGAGGCCGTCACGCGGCACGACGTGAAGGCGGTCGAGTACCTCGTGCGCGAGCGGCTCTCGGAGCAGGGCCTCGAGCGGCTCTCGGAGGCGGTGCACATCGCCTGCACGAGCGAGGACATCAACAACCTCTCCTACGCCCTCACGATCCGCACCGCCGTGCAGGATGTCTGGATGCCGGCGCTGCGCGCCGTCATCGACCGCCTGCGCGAGCTCGCCGTCGAGCAGCGCGACCGCGCCATGCTGTCGCTCACGCACGGCCAGCCCGCGACGCCGACGACGCTCGGCAAGGAGCTCGCGGTCGTCGCCTGGCGCCTCGAGCGGCAGGCGAGGCGGATCGAGCAGGTCGAGGTGCTCGGCAAGTTCGCCGGCGCCACGGGCACCTTCTCGGCCCACGTCGTGGCCGAGCCCGACGCCGACTGGCCGGCCACCGCATCCGCCTTCGTCGAACACCTCGGGCTCACCTGGAACCCCCTCACGACGCAGATCGAGTCGCACGACTGGCAGGCCGAGCTCTTCGGCGCCATCTCGCACGCCGGGCGCATCCTGCACAACCTCGCCACCGACGTGTGGACCTACATCATGCTCGGCGCGTTCACGCAGATCCCGGTCGCCGGCGCCACCGGCTCGTCGACGATGCCGCACAAGATCAACCCGATCCGCTTCGAGAACGCCGAGGCCAACCTCGAGATCGCCTCGGCCATGCTCGAGTCGCTCTCGGCGACGCTCGTCACGAGCCGCCTGCAGCGCGACCTCACCGACTCGTCGACGCAGCGCAACATCGGCGTCGCGCTCGGCCACTCGCTGCTCGCGCTCGACAACCTGCGCCGCGGCCTCGGCGAGATCGCCGTCTCGGACGCCGCGCTCGACGCCGCGCTCGAGGGCAACTGGGAGGTGCTCGCCGAGGCGATCCAGACGGTCATCCGCGCCGAGGTGCTCGCGGGCCGCTCGTCGATCGCCGACCCCTACGCGCAGCTGAAGGAGCTCACCCGCGGGCAGCGCGTCGGCCAGGCCGAGCTCATCGCGTTCGTCGACGGGCTCGACATCTCGGATGCCGCCAAGGAGCGGCTGCGGGGCCTGACGCCCCACGCCTACACGGGCGTCGCGAGCGCGCTCGTCGACCGCCTGCCGTAGGCGCGCGCCGCCCGCGCCCGCGCCCGCGCTCGCCGCGCGCGCGGGCACCGCGTGCCAGGCTGGAGGCATGCGAGCGACCATCCTGCATGCCCCTGGAGACATCCGCGTCGAGGAGTGGGCCGACCCCGCGCTCGAGCGGCCGACCGACGCCATCGTGCGCGTCGTCGCCGGCTGCGTGTGCGGCTCCGACCTGTGGCCCTACCGCGGCGCGAACGAGGTGCCCGAGCCCCGCACGATCGGCCACGAGGCGATCGGCGTCGTCGAGGCGATCGGTCCCGACGTCGCGCGCGTGCGCGTCGGCGACTTCGTCATCGTGCCCTTCGACCACTGCTGCGGCCGCTGCGTGCACTGCCTCGCCGGCCAGACGCAGGGCTGCGTCGAGCTCGCGATGACCGGCAGCGGCCAGGCCGAGCTGACGCGCGTGACGAACGCCGACGCCACGTGCTTCGTGCTCGACGAGGCGCCCGCGCCCGAGCAGCACGCGGCGGTGCTCGCCCTCAGCGACGTGCTGCCGACCGGCTACCACGCGGCCGTCTCGGCCGGCGTCGTGCCCGGCTCGACCGCGGTCGTCGTCGGCGACGGCGCCGTCGGCCTGTGCGGCGTGCTCTCGGCGAGGCGCCTCGGCGCCGAGCGCATCATCGCCCTCTCGCGCAACCCCGAGCGGCAGCGCATCGCGACCGCCTCCGGCGCGACCGACCTCGTGGCCGAGCGCGGCGACGACGCGGTCGAGGCGGTGCGCGAGCTCACCGACGGGGTGGGGGCGGATGCGGTGCTCGAGTGCGTGGGCACCGAGCAGTCGATGCTCACAGCGTTCGGCGCCGCCCGCCCCGGCGCCACGGTCGGCTTCGTCGGCGTGCCGCACGGCGTGCAGATCCCCTGGCCGACGGCGTTCCGCGGCAACATCGGGCTCCGCGGCGGCATGGCGCCGGTCGTGCGCTACCTGCCCGAGCTCGTGCCGGCCGTGCTCGCCGGCGACCTCGACGCATCCGCCGTCTTCGACCTCGAGCTGCCGCTCGACGAGGCCGCCGAGGCCTACCGGGCGATGGACGAGCGGCGCGCGGTGAAGGTGCTGCTGCGCCCCTGAGGCCTGCCATCGCGCCACACGCCCGACGCGACGCGGCCCGCCCCCGCGAGGTGCCGGTGCGGGCCGCGGGCGCGAGGGCGCCGTGGATCAGAAGACGGCGGGCGTGCGCACCGGCTCCGACGCGAGCGACGTGCGGGGCTCGTCGATCGGGGTCAGCCCCGCCTCGACGCGCGCGCCGAGGCCCGCGTCGACGCTCTTCCAGTACTGGATGGCGCGGGCGCGGATCTCGGGCACGCGCGTCTTGCCGACGTGGCCGACGATGTTCGCCACGAGCCGCTCGCGCTCGGGGTCGGTGAGCACCTCGCGCACGAGCGTGCCGGCCTGGCCGAAGTCGTCGTCCTCGGGGTGCAGGGTGGCGGCAGCGCGGATCAGCTCCCCGTCGCTCTGCCACCCGCGGTCGTCACCGGCCGCAGCCGCATCCGCCGCCGGTCCGCCGAAGGAGTTCGGCGCGTACACGGGCGCCGACGCGGGCCGGAAGCCGTGGCGCATCGAGCCCTCCTTGTCGTAGGAGTGCACCTCGGTCGCCCGCGCGGCGTTCACCGGCAGCTCGGCGTGGTTGACGCCGATGCGGTAGCGGTGCGCGTCGGCGTAGCTGAAGATGCGCGCCTGCAGCATCTTGTCGGGGCTCGCCGCGATGCCGGGCACGAAGTGGGCGGGGCTGAACGCCGCCTGCTCGATCTCGGCGAAGTAGTTCCCGGGGTTGCGGTCGAGCGTCATGCGGCCCACCTCGATGAGCGGGTAGTCGCCGTGCGGCCACACCTTCGTCAGGTCGAAGGGGTTGAAGCGGTAGGTCGCGGCGTCGGCGTACGGCATGACCTGCACCGAGAGCGTCCAGGACGGGAAGTCGCCCTCCTCGATCGCCGAGTAGAGGTCGCGGATGTGGTGGTCGGCGTCGCTGCCGGCGAGTTCGTCGGCCTCCGCCTGCGGCAGGAACGCGTTGCCCTGGTCGGTCTTGAAGTGGTACTTCACCCAGAAGCGCTCGCCGTCGGCGTTGATCCACTGATAGGTGTGCGAGCCGAAGCCGTCCATGTGGCGCCAGCTCTTCGGCAGGCCGCGGTCGCCCATGAGCCACGTGACCTGGTGCGCCGACTCGGGGCTCAGGGTCCAGAAGTCCCACTGCATGTCGTTGTCGCGCAGGTGCGAGCCCGGCAGGCGCTTCTGCGAGTGGATGAAGTCGGGGAACTTGATGCCGTCCTTGATGAAGAAGACGGGGGTGTTGTTGCCGACGAGGTCGTAGTTGCCCTCGGTCGTGTAGAACTTCAGCGCGAACCCGCGCGGGTCGCGCCACGTGTCGGGGCTGCCCTGCTCGCCGGCGACGGTCGAGAAGCGGGCGAGCATCTCGGTCTCGACGCCCGGCTGGAAGAGCGCGGCGCGCGTGTACGCGCTCACGTCGCCCGTCGTGACGAACCGGCCGTAGGCGCCGCCGCCCTTGGCGTGCACCACGCGCTCCGGCACGCGCTCCCGGTTGAAGTGGGCGAGCTTCTCGACCAGGTAGTGGTCGGTGAGCGCGATCGCGCCGTCGGCGCCGACGCTCTGCGAGTGCGCGTCGCTCGCGATCGGGGTGCCGACGCTGTTCGTGGTGGGTGTCGTCATGCTTCCTCTTCCGTTGCGTGTCGTTGGTCAGGTCTGGGTGCGCGCGGTCGCGCGGGCGCGGTCGCGACGTCGGCGGTGCGGATGGGCGACGGTGCCCGCGTCGTCGGGTGCGGCCCCGACGGGGCCGGTCAGGCGGCGTCCGCCTCCCGGCCGCCGCAGTCGGCGCAGACGCCGACGAACGTCACCTCCGCCGCCTGCACGGTGAAGCCGGGCGGGGCGTCGGCGTGCAGGCAGGGGGCCTCGCCGATGACGCAGTCGACGTCCTCGACGCGGCCGCAGCGCGCGCACAGCGCGTGGTGGTGGTTGTCGTCGACGCGGCGCTCGTAGCGGGCCGGCGAGCGCTCGGGCTCGAAGCGGCGCAGGAGCCCGGCGGCGGTGAGGTCGCCGAGCACGTTGTGCACCGACTGCACCGAGGTGTCGTGGCCTGCGGCCTCGAGCGCGCAGTGCACGCTCTCGGCGTCGGCGTGCGGCATGCGCTCGAGCACGTCGAGCACCGCGAGCCGCCCCTGCGTGACGCGGAGGCCCCGCTCGCGGAGCAGCTCGGCGTCGGTCTCGGTCACGCTCCCCACCCTAGCCACAATCGTGAACCGCTCAAAGAAGCGGCGCGCCGGTGCGCGTGCGCTGCGCGCCGCCCGCGCCGACTGGGGCGGCTGCGCCCGAGCGGGGCCGGCGCGCCCGACCTAGTCGGGCGCAGCGGCCCCACTCGCCGGCCGCTGGGCTGCCAGCAGCGGCCGCGTCAGGCGCCGGTCGCGACCGGGCGGCCCGAGTCGGCACGGCCCCACTCCGACCACGAGCCGTCGTAGACGGCCACCTCGCGGCCGGCGAGCGTCGCGGCCAGCGCGATCACGGCGGCGGTCACGCCCGAGCCGCAGCTCGCGACGATCGGCCGCTCCCCCGCCGCCGCCCGCAGCCGCTCGGCGAGCTGCTCCGGGGGCAGCATGCGGCCGCCCGGGGCGAGCGTCGCGTAGTGCAGCGATCCCGCGCCCGGCATGTGGCCGGCGCGCACGCCCTCGCGCGGGTCGGGCTCGTCGCCCGAGAACCGGCTCGGCGAGCGGGCGTCGAGCACCGCGGCCTCGCCCGAGGCGAGCGCGGCCGCGACGGCGTCCGCGTCGACGAGCGCCGACGCATCCCACCGCACGACGACGTCGCCGTCGCGACCGGTCGACGCCGCGACCGGTGCGAGCGGATGCCCCGCGTCGGTCCAGGCGGGCAGGCCCCCGTCGAGCACGGCCGCGTCGATGCCTGCGGCCCGCAGCATCCACCAGGCGCGGGCGCTCGAGAACAGCCCGGCCGCGTCGTAGGCGACGACCCGGTCGCCCGCGCGCACCCCGATCGCGCGGAGCGCGCGCTCGAAGTCGGCCGGCGCGGGCATGTCGTGCACGCCCACCGGGCCGAGCCCATCCGACTCGTCGTGGCGCGAGAAGGCGCCCTCGAGGTCGAAGCGCACGGCGCCCGGGATGCCGTCGGCCGGCAGCGGGTCGCCCGAGCCCGGCGGCGCCATGCTCGCGTCGAGCACGACGAGGTCGTCGTCGCGCAGGTGCTCGGCCAGCCAGTCGACGTCCACGAGATCGCGCATGCGACCCAGCCTGCCAGGCCGGGTCAGCGCTGCTCGTCGGGGAACGCCGTGATGATCTGGCCGGAGCCGAGGCCGACGCCGACCGTGACCATCCAGGAGCGCTGCACCTCGCCGCCCTCCACGTGCTCGACGAGCACGTCGTAGTTGACGATGTCGTCGCGGTACGCCTCGACGCGCGTCGGCTGCTCGAGCGCGCGGTCGATCGCGAACCACGCGACGTCCTCCCACTCGGCGCCGATGAGCGCCGCGAGCTCGTCGAAGTCGCCCGTGTGGCCGTCGGCGATGTGCCGCCAGCCCGCGCCGTCGGCGTTGCCGCACGTCATGCGCGCCTCGCCCGCGCGCACGTCGAGCTCGGGCCACGCGGCCCGGTCGAACAGCTCGAGCGTCTCGCGCCCCGACTCGCCCTCGCACTCGCCGTCGGGGTCGACGTCGTCGGCGACGGGGTCGAACACCCGCCCCTCGGCCGTCAGGTGCGGGCCGTCCGGTGCGGATGCGTCGCGGGGCGTGCCGCTCCCGGTCGCGGTCGGCTGCGGCGCAGGCCCGAGGGCCGACATCGAGCAGCCCGCGAGCGCGAGCGCGAGCACCAGCGCCGCGAGGGCGCCCGCGCCGACGGGCGCTGCGCGCCTCACCGCTCGAAGCCCTCGCGCTTGTCGAGGTCGGCCGCCGAGCGGCCCTTCGGCTTGATCGCGAGCATCAGCGTCGCCGTGATGAGGAGCGTGCCGATGAAGCCGACGCCCCCGAACACGAGCGCGAGCACGACGTCGCGCACCGACAGCAGGATCACGAGTCCCACGAACGCGCCCGCGACGGCGGCGAACGCCAGGTACTCGAAGGGCTTCAGCTGCTGCCGCCGCGTGGGCTGGATGGGTCCGTCGTCGTGCTGCTGCTGCTCGCTCATGCCTCGCTCCGCTCGCTCGTGGTGCGCGCCGGGCGTGCGGAGAGCGCCGCGAGCGCGTGGTAGACGCCGACGATGACGGCGTAGGCGCCGAGCATGCCGGTGAGGGTGACGGCGTCGCGCACGAAGGCGAACACCAGCCCCAGGATGATCGCGAGCACGCCGACGGCGCGCCAGTCGTGCACGAGCCGCAGCGTGCGCTGGTCGGTCTCGCCCCGCATCCGCCACCAGCCGCGCAGCTCCAGCGCGCCGGTGACGAGCGCCCACGCCGCGACCAGCAGGCCGAGCGATGTCTCGGTGGGCGCGGCGAGCGCGAGCACCACCGCGACGACGGCGACGAGCGCCGACCACGCAGCGGCCGGCACCGGCCAGCGAGCCGCGCCCGCAGGCACGAGCGCGCGGCCGAGCCACAGCGCCGCGGCGGTGCCGCCGGCCAGCACGGCGAGCGTCACGAGCCCGACGAGCGGCGAGTGCAGCGGGATGAAGGGCAGCGGCAGGCCGACGACGAGGGCCGGCACTGCGCGCATCGCAGGGAGGTGCCACGGAAGCAGCCTCTGCGAGGTGCTCGGTTGGGCGGTCACGGCTCTCCTCACGGTTCCCCCCGATCCTATCGCCGGTGCGGCACGCGGCCCGGCGCCGGAGCGCGGCGGCAGGACCGCCCCGGGCGGGCGCCGCCGCGGCTAGCCTGGCCGCATGACCCTCGAGCGCCACCGCCCCTTCATCGAAGACCTCTACCGCGAGCTGCACGCGCACCCCGAGCTCTCGCTGCGCGAGCACCGCACCGCGGCACGCATGGCCGAGCTGCTGCGCGAGGCGGGCTACGAGACGCACGAGCAGGTCGGCGAGTCGACCGGCGTCGTCGGCATCCTCCGCCGCGGCGAGGGCCCGACGGTGCTGCTGCGCGCCGACATGGACGGCCTGCCGGTGACCGAGGTCGAGCAGGTGCCCTACCGCTCGACCGAGACCGACGACTGGGAGGGCCAGCGGGTGGGCGTCATGCACGCGTGCGGCCACGACACCCACATGGCCTCGCTGCAGGGAGCCCTGCGCGTGCTCGCCGAGCAGGACGACTGGTCGGGCACGATCGTCGCCGTCTTCCAGCCCGCGGAGGAGCTCATCACCGGCGCGCTCACGATGCAGGAGGGGCTGCGCGAGCTGCTGCCCGACGGCATCGACATCGCGCTCGGCCAGCACGTCTTCCCGGGCGCCGCCGGCGAGGTCTTCACGGCGCCCGGCCCCGTCATGGCCGGCAGCGACCACGTCATCGTCACCGTGCACGGCCGCGGCGGCCACGGATCGCAGCCCGAGAAGACGATCGACCCGATCGTGCTCGCCGCCTCGATGGTCGTGCGCCTGCAGACGATCGTGTCGCGCGAGGTCGCGCCGTCCGACCGAGCGGTCGTCACGGTCGGCACGTTCCACGCCGGCACGAAGCAGAACATCATCCCCGAGCACGCGCGCTTCGAGATCAACATCCGCACCTTCGAGCAGCCCGTGCGCGACAAGGTGCTCGCCGCGATCGAGCGCATCGTGCAGGGCGAGGCGCAGGCCGCCGGCGCGCCGCCCGCGACGATCGAGGCAGGCCCCGCGGCACCCCTCACCATCAACGACGACGTGGCGGCGGCGAAGCTCGGCGTCGCGTTCGACGCGGAGTTCGGCGAGCAGCACCTGCCCCAGGAGCCCGTGCTCGGCTCGGAGGACTTCAGCGACCTCCCCGCGACGTGGGGCGCGCCCTACGTCTACTGGGTCTACGGCGGCTTCGACGCCGAGACGGTCGCCTCGGCGCGGGAGCGCGGCACCTTCGACGTCGACGTGCCCTCGAACCACTCGCCGAACTTCATCCCCGTGATGCAGCCGACGCTCGACACGGCGACCCGCGCGATGGTCACGGCCGCCCGCACCTTCCTGGGCTGAGCCGGGCCCGGGGCGCCGGGAATATCTGATATCCGACGGGGCGTTGGCCCAGACGGCGCAGCATCGCGCCGCACCCTGATCCACGTCCCGAGGAGACCCATGTCCCAGCGCCCCCAGGTCGGCATCATCGTCGGCAGCACCCGTCCCGTCCGCGTCGGTCGCCCGGTCGCCGACGAGATCGCGACGCTCATCGAGGCCGCGGGCGGCGACGCCGTCATGCTCGACCTGGCCGAGATCGCGCTGCCGCTGCTCGACGAGGCGCTGCCGCCGGCCTCCGGCGTGCGCAGCCAGCCGCACTCGGTCGCCTGGGCCGAGCGCATCGACGCGCTCGACGGCGTCGTGTTCCTCACCCCCGACTACAGCAGCGGCTACCCGGCGGCGCTCAAGAACGCGATCGACTACCTGAAGGCCGAGTGGGTCGACCTGCCCGCCGTCGTCGTCTCCTACGGCTGGTCGGGCGGCGCCTCGGCCGCCGCGCAGCTCACCGCCGTGCTCTCCTACATCGGCCTCGACCTGCAGGGCGAGGGCGTGCGGATGCCGTTCCAGCCGACCGACTTCGACGACGCGATGCGCATGGTCGACGCGAGCGCGTTCGTCGCCCGCTCCGCCGAGCCGCTCCGCGCGGCCGTCGCGCAGCTGGTCGAGGTCTCGGCGCAGGCGGAGCGCACCGCGGCCTGACCGCACCGCGCACACGACGGGCGGATGCCCTGCTCACCCGGGCGGGGCATCCGCCCGTCCGTCATGTGCGGGCGGGCCCGCCGCCACTGCCTAGGCTGAGTGCATGATCGCCGTCATCACCGCCTTCTCGGACGACCCGGCGCGCCTCGAGCTGCGCCCCCGCCACCGCGAGCTGCTGCAGGGCCTGCACGAGCGCGGCCTGCTCGCCGCCGCCGGCCCCTTCGAGGACCAGTCGGGCGCGCTGCTGCTCTTCCACTCGGACGACGTCGACGAGGTCAAGGCGGCCCTCGCCGAGGACCCGTACTACGAGGCGCCGGGCGTGCGGGTCGTGACGATCCAGCCGTGGACCGTCGTCGCCGGCAGCCTCTGAGCCGCAGCCCGCAGAGGGCAGCCGTCAGCGGCGCACGCCCAGCCGCGACAGCACGCGATCGGCGAGCGGCTTGCCGCCCGTCTGGCAGGTCGCGCAGTACTCGAAGGTGCTGTCGGCGTAGATGACCTGCCGCACGGTGTCGCCGCACACGGGGCACGCCTCGCCCTTGCGGCCGTGCACGCGCAGCCCCTGCCGCTTCTCGGCCTTGAGCGACGAGGCCGTGACGCCGCGCGCCCGCTCGACCGCCTCGCCGAGCACCTGCTGCAGCGCCTCGTAGAGGCGGTGCACGTCGTCGGCCGGCATCGACGCCGGGTGGAACGGCGACATGCGCGCCGCGTGCAGGATCTCGTCGGAGTAGGCGTTGCCGATGCCGGCGATGCGGCGCTGGTCGCGCAGGACGCCCTTGATCTGGGCACGGCCGGCGTGCGCGAGGATGCCGGCGAAGCGCTCCTCGGTGAACGCCGGATCCAGCGGCTCGGGACCGAGCGTCGCGATCGAGAGCACCTGGTCGGGGTGCGCGACGACGTGGATGGCGAGCCGCTTCTGCGTCGCCTGCTCGGTGATGTCGACGCCGTCGCCGCCCACGCCCTCGTCGCCCTCGCGCCGCTCGAGCACGATGCGGGCGGCGAGCGGACCCCGGCCGCGCCCCGCGGTCGGGCTCGGCGCCGCGTCGCGCCACCGCACCCATCCGGACCGCGCGAGGTGCACGACGAGGTGCAGCCCGCTGTCGACCGAGAGCACGAGGTGCTTGCCCCGGCGGCCGACGGCGGTGAAGGCCGTGCCGTGCAGCGCGTCGACGGGCGGGTCGAAGGTCTTGAGCGCGGCGATCGACGGCACGTCGACGCGGCGGATCGTGCGGCCGATCAGGCGCTCGCCCAGATCGGCCGCCAGGGCCTCGACCTCCGGCAGCTCCGGCATGCATCCATCCTGCACGCCACGGCTGACAGCGCGACGAGCGGATGGGCTACTGGCTCTTCAGCTTCAGCAGGCGCGCCTGCCCCTCCTCGCGCACCTCGACGAGCGCGCCGCGCGCGCCGATGAAGTCCGAGAAGGAGCGGTGGCCGAGCGACTTCTCGTTGAAGACCGGGTCCATGCGCTTCATCTGCTCCTTGACGACGTTGGCGTGCAGCCACTCGTCGTCGCCCTTCTGGTGCAGGATGCGCAGGGCCCGCTCGAGCAGGCCCGTCGCGGCGTCGCCGCGCTGCTCGGGCGTCATCGCGACCTCGTCCTGCGCCTGGGCGACCGACTCGCTCGTCGCGCGACGGCGGCGGCGGGCCGGCGGCTGCTCGGGCGCGGCGACGGCCTCCGCCTCGGCCTGGATCTGCTTCGCCTCGGCGGGCGTGGGCTCCGGCGCATCCGGCTCGCCCTCGGGCTCGTCGAGCGCGACCGGCTCGATGCCGGGCAGCGCGTCGTAGTCGGCGAACTCGTCGCACGCGGCGGCGAGGGACTTCGAGGTGCTGCCGGCGACGCCGATGCCGACCATGTAGCGGCCGAGCCGCTTCGTGCGCTGCGCGAGCGCGATGTAGTCGCTGTCGCCGGCGACGACGACGACGTGGGTGATGTTGTCGAGGCGGAAGAGATCCTCGACCACGTCGATCGAGAGGCGGATGTCGGCGCCGTTCTTGAGCGAGCGGGTGGTCGGGAACATCTGCACGAGGTCGACCGCGCGCGCGAGCAGCTGGTCGCGGTAGGCCGCGTGCGCGGGCACCGACCAGTCGGCGTAGGCGCGGCTCAGCACGATCGATCCGTAGCTCGAGGCGTAGTCGATGATGGCGCCGAGGTCGACGGTGGCCTGCGAGAAGCGCGTGCGCGCCTTCGACTCGCGGCCGTCGGCGGGCAGCGTGCGCACGCGATCGGTGTGGAAGGCGCCGCGGCCGTGGAGCTGGTCGTAGCGGGAGATGAGGATGTTGTCGAAGTCGATGTAGACGGCGACACGCGCCTCGGAGTCGGTGGGCATGGCCCCAGTCTGGCAGGCGCCCGCCCGCACCACCGCTGGCGGCCCCGGTGTACGCTCGGGCGCGCAGCGCGGCTCGGCGGATGCGCGTGCGCACGGCGACGACGGAAGGCCCTCGTGAAGCTCCTCCTCACCTCCTCGGGCATCAGCAACCCGAGCATCGCGGCGGCGCTCGAGGCGCTGCTCGGCAAGCCCGTCTCGGAGTCGACGGCGCTCCTCATCCCCACCGCCGTGCATCCGTTCCCCGGGGGCGGGTCGATTGCGTGGGAGGCGATCCGCGGCGAGGCCGACAGCCCGCTCGCGAACCTCGGGTGGAAGTCGGTGGGGGTCCTCGAGCTCACCGCGCTCCCCACGATCCGCGAGGAGAGCTGGGTGCCCGCGGTGCGCGAGGCGGACGCGCTGCTCGTCTGGGGCGGCGACGTGCTCTACCTCTGCCACTGGATGCGGCGGTCGGGGCTCGCCGATCTGCTGCCGTCGCTGACCGACGCCGTCTACGTCGGCGTGAGCGCGCGCAGCATCGCGGCGACCGCGCGCAACTGCGACGCCGAGTTCGACCTCGAGCTCGTGCCCGAGGGCAGCGACATGGCCTCGGAGGCCGACCGGACCCTCGGGCTCGTCGACGTCGCGCTCTACCCGCACCTCGACCGCCCGGGCATGGAGGACGCGGCGCTCGCCAGCATCGAGCGCTGGGCGGCGGGAATCCCGGAGCCGACCTACGCCATCGACGACCAGACGGCCATCGCCGTGGTCGACGGCGAGGTCGAGGTCGTCTCCGAGGGCAGCTGGCGGCTCATCACGCCCTGAGCGGGTCGTCCTCCCGCAGGAACGCCGCGGCGATCTCGCGCCGGTGCACGCCGAGCACCCACCAGGTGCCGAGCCCGGCGACCGTGGCGAGCGCCCCGCCGAACACCATCGCGCTCGGCAGGTCGAGGAGCGACGCCACCACGCCGCCGCTCACCGAGCCGAGCGGGATGCTGCCCCAGAGCACGGTGCGGTAGGCGCCCTGCACCCGCCCGAAGAGCGCATCCGGGATGAGCACCTGCCGCACCGACATGACCTGCACGTTGAAGGCGCTCACCGCGAGCGCGCCGAGCGGCCACAGGACGAGCGTCACCCAGAGGGTCGGCCAGAGCCCGATGCCCACGAGCGTCGCGCCGCACAGCGTGCCGCTCACGCCCATCGCGGCCGTGCGGCCGAGCAGGCGGGTGAGCGCCGGCGACAGCAGCGCGCCGAGCACGGCGCCCACGCCCATCGCGGCGAGCAGCAGGCCGAAGGCGGCCTCGTCGATGCCGAGCACGTCGAGGGCGAAGAGCACGGCGATGCCGTTCGCGACCGAGTTGCCGAAGGCGCCGAGCCCCGTCACCCACACGAGCTGCCGCAGGATGCGGTGGTGCAGCAGCCAGCCGAGGCCCTCGCGGATGTCGGCGGCGAGGGTCGCCGGCGCGCCGCGCTCGGGCGCGAACGAGCCGCGCACCGTCACGACGAGCGTCGCGGCGACGACGTACATCGCGATGGCGGCGCCGAGCGGCAGCACCGCCGTCAGCGCGAACAGCAGCGCGCCGAGCGGCGCGCCGAGGAACAGGTTGCTCACCGACTCGGCGGTCGACAGCAGCGAGTTGCCCCGCTCGAGCTGGTCGCGGCGCACCACGCGCGGCAGCAGCGCTCGCGCCGCGTTGTCGTAGACCGTCTCGGCCACGCCGAGCAGGAAGGCGGCGACGTAGAGGACGCCGATGCTCGCCCAGCCCGTCGCGAGCGCGACCGCGAGCCCCAGCAGGATCGCGGCGCGGGCGAGGTTGGCCCCCTGCATCGCGCGCCGCCGGTCGATGCGGTCGACGAGCGCGCCCGCGGGGATCGCGAACAGCAGCCAGGGCAGGAACGCGAGCGACGCCACGAGCGACACGAGCAGCGGATCCCGGGTGAGGCTCGCCGCGACGAGCGGCAGCGCCGCCTGCAGCATGCCGTCGGCGAGGTTCGAGCCGGTCGACGAGGCGAACAGGCGCCAGAAGCCGGTGCCGAGCCGGCGCGGCCCGGCTGCTCCATCGGTGGTCACGATCCCCGAGTCTGCCCTGTCGGCGGGCGGCGGATGCGCGCCGCCGACACGCCCGGGACCTGCCCGCGGGTTGCGTGGCCGGCCCGGGCACGGCATCGTGGCCGACTCGCCAATGGAGAGGAGCAGCCATGCTCACCCTGACCGACAACGCCCAGGCCGTCATCAACGGCATCGTCGCGAACGCCGAGGCAGCCCCGACCGGCGGCATCCGCATCTCGCAGGACCTCGAGGGCGCCGGCCTCAACGTGACCGTCGCTCCCGCGCCCGAGGCCGACGACCAGGTCGTCGAGGCTGCCGGCGCGAAGGTCTTCCTCGACCCGTCGGCTGCCGTCACGCTCGACGACAAGGTGCTCGACGCATCCGCGGCCCCCGACGGCCGCGTCGACTTCGCGGTCGGCCAGCAGGGCTGACCGCAGCCAGACGAGGAAGGGCCCGGCCGCTCGGCCGGGCCCTTCCTCGTGCTCAGCCCTCGACGGGCGGCGGCTCCTGCGGGGCGCCGTACGGGCTGCCGCCGAACGGCGTGCCGCCTGGCGGCATGGCGGGGGCGCCGCCCTCACCCGCGCCCATGCCCGGTGCGATGTCGACGAAGCGGGCCAGGTGGCCGTGGAAGGCGACCGGGATCGTCTTGGTGGGGCCGCCGCGGTGCTTGGCGACGATGATGTCGGCCTCGCCGGGGCGGATGTCGCGGTCGTAGGCGTCCTCGCGGTGCAGCAGCATCACGATGTCGGCGTCCTGCTCGATCGAGCCCGACTCGCGGAGGTCGCTGATCGCGGGCTTCTTGTCGCCGCGCTGCTCAGGGCCTCGGTTGAGCTGCGAGAGCGCGATGACCGGCACCTGCAGCTCCTTCGCGAGCAGCTTGAGCGAGCGCGAGAACTCCGAGACCTCCTGCTGGCGCGACTCGACCTTCTTGCCGCTCGTCATGAGCTGCAGGTAGTCGACGACCACCATCTTGAGGCCCGCCTGCTGCTTGAGCCGGCGGCACTTCGCCCGGATCTCGACGAGCGTCAGGTTGGGGCTGTCGTCGATGTAGAGCGGCGCGTCGTTGATGCGGCCGCGCACCTGCGCGAGCGTGGTCCAATCGCGGCCCTCGATCGCGCCCTTGCGGAGCTTCTGCAGCAGGATGCTCGACTCGGCCGAGAGCAGCTTCATCGCGATCTCCGTGCGGCCCATCTCGAGCGAGAAGAAGACCGAGGGCAGGTCGTTCTTGATCGAGCACGAGCGCACGAGGTCCATCGCGAGCGTCGACTTGCCGAGGCCCGGTCGGGCGGCGACGACGATGAGCTGGCCCGGGTGGAGGCCGTTCGTGAGCTCGTCGAGCTCGCGGAAGCCGGTCGGCACGCCGGTCATGACGCCGTCGAGGCCCTTCGCGGCCTCGATCTCCTCGATCGCCGACTCGACGGCGAGGCTGAGCGGCACGTAGTCCTCGGACTGGTCCTCGCCCATCACCGAGTAGATCTCGGCCTGCGCGTGGTTGACGAGGTCGGTGACCTCGCCCTCCGACGCGTAGCCCATCTGCACGATGCGCGTGCCGGCCTCGACGAGCCGCCGCAGCACGGCCTTCTCGGCGACGATCTCGGCGTAGTAGCCGGCGTTGGCCGCGGTCGGCACCATCGACGTGAGCGAGTGCAGGTACTGCACGCCGCCCGCGCGCGAGAGCATCGCGGTCTTCGTCAGCTCGTCGGCGACGGTGATGACGTCGGTGGGCTCGCCGCGCGAGTAGAGGGAGAGGATCGCCTCGTAGACGATCTCGTGCTTCGGCTGGTAGAAGTCGTTGCCCCGCACGGTCTCGAGGCAGTCGGCGACGGCGTCCTTCGACAGCAGCATGCCGCCGATGGCCGACTGCTCGGCGAGCATGTCGTGCGGCGGGGTGCGCTCGCTGTAGCGGCTCTCGTCGAGCCCGATCTCCGCCAGATCCGTCACGCGTCCCCCTTCGCTGTCGACGATGCCGCAGGCGACCCACACCGCGCGGGAGGGGAGCCTTCCACAGGCTAGGAGCGCTGCCGCGCGAGGGCGAATCGCTCTGTGGACAGGCTTGTGGAGAGCTGGGGACAACGCCGTGCGGCGCGCCGACGCGCGCCGGTCCCACCTGTGCACAGATCTGTGGAATCGAACGCGGGATCACCGTCCAAACCGCCTCTGACCGGGCATTTCCGTTTCCACACCCCGTGGGGAGAAGCGTGTGTCAAGTACACGTTGAGACTTTGCGTCGCGGGCTCGATTTGACACGCGTCCGGCCCGTCGCAGAACGACTAAGGGCCCGCATCCGTGATGGATGCGGGCCCTCGGCAGCGTGCGGTCGCTACTTGGCAGCGACCACGCGGACCGTGATCTGGGCGACGATGTCGTCGCGCAGACGAGCCGTCGCCTGGTGGTCGCCCACCGCGCGGATCGGCGTCGGGATCTCGATGACGCGCTTGTCGACGGAGCCGTGACCGGCTGCCTCGACGGCGTCGGCGATGTCCTTCGTCTGGATCGAGCCGAACAGGCGGCCCTCGGTGCCGGCCTTGACCTTCACCGTGACGGGGTTCGCCTCGAGGCGGGCGCGGAGGTCCTGCGCCTCCTCGATCGTGGCGTGCTCGCGTGCGACGCGGGCGGCCTTGATCTGCTCGACCTGCTTCTCGCCGCCGCGCGACCACGCGACAGCCAGGCCCTGGGGCACGAGGTAGTTGCGGGCGAACCCGTTCTTCACCTCGACGACATCACCAGCGGAGCCGAGGCCGGAGACCTCGTTCGTGAGAATCAGCTTTGCCATGGTTCAGCCCCCTCAGCGTCCGGCGCCCGAGTAGGGCAGGAGCGCCATCTCGCGCGCGTTCTTGATCGCCTTGGCGATCAGGCGCTGCTCCTGCACCGACACGCCGGTGATGCGACGGGCGCGGATCTTGCCGCGCTCCGAGATGAACTTCTTGAGCGTCGCGACGTCCTTCCAGTCGATGACGCCGACCCTGATCGCCTTCGCGGGGGCGAGGTTCTTGCCGCCCTTCGGGCCCCGCGGCTTGCGGTTCTGCGGCTTGCCAGCCATTGTTCCTTCTTTCGTGCTCGGGACTGCCGTCCCGGGAGTGCATAGGTGGGCGAGAGGCCTTAGAAGGGCGTCTCGTCGTTGTAGGAGGTGCCGGGCGCTCCCCAGACGTCGCCGCCCGACTGCTGCGCGGCCGGCTGGCCCCACGGCTCGTCGGCGGCCTGCTGGGGCTGGCCGAAGCCGCCGCCCTGGCCGACCTGGCCCTGCCCGCCGCCGGAGCTGCGGCCAGCGCCGCCGCCCGTCGTGCGGGTGACCTGCGCGGTCGCGTAGCGGAGCGAGGGGCCGATCTCGTCGACCTCGAGCTCGATGACGGTGCGCTTCTCGCCCTGCTGCGTCTCGAACGAGCGCTGCTTCAGGCGACCCTGCGCGATGACGCGCGAGCCCTTCGACAGGCTCTGCGACACGTGCTCAGCGAACTCGCGCCACACCGACGCGCGGAGGAACAGCGCCTCGCCGTCCTTCCACTCGTTCGCCTGGCGGTCGAACGTGCGGGGGGTCGACGCGATCGTGAAGTTCGCCACCGCGAGACCGTTCTGCGTGTAGCGCAGCTCCGGGTCGGCAGTCAGGTTGCCGACGACCGTGATGATCGTCTCGCCAGCCATGACTACTCGGCCTCGACCTCTGCGGCGGGCGCAGCGGGCTCGGCAGCGGGGGCCTTGGCGGCCTTCGCGGCCTTGGCCTCGGCGTGGCGCTTGGAGGCGCCGGTCTGCGTGACGGCCTCCTCGGCGCGGAGGACCTTCGTGCGCATGACGGCCTCGGACAGCTTCAGCTGTCGGTCCAGCTCGTTCGTGGAGGCCGACTCGGCCGTGAAGTTCACGACGGCGTAGATGCCCTCGGTCTTCTTGTCGATCTCGTAGGCCAGGCGGCGACGGCCCCAGATGTCGACGCTCTCGATCGTGCCGCCATCGTTGCGGATCACGCCCAGGAACTTGTCGAGCGACGGGGCGACAGTGCGCTCGTCCACCTCCGGGTCGAGAATCACCATCAGCTCGTACTGCTGCATGCTTCACCCACCTCCTTCGGACTAGAACGGCTGCAGACGGTCTGCAGCAGGAGGGTTGCATGGTGCGGGGGCCTCGCGCTCGAGGACGAGCGGAGCCCGCGCAACCTGGCGATCCTACCGCACCCGCGCATCCGCGCGCCAGAGCGGGATCCGACGCCCGCGACGGACGTCGGCGCTGGTCGCAGCGGAGACCCGAGAGGGTCTCCGCTCTAGAGGTCCACCGCGCGCGCCGCCCACCACTCGCGCAGGATCGCCTCGGCGCGCTCCTCGCCGAGCGGCCCGTGCTCGAGCCGCTGCTCGAGCAGCATCCGGTAGGCCTCCCCCACCTCGCGGCCGGGGCCGATGCCGAGCACGGCCATGATCCGCTCGCCGTCGAGGTCGGGGCGCACCGCGTCCATCTCCTCCTGCTCGCGGAGCTCGGCGATGCGCCGCTCGAGGTCGTCGTAGGCGAAGTCGAGCCGCTCGGCCTTCCGGCGGTTGCGGGTCGTCACGTCGGAGCGCGTGAGGATGTGCAGCCGCTCGAGCAGCGGGCCCGCGTCGCGCACGTAGCGCCGCACCGCCGAGTCGGTCCACGCCTGCTCGCCGTAGCCGTAGAAGCGCAGGTGCAGCTCGACGAGCCGCGCGACCGCCTTCACGGTGTCGTTGTCGAAGCGCAGAGCCTTCAGCCGCTGCTTCGCCAGGCGCGCGCCGACGAGGTCGTGCTGGTGGAAGGTGACGGTGCGGCCCTCGATGCGCCGCGTGGCCGGCTTGCCGATGTCGTGCAGCAGCCCCGCGAGGCGCGAGACGAGGTCGGGCGCCGCGCCGGGGCTCCGCGAGCCCTCGAGGTCGATCCCCTGCTGCAGCACGGTGAGCGAGTGCTCGTAGACGTCCTTGTGGTGCGCGTGCTCGTCGGCCTCGAGCCGCAGCGCCGGCACCTCCGGCAGCACGATGTCGAGGATGCCCGTGTCGGTCAGCAGGCGGATGCCCGGCACGGGGCGGGCGGTGAGGAGCAGCTTGGTGAGCTCGTCGCGCACGCGCTCGGCGGAGATGTCGCGGATGCGCGGGGCGAGCGCCGTCATCGCCTCGACCACGCGGGGGGCGACGTCGAAGCCGAGCTGCGCGGCGAAGCGCGCGGCGCGCATCATGCGCAGCGGGTCGTCGTCGAAGGAGCGCTCCGGCGCCTGCGGGGTGTCGAGCACGCGCTGCAGCAGGTGCTCGAGGCCGCCGCCGACGTCGACGAGCTGCGGCGACGCATCCGCCCCCGCTCCCCCGCCGCGCACCGGCGTCACCCGCAGCGCCATGGCGTTGACGGTGAAGTCCCGCCGCACGAGGTCGTCCTCGAGCGCGTCGCCGAAGGCGACCTGCGGCTTGCGCGAGACCCCGTCGTACTGGTCGGCGCGGTAGGTGGTGATCTCGATCGTCTCGGCGCCGATGCGCGCGGCGATGGTGCCGAACTCGCGCCCGACGTCCCACGTGGCCTCGGCGAGCGGCTCGACGATCGCGAGGATCTCGTCGGGCGTCGCGCTCGACGCGAAGTCGAGGTCGGTGACGGGCCGGTCGAGGAAGGCGTCGCGCACCGGGCCGCCGACGAGCGACAGCTCGTGGCCCGCGGCCGCGAACGCCTCGGCGAGCTGCGCCGTGGGCGCGGCGGCGACGAGCGCGTGCAGTCGCGCGGTCGCCTCGGCCATGTCGGTCACGACCGCCCATTCTGCCCCACCCGCGCGGCGGCGGGCGCGGCCGCCGTCGTCGCGCGGGACCCATGGCGGCACTCCCTACACTTGGGCGCATGCTGTCGGCAGGTCGCCTGGCGCGACGGCGCGCGACAGCGTGCGCCGCCGCGGCTGTCGCGACGGCGCTGCTCGCGGCCCCGCTCGCGGCCGCGCCCGAGGCCGGCGCGACCGCCGCGCCGGAGGCGCCGACGCTCATGATCGCGCCGGTCGACCCGCTGCTGAGCGAGGGCGAGAGCCTCGAGGTCACGGTCTCGATCGACAACCCGTCGATGGCCGTGCAGCCCGCGACGACCGTCGACGTGCTGCTCTCCGCCGACCCCATCTCGACCCGCTACACGCTCAGCCGCTGGTTCGAGGGGCAGGCGATCGTCGCGAGCTCTGCGGTCGCGTCGGTCGAGCTGCCCGCGGTCGCGGCGCTCGGGCGCGCGTCGGAGACGGTCACCGTCGATGCCGAGGCCCTGGGCCTCGACGGCGCGACGTGGGGCGCGTACGGGCTCGCGGCATCCGCCCCCTCCCTCTCGGGCGCCACGAGCGTCGTCGTGCGCGACGAGCCGGGCGAGTCGAGCCCCACGCGGCTCGCGCTCGCCGCGCCCATCGACGCGGGCGTCGGCTCGAGCGGCCTGCTCGACGCCGACGAGCTCGAGCGCGCCACCGAGATCGGCGGCGACACCCGCGCCGCGCTCGATGCGGCGCTCGGCGCGGGCGCCACGATCGGCGTCGATCCCGCGATCGGGGCGAGCGCCGAGGCGCTCGGCGACGAGGCCCCCGAGGCCGCGCTCGCCTGGCTCGAGCGCGCCGACCGCGACGACGCCTACGCGCTCGAGTACGCGAACGCCGACCCGATCGCGCAGGTGCGCGCGGGTGCCCACCCGATCGAGCCGCTCGGCATCCCGCGCGAGGGCGCCGACCCGCTGCCCGCCTCGGCCGGCTCCATCGGCACGCGCGAGCCCGTCATCGACGCGACCGCCGCCATCCTGCAGACGGGCGACCTGGCCGAGCTCAGCGCGATCGGCACCGTGGTGCTGTCGGGCGCCAACCTCGACGAGGAGCTCACCGGCAGCACGCCGAGCGCGCTCGTCGACCTCGACGGCGTCGAGGCGCTCGCCGCCGACGCGCAGCTCCAGGAGCTCATCCGCGCCGCGTCGGTCGACGACGAGGCGATGGCGGGGCACGCGCGCGCCCAGGCGATGGCGCTGCTGGCCGTCATCACGCGCGAGCGGCCGAGCGACGCCCGCACGCTCGCCGCGATGCTCCCCGCGAGCTCGCAGGGGTCGTCGGCCGCGATGCTCGCCGACCTCGCCTCCGCCCGCTTCGTGCAGACGGTCGGCATCGACGACGCGCTCGAGCTCGAGCCGCGCGACGCCACGCTCATCGCCCCGACCGACCCGGAGCGGGCCGTCGGGGCGGAGCTCGTGCAGGATGCGCTGGCCCAGGAGGCGGAGGTCGCCCACGTCGCGAGCATCGTCGAGGAGCCCCGCACGCTCCTCGCCGGGCTGCGGCTCGGCCTGCTCGCGGCGCTCCCGGACGCCGGCCGCGCGGTGACGCAGGCCGATCGTGACGCGATCGCCGGCCTCGGCGACGCGATGAGCGACGTGCGCAGCGCGGTGCAGATCCTCCCCGGCAGCACGCTGAACGCCACCGGCCAGAGCGCGCCGCTGCCGATCGCGATCGAGAACCGCCTGGATGTGCCGGTGCAGGTCGTGCTGTCGGTGCGGCCGTCCAACGCGCTCGTCACCGTGCCGCAGTCGCGCGTCGACGTCACCGTCGCCGCCGACAGCCAGGAGCGCGTGCAGGTGCCCATCGAGATCGTCGGCACCGGCACCGTGCTCATGATCGCCCAGCTGCACACCCCCGACGGCGTGCCGCTCGGCCAGCTGCAGACCCTGCGGGTGAACTCGCAGCCGACCATCGAGACCGCGCTCGCCTGGGTGCTGGGCGTCGCGATCGTGCTGCTCATCGCCTCCGGCATCGTCCGCTCGGTGCGCAAGCGCCGCCGCGGCCAGGCGCACGGCGACCTCGACGAGCCGACCCCGGAGGAGACCGCGTGAGCACAGGCAGGGCGAGCGCGATCATCGCGGCCGGGACGATGGTCTCGCGCGTGCTGGGCTTCGTGAAGATGGTGATGCTCGTCGTCGCCATCGGCCAGTCGGCCTCGCTTGCCGGTGAGGCGTTCGGCCTCGCGAACCAGCTGCCGAACAACATCTACGCGCTCGTCGCGGGCGGCGTCATGAGCGCGGTGCTCGTGCCGCAGATCGTGAAGGCGTCGAAGGCCGCCGACGGCGGCGAGGCGTACGTCTCGAAGATCCTCACCCTCGGCGGCTCGGTCTTCCTGCTGCTCGCGGTGCTGGCGACAGCAGCGGCGCCGCTGCTGGTCGAGCTCTACGCGGTGAGCGAGAGCGCCGACGGCGGCGGCTTCAGCGCGGCCCAGATGGCGCTCGCGGTGGGCATCGCGTACTGGTGCATGCCGCAGATCCTCTTCTACGCGATCTACACGCTGCTCGGCGAGATCTACAACGCGCGCGGCCAGTTCGGCCCCTACACATGGGCGCCCGTCGCCAACAACCTCGTCTCGATCGCGGGGCTCGGCGCCTTCATGCTGCTGTTCGGCGGCGAGGAGGTGCACCGCGACCTGGGCGTGTGGGACTGGGACCGCGTGATGGTGCTGGGCCTCGTCACGACCGGCGGCGTGGCGGTGCAGGCGCTCGTGCTCGTGCTGTTCTTCCGCCGGACCGGGCTGCGGTTCCGGCCCGACTTCGGCTGGCGCGGGGTGGGCCTGCGCGCGACCGGCCGCAGCGCGATGTGGCTGTTCGGCATCGTCATCATCGGCCAGATCAAGGGCCTCGTGCAGTCGCGCGTCGCGAGCACCGGCGAGGGCGCCAACATCCTCACGATGCAGAACGCGTGGTACCTCTTCTCGCTGCCGCACTCGATCATCGCCGTCTCGATCGCGATCGCGTACTTCACCCGCATGTCGCACCACGCGAGCGAGCACAACATCGCAGGCATCCGCACCGACCTGTCGAGCGCCCTCCGCGGCGTCGGCATGCTCACCACCATCTCGGCCCTCGTGCTCGCCGTGATCGCCATCCCGTTCGCCCGCCTGCTCGAGCCCACGTACGAGCTCATGCTGGCGATGGCGTGGGTCATCTGGGCGTTCCTGCTCTGCCTGGTCGCCTTCAGCGCCGAGTACGTCATCCAGCGCGTCTTCTTCGCCCTCGGCGACACCCGCACCGCCTTCCTCTACGCGTGCTTCGGCATGTTCGTCACGTTCGCCCTGCTGTGGTGGGCGTCGACGCTCCCGGGCGAGTGGGTGATCGCCGGCACCGCGCTCGCCGTCTCGATCGCCAACCTCGTGTCGTTCGCCATCTGGCTCGTGCTCGTGCGCCGCAAGATCGGCCCCTTCGGGTTCCGGCTGATCGGCATCCGGCACCTCCAGTACCTCGGCTACGGACTCGTCGCCGCAGCGGCCGGCGTGGGCGTCACCTGGGCGCTGGGCGGCTACGTGCCGGGCGGGTTCGGCACGTCGGGCATGCTCGGCAGCGCGCTCACCTGCACCGCCGCGGGCGCCGTCATGGGGATCATCTACTTCGGGCTGCTCTACGTGACCCGCAACCCCGACTTCCGCGCCACGGCCGACATCGTGGTCGGCAAGCTGCGCGGCCGCGGCCGCGACGACGACCCGCAGCCCGCCTGACGCGACGCTGGGCGCGCGCAGAGGCGCGGCCTCTAGCATGGGCGCGGCAGAGGGGGAACGCCATGGCACATCCGCTCATCCGCATCGGCGCGCCGCTCGCCGTCGGCGCGATCGCCGCCGTCGGCGCGATCGTCGGCGCGACGCTGAGCCGCGAGCGGCAGCGGCTCGAGCTCGAGCCGGCCGCGCGGCCGCTCGCGGTCGAGGGCTGGTGGTCGTCGGACGCCTCCTCGTCGCTCGCCCACGCGCATCCGGCCGTGCTCATCGTCGATGCCGACACCGCGCAGCTCGTCGACTCCTGGGATCGCCGCACCCGCAGCCGCGTCGCGCACCCGGTCGTGCGGCGCACGCCCGAGTGGCCGGCGGCGGGGCTGCTCGTCGTCGACGCCGCGACCGGCGACCTGCTGACGGTCGTCGGCGCTCGCGGCGACGCGGGAATGCCCGCGATCTAGACTCGGTTGACCCTGCAGCACCCCCGCAACGACCCAGGAGACGCAGTGCACGACGTCATCATCATCGGCTCCGGCCCCGCCGGATACACCGCCGCGATCTATGCGGCGCGCGCCAACCTGAAGCCGATCGTGCTCGCCTCGAGCGTCGAGATGGGCGGCGACCTCATGACCACGACCGAGGTCGAGAACTTCCCGGGCTTCCCCGAGGGCATCCAGGGCCCCGACCTCATGTTCGCCATGCAGCAGCAGGCCGAACGCTTCGGCGCCGACGTGCGCATGCAGGACGCCACCGAGCTCGAGCTCGACGGCGAGGTCAAGCGCGTCCACGTCGGCGACGAGGTGCTCGAGACGCGCGCGCTGATCTTCGCGACGGGCTCCGCCTACCGCAAGCTCGGCGTCGAGGGCGAGGAGCGGCTCTCCGGCCACGGCGTCTCGTGGTGCGCGACGTGCGACGGCTTCTTCTTCAAGCAGAAGCAGCTCATCGTGGTCGGCGGCGGCGACTCGGCGATGGAGGAGGCCAACTTCCTGACGAAGTTCGCCGACAAGGTCACCATCGTGCACCGCTCCGAGCACTTCCGCGCGAGCGAGGTCATGCTCGAGCGCTCGCGCGCCAACGAGAAGATCGACTTCATCATGAACGCGGTCGTCGAGGAGATCGTGGGCACCGAGTCGAACGGCACCGAGCAGGTGTCGTCGGTCACGCTGCGCGACACGACGTCGGGCCACACGTGGAGCATGCCCATCGACGGCGTCTTCGTCGCGATCGGCTCCGACCCCCGCACGCACCTCGTGCACGGCAAGCTCGACCTCACGACCGAGGGCACGATCGCCGTCGACGGCCGCTCGTCGCGCACCTCGGTCGAGGGCGTCTTCGCCGCGGGCGACGTGATCGATCCCACCTACCGCCAGGCCGTCACGGCCGCCGGGTCCGGCACCGTCGCCGCGCTCGACGCGGAGCACTACCTGGCCGCGCACGCCGTGCCGGCGCTCGTCACCAGCCCTGAGGAGGCAGCACTGTGAAGGAAGTCACCACCGCATCGTTCGAGCAGGATGTCCTGAACGCCGACAAGCCCGTGCTCGTCGACTTCTGGGCGGCCTGGTGCGGCCCGTGCCGCGCGGTCAGCCCCATCCTGGAGCAGATCGACGGCGAGACCGAGAAGCTCGACGTCGTGAAGGTGAACGTCGACCAGGAGCCCGACCTGGCGATGCGCTACAACATCACGTCGATCCCCGCGATGAAGGTCTTCCAGAACGGCGAGGTCGTGAAGGAGCTCATCGGCGCCCGGCCGAAGCCGGCGATCGAGCAGGAGCTCGCAGCCTTCCTGTGAGCAGCGAGACGAGGGCCCCGTGGATGCGTTCCACGGGGCCCTCGTCGTCGGTGCCTGCAGGCGTGCGGTCAGTCTGCCTCGGGATCGAGGCCTCCGCCGAAGCCCCGCTCCCCCAGCTCCGACAGGATGCGGTTGAGGTCGGCGACCGTCGCGAAGTCGATCGTGAGCTGCCCCTTGGCGCGGCCGAGGGCGATGCGCACGCGGGTGTCGAGCCGGTCCTCGAGCCTCGTGGCGATCTCATCGAGGCCGTGCTGCACGGCGCCCCGGGTCGGCGCCTTGCGCGGGCTGCGCGTCTGCACCAGGCCCGCGGCTGCCTCCGCCGCACGAACTGAGAGATCTTCATTGATGATCTTCGCCGCGAGCTGCTCCATCGCCTCGGGCGTCGGCAGCGAGAGGATCGCGCGCGCGTGGCCGGCCGAGAGCACACCGCTCGCGACCCGCGACTGGATCGGCTCGGGCAGCTTCAGCAGCCGGATGGTGTTCGAGATCTGCGGGCGGCTCCGGCCGATGCGGCGCGAGAGCTCCTCCTGCGTGATGGCGAAGTCCTCCATCAGCTGCTGGTAGGCCGAGGCCTCCTCGAGCGGGTTGAGCTGCGCGCGGTGCAGGTTCTCGAGCAGCGCGTCGCGCAGCATCGCGTCATCGGGCGTGTCCTTGATGACCGCCGGGATCGTCTCGAGCCCCGCGCGCTGGCTCGCGCGCCAGCGGCGCTCGCCCATGATGAGCTCGTAGTGCGTGCCGTCGTCGCCGACGGGCACGGGCCGCACGACGATGGGCTGCAGCACGCCGAACTCGCGGATCGAGTGCTCGAGCTCGGCGAGGTCGTCCTCGTCGAAGGTCGTGCGCGGCTGGTTGGCGTTCGGGCGGATGTCCGTGGGCACCACGGCGGCGAAGCTCGCACCGGGGATCTCGAGCAGCGCGTGCTCGTCCTCCTCCCCCGAGAAGAACACGTCGACCGGGCGGCTGCCTGGCTTCGCCGCTCGGCGCGGCCGTCGCGCCGGCGCGGGCTGGCTCGTCTCCTCCGGCTCCGCGGTGTCGGTCGCCGTGGCCGGCGGTCCCGAGGGGATGAGGGCGCCGATGCCGCGCCCGAGCCCTGCCTTCTTGCTCATGCCGCTCCTCTGCGTGCGATCTCTGCTGCCGCTTCCCGGTACGACAGCGCGCCCGGGGAGTTCGGGTCGTAGGCGATGACGGTCTGGCCGTAGCCGGGCGCCTCGGAGACGCGCACCGAGCGCGGGATGACCGCCTCGAGCGTCTGCTCCGGGAAGTGGGAGCGCACCTCGTCGACGACCTGCCGCGAGAGCAGCGTGCGCCCGTCGAACATCGTGAGCAGCACTGTCGACACGTCGAGCTTCGGGTTGAGGTGCGCCTGGATGCGGCCGATGGTGTCGAGCAGCTGCGAGACGCCCTCGAGCGCGTAGTACTCGCACTGGATCGGCAGGAGCACCTCGGTGGCGGCGGTGAAGGCGTTGATCGTGAGGAGCCCGAGCGAGGGCGGGCAATCGATGAAGACGTAGTGGGGCGGCTCCCCCAGGTCACGCAGATGCGCATCCAGCGCCTCGCGGAGCCGGTGCTCGCGCCGCTCCATGCCCGCGAGCTCCAGGTCGGCCCCCGCGAGGTGGATCGTGGACGGGACCACCTGGATGCGGTCGCTCTGAGGGCTGATCGCGATCGCAACCGCGAGCGGCTCGCCGTCGATGAGCACGTCGTAGGTGCTCATCACGTCCGCATGGTGGTCGATGCCGAGCGCCGTCGAGGCGTTGCCCTGGGGATCGAGGTCGAGCACGAGCACGCGAGCGCCGGCCTGCGCGAGTGCTGCGGCGAGGTTGACCGCGGTGGTCGTCTTGCCGACCCCGCCCTTCTGGTTGACGACGGTGAAGATGCGCGTGCGCTTCGGCAGCGGCAGCTCCTGCGCCGAGAGCGCCTGACGGCGCCGGGCCATCGCGGCGAGCTCGCGAGCGATCGGGGTCGTGTCGAACTTTCCCGTGGTCACGCGTGCCTTCCTGATCGATGTTTCACGTGGAACATCGCCGCGCGCGCGACGGGCTCCGGGTGAGAGGTGTGCAAGAACCCCAGTCTGGCGCGTCCAGCCCTGTTCGCCAAGTCGACACCGGCACATCTTGATGGATATTCATAGCCGTTGTCCCCACGCAGTTCTCCACAGGGCTGTGGAAAACACTGTTGCCGTTCGCTGCAGGATGCGCTGACCCTCAGCCGGAGGTCGAGTGCTGAAGACCCGCGTGATTCCGCGGAATACTGGGCCGTCTGCCGTCCGGATGCAGCGCAGGGCCACCTGCGTCCACTGGTAGTTCTCCACAGTTCTCCACAGTCCACGACCGGTGCCCGTGCCGTAGGTCGGCTCGATCCCGGGCGGTGGGACGACCTCGTCTCGATGGCGGGGCGCGTAGCTCGGTTCGTCGCAGTGCGCGGGCTGGTGATGTTTCACGTGGAACATCGCGAGTGCACCGCTGCGCGATTCGCAGGTGTCTGCTGCGCTTCGAACTCTCTGCAGCAGCTTCACGCGTCAGGCCGTCTTTGTTCGGCCCCGAGAGACGCGGGGACCGTGGCACGCTCTGCACCCTCCGCGAAGTCGCCGGCATCCGGGCTCCCACCAGATGCGCAAGGCCGGGCAGGCGATGTTCCACGTGAAACACTGCCCCGCGCAGGATTGCGCGGCGCGAGCACGAGGGGGTCCACAAGCAACCTGCACGGCGCTTCGCCACGAAACGTCGGGGACGTGCATGGCTCACATTTGCAGGTTGGAGCGCCGCGGGCGACGCAGGCGACGCAGGCGCAGCTCTCGAGATCAAAGTCCTTCCGATGCCAGTGCGTTTCAAAACGGATGCCGCCGGCACAACCTCTGGTTCCCCTGGGCGATGTCTTCCACCGCCGCGGAGCCCCAAGCTCGCCCGCGACCCATGGCCGCGCGAGCCCGGAGCGACGTTTCACGTGAAACACGGCGCCCACCGGGCGCGCACGAGGTCGCGATGTTCCACGTGAAACGCTCGCCAGCGACCCCAGGGGTGAAGGCCGCACGCAGAGCCGACAGGGCGAAGCACCAGCATGCGTCCGCGCGAGCGTCCGTCGAAGCAGGCGGCCCCATCTGCACGGCCCAGCCACTGCACCCAGTGGGCGTGTACGCCGCCTCGGCCCGCCGGGCGCCCCATCACCTCGAGCACACGGACCGACCCGCTGCAGGCGCGCGCTGCAGCCCGCCACGGCGGGACCGCGATCCCGCAACCGCGGGACTGGCGCTACGGGTCGACGGTCGCGCGGATGACGCGCGTGATGTCGACGCCGACGTCAGCGCCGAGCTCGAGCACCTCGACGTCGTGCAGCCGGTGCTTGCGGATCGCCTTCTGCGCCGCAGCGATCTCGTCCTGGGCGCGGCCGCCCTTCAGCAGCAGCAGCTGCCCGCCGCTGCGCACCAGGGGAGCGGTGAGCGGGATGAGGGAGCGGAGCGCCGAGACCGCACGCGCGGTCACCTGGTCGAGCGGGGCGAGGCGCCCGCTCCCAGGCAGCTCCTCGGCACGGGCGCGGAGCACGGTCACGTTGTCGAGGCCCATGCGATCGACCTCGGCCTGCAACCACTCGGTGCGTCGCTCCATCGGCTCGATGAGCGTGAGCTCCACGTCGGGCCGCGCGATCGCCAGCACGAGGCCAGGCAGCCCGCCACCGGAGCCGACGTCGCCGACGCGGCCGCGCAGCAGCGGGGCAAGCAGCGCAGAATTGAGGATATGTCGAGTCCACAGCTGCGGTAGCTCGCGGGGGCCGATCAGGCCGAGCGTCTCGCCGTGCCGGGCGAGCGAGTCGGTGTACGAGCGGGCGAGCTCGATGCGATCGCCGAACACGGCCGCCGCGACGGCGGGCTCGGCCTCGGGCAGCGGGGGAGTGGCGTCAGCCATCGGTCACGCAGGCAGCACGACGATGTGCCGGTCGGCACCCTCGCCCTGGGACTCGCTCGTGAGCCCGTGCTCGCGCACCAGGTCGTGCACCAGCTTGCGCTCGTACGACGACATCGGCTCGAGCGCGACGCGGTCGGCGCCCTCGGCGATCTTCCCGGCCGCTGCATCCACGACCCGCTGCAGCTGCTCCGCGCGCGCATCCCTTGAGCCGGCCACGTCGAGCACGAGCCTCGAGAACTCGCCGGTCTGCTGCTGCACCGCGAGCCGGGTGAGCTCCTGGAGCGCTGCGACGACCTCTGGGCGCGACAGCTGGCCGAAGTCGTCGCCGGACTCGCCCACGACGATCGTCGTGCGCGTCTCGCTCTGCTCGATCTCGATGTCGCCGTCGAGATCGGCGATGTCGAGGAGGCCCTCGATGTAGTCGGCGGCGATCTCGCCCTCGTCGACCTGGTCGTCGGCGTCCACAGCCGCACCCTGCTCGGTCATGTCAGTCCTCTCGGCGCGACTTGGGTCGCTTCGCGCGCGGCTGCTGCCGCTGGGTCTTGAGCTCGACCGACGGCTCCTCAGCCGCGGTCGCCTCGTCGATCGGAGGCAGGCCCATCCGCTGGCGCTTGCGGGCGAGGCGCGCCTCGCGGGCGAGCGCGGCCTCGGAGCCGGGCGTCGGCAGCTTGTTGATGATGATGAGCTGCTGCACGAGCGTGTAGATGTTCGAGACGAGCCAGTAGAACATCGTGCCGAGCGGGAAGAGCCACGCCGACACGAGCAGGAAGACGGGGATGATGTACAGCAGGATCCGCTGCTGCTTGTACATCGGGGACTCCTTCATCGCGGGAGTCTGGTTCTTCGTCATGATCTGCAGCTGCGTGTAGAACTGCGTGACGACCATGATGAGCGTCAGGAGGATCGCCACCCCGATGACCGGGAGGCTGCCCTCGGCGAAGCCGTCGGCCATCGTCATGTGCAGCGGCACCACGCCGAAGAGCGTCGACTCGCTGAAGAGCGTCGCGAGGCGCTCGGTCAGGAGCCCGACGCCCGGCATGCGGTTGTTGGCGTCGGTGAGCACCTGCACCAGGCCGAGGAAGATCGGCATCTGGATGAGCAGGGGGAGGCACGAGGCGAACGGATTCGTTCCGGCCTTGCGGTAGGCCTCCATCGTCTCGCGCTGCATCGCCTCGCGGGAGAACTGATCCTTCTTGCCCTTGTACTTCTTCTGGATGCGCTGGATCTCGGGCTGGATCTCGAGCGACTTGCGCGACGACACGATCTGCCGCACCGTCAGCGGGATCATCGCGCTGCGGATGACCAGCACGAGCCCGACGATCGACAGCACCCACGTGAGGCCGGACCCCGGGTCGCCGCCGAGCGCGGTCACGAGCGTGTGGAATCCGACCAGGATCGCCTCGATGACCCACTTGATGGGCCACATCAGCAGGGCGAAGATGTCCAAGCTGTCACTGCTCCTTGTGAGCGAGGACGAACCCCGCCCGAGTCGTTGCGAGCCGCGGGTGCGGCTCTGGGATGTCGTCAACCCCGCCGGCCGCCCACGGGTGGCAGCGGAGGATGCGTCGAGCGCCCAACCAGATGCCGCGCACGACCCCGTGCTGCTGGATGGCCTGCAGGGTGTAGCTCGAGCAGCTGGGGTAGTAGCGGCACACGTCGCCGTAGAGCGGTGAGATCACCGCGCGGTAGGCGACGAGGATCGCGACGCAGATGTTGCGGGGCAGCAGCCTCAGCCTCTGCAGGCTCCGACTCATGACCGACGCACCAGCAGCGGCACGATGTCGGCCCTCAGTCTAGCGAAGTCGGCATCGGCGGCGGCAGGCAGGGCCCGGATGACGATGTCGGCCTGCTCGATCGCCGGCAGCTCGGCGCGCACGATCTCGCTCAGCCGTCGGCGCACCCGGTTGCGTACCACCGCGTTGCCCACCTGCTTGGACACGATGAACCCGAAGCGGCTGACTGCCGCTTCGGGCTTCGCACGGTGCACCACCGCGACCTGGCAGCCCGCGCGGCGACCAGAGCGCACGATGCGACGGAAGTCGTCGCCGCGCACGATCCGGTTCGCCTTCGCGAGCACCTCGAGCGCTACGCCGAGAGCTCGGTGCGCCCCTTGGCGCGGCGGGCGGCCAGGATGGCGCGGCCCGCGCGGGTGCGCATGCGGAGGCGGAAGCCGTGCTTCTTGGCGCGGCGGCGGTTGTTCGGCTGGAACGTGCGCTTGCTCATGATGGATCTCCCGGTGTCCGGCGCGTGCGCGCCGCAAGTCGTGGCGGTCGAGCCGTCGGGCTCGACGATGTGCCGCAGACTCGTGCGGCAACCTGACAACCATACGCGAGGAGCGGCTCCCGGTCAACGGCGCCGGCCCGCGTTTCCCGCCACGCCGCCCGCGCTGCGATGGGACTTGCACGGCGTCCGCTATGCGTGCAGACTCTATGAATCCGCGCCGCGGCAGGTGCCCGGGGAGCACCGCAGCCCGCGGACGACTCGTGCACAGCACCTGTGGATAATGGTGTGGAATCGCATCCGCACCAACGATCCCACGCGAAGGAACCGCATCCCGATGGCCCCGGACGAACGCACCGGACAGCTCTGGTCCTCCGTCCTGTCGACCCTTGTCGGCGATGCCCGGATTCCCCCGTCGTTGCGCGGATTCCTCGATCTCGTCGAGCCGCAGGGCGTGATGGGCGGCGACCTCTACCTCGAGGTGCCGAACGATCTCACGCGCGACATGCTCGAGCAGCGCCTCCGGCTCCCGATCACCGAGGCGCTTGTGGACAACGCTGTGGAGATCTCGTCGTTCAAGATCGTCGTGAACCCGCAGCTCGAGCACGAGGAGCCCCTCCCGGACGTCATCGACGACCCCGCCTCCGAGCCGGTCGTCGCACCCGTCGCGAGCTACGAGCGGGAGCCGTCCGAGATGTCGTCGCGTCGCGGCGACTCGCGCCTCAACCCCAAGTACGTCTTCGACAACTTCGTCATCGGCGGCTCGAACCGCTTCGCGCATGCCGCGGCCCTCGCCGTCGCCGAGACGCCGGCCAAGGCCTACAACCCGCTGTTCATCTACGGCGACTCCGGCCTCGGCAAGACGCACCTGCTCCACGCCATCGGCCACTACGCCGAGGGCATGTACCCGGGCATCCGCGTCCGGTACGTGTCGAGCGAGGAGTTCACGAACGACTTCATCAACTCGATCGCCAACAACCTCAACCAGTCGTTCCAGCAGCGCTACCGCGACGTCGACGTGCTGCTCATCGACGACATCCAGTTCCTGAAGGGCAAGGAGTCGACGCAGGAGGCGTTCTTCCACACCTTCAACACGCTGCACGACCACAACAAGCAGGTCGTCATCACCTCGGATGTCGCGCCGAAGCACCTCCAGGGCTTCGAGGAGCGCATGGTGAGCCGCTTCGAGTGGGGCCTCATCACCGACGTGACGGTGCCCGACGTCGAGACCAGGATCGCGATCCTGCGCAAGAAGGCGGAGGCGGAGCGGATCCAGATCCCCGCCGAGGTGCTGTCGGTCATCGCCGACAAGGTGCAGTCGAACATCCGCGAGCTCGAGGGCACCCTCATCCGCGTCACCGCGTTCGCGAGCCTCAACCGGCTGCCCGTGACGATGGACCTCGCGCAGACGGTGCTGAAAGACCTCTTCTCCTTCGACGAGGAGGCGGTGGTGTCCCCGAGCGACATCATCAGCCACACCGCCGCGTACTTCCGGCTCAGCGTCGACGACCTGCACGGCTCCTCCCGCTCGCAGACCATCGCGCTCGCGCGCCAGATCGCCATGTACCTGTGCCGCGAGATGACGAGCATGTCGCTGCCGAAGATCGGGCAGCTGTTCGGCAACCGCGACCACACCACCGTGATGTACGCGAACAAGAAGATCGAGAAGCTCATGCAGGAGCGCCGCTCGGTCTACACGCAGGTGACGGAGCTCACCTCGCGGATCCGGCAACGGGCTGGCGCGTAGGGGGCTCTTCGGGGTCTGGGGCTCAACTCTGGGCTCATGAGACTGCTGCCTGTTGCAGCAGTGAGGTCTCGTGACGCGGGCGGCTTCGCCGCGCGCTCCTCGACCTTGCGGCCTCCGCGCGCAAGGCCCTCGGCCTTGTGCGCTGCGGCCGCAACCCTCAACGTGCACTTCATGTGATGCGGGTGTGGACGCGCTCGGCGCGCCTGTGGACAGATCGGCCCGGTCCTGTGGACGGCGCCCCTGGGCGCATCCGTCGTCGTCCACCGATCGCACATCGGCGCCCACAGCGGCTCAACATCTTGCACGGTTGTAGTTCCCGCCCATCGAGCCGCGAGGACGTGAAGGATCCACAGGTTGCACAGCGGTTATGAATGACAGGGTTCATGAGAAGAGGATCCGGCGAGTCGCCAACCATGAGCGGCCGGTGCCTGCAGACGACAGGAACCGCGATCTCGAGCCTGTGCCAGAATCGACAGCGCCGTGCGCTCCCTGCAGCTCGGACCGTCTCGCAGCGCCGCCGGCGCCCAAGGAGGACTCCCAGTGAAGTTCGTCATCAATCGCGATGTCTTCAGCGATGCCGTGTCGTTCGCCGTGAAGCTGCTCCCGCAGCGGCCCACGATGCCGATCCTCAGCGGCGTGCGCATCGAGTCCACCTCCGAGGGCGTCGTCTTCTCGTCGTTCGACTTCGAGTCCTCCGCTCGCACCACGGTGTCGGCGGATGTCGAGGGCGAGGGCGTCGTGCTCGTCTCCGGCCGGCTGCTGAGCGACATCGCCGCGAAGCTGCCGCAGCGCGAGGTGCGCGTCGAGGACGACGGCACCAAGGTGACGGTGCGCTGCGGCAACGCGCAGTTCTCGCTCGCCAAGATGCCGCTCGAGGAGTACCCGACCGTGCCGACGGTCGAGGGCCGCACGGGTGTCGTCGAGGGCAAGGCCTTCGCCGAGGCGATCTCGCAGGTCGCCATCTCGGCATCTCGCGAGGACGTCACGCCCGTCATCACGGGTGTGCAGCTCGAGGCGACCGACCACACGCTCACGCTCATCGCGACCGACCGCTACCGCGTCTCGGTGCGCTCGATCCAGTGGGACGCCGGCGACGCGACCGAGGCGATCACGTCGCTCGTCCCCGCCCGCACCCTCGTCGAGGTCGGCCGCACGTTCGGCGGCGCCGAGCGCATCGAGATCACCATGAGCGAGGCGGGGGAGCGGCAGCAGATCGCCTTCTCGACCGCCGACCGCACCGTGACGAGCCTGCTCATCAAGGGCAACTACCCGCCGGTGCGCCGCCTGTTCCCCGAGCAGACCGACCACCACGCCGTGGTCAGCACCTCCGAGCTCGTCGACGCCACGCGCCGCGTGCAGCTCGTGCTCGACGCCGAGGCGGCGATCCGCTACACGTTCAGCGAGGGCCAGGTGCAGCTCGAGGCGATCGGCTCCGAGCAGGCGCAGGCGACCGAGACGATCGACGCGGTGCTCGAGGGCGACGACATCGTGCTCTCGATCAAGCCGCAGCTGCTGATCGACGGCATCCAGGCGACGCACTCCGAGTTCGTGCGCGTCTCGTTCACGCACTCCGAGAACACCAACAAGCCCGGCCCCATGCTCATCCGCGGCCAGACGTCGCGCGACGACGCCGAGGCGACCGACTTCAAGTACCTGCTGCAGCCCAACCTGCTGCTGCGCTGACCGGCACCGCCGGACGAGGGAGCGTCATCATGCACATCGGCCTGATCGGACTCGGCAAGATGGGCGGCAACATGCGCACCCGCCTGCGCGCCGCCGGCATCGAGGTGACCGGCTACGACCGCAACCCCGAGGTCACCGACGTCACGACCGTCGACGAGCTGATCGCGGCGCTCCCGACCCCGCGCATCGTGTGGGCCATGGTGCCCGCGGGCGAGATCACGGATGCGGTGGTCACCGAGCTGGGCGAGAAGCTGTCGGCGGGCGACCTCGTCATCGACGGCGGCAACTCCCGCTTCACCGAGGACGAGCGGCATGCCGCGCAGCTCGCCGAGCGCGGCGTGCGCTTCGTCGACGTCGGCGTCTCGGGCGGCATCTGGGGGCTCGAGAACGGCTACGGCCTCATGGTCGGCGGCGAGCGGGCCGACGTCGAGGAGCTCATGCCGGTCTTCGACGCGCTGCGGCCCGAGGGCCCGCGCGAGGAGGGCTTCGTGCACGCCGGACCCACGGGCGCGGGCCACTACGTGAAGATGGTGCACAACGGCATCGAGTACGGCCTCATGCAGGCCTACGCCGAGGGCTTCGAGCTGCTCGAGCGCAAAGAGCTCGTGCACGACGTCGCCGGCAGCTTCAAGGCGTGGCAGCGCGGCACGGTCGTGCGGTCGTGGCTCCTCGACCTCATGGTGCGCGCGCTCGATGAGGACGACGACCTCTCCGAGATCGAGGGCTACGTCGACGACTCTGGCGAGGGCCGCTGGACGGTGGAGGAGGCGATCGCGAACGCGGTGCCGATGCCCGCCATCGCCGCGTCGCTCTTCGCGCGCTTCGAGTCCCGCCAGGACGACAGCCCCGCCATGAAGGCGGTCGCCGCGCTCCGCAACCAGTTCGGCGGCCACTCGGTCAAGAAGGCCTAGGTGCGCGTCAGCCGACTCGCGCTGACCGACTTCCGCAACTACGAGGCGGCGGATGTCGCCTTCGAGCCCGGCGCCAACCTGCTGGTCGGCCGCAACGGCCAGGGCAAGACCAACATGGTGGAGTCGCTGGTCTGGATCGCGACCGGCTCCAGCCACCGCGTCCCGACCGACGTGGCCCTCATCCGGGCCGGCGAGCAGCGCGCGATCGTGCGCTGCACGGTGACGAACGACGAGCGCAGCTTCCAGCTCGACGTCGAGCTCAACGCCCGAGGTGCCAACCGCGCGCAGGCCAACGGGCAGTCGGTGCGCATCCGCGACCTGCCCCGCTACCTGCAGGCGGTGCTCTTCAGCCCCGAGGATCTGCAGCTCGTGCGCGCCGATCCCGCCGGGCGCCGGCGCTTCCTCGACGAGCTCTCGGTCATGCGCGCGCCGCGCCTCGCCGGCGTGCACAGCGACCTCGACCGGGTGCTCAAGCAGCGCAACTCGCTGCTGAAGAGCGCTCGCGCCGCGCGGCTGCGGCCCGACGACCTCTCGACGCTCGAGGTGTGGGACGGCCGGCTCGTCGAGCTCGGCCTCGAGGTGCTGCGCACCCGGCAGGCGCTCGTCGCCGACCTCGCCCCGCACGTCGACGCCGCCTACCGGCTCGTCGCTGGGGACGAGCACGAGGCGCGCATCGCGCTCGTCACCAACGTGCCCGACTCGGCCGACGCGTTCCACGCGCTGCTCGCCGAGCGGCGCCGCGACGAGCTCGACCGCGGCGTGAGCCTCGTGGGGCCGCACCGCGACGACCTCGAGCTGCAGCTCAACGACCTGCTTGCCCGCCACTACGCGAGCCACGGCGAGTCGTGGTCGTTCGCCCTCGCGCTGCGCCTCGCGTCGGCCGAGCTGCTGCGCGACGGCTCGGGCGGCGACCCGGTGATGATCCTCGACGACGTCTTCGCCGAGCTCGACGCGGGCCGGCGGCAGCGCCTCGCCGAGGCGGCCGGCGGCTTCGAGCAGGTGCTCATCACCGCCGCCGTCGAGGACGACGTGCCCGAGGCGCTCCGCCACCACCGCATCCGCATCGACCGGGGCACGGTGGTCGAGGATGCGTGAGCTCGCGCAGAGCGAGCCGGAGCGCGTGTGGCTGCGGCTCAAGGCCAAGTTCGGCGACCCCGAGCTCGTCTCGCGCGACGGCCGCCGCCGCTCGCGCCGGGACCCGGATGCGTCGGTGCCGTTCGGCAAGGGCCGCGACCCGCACGCGCTCGGCGACGTGCTGGGCGGCTTCGCCGCCGACCGCGGCTGGACGGCGACGCTCGCGCGCGCCGACGTGATGGCCCACTGGCCGGAGCTCGTGGGGGAGGAGAACGCCGGCCGCACCGAGCCGGTCTCCTTCGACGACGGCGTGCTGACGGTGCGGTGCGCGTCGACCGCCTGGACCATGCAGATGCGGATCCTGCGCGCGGAGACGACCACCCGCATCCTCGCCCGCTTCCCCGAGTGCGGCCTCGAGTCGGTGCGCTTCATCGGGCCCGACCTGCCGAGCTTCTCGCGCGGCCGCCGGTCGGTGCCGGGGCGCGGCCCGCGCGACACCTGGGGGTAGCGGGCTCGCGGGATCCCCGGGGCCGTCGGGATACGCTGTCTGACACCTGATCCGGGGAAGGACTCGCATGCCACGGCCATCGCGCACCCACGACGCCGTCGACCAGCTGCTCGACGCGATCATCGCCGGCCGGCTCACCGCGGGCGAGCGGCTCCCGCCGGAGGGCCAGCTGGCGACCGAGTTCGGCGTCTCGCGGCTCACGATGCGCGAGGCCGTGCGGCTGCTGCAGGCGCAGGGCGTCATCGTGCAGGTGCCGGGCAGCCGGCACCGCATCGCGCCGGTGTCGGAGTGGACCGGCATGGATGCGGTGGTGCGGCACGCGCGCAGCGCAGGCCAGCGCCGCACGTCGTCGCTCGAGCTGCTCGAGGTGCGCATGATGATCGAGAGCGGCGCCGCGCAGCTCGCCGCCGAGCGCCGCACCGGTGCGCACCTGGCCGAGCTCGAGGACGCCCTCGCGCGCATGGAGCAGCACCACGAGGCGGGCGAGCTCGACGCCTTCGTCGCCGCCGACCTCGAGTTCCACGACGTCGTGCTGCACGCGGCCGACAACCGCATCCTCGTCGCGGCGCTCCTGCCGCTCACCTCGATGCTCACCGAGACGCGCGCCGAGACGAGCCAGGTGCCCGAGATCCGGCAGCACGCGATCGACGAGCACCGCAAGGTGCTCGAAGCCATCCGCGCCGGCGTGCCGTCGGCGGCGCGCGAGGCGATGGCGAGCCACATGGTGCAGACGCGCGACGACCTGCTCTCGCTCGTCCTCGACTGACCGACGGGCGGCCTCCGACACTCCGGGCCGGAGTTGACACGGCGCGCCGTCGTCCTCAAACATGTCTGATATCTGATCTGCGCACGCCGTCGCGCCGATCCCGCGGACGAGGGAGTTCACGTGCACATCGACGACCTGCTGGCCGAGCTGCCGGCCCCGCTCTCGATCCCGGCCGCCGACGTCGCGGCCGCCCGCAGCGATGACCTCGTGCTCGTCGTCCTCGACGACGACCCCACCGGCACCCAGTCGGTCGCCGGGCTGCCGGTGCTCACGCGCTGGGAGGCCGACGACCTCGACTGGGCGCTCGCGCAGGGCGCCCCGGCGGTCTACGTGCTGACGAACACGCGCTCGCTCAGCGAGCACGACGCCGCGCGCCGCAACCGCGAGGTCGTCGCCGTCGCGATCGCCGCCGCCGAGCGCGCGGGCCTGCGGGTCTCGTTCGTGAGCCGCAGCGACTCGACCCTGCGCGGCCACTTCCCGCTCGAGACCGATGTGCTGCGCGCCGCGGCCGCCGAGCACGGGGGAGCGGCGCCGCACCTGACCGTGCTCGTGCCGGCCTTCCCCGACTCCGGCCGCATCACGGTCGACGCCGTGCACTACTGGGTCGTCGACGGCGAGGCCACGCCGGTGGGCGAGACGCCGTTCGCGGCCGACGCCACCTTCGGCTACCGCTCCTCCGACCTGCGCGACTGGGTGGAGGAGAAGACCGACGGCCGCATCCGCCGCGACGACGTCGCCGCGCTCACGCTCGGCATCATCCGCGCCGGCACCGACGCGGTCGTGTCGTTCCTCCGCGCCCTGCCCGTCGGCGCGGTCGTCGTCGTCGACGCGGTCGACGAGCACGACATGCGCCAGGTCGCGCTCGCGCTCCACGCGCTCGACCGCGAGGGCGTCACGGCGCTGCTGCGCATCGGGCCGCCGTACCTCCGCGCGCACATCGGCCAGGAGATCGCCGAGCCCGTCACCGCCGACCGCATCGACTTCGCCCACGAGCGCGGCGGGCTCGTGGTCGTGGGCAGCCACGTGCCGCTCACCACCGCGCAGCTCGACGCGCTGCTCGCCGACCGCCCCGGCACCGCCACGGTCGAGCTCGACGTGCGCGCGCTCATCGACGACCGGCGCGAGCAGCACCTCGAGGAGCAGGCGGATGCGGTGGCCCGCGCCGTCGCGTCGGGCTCGGTCATCGTGCACACGAGCCGCGAGCTCGTCACCGGCCGCGACGGCGAGGAGAGCCTCGAGATCGCCCGCCGCGTCTCCTCCGGCCTCGTCGAGCTCGTCGCCCGCGTGCTCGAGCTCGCGCCGCCGCGCTTCGTCATCGCGAAGGGCGGCATCACCTCGAGCGACGTCGCATCCGAGGCGCTGCAGATCCGCCGGGCCCAGGTCGTCGGCCCGATGCTGCCCGGCATCGTCTCGCTCTGGCAGCCGCAGGTCGGCCCCGCCGTCGGCATCCCCTACGTCGTCTTCGCCGGCAACGTCGGCGAGACCGCATCGCTCGCGCGCGTGGTCCGCACGCTCGCCGACTGACCGACGCCCGGCCGCACTCCTCCTCCCGCACGCATCGCAGAACGGAACAGCAATGACCAGCACCAGCACCGTCGCCGTCATCGGCCTCGGCGCCATGGGCCTGCCCATGGCCGCGCGGCTCGCGCAGCGCTTCGACGTCCGAGGGTTCGACATCGCCGAGCAGCGCGTCGAGCTCGCCGCCGAGCAGGGCGTCGCGCCCGCATCGTCCGCCGCGGAGGCGGTCGCCGGCGCCCAGGTCGTGCTCGTCGCGGTGCGCACGGGCGAGCAGCTGCGCGAGCTGCTCTTCGGCGACTCGGGCCTCGCCGACCACCTCGCCGAGGGGGCGGCCGTCGTGCTCACGAGCACAGTGGGCACCGACGGCATCGCCGAGATCGCCGACCGGCTCGCGTCCTCCGGTGCGCACCTCGTGGACGCGCCGCTCTCCGGCGGACCCGTGCGGGCCGGCGACGGCGACCTGCTCATCGTCGTCGGCGCCGAGCCGGCAGCACTCGAGACCGCGCGCCCGGTGCTCGAGCAGCTGTCGTCGACGCTGTCGATCGTGGGAGACCGGCCCGGCGACGGCCAGGCGCTCAAGACCGTCAACCAGCTGCTGTGCGGCGTGCACATCGCGGCCGCCGCCGAGGCGCTCGCGCTCGCCGACGCGCTCGGCCTCGACCGCGAGCGCACCCTCGAGGCGCTCACCGCCGGCGCGGCAGGCTCGTTCATGCTCGGCAACCGCGGCCCGCGGGCGCTGCGGGCCTACGACGAGGGCGGCGCCGAGGTGCTGAGCCGCCTCGACATCTTCGTGAAGGACATGGGGATCGTGGGCGCGGCGGCCCGCGCGCACCACCTGGCGGCGCCCGTCGCCGCCGCCGCCGAGCAGCTGTTCCTGCTCGGCGAGGCGCAGGGCCTCGGCGAGCTCGACGACTCCGCGGTCATCCGCGTGGTGGCGCCCACGAGGCGCGGCGACGCGGCCTGACGGATGCGTCGCTCGGGTCCGGTGCCGGAGGGCGCCGGGCCCGTCGTCGTTCCGGCGGGGTATCCACCTCCGTGCCGAACCGGCCCGCGCAGGCCCGCGGACGCATCCTGGGCCTCAGAACGCGAGAACGCCGGTGTGTTCTGTCCTCAGACTGACGGATCGGCGCTCAGAGGCGCGTTCGGCACCGGCTCCACCGCCTCGCGGGGTAGAATCGGAGGGTTGCGCGGCCCCCGTGGCTGCGCGGAAGGCGGACGCGGAGAACGATGGCGAACGAGCACGGTGGACCGGCGCAGGACCTGACGTCCAAGGGGCGTGAGCAGGGCGACTACGGCGCCGACCAGATCCAGATCCTCGAGGGCCTCGAGGCGGTGCGGAAGCGCCCCGGCATGTACATCGGCTCGACCGGGCCGCGCGGCCTCCACCACCTGGTCTACGAGATCGTCGACAACGCGGTCGACGAGGCGCTCGCCGGCCACTGCGACAGCATCGACGTGACGATCCTCCCCGACGGCGGCGTGCGCGTCGCCGACAACGGCCGCGGCATCCCCGTCGACCCGCACTCCTCCGACCCGTCGAAGTCGACGGTCGAGGTCGTGCTCACCGTGCTGCACGCCGGCGGCAAGTTCGGCGGCGGCGGCTACGCGGTCTCCGGCGGCCTGCACGGCGTCGGCTCCTCGGTCGTGAACGCGCTCTCGTCGCGGCTCGAGGTCGAGATCAAGCGGCAGGGGCACGTGCACCGGCAGTCGTTCGCGGTCGGCGAGCCCGAGGGCCCGCTGCAGACCGGCGAGGCGACCGACGCGACGGGCACGACCGTCACCTTCTGGCCGAGCGCCGACATCTTCGAGACCGTCGAGTTCGACTACGAGACGCTCGCGAAGCGCTTCCAGCAGATGGCGTTCCTCAACAAGGGCCTGCGCATCGCGCTCGAGGACCTGCGCCCCGAGGCGCTCGAGCAGCCGGGCGGCGACGACAGCGCCGAGCCCGTGCAGCGCTCGGACGAGTACCTCTACGAGCAGGGCCTCAAGGACTACGTCGCCTACCTCAACGAGTCGAAGAAGTCGGAGCCGGTGCACCCGGAGATCATCGACTTCGAGGCCGAGGACACCGAGCGGCGCATCTCGGTCGAGATCGCCATGCAGTGGACGGGCTCCTACCAGGAGGCGGTCTACACCTACGCGAACACGATCAACACGCACGAGGGCGGCACCCACGAGGAGGGCTTCCGCGCGGCGCTCACCACGCTCGTCAACCGCTACGCGCGGCAGACGAACCAGCTCAAGGAGAAGGACGAGAACCTCTCGGGCGAGGATGTGCGCGAGGGCCTGACCGCGATCGTCTCGGTGAAGCTCGGCGAGCCGCAGTTCGAGGGCCAGACGAAGACCAAGCTCGGCAACACCGAGGCGAAGTCGTTCGTGCAGCGCGTCACCGGCGAGGAGCTCGGCCACTGGTTCGAGTCGAACCCGGCGTCGGCGAAGGAGATCGTGCGGAAGGCGATCCAGGCCTCGACCGCGCGCATCGCCGCGCGCAAGGCGCGCGAGCAGACCCGCCGCAAGGGCCTGCTCGAGTCGGGCGGCATGCCCGGCAAGCTGAAGGACTGCCAGTCGAAGGACCCGATCATCTCGGAGATCTTCCTCGTCGAGGGCAACTCGGCCGGCGGCTCGGCCGTGCAGGGTCGCGACCCCTACACGCAGGCGATCCTGCCGCTGCGCGGCAAGGTGCTCAACGTCGAGAAGGCGCGCCTCGACCGCGCGCTCGGCAACGCCGAGATCCAGTCGATGATCACCGCCTTCGGCGCGGGCCTCGGCGAGGACTTCGACCCCGGCAAGGCGAGGTACCACAAGATCGTGCTGATGGCCGATGCCGACGTCGACGGCCAGCACATCACCACGCTGCTGCTGACGCTGCTGTTCCGCTACATGCGGCCGCTCATCGACATGGGCTACGTGTACCTCGCCGCCCCGCCGCTCTACAAGCTGAAGTGGACGAACGCCGAGCACGAGTACGCCTACACCGACCGGGAGCGCGACGAGCTGCTCGCCGCCGGCTCGGCCTCTGGCAAGCGCATCCCCAAGGACAACGGCGTGCAGCGCTACAAGGGCCTCGGCGAGATGAACTACTCGGAGCTGTGGGAGACCACGATGGATCCGGCCACCCGCACGCTCAAGCAGGTGACGCTCGACGACGCCGCCGTGGCCGACGCGATCTTCTCGACCCTGATGGGCGAGGACGTCGAGGCCCGCCGCACCTTCATCCAGAAGAACGCGCGCGACGTGCGCTTCCTCGACATCTGAGCCTCGGAGACCGACGATGACTGACGAGACCCCCACCGCCGAGCCCTTCGACCGCGACGCCCCCAACCACGGCGCGATCGAGCAGGTCGACCTGCAGCTCGAGATGCAGCGGTCGTACCTCGACTACGCGATGAGCGTCATCGTCGGGCGCGCGCTGCCGGAGGTGCGCGACGGACTGAAGCCGGTGCACCGCCGCGTGCTCTACGCGATGTACGACGGCGGCTACCGCCCCGACAAGGCGTTCTCGAAGTGCTCGCGCGTCGTCGGCGACGTCATGGGGCAGTTCCACCCGCACGGCGACTCGGCCATCTACGACGCGCTCGTGCGCCTCGTGCAGCCCTGGAGCCTCCGCTACCCGCTCGCGCTCGGCCAGGGCAACTTCGGCTCCGCCGGCGACGACGAGGCGGCCGCCCCCCGGTACACCGAGACGAAGATGTCGCAGCTCGCCATGGAGATGGTGCGCGACATCGACGAGGACACCGTCGACTTCCAGGACAACTACGACGGCCGCACGCAGGAGCCGTCCGTCCTGCCCGCCCGGTTCCCCAACCTGCTCGTCAACGGCTCGGTCGGCATCGCCGTCGGCATGGCCACGAACATCCCGCCCCACAACCTCCGCGAGGTCGCCGACGGCGCGATCTGGCACCTCGAGCACCCGGATGCGTCGAGGGAGGAGCTGCAGGCGGCGCTCGTCGCGCGCATCCACGGCCCCGACTTCCCGACGGGCGCGCAGATCCTCGGCACCCGCGGCATCCAGGAGGCGTACCGCACCGGTCGCGGCTCGATCACGATGCGCGCGGTCGTCACGGTCGAGGAGGTCCAGGGCCGCACCGCGCTCGTCGTCACCGAGCTGCCGTACCAGGTGAACCCCGACCGCCTCGCGGTGCGCATCGCCGACCTCGTCAAGGACGGCAAGCTGCAGGGCATCGCGAACCTCGAGGACCAGACCTCGGGCCGCACCGGCCAGCGCCTCGTCATCACGCTCAAGCGCGACGCGGTCGCGAAGGTCGTGCTCAACAACCTCTACAAGCACACGCAGCTGCAGGAGAACTTCGGCGCGAACATGCTCGCGATCGTCGACGGCGTGCCGCGCACGCTGCCGATCGACGGCTTCATCACGCACTGGGCCGACCACCAGGTCGAGGTCATCGTGCGCCGCACGCAGTTCCGCCTCGCCAAGGCCGAGGACCGCATGCACATCCTGCGCGGCTACCTCAAGGCCCTCGACGCGCTCGACGACGTGATCGCGCTCATCCGCCGCTCGCCGACGCCCGACGAGGCGCGCACGGGCCTCATGGAGCTGCTCGAGATCGACAAGCGGCAGGCCGACGCCATCCTCGAGCTGCAGCTGCGCCGGCTCGCCGCGCTCGAGCGCCAGAAGATCCACGACGAGGCCGACGAGCTCGAGCGCCAGATCACCGACTTCCGCGACATCCTCGCCAAGCCGGAGCGCCAGCGCTCGATCATCGTCGACGAGCTCACCGAGATCGTCGCGAAGTTCGGCGACGACCGCCGCACCGAGATCATGCACGGCTACGACGGCGACGTGTCGATGGAGGACCTCATCCCCGAGGAGCAGGTCGTGGTGAGCCTCACGACCGGCGGCTACATCAAGCGCACCCGCATCGACCAGTACCGCGCCCAGCACCGCGGCGGCAAGGGCGTGCGCGGCGCGCAGCTGCGCAGCGACGACGTCGTCGAGCACTTCAGCGTCAACTCCACGCACGACTGGATGCTGTTCTTCACGAACCGCGGACGCGTGTACCGGATGAAGGCGTACGAGATCGCCGAGGCCGGCCGCGACGCGAAGGGGCAGCACGTCGCCAACCTGCTCGCGTTCCAGCCCGACGAGCAGGTGCAGACGGTGCTCACGCTGCGCGACTACCAGCAGGCCGAGTACCTGGTGCTCGCGACGCAGCAGGGGCAGGTCAAGAAGACGCGCCTCGAGCTGTACGACACGAACCGCACCGGCGGCATCATCGCGATCAACCTCGCCGACGACGACCGCCTCATCTCGGCGATGCTCGCGAACTCCGACGACGAGATCCTCGTGGTGACGACGCTCGGCCGCGCGGCCCGCTTCGCCGCCACCGACGAGGCGCTGCGGCCGATGGGTCGCGCCACCGGCGGCGTGCGCGGCATCCGCCTGCGCGACGACGACCAGGCGCTCGCCGCCATGGTGATCGGCGAGGAGGGCTACGTCTTCGTCGTCACCGAGCAGGGCTTCGGCAAGAAGACGAAGGTCGCCGACTACCCGACGAAGGGCCGCGGCACGCAGGGCGTGCTCACCTTCGCCTCCGGCGACCACGACCGCGGTGCGCTCGTCGGCGCGACGATCGTGCACGACGGCGACGAGCTGCTGCTCATCCGCACCTCCGGCAAGGTCATCCGCTCGAGCGTCGACGAGGTCGAGGCACGGGGCCGCACCACGATGGGTGTGCAGTTCGCCGAGAAGTCGGCCACCGACCTGGTGATCTCGATCGCCCGCAACGTCGAGCGCGACGTCGAGGAGGAGGTCGCCGAGGCCGCACCGACGGCCGCCGCCGACGCATCCGCCGCCGAGGCGCCGACCGCGGCCGCGGAGGCGGAGGGCGCTATCGTGGACGCCACGGACCCGGCAGACGCCGACCGCACGGACGACGTCACCGAGGAGACCGACGAATGAGCATCGCCGAGAAGCTGCAGAGCAAGTCGCCTCGCCGCAGCGGATCGAGCAAGCAGGTGCGCCTGCGGCTCGTGCACATCGACTTCTGGTCGGCGATGAAGGTGTCGGCCGTGCTGGGCCTCGTGCTCGGCATCGTGCAGCTCGTCGTCACCTTCGTGGTGTGGACGCTGCTGCAGATCGTCGGCCTGTTCGGCAAGGTCGACGAGGTGATGCGCGACATCCTCGCCGACCCCGACTTCGCGATCACGTCGCTGCTGTCGCTGCCGCAGGTGATGATGTTCACGCTGCTCGTCGCGGTGCTGAACTTCGTCGTCATCACGGTGCTGGGCGCGGTCATCGCCGTGCTCTACAACCTGTCGGTGCGCCTCACGGGCGGCCTGCAGGTCGGCTTCGCCAACCAGTAGGCCGGCTCGTCGCGGGCATCGACCCGACCGGGTCCTGCGGGCCCTGCGGGTCTGGTAGAGTCGATGCTTGTGCTCGGGGCTATAGCTCAGGCGGTTAGAGCGCTTCGCTGATAACGAAGAGGTCCATGGTTCGAGTCCATGTAGCCCCACCACGCACGACTCCCACGGCCGTCACGGCCACGGGGCCTTAGCTCAGTTGGTAGAGCGCCTGCTTTGCAAGCAGGATGTCGGGAGTTCGATTCTCCCAGGCTCCACGGTCAGCCCCGCTCCGGCGGGGCTCTCGTCGTCTCCGGCCGCTCGTTCCACTTGGTCGAGGAGCGCGCCGCCGCAGGCGGCACGCGTCACGAGACCACCCGCACCTCAGCGACTGTCCACAGGCGAGCGCTCCACACCATTACCGGCAGCACGCGCCATGCCATCGTGCCGCGATGCCCCACATGTACATCCTCGAGTGCTCCGACGGATCGTTCTACGTCGGCAGCACCTGGGACGCCGACTACCGCCTCGCCCAGCACCAGCGCGGGGAGGGATCCCAGTACACGAAGCGGCGGCTGCCCGTGAAGCTCGTGTACTGCGAGTACTTCGAGCGCCGGGATGAGGCGTACTGGGCGGAGAAGCAGGTGCAGGGATGGAGCCGGCGCAAGCGGCTCGCACTGATCGAGGGGCGGGCGGATGCGCTACCCGGTTCGACGGGGAGGCGCCGAGCGCGCGTGGGCGAGCCTGGGGACAGTCGCTGAGGTGCACCTGGTCTCGTGACGCGTGCCGCCTCCGGCGGCGCGCTCCTCGACCAGGCGGGGACGGCGGGTGGTCTCGTGACGCGAGCCGCCTGCGGCGGCGCGCTCCTCGACCAAGTGGGAGGGGGTGGTGCGCGGATGCGAGGATGGAGGCGATGGACGAGCGGCAGGACTGGCGGCAGCGCATCGCGCGCGCGATCCGCACCGACCCGGCATCGCGACCCATGACCGAGGCGCTCCTCACGATCGACGAGGTGCACGCGCGGAAGGTCATCGACCTCGCGATGCGGATCGCCGAGGCGCTCACGGCCGTCGGCGCATCCGCCAACGACGTCACGCTCGCCACCGCCCGCGTCGCCGCGGCGCTCGGCATCAAGCCGGTGCACGTCGACGTCACCTACAACTCGATCGGCGTCTCGTACCACCGCAACCACGACGACCTGCCGATCACGCTGCTGCGGGTCGTGCGCGCGCCGGTGCCCGACCACGCCAAGCTGCAGCGCCTGCAGGCGCTCGTCGTCGAGATCGAGCACGGGCTCGAGCTCGAGCAGGCCCGCTCCCGCTTCCACGCGATCCGTCGCACGCCCTTCATGTACCGGCCCACGTTCGTCGTGCTCGCGCAGGGGATGCTCGCGGTCGGCGTGTGCGTGCTGTTCGGCGCGTCGTGGCTCATCGCCGCGATCACCTTCCTCGCCTCGTGCGCCGCCGCGGTCGCGCAGCGCGGCATGGCGCGGCTCCGCGTGCCGTTCTTCTTCTCGCAGATCGTCGGCGCGCTGGTCGTCACGGCGGCGGCCGCCGCGACCGGGGCGCTGTCGGAGCTCGGCGTGCCGATGCTCGAGGGCGTGCGGCCGTCGATCATCGTCGCGGCCGGCATCGTCCTCATGCTCGCCGGGCTCTCGGTGGTCGGCGCCGCTCAGGACGCGATCGACGGCTTCGCGCTCACCGCCGGCGGGCGCATCCTCGAGCTCGTCATGGCCACGCTCGGCGTCGTGCTGGGCATCCTCGGCGGCCTGTCGCTCGCGAGCTCGCTCGGCGCGGGCTTCGTGCTCACGAGCGACGCCCCCGCGCTCGGCGCCCTGCCGCTGCAGTTCAGCGGCGCGGTGATCATCGCGATCGCGGTCGCGGTCATGAACGGCGCCGGCCTGCGCACGACGCTCGTGAGCGCCGTGCTCGGCACGATCGCCTGGCTCGGCTACTCGGCCGGCACGGCGGGCGGGCTCGACGTCGCCGTCGCGAGCGGCCTCGGCGCGCTCATCGCGAGCTTCGTCGGCATCCTCATCGCCCACCGCCTCCACGTGCCGTCGATCGCCGTCACCACCGCCGCGATCGTGCCGCTCGTGCCCGGGTACGCGGTCTTCCGCGGCCTGCTCGAGCTCGTCGAGACCGACGGCTCGCCCACGAGCCTCATCATCGGCTTCGCGACCCTCATCGGCGCCGGCGCGATCGGCATCGCCCTCGCCTCCGGCGCGTCGCTCGGGCTCTTCCTCGGCGCGCCCTTCCGCGACACGGTCGAGAGCGTGATGCGCGGCAGGGGCCGCGCCCGCTGATCCGGGCGCGCGCGCAGGCCCCCCGGCTACGGTGGGAGCGGCTGCTGCCGGCGCCTGCCGCAGCGGGGAGGTGACGATGCAGCGCGAGCCCGACGGCGGCACCGACGAGGTCGGCGCGCTGCCCCGCACCCGATCGATCAGCCGCTGGGACCGGCTGTGGCGCCCGTTCTGGGTGCTGCCGATGGTGATCGTGGTCGCCGCGGTGCTCGCCGGCTACCTCGTGCCCGAGCTCGACCGGCTCGCGGCGGACGAGCTGCCCTACGTCTTCCCGGGCGGACCGAACGGCGCGCGCGACATGCTCGGCACGATCGCCGGCGCCATGATCTCGGTCACCGGCCTCGTCTTCTCGATCACCATGGTGGTGGTGCAGCTCGCGAGCAGCCAGTACAGCCCCCGCATCCTCGGCGACTTCCTCGCGAGCCGCACGACGCAGGTGACGCTCGGCATCTTCGCCGCGAGCTTCACGTACGCGCTCACGGTGCTGCGCTCGGTGATCGGGGAGTCGGGCGAGGGCGGCGCGTTCGTGCCCCAGCTGGCGGTGACGCTCGGCTTCCTCCTGGTGCTCGCGAGCGTCGGCATGTTCCTCGCGTTCATCCACCACATCACGCGGTCGATCCAGGTCTCCTCGATCGTGTCGAGCCTGGGCGACGACACGCTCGACGTCGTGCGGCGGTACTTCCCGGAGCCCTCGTCGCCGGGCGCCCGGCTCGGCGCGGTCCGCTGGGACGGCGAGGAGGGCCTCGAGCCGCAGACCGTCGCGGCCGAGGAGCACGGCGCGGTGGTCGAGCTCGACCACCGCGGGCTCGTGGCGCACGCCGCGGAGCACGACCTCGTGCTCGAGGTGCTGCTGCAGGTCGGCGACGCCGTGCCCGAGGGCCTGCCCGCGCTGCGCGTCTGGCGACCCGTCGGCTCGCCGCCGCTCGACGACGAGCGCCTCGCGCCCATCCGCCGCCTCGTGGCCGTCGAGCAGGATCGCGTGCTCAACCAGGATCCGGCGCTCGGCATCCGCAAGCTCGTCGACATCGCCGAGCGCGCGCTCTCGCCCGGCATCAACGACCCGACGACCGCGGTGCAGGTGCTCGACGAGCTGCACCGCATCCTCCGCCTCACCGTCACGCGGGCAGAGCTGCCCGCCCTCGTGTCGCGCGACGGCAGGCTGCGCCTCGTGCACCGGCCGCAGCGCGTCGAGCAGCTCATCGACCTCGCCATCGCCGAGCCGCTCCACTACGGCGAGGGGTCGCTGCAGGTGCCGCGACGCATCGCGGCCATGGTCGACGACCTCCGGGCGGTCGCGCTCGCCGAGCACCGACCGGCGCTCGAGCGGTGGGCGAGGCGGGCGGATGCGGTGGTGCGGACGCAGGAAGCGCGGCACGCGGGCGACCCACAGGCGCAGCCGGGGGACACCCCTTAGGGTTCGCCGTTTCGCCTCCGGCTCGCATCCCGAGTACCGTTGTCGGGGCCTCCGTGCGTCGACATCGACGTTCCGGGGGCATTTGACAGCGATGCGTGAAGCGATTCGAGGCACATGAGCGAGCAGACGACACCCGGCACCGACACCAGCACCAGCGCTCCTCCTGCCGACGGCTTCACCCACCACCCGGCGCTCGACATCCCGCCGCTGCCGGTCGAGGACGCGGAGCGCAAGCCGCTCGACCGGATCGTCTTCGGGATCGCCGCCGCCGTCGCGCTCGCCTTCGTGCTCTGGGGAACCCTCGGCACCGCGTCGCTCGGCACGGCCGCCGGCGCGGGCGTCGACTGGGTCGTGCACAACACGGGCTGGCTCTTCGCGCTCGCCGCATCGGGCTTCGTCGTCTTCATCGTCTGGATCGCCGCGAGCCGCTTCGGCCGCATCCCGCTCGGCGACGACGGCGAGGACCCGGAGTTCTCGACGATGTCGTGGATCGCGATGATGTTCTCGGCGGGCATGGGCATCGGCCTCGTCTTCTACGGCGTCACCGAACCGGTGAGCCACCTCGTCACGCCGCCGCCCGGCACCGGCGGCGGCGACGACGCCGAGGCCGTGCGCACGGCCATGGCGACGACGATGTTCCACTGGTCGCTGCACCCGTGGGCGATCTACGCCGTCGTCGGCCTCGCGCTCGCCTACACCGGCTTCCGCAAGCGCCGGCCGCTGCTCATCTCGTCGGCGTTCACCGCGCTCGTCGGCAAGCGCACCGTCGAGGGACCGGTCGGCCGCGCGATCGACATCTTCGCCATCTTCGCGACCCTCTTCGGCTCGGCGACCTCGCTCGGCCTCGGCGCGCTGCAGATCGGCTCGGGCCTCGAGCTGGTCGCCGGCATCGGCGAGGTCGGCAACGGCGTGATCATCGCCATCATCGCGATCCTCACCGCCCTCTTCGTCGTCTCGGCCGTCTCGGGCATCTCGCGCGGCATCAAGTGGCTGTCGAACACCAACATGGTGCTCGCCGGCGTGCTCGCCCTGTTCGTGCTCGTCGTCGGCCCCACCGTCTTCATCCTCAACCTGCTGCCCACGACCATCGGCGCGTACTTCGAGCAGCTCGCCGTCATGTCGGCGCGCACCGAGGCGGCCGGCGGCGAGGCCGTCGCCGCGTGGCTGTCGGGCTGGACGATCTTCTACTGGGCCTGGTGGGTGAGCTGGACGCCGTTCGTCGGCATGTTCATCGCGCGCATCTCGCGCGGCCGCACCATCCGCCAGTTCGTCACCGGCGTGCTCGTCGTGCCGTCGCTCGTCTCGCTCGTGTGGTTCGCGATCTTCGGCGGGCTCGGCATCGACCTCGAGCGCGCGGGCATCGACCTCGGCAGCTCCGGCACGCCCGAGGCGACGCTCTTCATGGCGCTCGGCGAGCTGCCGCTCGCGCAGATCACGGCGATCGTCGTCATGGTGCTCGTCGCGATCTTCTTCGTGTCGGGCGCCGACGCGGCCTCGATCGTGATGGGCACCCTCTCGCACCGCGGCTCGCTGCGGCCGAGCCGCGCATCCGTCGTCTTCTGGGGCGTCGCGACCGGCGCCGTCGCCGCCATCATGCTGCTGCTCGGCGGCGAGGACGCGCTGGCCGGCCTGCAGCAGGTGACGATCATCGCGGCACTGCCGTTCGTCGTCATCATGGTCGGCCTCGCCGTCGCCCTCACGCGCGACCTCTCGCAGGACCCGGTCGTCGTGCGCCGCGCCTACGCGGTCGCGGCGGTCGAGCAGGCGGTCGTCGCGGGCGTCACCGAGCACGGCGACGACTTCCAGCTGACCGTCGAGCAGACCGCGCCCGGCGAGGGCGTCGGCGAGCTCGTGCCCACGCAGCCCGTCGACCCCGCCGCGCTCCCGTCGACCGAGGCGCCGAGCGCCCGCTCCGACGACGAGGCGGCGGATGCGTCGGGTGACGGGCCCGCGGACGGTCGCGCCGACGCAGTGGCCCGGCCCGAGGAGCCGCCCCGGCCGTAGGATGGCGCAATGCGCATGCGAGTGGCCGCCTACGCCCTCATCACGAGGGGCGAGGGCGACGACGCGCAGATCCTGCTGCCGCACTGGCGCGAGGGCGGCATGTCGGGCTGGACGCTGCCGGGCGGCGGCGTCGAGCCGGGGGAGCACCCGGCCGACGGCGCCGTGCGGGAGGTCAAGGAGGAGACCGGCTACGACGTGCGGCTCGTGAGCCTGCTCGGCGTCGACTCCGCCGTGCTCTCGAGCGCCGCGCGCGGCGACGAGCTGCAGGCGCTGCGCATCCTCTACCGCGCCGAGATCATCGGCGGCGAGCTCGCGGTCGAGGTGGGCGGCACGACCGACGACGTGGCGTGGCACGCGCTCGCGGGTGTGCCGGAGCTGCGGCACGTGCACGCCGTCGACTGGGCGCTGCGCCACCTCGGCGACGCCGGATCGCCGCTGCGCTGATGCCCGCCATGCCCCCGCTGGTCGTGCTCGGCCTCGCCCTCATGGCGGCGAGCGTCGTCATCAGCGGCATCGACATCGTGCGCACGATGCGCTCCGGGCGGGAGCCCGAGCGGCGGCTGCGCGCCTTCCTGCTCGCGGCCGGCGTGCTCATCGCCGGCGGCATCCTCGTGGTCGTCGGCTCGACCCTGGGCTGAGCCGGCGGAGCACGTCCGGGCGGCGGAGCGCTCCCGAGCCCGGCCAGCACGCAGCAGGGCCCCGCCTCGCGGCGGAGCCCCTGCTGTCGAGCGTCGGATCAGGCCTGCGGCGAGCCGGCCTCCGGGCCCTCGGCGAGGCCGCCGGAGGGCTGGTCGACCGGGCGCGGCGGCGCGTCGATCGCCGAGTCGGCGGCGTCGGGGATCCAGAGGTCGTCGTCGGCGCGGAGCGTCTGCCACGCGGCGTAGGCCGCGCTCGCGACCGCCACGGCGCCGGCGCCGATGAGGAGCCACTGCCAGGCGTTGGGACCGCTCTTCGCGGAGTGCGCGGGCGAGACCTCGGGCACCGTCGTGTAGCGGCGCACGCTGTCGATGGCGTCCTTCACGCGGTCGTCCTTGGCGATCTGCGCCATGGCCGCGAACGAGCCGAGGCCCGATGCGATGGCCGGCACGACCGACGAGTTCCAGCCCCGCGTGGCGCGGGAGAGGGTGTTGCGGCCGGCGTCGACGCCGCGGTGCACGTAGCGCTCGGCGGTCGGACGCAGCGACTCGTTGCCGTAGGCGCGAGCGGCCTCGCGGGCCTCGCGGGCGATCTCGGCGGCGTGGTGGTTCACCACGCGCTGCTCGGCCCAGAGCTTGTCGGCCTGCTTGCGGAGCTTCTTCACCTGCTTCGCGCGCTTGCGCGAGAGTTCGAGCGACATATCCGTCCTTCCGTGGGGAGAGCCTGCGGCTGATCATTGCAGGTTTTCCTGGACGCGTCACCCAGCGGACGAGCGGTTTCGCTGTCGTCGAACCTGCCCCCTCCGACGGGCTCCGCAGGCCCTCGCTGTGGGAGGATCGAGGCATGGCTCACCACACTGCTGTCGCGACGATCCGCACGAACCTCGGCGAGATCAAGGTCAACCTCCTCGGCGACCACGCCCCCAAGACGGTGCAGAACTTCGTCGAGCTCGCCACCGGTGCTCGCGAGTGGACGCACCCCGGCACCGGCAAGACCTCGACCGACCCGCTCTACGACGGCGTCGTCTTCCACCGCATCATCCCCGACTTCATGATCCAGGGCGGCGACCCGCTCGGTCAGGGCGTCGGCGGCCCCGGCTACCAGTTCGACGACGAGATCCACCCCGAGCTCGACTTCAACGCGCCGTACGTGCTCGCCATGGCGAACGCCGGCATCCAGGGCGGCCGCGGCACGAACGGCTCGCAGTTCTTCATCACGACCGTCGCGACCCCGTGGCTCAAGGGCAAGCACACGATCTTCGGCCTCGTCGAGGACGAGGCGTCGCGCAAGGTCGTCGACGCGATCCAGGCCGTGCCCACCGACGGCCGCGACCGTCCGCTCGAGGACGTCGTGATCGAGTCCGTCGAGATCCAGCAGGCCTGACCCCAGGTGTCCGCCGCCCCGCCTGCCGATCGCTGCTACCGGCATCCTGATCGGCAGAGCTGGGTGCTCTGCCAGCGCTGCGGCCGCACCATCTGCGGCGAGTGCCAGCAGCAGGCGCCGGTCGGCGTGCACTGCCCCGAGTGCGTGCGCGAGCTGCGCGACGAGCAGCGCGCGCGCCTGCGCGAGACGCGCGTCGCCCACGGCGGCCCGCGCACCGCGATCGGGCAGCGCACCCGGCAGTGGCTCGCGCAGCCCGCGCCGGTGACGATCGCCATCGTCGCGGTCACCGCGCTCGTCGGCGTGCTGCAGATCCTGCCCGGCAACCTGTCGGGGCAGCTGATGTACTTCCTGCCCTACTCGCTCGTCGAGCCGTGGCGCTTCCTCACCTACGCGCTCGTGCACGCGGGGGTGCTGCACTTCGCCTTCAACATGATGATCCTGTGGATGGTGGGGCCGGCGATCGAGGAGCGCATCGGACGGCTGCCGTACCTCGCCGCGTACGTCGTGAGCGCGGCGGGGGCCGCGGTGGCCGTCGCGTGGTTCACGCCGGCCTCCGCCGTGGTCGGCGCCTCGGGCGCGATCTACGCGCTGTTCGGCATGGCGATCGGCATGCAGCGGATGCTCGGGCGGGTGCAGCCGGCGCTGCTCGTGCTCGTCGGCATCAACCTCGTGATCACCTTCGCGTTCGGCGGCATCTCGTGGCCGGCGCACGTCGGCGGCCTCGCGATCGGGCTCGCGCTCGGCTTCGGCATCGGCGCGGTGCATGCGCGGATGCGCGGCGACCGCACCACGCGCGCGGCCTGGCTCGTCATCGGCGGTGTCGCGCTCGTGCTCGCGGCGCTCTTCGCGGCTCGCGTCGCCGTGCTGCTCTGAGCGCAGTCCGGACGCCCCGTTCTCCACAGTTTTCTCCACACCTGGGGAGAACTACACCGGTGTGATTCGGTCGGCTACTTCCAGCGCGTGGTCATGATGAAGCCGATGAACATCACGCCGAAGCCGATCACGATGTTCCAGGAGCCCAGCTGCGGCAGCGGCAGCGTCGTGCCCGAGATGTAGTACACGATCACCCAGAGGAAGCCGACGAGCATGAAGCCGAACATGACCGGCTTGAACCAGACCGGGTTCCGCTGGTCGTCGTGCGGGGAGCGCTCCTTGCCCTTCGCGGACCGGCTCTTGGCGGCCGACGCCTTCTCGATGGACTTGTCGCTGCTCATGGCACCCAATGGTAATGCAGGCGCCGCCTAGGATTGAGCGGTGGCCAGGCAGCAGCGCGCGGAGGGTCGCCGCCCCCGGCGGCGCGCCTCGCCAGCGAGCGTGCTGGGCGAGCTGCTCGTGACCGCGGGGGTGCTCGCGCTCGGCTACGCCGGCTGGCAGCTGTGGCTCTCGGACGCCGTGCTCGGCGGGCAGCAGCAGGAGGCGGCGCGCAGCTTCGCCTCGCAGCTGGGGCTCGTCCAGCCCGGATCGCCCGATGCATCCGCCCCCGATGCGGCGCTCCGCACCGACGAGCCGCCGGCCGAGCCTGCCTCCGCCGACCGCGAGTCGTTCGCGGTGATGTACATCCCTCGGCTCGGCGGCTTCGAGCGCGTGATCGGCGAGGGCACGAGCCGCGCGGTGCTCGACTCGCTCGAGCAGGGGCTCGCGCACTACAGCGACTCGGCGCAGCCGGGGGAGCTGGGCAACTTCGCGGTCGCCGGGCACCGCAACGGCCAGGGCGGGCCGTTCACGCACCTCGACGAGCTGCGCGTCGGCGACCGCATCTACGTGCAGACCGCCGGCGCGTGGCACGTCTACGAGTTCCGCAACCACGAGTACGTGCCGCCGACCGCCGTCGAGGTCGTCGCCCCGGTGCCGCAGCAGCCCGAGACGCCCGCCGACGGGCGCTACCTCACGCTCACGACGTGCAACCCCGAGTGGTCGGCCGAGGGCCGGCTCATCGCCTACGCCACCTGGCTCGGGTGGCAGGAGGCCGAGGCCGGCATGCCCGCCGAGCTCGCCGCCAGCCTCGGGAGGGCATGATGTATGCAGCACTCTGGCGTGCGCTGCCCGGGCCCTGGCCCGTGCGGCTGCTGCTCGTGGCCGCGCTGCTCGCGGCCGTCGCCTGGTTCCTCGTCCTCCACGGCTACCCGTGGGTGATGCAGACCTTCTTCCCGACCCCGGACCCCACCATCACATGACTCGCATCCTCGTCGTCGACAACTTCGACAGCTTCGTCTACACCCTCGCCGGCTACCTCCAGGAGCTCGGCGCGGAGGTCTCGGTCGTGCGCAACGACGAGGTCGACGCGTCGACCATCCGCGACTGGGATGCCGTGCTGCTCTCGCCGGGCCCCGGCGCTCCGGCCGACGCGGGCGTCTCCATCCCGATGGTGCACGCCGCGATCGAGACCGGCACGCCGCTGCTGGGCGTCTGCCTCGGCCACCAGGCGATCGCCGAGGCGCTCGGCGGCGTGGTCACGCACGCGCCGCAGCTCATGCACGGCAAGACGAGCCTCGTCGAGCACGACGGCACGACGGTCTTCGAGGGCCTCCCGAGCCCGCTCACCGCGACCCGCTACCACTCGCTCGCGATCGTCGACGGCACGGTGCCGGATGCGCTGCGCGTCACCGCGCGGACGGTCCCGGATGCGCAGGCCGGCGTGATCATGGCGGTCGAGCACCGCGGTGCCCCCGTCTGGGGCGTGCAGTTCCACCCGGAGTCGGTGCTCACCGAGGGCGGCTACCGGATGCTGGGCAACTGGCTCGAGGCCGCGGGGCTCACCGGCGCGGCGCAGCTCGCCGAGGGCCGCGCGCCCCTCGTGACGCTCGCACCGCCGCCCGACCACGTGGCGTAGTCGGGGCAGTCGGGGTCGACCCCCGGGCTCGCGAGAGCGTCAGCCCTCGTCGCCGCCGCCGCCACCGCCGCCGCCACCGCCGTTGCCGGGGTTGGTCGGCTCGGGCTCCGGCTCGGGCTCTGGCTCCGGCTCGGGCTCCGGCTCCGGTGCGGGGGCCGGAGCGGGATCGGGCGCCGGCTGGCCGTTGCAGTAGAGCAGCGTGATGGTGCTGCCCTGCGGGTGGTCGCCGGGCGTGAGCGACTGCTCGACGACCTCGCCGCCCAGGCAGCGCGTCGTGAAGCGGCGGTCGACCGTGAGGCCGAGGGCGCTCATCTGGTCGGCGGCGCTCGAGATCGCCTGCCCCGTGACGTCGGGCACGGTCACGAGCCCGCTCGCGAGGACGATGTTGACGGTCGCGCCGCGCGAGACGTCGGTGCCGGCGCTCGGGTCGGTGCGCACGACGAGGTCGGCGGCGACGGTCGGCGCGTTCTCGCGCGTCACGGTGCCGACGGTGTACCCGGCCGCCTCGAGCGCCTGCCGCGCCTGCGCCTCGGTGAGGTTCGCGACGCTCAGCAGCGGCGAGGGCGGCGGGCCGTTCGAGACCACGACGGTGATCGCGGCGCCGGGGGAGAGCACGATGCCCGCGTCGGGATCCGTGCGCAGCACCGTGCCGGCCTCGGCGTCGTCGATCACGCGCCGCACCTCGGGCACGAGGTCAGCGCCCTCGACGGCGGCGACCGCCTCCGCCTCCTGCATGCCGGCGACGGCGGGCACGGTGGTGGAGAGCCCGGCGATCGGGATGCTGCCGCCCAGGCTGACGGCCCACGCGACGGCGCTTACGACGAGCACGGCGATGAGCGCGACGGCGCCCCAGAGCCAGGCCACGGGCGGACGGCGGTCGCGCCGCACCGCCGCGAGCTCGGCGGTCGTCTCGGCCTCGGGCTGCGGGTCGTCGGCGGCGAGCGCGGCGAACATCGTCGTCGCGGCGCCGATCTCGACCGGCGCGGTGTCGGTGCGCTCGAAGGGCACGAGCACGCCGGCGAGCGCGTCGTCGAGCGCCTGCTTGAACTCGGTGGCCGTCTGGAAGCGGTGCTCGCGGCGCTTCTCGAGCGCCTTCGCGACGATGGAGTCCATCTCGGGCGTGATGCCCGGGGTGATCGACGAGGTGGTCGGCGGCTCCTCGGCGACGTGCTGGTAGGCGACGCCGACCGCGGTGTCGGACTCGAACGGCGCGCGGCCGGTCAGCAGCTCGAAGAGGATCACGCCGGTGGAGTACAGGTCGGTGCGGGCATCGACCGACTCGCCGCGCGCCTGCTCGGGGGAGAAGTACTGGGCGGTGCCGAGGATGGTGCCGGTCTGCGCCACGTTGGCGCTCGTCTCGCTCACCGCACGGGCGATGCCGAAGTCCATCACCTTGATCTGGCCGCCGGGCGTCACCATGACGTTGCCCGGCTTGATGTCGCGGTGCACGATGCCGGCGCGGTGCGAGTACTCGAGGGCGGTGAGGATGCCCTTGGTGATGCGCACGGCCTCGGCCTCGGTGAGCGGGCCCTCGGCGATGATGTCCTTCACCATGCGGCCGTCGACGTACTCCATGACGATGTACGGCACGGCGGCGGGCTCGCCCTGGGCGTCGACCGCCGGCTCCTCGCCGGCGTCGAAGACGCGCACGACGGTGGGGTGCGACATCCGCGCCGCGGACTGCGCCTCCTGACGGAAGCGCGTGCGGAACTCCGGGTCGAGCGAGAGCTCGGGCTTCAGCAGCTTGACGGCCACCTGCCGGTCGAGCCGGGTGTCGCGGGCCTTGTGCACCTGCGCCATGCCGCCCTGGCCGATGAGCTCGCCGATCTCGTAGCGGTCGCCGAGGGTCCGCAGGGAGGCGATGATGCTGTCGGTCATCGCGGCTCCTTCCCTCGTGCATGCGTCAGGACGTCGTCCCGGCGCGCGGCGGGATCGGTCGATTCTACGTCACGGGCGCGGGCGACCCCCGTGGTGCGGCCGATCAGGGCTCGACCGGCGGCTCCACCGGCAGGGTCTCGGTCGGCTCCGTGGGCGTCGGCGTGGGCGTCGGCTCGGGCTCCGGGGTCTCCTCCGGCGTCGCCGTCATCGTCAGCGCCGGGGACGAGCCGCTCGTGAGCGACTCGCCGCCGTCGACGTCGCACGTGTAGGTGTACGAGATCGTCGTGTCGCCGGCGGGGACCGAGCTGAAGTTCATCTGCGCGATGCCGGTCTCCTCGATCTGCTCCCGGCCGTCGGGCCAGGTGATCGTGGCCGTGTAGCCGCCGAGGCTGTAGCCGGCGGGGCAGCTCGCCTCGTCCCAGACGACGACGGGGCTGTCGCCGACCGTGAGGGCCGCCGGGTCGCCGCCGTCCTGCAGGCGCGGCACCGACGTGGGGTCGGCGATCGCGGCCACGGGGGCGTAGATCGTGCCCGTCACGGTCGAGCCCACCGGCACCGGGCCGGTCGGGTCGACGGCGTAGACCGTGCCCGCGTCGGCCTCGGCGGTGGCCGGGTTGCCGGTCTCGACGGCAGGCTCGAGCTCGAGCGCCTCGATCGCGGCGCGGAACTCGGCCTCGTCCATCCCCTCGAAGTCGCTCAGGTCGATGTCGACCGTCTCGAGGGTCTGGCTCGGCACCGGCGTGCCCGAGTCGACGGGCTGCTGCTGCTGCTGGTTGAGCAGCATCATCGCGATCGCGACGCCGGCCGCGACGAGCAGCACCGCGAGGATCACGACGGGCCAGATCCAGGGGTTGCGGCGCCGGTCGCGGTCGCGGTCCAGCGTCGTCGCGCGAGTCACCGGCAGCGCCGCCGTCGCGGGGCTCGACTGGGTCGTGATCACCCGGGTCGCGGCCTGGGTCGGCGAGTCGATCGTCGCGAACGAGTCGGTCGAGGCGATGCCCGGCACGATCGCCGCGGCACCGGCGATGTCGCCACGGCGCAGCATGGTCGCGGCGCGCGACAGGTGCGCCGCGGAGGTCGGGCGGTCGGCGGGGGTCTTCGCGATGCACGACAGCACGAGGTTGCGCACCGGCTCCGGCACGGTGCCGGGCAGGTCCGGCGGTGCGTCGTTGATGTGCGCCATCGCGATCGCGACCTGCGACTCGCCCGTGAACGGCCGCCGGCCGGCGAGCGCCTCGTAGGCGACGATGCCGAGCGAGTAGATGTCGGTCGACGGCGCCGCCTGCTGCCCCGAGGCCTGCTCGGGCGAGAGGTACTGCACCGTGCCCATGACCTGGCCGGTCGCGGTGAGCGGCACCTGGTCGGCGATGCGCGCGATGCCGAAGTCGGTGATCTTGACGCGGCCCTCGGGCGTGATGAGCAGGTTGCCGGGCTTGATGTCGCGGTGCACGAGCCCCGCCTGGTGCGCGGCGTGGAGCGCTGCGGAGGTCTGCGCGACGATGTCGAGCACCTTGTCGGCCGAGAGCGTGCGGTCGCGGTCGAGGATCGCGCTGAGCGGCTCGCCCGGCACGAGCTCCATCACGAGGAAGGCGCTGCCCTCCTCCTCGCCGTAGTCGAAGACGTTGGCGATGCCCTCGTGGTTGACGAGCGCGGCGTGGCGGGCCTCGGCGCGGAAGCGCTCGAGGAACCCGGGGTCGCCCATGTACTCGTCCTTGAGGATCTTGAGCGCCACCGTGCGGCCGATCACCTGATCGGTCGCCTGCCACACCTCGCCCATGCCGCCGATGGCGATCCGGCTGGTCAGCTGGTATCGCCCACCGAAGGTGAGTCCGCTGGATGGTCTCATGAGTTCAGCACCGCCTCGATCACTGCTCTCCCGATAGGTGCGGCGATCACGTTTGAAGTATCACCGACGATGTTCTCATCCGGCACGACCACGACGGCGACTGCCACGCTCCGGTCGTCCGTCTCGCCGTAGCCCGTGAACCACAGGTTGAACGGCTCGTTGTTCTCGCCCGTCTCCGCGGTGCCGGTCTTGCCGCCCACCGTCACGCCCGGGATCGCGGCGTTGGAGGCGAGCCCCTCGCTCACGCCGAGCTCCATCGCGCCGCGCAGCGCCGCCGCCGTCTCGGCCGAGATGGGGTTGCCCTGGATGGTCGGCTCCGGGTCGTCGAGCACGTCGAGGTTGGGCGCGAGCACGCGGTCGACCATGTTGGGCCGCATCATCGTGCCGTCGTTCGCGATCGCCGCGGTGGTCATCGCCACCTGCAGGGGCGTCACGCGCACGTCGTACTGGCCGAAGGCCGTCAGCATCGTCTGCGCCTCGTCGAGGCCCGTGGGGTAGGAGCTGGGGGTCACGGCGAGCGGGATGTCGAGCGGCTGGCCGTAGCCGAACGCCGCCGCCTGCTCGGCGAGCGCATCCTGGCCGAGCTCCTGCCCGAGCTGCGCGATGGGGATGTTGCACGAGAGCACGAGCGACGTCTCGAGCGTCGCCTGCTCGCCGGGGCCGCACGTCTCGCGGGAGGCGTTGCGCACCTCGCTCGTCGACTGCGGCAGCGTGAGCGTCTCGGGGTTGTCGAACTCCGACTGCAGGTCGAAGCGGCCCGACTCGAGCGCGGCGGCGACGGTCACGAGCTTGAAGACCGAGCCGGGGTAGTAGAGGTCGCCCGCGATCGCGCGGTTCTGCAGCGGCTGCTCGGGATCGGCGAGCAGCTGGTTGTACGTCTCGGTGACGGCCGCCGTGTTGTGGCTCGCGAAGGCGTTGGGGTCGAACGTGGGGCTCGAGTACATCGCGAGCACGTCGCCCGTCTCGGGGTCGAGCGCGACGACCGCGCCCTCCCGGCCGCCCAGCGCATCCGCCGCCGCCTGCTGCGCGTCGTGGTCGATCGTCAGCTCGACCGACGAGCCCGCCGGGTCCTGCCCGGTGAGCGTCGCGAGGATCTGGTCGAGGAACTGGCTGTTGGCGCTGCCGGTGAGCTCGGCGTTCATCGCGCCCTCGATGCCGGTGTTGCCCTGCCCGAGCGTGTTGTAGCCCGTGACGGGCGCGTAGAGCGGCCCCATCGGGTACTCGCGCTGCCACTCGAACTCGTCGTTCGACGGCGTCGACAGCGCCACCTGCACGCCGTCGACCACGATCGAGCCGCGCTCGACCGCGAAGGAGTCGTACAGCGTGCGCGTGTTGCGCGGATCGGCGTGCAGCGAGTCGGCCTGCACGGCCTGGATCATCGTCGACGAGCCGAAGAGCCCGAGGAACATCACCAGCAGCAGCGTGCTCACGCGGCGGATGGGCCTGCGCATGCTCTGCTCCCGTTCGACGCCCGTCATGCGATCCCCCTTCCGCGCACCGAGTCGCTCAGCCTCAGCAGCAGCGCGACGATGAGCCAGTTGGCCAGCAGCGAGGAGCCGCCGGCTGCCAGGAACGGCGTGGTGAGGCCCGTCAGCGGGATGAGCCTCGTGACGCCGCCCACGACGATGAACACCTGCAGGCCGATCGCGAAGGCGAGGCCCACGGCGAGGAGCTTCGTGAAGTCGTCCGGCCCCTGGAAGCCCACGCGCACGCCGCGCGAGACCAGGATCAGGTAGAGCCCGAGGATCGCGAAGATGCCGGCGAGGCCCAGCTCCTCGCCGAGCGACGGGATGATGTAGTCGCTGTTGGCGTACGGCGTGATGTCGGGCCGGCCGAGGCCGAGCCCGGTGCCGAGCAGGCCGCCGTGCGCCATGCCGAACACGCCCTGCACGATCTGGAACGAGCCGCCCTGCGCCTCGTAGACGCTCTGGTCGAAGGCGTGGATCCAGGCGTCGATGCGGCGCTGCACGTAGCCGAGCACGAAGTAGGCCGCGATGCCGCCGAGCGCGACGAGGCCGACGCCGATGAACATCCACGAGCGGCGGCCGGTGGCGACGTAGATCATCACGAGGAACAGGCCGAAGTAGAGCATCGACGTGCCGAGGTCGCGCTGGAACACCAGCACGAGCATGCACATGCCCCAGACGATGAGGATGGGCCCGAGGTCGCGCAGCCGCGGGAAGCGGATGCCGAGCACCTTCCTGCCCACGACCGACAGCGAGTCGCGCGCCGTCATGAGGTAGCCCGCGAAGAAGATCGCGAGGGCGATCTTGGCGAGCTCGCCCGGCTGCAGCGAGACGATGCTGCCGATGCCGATCCACACGGTCGCGCCGTTGATCGTGCGGCCGATGCCGGGCACGAGCGGCAGCACGAGCAGGATGATCGCGATCGCCATCGCGAGGAACCGGTAGCGCGCGAGCACGCGGTGGTTGCGCACGACGACGATCGCCGCGATCGCCACGACGAGCGCGATGCCCGTCCAGGTGATCTGGCGCATGGAGGCCGCCTCCCAGCCGGTGACGCCCTCGGCGATGTCGATGCGGTAGATCATCGCGATGCCGAGCCCGTTGAGCACCGTCGCGACCGGCAGGATGATCGCGTCGGCCTCGCGCGCGACGATGCGCAGCGCGATGTGGAGCGCGAGCGTGAGGATGCCGAGCCCGGCGGCGAGCTGCAGCGGGAACAGGTCGACGCGCTGCAGGGCGCCGAGCTGCACGAGCACCATCGCGCCGCCCGCGATCACCCAGGCGATCACGAGCAGGAACAGCTCGAGGTTGCGCAGCTTCGCGGGGTTGCGGATGCGCACGCGGATCGCCTCGGTCACATCGCGCAGCTGCACGATGCCCGTCTGGAGGGCGCTGGGAGCGGTGCGATCCGTCATGGCGTCGGCTCCAATCGCTCGACCACGGCCTGCGCGGCCTGGAGCGAGTCGGCGGAGATCGTCTGCTCGACGTTGCGCTGGTTGAAGGGGGTGAGGTCGTCGATCGCGATGTCGGTCTCCTGCACCTCCGTCGCGAGGACGATCGGCCCGATCTGCTGCTGGATGCCCTGGTAGATCGCGACGTTGCCGGCCTCGTTGACGCCGACGAAGTAGCGGTCCTGGGTCCAGCCGTAGAAGAGCACGCTCACGATCGCGACGAGGATCACCGTGAGCACCGCGCCGACGCCCCAGCTGATGCGCCGGTTGCGCCGCATGCGCCGCTGCTCGGCGAGCAGCTCCTGCAGGAACTCCTCGCTCTCGGGCTCGAAGTGCTCGAACGCGGGCTGCTGGCGCGACTGGCGCGGGTGCAGCAGCAGCTGGCCGAGGCTCACCGAGGTGCGCTCGGGCTCGACCGCCTCGTAGCTGATGGGGGCGGCGGCGGAGCCGACGGTGGTCGGCTCGATCGACGACGAGCGCTGCTCGTCGATGTCGCACAGCACCACGGTCACGTTGTCGGGCGCGCCGCGCGAGAGCGACTCGTTGACGAGCCGCTGCACGGTCGACGGGGTGTCGAGCCCCTGCTCGAGGATGGCGCGGATGCGCTCCTCGTCGACGTAGCTCGAGAGGCCGTCGGAGCACACGAGCCAGCGGTCGCCGGGCAGCGCCTGCTCGACGGCCGTATCGATCTCGGGATGCGTCTCGACGTTGCCGAGCACGCGCATCACGACGTTGCGGCGCGGGTGGTGCTCGGCCTCCTCGCGCGTGATGCGGCCGGCCTCGACGAGCTTCTGCACGAAGGTGTGGTCGGTCGAGAGCTGCTCGAGCGCGCCCACGCGGTAGCGGTAGATGCGGCTGTCGCCGATGTGGGCCATGGCGACGCGGTCGCCGACCCGGATGATGCCGGAGGCGGTCGTGCCCATGCCGCTGAGCTCGGGGTGCTCGACCATCGCCTGCTGGAGCGCGTCGTTGCCCTCTCGCAGCCGCTCGGCGAGCGCCTGCGCGGCCTCCTCGGCGCTGCCGTACTCGCGGTCGGCCTCGCGCGCCTTGCGGGTCACGATCGCGCTCGCGACGTCGCCGCCGGCGTGACCGCCCATGCCGTCGGCGACGAAGCACAGGTGGTTCCCGGCGTAGCCGGAGTCCTGGTTCTCCGTGCGGATCCGGCCGACGTGGCTGATCGCGGCGGCGAGGGGTGTGCTCAAGCTCAGCGCCTCAGCTCGAACGTCGTCGTGCCGATCCGCACGGCGCTGCCGACCTGCACGGGCGTCGCCTCGCTGATGCGCTTGCCGTCGACGTAGGTGCCGTTCGTCGAGCCGAGGTCCTGCACCATCCACTGGTCGCGCCAGCGCACGACCTTCGCGTGGTTGTTGGAGGTGTAGTCGTCCTTGATCTGGAGGCCCGCGCCGCTCGAGCGGCCGATCGTCAGGCCCGTCGCCGGCAGGTCGAGCTCGAGGCCCGCCCGGGGGCCCGACGTGATGACGACGCGGGTCGCGGCGCCCGGGGCGGATGCGGCGGCCGGCGCCGCGCGCTCGGTGACGGTAGTCGGCGCATCCGCTGCCGCCGCGGCGGCCGGCGCCGTCGTGGCCGCCTGCTCGCGGGAGCGCTGGTTCTGCACCGCCACGCGCTGCAGCGGCGTCAGGCGCGGCCCGAACAGGTCGCTGCGCAGCGAGTACAGCACGATGAAGATGAACAGCCAGAGCAGCGCGAGGAAGCCGATCCGGATGATGATGAGGGTCAGCTCGCTCACGGGCGCTGCTCCTTGGACTGCGCCAGCACGCGGTAGACGATGCGGGTGGCTCCGATGTCGATGATCGAGTCGGGCTCGAGCAGCGCGCTCTTGAGCGCCCGCCCGTTGAGGGTCGTGCCGTTCGTGGAGCCGAGGTCGCTCACCTGGGCGCGGGTGCCGTCCCAGACGATCTCGGCGTGCTTGCGCGAGGCGCCGGCGTCGTCGACCGTGATGTCGGCGTCCGAGCCGCGGCCGATGACGGTGCGGCCCTTGCGCAGCGTGTGCCGCTTGCCCTTGATGTCGACGACCGCCGTCCAGACGACCTCGCCGGCCTCGGTGTCGGAGGAGATCTCGAACATGCCGGTCGTCATCGCCTCGTCGGGCGTGAGGCCGAGGTCGATGGGGCCCGGGAACGAGTAGCCGGACTGCCGCGCGTGCGTCTGGAGCGTGCCGGTCAGCTCGTCGAGCAGGGCGTCGCCGAGGCGCCGCAGGCGCTGGAAGTCGGAGGGGGCGAGCCGCACGGTGAGGCGGTTCGGCACGAGGATGCGGTCGCGCGAGACGACGGAGGCGTTGGTGTCGAGCTCGCGCTTGAGCGCGCTCGCGAGCTCGACCGGCTCGACGCCGGCGCGGAAGGTCTTCGCGAAGGCGCCGTTGACGGCCTTCTCGAGCCCGCGCTCGATCGAATCGAGGAATCCCATGTCCGTCATCACCGTCCCTATGCCGCCGCAAGCGTACCCGGCGAGTCTAGGAACCTGATATTCTCGTGGGGTTGCCCTGGTTCTCCGGGGTGCGCGCGAGTGGCGGAATTGGCAGACGCGCTGGCTTCAGGTGCCAGTGTCCGCAAGGACGTGGGGGTTCAAGTCCCCCCTCGCGCACGAACGGCCCCGGGCTCCACCCCGGGGCCTTTCGCTTGCGGGGCTGGGTCTCGGTACGGCGGCCTCCGGCCGCCTGCTCGACCTTGACCCCTCCGGGCGCAACGCCGCTGTGCGGCATTGCGCCCTACGGCGTCAAGACCACCTTGATGCAGCCGTCCTGCTTCTTCTGGAAGAGCTCGTACATCTCGGGGGCGCGCTCGAGCGGCACGCGGTGCGTCACGAGGTCCTCGACGCCGAGCGGGTCGGACGGGTCCTCGACGAGCGGCAGGAGCGCATCCCGCCACGACTGCACGTTGCACTGGCCCATGCGGATCGCGACCTGCTTGTCGAACAGCGTCATCATCGGGATGGGGTCGGCCTGGCCGACGTACACGCCGCTCAGCGACACCGTGCCGCCCCGCCGCACCGCGTCGAACGCCGTGTAGAGGGCGGTCAGGCGGTCGAGGCCGGCGTTGCGCAGCATCGGCTTGGCCAGCAGGTCGGGCAGCGCGCCGACGACCGCCTGCGCCGCGGCGGTGCCGGGCGCGCCGTGCGCCTCCATGCCGACGGCGTCGACGATCGAGTCGGGCCCGCGGCCGTCGGTCGCGGCCCGCAGCACCTCGACCGCGTCGGTCATGTCGATCGTCTCGATGCCGTGCCGCTCGGCCATCGCGCGGCGCTCGGGCACCGGGTCGACGCCGATCACGCGGTGGCCGAGGTGCCGGCCGATGCGGGCGGCGAACTGCCCGACAGGCCCGAGCCCGAGCACGGCGAGCGTGCCGCCCTCGGGCACGTCGGCGTACTGCACGCCCTGCCACGCGGTGGGCAGGATGTCGCTGAGGAACAGGTAGCGGTCGTCGGGCAGCTCGTGCCCGACCTTCGTGGCGTTGAAGTCGGCGAGCGGCACGCGCAGCCGCTCGGCCTGGCCGCCGGGCACCGAGCCGTACAGCGACGTGTAGCCGTACAGCGACGCGCCGGTGCCCTGCTCGCGGTTCTGCGTCGTCTCGCACTGGGTGGTGAGGCCGCGGGCGCACATGAAGCAGCTGCCGCACGCGATGACGAAGGGGATCACCACGCGGTCGCCCGGCCGGAGCGTCGTGACCGCGGGCCCCACCTCCTCGACGATGCCCATCGTCTCGTGCCCCAGCACATCCCCCTCCTCGAGGAACGGCCCGAACAGCTCGTAGAGGTGGAGGTCCGACCCGCAGATGGCCGTCGACGTGACGCGGATCACCGCATCCGTCGACTCCTGCAGCCGCGGGTCGGGCACCTCCTCGACCGAGACCTTGCGCTTTCCCTGCCAGGTGAGTGCTCGCATGGCCTCGACGGTACGCCGATGGGGTACAGATCGCCTGGGGGAGGCTCCCAGGTTCAGCCGGCGCGGCCGGTGCCTCCCTGGCGCAGCTCGCCGTCGACGAGCTCGTGCTTCGGGTCGTGCACCTTGCCGATGAGCTCCTCGCCGATCGCGATGCGGTCGACGTCGTCCTCGCCCGGCACGACGTCGCCGCGGAGGCTGCGCCCGGCCGTCTCGTTGAACGTCCAGATGGCGATGAGGCCGATGATGCCCGCGACCGTCATGTAGAAGCCGGGCACGAGCGTCGAGCCGGTCTCGCCGATCAGCCACTCGTTGATGAGGCCCGCCGGGCCGCCGAGCAGCGAGGTGGCGACGTTGTAGCCGAGCGCGAAGCCCGCGTAGCGCACGGTCGTCGGGAAGAGCGCCGGCAGCGTCGCGGAGATGTTGCACAGCAGCATCACGAGGAACAGGCCGAAGATCGCCAGTCCCAGCACCTGGAGCACGACGTTGCCGGTGTTGAGCAGCAGGATCGCCGGCACCGAGAAGAGCGTGAAGCCGATCGCGGCGGTGAGCAGCACGGGCCGCCTGCCGATGCGGTCGGTGAGCGCGCCGAGCGGGATGATCACCGCCATCATCACGAGCTGCACGCCGACGAGCATGAGGCCCGACTGCGTCGCGTCCATGTCGAGGGAGGTGGTGAGGAACGTGGGCATGTAGGTCAGCACCAGGTAGAACGCGGTGTTGATGAGGATCGTGATGCCCATGATCTTCAGCAGCTGCTTCGGCTGCTGCACGACGACGTCGCGCAGCGTCTGCCAGGCGCTCGTGCGCGTGTCGCGCTCCTTCGCCTCGATGAACGTCTCGGAGTCGTGCAGGCGCGCGCGCATGAGCAGCGCGACGATGCCGAGCGGCAGCGTGAGCAGGAACGGCAGGCGCCACCAGCCCTCGGCCATGCCGTCGGTGCCGACGATGAGCTCGAGCGCCGTCACGAGGATCGCGGCGAGCGAGAAGCCGAGCAGCGTGCCGAACTCGAGGAAGGAGCCCCAGAAGCCGCGCCGGTCGTCGGGCGCGTGCTCGGCCATGTAGACCGCGGCGCCGGCGTACTCGCCGCCGGCCGAGAAGCCCTGCACGATGCGCAGCAGGAACAGCAGCGCGGGCGCGAGCCAGCCGACCTGCTCGAAGGTGGGCAGGATGCCGATCGCCGCGGTGGCGACCGAGATCATCATGATCGTGAAGACGAGCACCTTCTGGCGGCCGATGCGGTCGCCGAGCGGGCCGAGCACGGCGCCGCCGATGGGGCGGATCAGGAACGAGACGGCGAAGCCGAACAGCGTCCAGAGGATGGCGTCCTCGGAGCCGCCGAAGATCTGCGTCGACAGGTGCACGGCGAGGTAGCCGTAGATGCCGTAGTCGAACCACTCGATGGCGTTGCCCGCCATCGCGCCCAGCACCGACTTCTTGACGGTCTTGCGCTGGAGCGGGGAGAGGTCGAGCTCGCGCGTGATGGGCGGCGGCTCGGTGGGGTGTGCTGCGTGCTGCTCGGTCATGGCCGTGTCCCTCCTGGGCGGCGCCGCGCGTGCTGCCGGTGCCGGTCGTGGTGCGTCGGGGTCGTGCGGATGGGCTGTCAGGTGTGCAGGTGGATGAGCATGCGAGTGTACGCGCGGGCGGCGGCCGAGAGGTCGGCGATGCGCACGCGCTCGTCGGGCTGGTGCGCCTGGCCGGTGATGTCGCCCGGGCCCAGGATGATCGTCGGGCAGCCGTGGTGCTCGGCGATGAAGCCGCCCTCGCACGCCGCCGTCCAGGCCTCCACCGGCGCCGCCGCGCCCTCGGCGCGGAGCGCCTCGACGGCGGCGGCGACGAGCGGATGCGTCGGGGCGGTCTCGAAGCCGGGCATCTCCATGAGGAGCGACGCGTGGGCGTCGCAGCCGTCGTCGCCGAGCACGCCACCGATCCCGGCCTCGAGCTGCGCGAGCGCCTCGGCGCCGGTCTCGCCCGGCATCAGCCGGCGGTCGACGAGCAGGGTGCAGCGGTCGGGCACGATCGACGTGCCGTGCCCGCCCTCGATGCGGCCCACGCTCCACGTCGCCGAGCCGAGCAGGCCCGAGGCGCCCGCGCGCATCCGCTCGTGGTCGTCGGCGATCCACGTGGCGATGCGCGCGGCGGTCGTGATCGCGCTCGCGCCGTCCTCGGGGCGGCCCGCGTGGGCGGCGCGGCCGCGCACGTCGACCTGCAGGTTGGCGGCGCCGCGGCACGCGATCACGACCGCGAGGTCGGTGGGCTCGGCGACGATGCAGGCGCGGTAGGCGTCGCGCGGGCCGTCGTCGGCGCGCAGGTGCGCCTGGATGCCGGTCGCGAGATCCTCCTCGTCGACCGTCACGAGCAGCTCGAGCGGCAGCTCGGGGCGCACGCGGTGCACGGCGGCCATCGCCTGCAGCGCGGCGGCGAGCCCGCCCTTCATGTCGGTGGCGCCGCGGCCCGTCAGCCAGCCGTCGGCGACGCGCGGGTTGAACGGGTCGGCCGCCCAGCCCTCGCCCGCCGGCACGACGTCGGAGTGGCCGAGGATGAGCACGCCGGGCGCCTCGGGGGAGGGGTCGGGCCCGAAGCGGATCGACAGGTTGGGGCGCTCGGGGGCGACGAGCGAGCGCCGGCTGCGCCCTCCGAGGCGCGACGCGATCGACTCGAGCACGCGCACCGCCACGAGCTCGGTGCCGCCGGGGTTCTCGCTCGCGGCGAGGATGAGCGACGAGGTGTCGGCGACGATGGTCGCCTCGTCGATGAGCGCGAGCGCCCGCGCGACGTCGTCGACGTCGCCTGCGTCGCGCGCATCCGTCACGCGCCCTCCCGCACGATGAGCTCGCGCGGGGCGTCGGTGAGCAGCTCGACGCCGTCGGCGGTGATCGCGATCGACTCGCTCAGCTCGCAGCCGTAGCCCTCCATCCACATGCCGGCGATGATGTGCAGGCACATGCCCGGCTCGATGACCGTCAGGTCGTCGCCGCGGATCGAGACGGTGCGCTCGCCCCAGTCGGGCGGGTAGCCGATGCCGATCGAGTAGCCGAGCCGTGACGGCTTCTCGATCGAGTGCTGCGCGAGGTGCTCGCGCCAGATGCCGTGCACGTCGGCCACCACGGCGCCCGGGCGCATGCCCTCGAGCACCGCCTGCAGGCCCTCGGCGGTGATCTCGGCGAGGCCCGCGAGGCGGGCGTCGGGGCGGCCGAGCGAGACGGTGCGCGCGAGCGGCGCGTGGTAGCGGCGGTGGGCCCCCGCGAGCTCGATCGAGATCGCCTCGCCCCGGTCGAGCCGGCGGGCGCTGAAGGTCATGTGGGGCGTGTCGGCCGACTCGCCGGTCGGCAGCATCGGCACGATCGCCGGGTAGTCGCCCTCGACGCCCTCGACGCCGGTGGCCTGCGCGAACTGGATCGCGGCCGCGATGTCGTTGAGGCGCGCGCCGTCGGCGATCGCGTCGATGCCCGCACGCATGGCGGCGGAGGCGACGCGGCCGGCTCCCCGCATGAGGTCCAGCTCGTAGGGGCTCTTCACGAGCCGCACCCAGTTGACGAGGTCGTGGCTGTCGACGAGCTGCCACTCGGGCAGGCCGCGCTCGAGGGCGTGGAAGGAGCGCACGGTGAGGAAGTGCGCCTCGGGCTCGTAGCCGATGCGTCCTCGGTGCGCGAAGCCGTGCTCGCGCAGCTGCTCGGCCGCCCAGTCGAAGGGGTGCGCGTCGCGCTGGTGCACGAGCGACTCGGGGTAGCCGAGGATGCGCTCGCGCGGCAGGAGCGCCGTGCGGTGCGCGCCGCCGGCGTCCATCGCGCGCATGATGAGCAGCGGCTCGCCGGTGAGCGGCACGAACAGCAGCTGCGGCATGTAGAACGACCAGGCGTCGTAGCCGGTCAGGTAGTGCAGGTTGGCGGGGTCGACGACCACGAGCCCGTCGAGGCCCGAGCGCTGCATGCGCGCGCGGGTGCGGGCGAGCCGGTCGGCGAGCTCCTCGGTGCTGGGCGGCATGCGAGCAAGCATAGGGCCCGGTCCCGGCGGCGAGCCCGGCCTCGCCGAGCGCCCTGGCATCGGCTGCGGGCAGGAAGAAGCGGTGCGGACTGGCACATCGGGCGCTTGCGCTCTCGCAAGTTCTGGTGAAGGCGCCTGGTCGGTCCGCACCGCTTGACTTGCCCAGGACTGTACGCCTGCCCGCCGCCGGCGCGCAACGATCCGCGGCGCGTCTGTGGAGGACGGGCCGTCGCGGTCAGCGCTCGTTCGTGCGCCACCCGCGCGGGCCCGCGGAGCCGGCCCGGTACTCCTGCATCGGCACGGCATCCGCCTTCCACGCCGCGAGCACCGGCTCGATGATGCGCCAGCACTCCTCGGCCGCGTCGCCGCGCACGGCGAGCCGCGGGTCGGCGTCGAGGATGGCGCCGAGCACCTCGCCGTAGGGCAGCAGGGCGCCGCCGCCGAGCTCGCCGCGCAGCACCGTCTGCTCGAGCGTGAAGGGGTCGCCCTTGCCGTTCGTGGTGAGGTGCAGCTCGAAGCCGTCGGGCTTGAAGTCGATCACGAGGCGGTCGGCGGTGTCGCGGCCCGCGAGGCCCTTCGGCACGTGCGCGGGCGCCTTCCAGTGCACGATGGCGCGCTTGCGCACCCCCGCGAGCGACTTGCCCGAGCGGAGCACGAACGGCACCCCGGCCCAGCGCGGGTTGGCGATCTCGACCTGCACCTCGGCGAGCGTCTCGGTGCCGAGCCCCGGGTCGACGCCCTCCTCGGCGACGTAGTCGGGCACCTCGCGCCCGTCGATGTCGCCCGCGGTGTAGCGCGCGCGGCGCGAGTGCTCGACCGGGTCGACGACGCTCGCGGCGCGCAGCACCTGGCCGATCGCGTCGCGCAGGTCGCGCTCGCCGACGCTCGCGAGCGGCTCGATGGCGATGAGCGCCATGATCTGCAGCAGGTGCGACTGGATCATGTCGCGCAGCGCCCCGTTGCGGTCGTAGTAGCCGGCCCTGCCCTCGAGCGTGACCGTCTCGTCGTAGAGGATCTCGACCCGCTCGATGCTGTCGCGATCCCACGTCGGCTCGAGCAGCCGGTTGGTGAACCGGAGCCCGAGCAGGTTGAGCACGGTGTGCAGCCCGAGGAAGTGGTCGATGCGGAAGATGCGCTCCTCGGGCACGATGCGCGTGACGAGGGCGTTGAGTCGCCTCGCCGACTCGAGGCTGTCGCCGAAGGGCTTCTCGATCGCGAGGATCGTGCCCTCGGGCACGCCGATCCGCTCGAGCGTGCCGCAGACGCGCTCGCTCACGTGCGGCGGCAGCGCGAAGTAGATGACGAGCCGGTCGCACGCGATCGAGTCGAGCAGCGCCTGCAGCGCCACGGGGTCGGTGGCGTCCGAGGCCACGTAGCGCGTCGTCGCGAGGAGCGCCTTCGCCGCCGCGCCCTGCGTCTCGCCCACCTCGAGCGCGGTGCGCACGCGGTCGTGCCAGTCGTCGGCGGTGAGCTCGCGCAGGTCGGCGCCCACGATCTCGACGCGGCGGGACGGCTGCGCGCGCAGCAGCGTGGCGATGCCCGGCAGCAGCAGGCGGCCCGTGAGGTCGCCGGAGGCGCCGAGGATGAGCAAGGTGGTCGACGGCTGAGGTGCCATGCCCCCGATCCTCGCACTCCCGAGGTGCGCGGCGCCTGCGGGCGTACGGTGGAGGCATGCTCGCCCGCACCGCCCGCCTCGTGCTGCCGGCCGTGTGGCTCGGCCTCATCGTCGGCATCTCGCTCATCGAGGCGCCGCTGAAGTTCCAGGCGCCGGGCATCACGATCCCGCTGGGCCTCGGCATCGGCCGGCTCGTCTTCGCCGCCATGAACGCGGTCGAGGCGGTGCTGGCAGGCCTGCTGCTGCTCGCCGTGCTGCGCTCGCCCGCGCCCCGGCCCGAGCGCATCCTGGTGGTCGCGCTCGCGGCCGTGCTCGCGCTGAAGGCGCTCGTCGTGCGGCCGCTCATGCAGGCGACGACGGATGCGGTGGTCGCCGGCGCCGATGAGGGCGGGTCGGGCATGCACCTGGCCTACATCGCCGCGGACGGGCTGCTGCTCGTGGGCCTCGTCGCGCTGCTCGCGATGGCGGCGCGGTCGCTGCTCGGCACGCCCGCCCCGGAACGCGGAGGGCGCCCCAGCCGCAGCTGAGGCGCCCCTCGCGTCAGGCGGCGGCGGTCACCAGATGACGCCGCCGCCGATCGAGATGCCGCCGTAGGTCAGGAGCACGAAGACGCCGGCGATGATCGCCGGCGCGATGCCGCGGCCGCCGGCGTGCCGGGACTTGAAGAGGGCGATGACGGCGAGGATCGCCGCGATCGCCGCGAGTCCGCCGCCGAGGATGAGGCCGATGAAGAGCGGGATCGGCATCAGGACGAGGCCGAGCAGCCCGATCCAGAACGCCCACCACGCCCAGGGGTTGGAGCGCTTGGTCTGCATGCCCCCATCGTCCCATCGGGATGCTCGGAGCCGCCCGAGAGCCCGGCGGCCGCCGTTGAGCGCGCACCGGCGCTCTTCTTGAGGAATGCTCCGTCCGCCTGAGATTCCCTCAGGATGCCCGCAGGGGATCGAACCACGTTCTGGAACGTTGTCGCAGTTTTGCGGTCGAGGCATTGAACGCCCCCCGGGCACGCCATTTGCTGGCCCCACGATGCGCATCACAGCGCGGTGGTCCGACACCGAGCGGCGCATCGAGCCGCCTCGCGCGGCGCTTGCACCACGAGGAGCTCCCGATGGTGGGTCACGGCAAGCAGACGGCATCGCAGCAGGTGCCGACGATCCGACGGATCGCGGCGGCAGCCGCTGCGCTCGCGCTCGGCCTGTTCGCGCCGCTGGTCGCGGCGCCCTCCGCCGACGCCGCATCGCTCGGCGCGATCTCGACCGCGTTCGAGATCGACGGCGACATGGCGGGCTCGGCCGACTGGAGCGGCGGCTACGGGCCCGGCGGTGCCAGCACGGGGCTGCTCTACCGCAGCGACCGCACCGAGCGCTGCATCGGCGACGGCGGCACCGCCGCCGACCCGTCCCTCACCACCGGCAGCCAGAACATCCACCAGGCCTCCTGGGCCTGGGCGCCTGGCGAGCTCGCCAAGACCGCGATGACGAAGGCCGACCTGTGCAGCGCCGGCGTGACGTACGAGCTCGTCACGGTCGGCGGCGAGCAGCACGTCGTGCTCTACCACTACTGGACCCGCTCGCCCGGCGGCACCGGCGACCTCTCGGTCTACTTCGAGCTCGAGGGCGGCCCGGACGGCCGCGCCGGGGACCGCCTGCTGGAGTTCGACCTCGGCAACGGCGTGCCCACCGTGCGCCAGTGGGTCTGGACGGGACGGGGCTTCGAGCCGGGCGGCGGCGGGATCGTCTACGCCGCGGCGACCGGCCCCTCGCAGGCCGGCGCCGAGCCCCACACCTTCGGCGAGTTCGCCGTCGACCTGACCGCGTCGAGCCTGCTGCCCACGAGCGAGTGCCGCTCGTACCGCACCGGCGACATCGTCACCCAGACGGGCAACTCGCAGGGCGGCAACAGCCAGCTCGTCGACATCATCCCCGGCTCCACCGAGTCGCTCGCGATCGGCAACTGCGGCTCGGTCACCGTGCAGAAGGTCGTCGACGGCGCGCAGCTGCCCGGCCAGTCGTTCGGCTACACCGTCGACCAGGCCGACGGCCAGGCGGTCTCCGGCGCGACCGGCGGCACCGCCGTCACGGGCACCATCGCCGCCGGCGGCTCCGAGGTCGTCACGGGCCTGCTCGCCGCGCCCGACTACCGGCTCGCCGAGCACCTCGACCTGCCGACCGGCGTCGACCTGCGCTCCATCGTCTGCACCTACGTGGACTGGGCCTCGCCCGACCGGCGGCCGCGGACCGCCATCATCTGGGAGCAGGGCGCGGCCACCGGCCAGACGTTCCCGATCTTCCCCAGCAGCATCGGCGCATCCGCCCCCACGTGCGTGATCACGAACGAGGTCACCTCGATCACGCTCGACGGCGTCGTCGTCAACGACCACGGCGGTGCGGCCACCGGCGCCGACTTCACCCTCACGGCGACACCCATCGGCGCCGGCGGCGCCGTGAGCGGCATCGACGAGCAGGCCGCCGCGGGGAGCACGCTCGTGGGCACCGCGGAGGCGGGCCAGTACGCCCTGGCCAGCACGACGCATCCGGACTACGCGGCCAGCGCGTGGAGCTGCACCGGCGGCGACCTCGTCGACGGCGTGCTCACCGTCGCCACCGGCGCCGACGTCGTCTGCACCATCACGCACGACGACGTGCCCGCGCACCTGACGCTCGTCAAGGAGGTCATCCGCGACGACGGCGGCACGGCGGTCGACACCGACTTCACGCTCACCGCGGCGCTCGCGGGCACGGCGACCGCGATCGCCGGCGCCGAGGGCGACGCCGCCGTGACCGACGCCGCCGTCTCGGCGGGCACCTGGACGATCGGCGAGCAGGCGCACTCCGGCTACGAGATCGAGGGCATCGCCTGCTTCACCGACACGAGCCGCTCGACGTCGCTGACCATGCCGGGCGGCGCGCTCGCCCTCGGGCACGGCGACAGCGCCGTCTGCGTCATCACGAACGACGACCTTCCCGGCACGCTCACGCTCGTCAAGGAGGTCATCGGCCTCGACGGCGGCGACGCCCAGCCCGAGGACTGGACGCTGCGGGCCGTCGGCCCGACGCTCGGCGTGCCCGGCGACGGCGCCGCGATCGAGGGCGACGGCGGCTTCGGCCCCATCACGGTCGACGCCGGCCAGTACGAGCTCTCGGAGCACAGCGGGCCGAGCGGCTACGAGGCGGGGGCGTGGGCCTGCACCGGCGGCGCCGTCGACGCCGCGACCGGCACGGTGACCGTGCCGTCGGGCGCCGACGTGCGCTGCACGATCGTCAACGACGACATCGCGCCGCGGCTGACGCTGCAGAACGAGGTGATCGGCGACGACCTCGGCCCGGCCGTCGCCCGCGACTGGACGCTCGTCGCGACCGGCGACACCGCGACCGCCTCCGGCCTGCACGGCGACGCCTCGATCACCGACGCGCCCGTCATCGCGGGCACGTACGACCTGGCCGCGATCGACGGCCCGTCGGGCTACACCGCGGGCGATTGGAGCTGCACGGGCGACTTCGCCGCGAGCGACGCGGGCTCCGTCACCCTCGACGTCGGCCAGAGCGCCGTCTGCACGATCGTGCACGACGACGTCGCGCCGCTGCTCACGCTCGAGCACGAGGTCGTCAACGACGCCGGCGGGACCGCGAGCCGCTTCGACTGGACCCTCGGGGCCGACGGCCCCACCCCGATCTCGGGCCGCATGAGCGACCCCTCGGTGACCGCGGCCCCCGTCGGCGCCGGCGCGTACGAGCTCTCGGCGCTCGGCGGCCCGGCCGGCTACGCGTCCGAGGGCTGGCGCTGCACCGGCGGCAGCCTCGACGGCTCGACGCTCGCGCTCGCTGTCGGCGAGACGGCCGTCTGCACCGCCGTGCACGACGACATCGCCCCCACCCTCACGCTCGTGAAGCGCGTCGTGAACGACGACGGCGGCCCCTTCGCGGCCGACGAGTGGACGCTCGTCGCCGACGGCCCGGGCGGCGCCGACCTCCGCGGCGCCACCGCGACCGCGGCCGTGACCGGCGCCGAGGTCGTCGTCGGCAGCTACGACCTCTCGGAGCAGGGGCCCGGCGGCTACCTGTCGAGCGGCTGGAGCTGCGACGGCGAGCCGGTCGGCTCGACGGTCGAGCTCGCGCTCGCCGAGGACGTCGTCTGCGAGATCGTGAACGACGACATCCCGCCCACCATCACGCTCGTCAAGCAGGTCGTGCGCGACGACGGCGGCACCGCCATCGGCACCGAGTGGACGCTGACGGCCGACGGCACGGGCGGCCACGTCGCGGGCACCTCCGGCTCGCCCGAGGCCACTGCGCAGATCGTCGACGCCGGCACCTACGCGCTCGCGGAGGCGGGCGGCCCCGCCGGCTACGCGCCGAGCGCCTGGTCGTGCACGGTCGGCGCCGTCGACGGCGACGCGCTCACGCTGCTGCCCGGCGACGACGCCGTCTGCACCATCGTCAACGACGACCTCCCCGCGACGCTCACGCTGCGCAAGGTGGTCGACAACGACGCCAACGGCTCGGCGGCCGTCGCCGACTTCGCGCTCACGGCCGACGGCCCCGTCACCGTGACGGGCGCCACCGACGACGCCGCGGTGACGGATGCGCCGGTGCCGGCGGGGCAGTACGCGCTCAGCGAGGCGGGCCCCGGCGGCTACGCCGCCTCCCAGTGGGTCTGCGACGGGGCGGCCGTCACGGCCGACGGCGTCGTCACGATCGACAACGGCGCCGACGTCACCTGCACGATCGTGAACGAGGACATCGCCCCCGTGCTGACGCTCGTGAAGGAGGTCGTCGCCGACGACGGCGGCACGCAGCCCGCGACCGCCTGGACGCTCGTCGCCGACGGCCCCGCCGACATCGCCGGCGCGACCGGCACCGCCGAGGTCACCGGCGCCGTGCTGCTCGCCGGCACCTACGAGCTCTCGGAGACCGGGCCCGGCGGCTACGCGGCCGGCGACTGGAGCTGCGACGGCGGCACGCTCGACGGCGCGACGCTCACGCTCGAGGTCGGCGACGACGTCCGGTGCACGATCGTCAACGACGACATCGCGCCGCGGCTGACCCTCGTCAAGGAGCTCGTGCTCGACGACGGCGGCACCGCGGCCGCGACCGACTGGACCCTCGTCGCCGACGGGCCCACGCCCATCCGCGGCGCCGTCGGCGATGACGAGGTGACGGATGCGCCGGTCGAGGCGGGCGAGTACGCCCTGACGGAGCTCGGCGGCCCGGCGGGCTACGCGGCGCTCGGCTGGCACTGCGACGGCGGCGACCTCGAGGGCTCGACGCTGACGCTCGAGGTCGGCGGCGAGGCCCGGTGCACGATCGTCAACGACGACATCGCGCCGACGCTCACGCTCGCGAAGGACGTCGTCCGCGACGACGGCGGCGACGCCCCCGACACCGCCTGGCTGCTGTCGGCGACCGGCCCCACGCCGATCTCGGGCCACGAGGGCGACGACGCCGTGACGGCGGCGCCGGTCGCGGCGGGCACATACGCGCTCGCGGAGGCCGAGGGCGTCGACGGCTACGAGCAGGTCGGCTGGAGCTGCACCGGCGGCACGCCGAGCGCGTCGCTGCAGGGCACGGGCTCCGGCGGCGCGACGGTCACCCTCACCGAGGGCCAGCAGGTCGTCTGCACCGTCGTCAACGACGACATCGCGCCCCGGCTCACGCTCGTGAAGGAGGTCGTCAACGACGACGGCGGCACGCGCGCCGCGACCGACTGGCGGCTGAGCGCCACGGGTGACGTGACCGTCTCGGGCGTCACCGGCTCGGCGCTCGTCACCGACGTGGCCGTGCGCGCCGGCGACACCGTGCTCGCCGAGGCCGGTCCCGAGGGCTACCGCACCGACGGCTGGCGCTGCACCGACGGCGACATCGCCGGCGCCACGCTGCACCTCGACGCCGGCGACGTCGCCGTCTGCACGATCGTGAACGACGACATCGGCGCGACGCTCACGCTGCAGCAGCACGTGATCACCGACGACGGCGGCACCGCGGTCGCGGGCGACTGGAGCCTCGGCGCCGACGGCCCGACCCCGATCGCCGGCGCGTCCGGCGCGCTCGCGGTCACCGCGGCACCGGTCAGCAGCGGCGTCTACGAGCTGCGCGCCACCGGCGGCCCCGACGGCTACGCGGCCGGCGCCTGGGCGTGCGACGGCGGCTCGCTCGTCGGCTCGACGCTCACGCTCGCGCTCCACGAGGCGGCCACCTGCACGATCGTGCAGGACGACATCGCCCCGCGCCTCACGCTCGTGAAGCAGGTCGTGAACGACGACGGCGGCACCGTGCCGGCCGGCGCCTGGACGCTGCACGCCGACGGACCGACGCCCATCGCGGGCGCGGTCGGCGACGGCGCGGTGACGGATGCCCCGGTCGACGCCGGCGCGTACGCGCTGTCGGAGTCGGACGGCGCCGCCGGCTACGCGGCCGGCGACTGGGCCTGCGACGGCGGCGAGCTCGACGGCGCGACCCTCGCGCTCGCGCTCGGCGAGGTCGCGACGTGCACGATCGTCAACGACGACGTCGCCCCGCGCCTGACGCTCGTCAAGGAGGTCGTCCACGACGACGGCGGCTCCGAGCCGGCCACGGCGTGGACGCTGACCGCCGACGGCCCGACCCCGCTCGCAGGCGCGACCGCCGACCCGGCGGTCACCGGCGCCGCGGTCGACGCGGGCGTGTACGCGCTCGCCGAGGCCGACGGCCCCGACGGCTACGACGCATCCGCGTGGTCCTGCACCGACGGGCTGCTCGAGGGCGCGAGCCTCACGCTGCTGCCGGGCGACGACGCCGTCTGCACCATCGTCAACGACGACGTCGCCCCGACGCTCACGCTCGTCGCGCAGGTCGTCAACGACGACGGCGGCACCCGCGTCGCGACCGACTGGACGCTGACGGCCGACGGCCCGACCGCGATCGCCGGCCTCACGGGATCGCAGCAGCTCGCCGGCGCCACGGTCGCGGCCGGCGCCTACGCCCTCGCGCAGAGCGGGCCCGCCGGCTACGCGGCCGGCGCCTGGAGCTGCACGGCCGGCGCGCTCGACGGTGCGAGCCTCGCGCTGCCGCCCGGCGTCGACGCCGTCTGCACGATCGTGCTCGACGACCTGCCCGGGCAGCTGACGCTGCGCAAGCTCGTCGTCAACGACGCGGGCGGCATCGCCGTCGACACCGACTGGACGCTCACGGCGACGGGTGCCGCCACCATCGCCGGCGCGACCGGCGACCCGGCCGTGACGGCCGCGGAGGTGCCCGCGGGCGAGTACGCGCTCGCCGAGACCGGTCCCGGCGGCTACGCGGCCGACCTCTGGATGTGCGACGGCGCCGCGATGCCCGGCGAGGCGACGGTCGTCGTGCCGAACGGCGAGCACGTCACGTGCACGATCGTGAACGACGACATCGCGCCGCGGCTGACGCTCGTGAAGGAGGTCGTCGCCGACGACGGCGGCGACGCGCTCGCGACCGACTGGACGCTCGCCGCCGACGGGCCGACCCCCGTCTCGGGTGCGACCGGCGACGCCGCGGTGACGGATGCGGTGGTGCACGCGGGCGCCTACGCCCTGTCGGAGGCAGGGCCCGGCGGCTACGCCGCCTCGGCCTGGAGCTGCACCGGCGGCGCGCTCGACGGCGCCTCGCTGACGCTCGCGGTGGGCGACGAGGCGGTCTGCACGATCGTCAACGACGACCTGCCGGTCGACCTGCGCCTCACGAAGGAGGACGGCGACCCGGTCGTCTTCCCCGGCGACGAGGTGGCGTACGCGCTGACCGTGCACAACGCGGGCGGTCGCGACGCCGACGCCGGCGAGCCCGTGACGGTCGTCGACGTGCTGCCCGACGGGCTCACGCTCGTCGACGCGCCCGCGGGCTGCGCCGCCGACAGCCAGCGCGTCACCTGCGCCGTCGACCCGGCGGCGCTCGTCGCCGGCGGCTCGGTCGAGCTCGTGCTCACCGTCGCGATCGCCGACGACCTCGCCGCGGCACCGCTCGTGAACCTCGCGTGGGCATCGACCGCCGACGACCCGGCGCCGGACTCGCCCGACTGCGGCAGCGACAGCGACAACGTCGACTGCGAGGAGACCGCCATCGACGGCCGGCACGTCACCGCGACGAAGTCGGTGTGGGAGCAGGCGGATGGCTCGTGGGCGCCGTCCGACGGCGAGGTCGCGTTCGGCGACGCGGTCGAGTACCGCATCGACGTGACGGCGAGCGGCACCGTCGCGAGCACCGGCGTGGTCGTGGTCGACGCGCTGCAGGACGGGCTGCTCGCCGCGGGTCCCGCGACGTGCTCGGCCGACTGCACCGCGACGCTCGACGCGGCGACCGGCACCCACACCGTCGAGCTCGACGTCGTCGAGCCCGGCGAGACGGTGACGATCACCATCCCCGCGGCGATCCCCGCGGCACCGCCGCTCGAGCCCGGCGCCACCGCCGACGCCGAGTTCCGCAACGTCGCGACCGTCTACGCCGAGGGCACCGACGCGCACGAGTCGAACGCGGTGACGGTGGCGGCGAGCCGCACCGAGCCCGTGCCGGCCGAGACGCCGGCGCCCACGCCGACGCCCACTCCCGCGCCGACCGCTCCCGCCCCGACGCCGGCGCCCGGCGCGGCGCAGGGCGACGGCCCGGCGGCCCTGCCCCGCACGGGCGGAGAGATCCCGACCGGCATGATCGCCGTCGCGATCGCGCTGCTGGTCGGCGGCGGCCTGCTGCTCCTGCGCCGGAGGCGCGACGAGCAGGAGGCCTGACACAGGCACCCGCGCCCCCGCTCGTCGTGACCGGGCGGGGGCGCGGGCTCGTGGCGCCAGGCTAGGCGCTCGCGCCGGGCTGCACCAGGGGCGTCCTCCGCGACGAGCCAATCCGCCCACCGAGCAGTGGCGCCGCAAGCCGTAACGGTGTCATAATTCCATCGGCGGCGCCCCTCGCCTGTCGTGACCAGGTGGGGGGCGCCACCCTGTGCGGGCCTCGTCCGTGCCAGGCTGGGAGCATGACCCGTGAGCTGCACCTGACCGGCGACGACGCCGCCGACCGCCTCCTCTCCGACGACGACTTCGCGCTGCTCACGGGCATGCTGCTCGACCAGCAGGTGCCGATGGAGACCGCCTTCGCCGGGCCCGCGAAGCTGCGCGACCGGCTCGGCCGCCTCGACGCATCCGAGATCGCCTCGATGCACCCCGAGGCCTTCCAGGCGGCGTTCGCCGAGAAGCCCGCCGTGCACCGGTTCCCCGGCTCGATGGCGAAGCGCGTGCAGCAGCTCGCGGCAGCGGTGGTCGAGGAGTGGGGCGGCGACGCCGGCGCGATCTGGCGTCGCGGCGAGCCCGACGGCCCCGAGGTGCTGCGCCGGCTGCAGGCGCTGCCCGGCTTCGGCGAGCAGAAGGCGAGGATCTTCCTCGCGCTGCTCGGCAAGCGCGCCGGCTTCGACGGCGCGGGGTGGGTGGATGCGTCGGCCCCGTATGGCGAGGAGGGCTCGAAGCGCTCGGTCGCCGACATCGTCGACGCCGCGTCGCTCGCCGAGGTGCGCGCCGCGAAGCAGGCGGCGAAGCGGGCCGCGAAGGGCTGACGCCCGCGCGTCTCCGCCCCGGGGACCCGTTCCACCGAACCGGACCCGGTCCACCGGGTCCCGTTCGGTGGAAGGGGTCCCGTTCGAGGCGGAGGCGGCGCTACAGCGCGCCGAGCGAGCGCAGGAACGCGGCGACCGCGGCCTCGGCGTGGGCCCGGCGCTCGGCGGCGCCCGGGATCGCGTCGTCGCCGAGCAGCATCGCGTCGTTCAGCGGCCCGCCCATGACGAGCCAGTTCCAGTGGCGAGCGGCGGCCGCCGTGTCGTGCTCGGGCAGCAGCCCGGCATCCACCCACGCGCGCAGGCGCCGCTCGACGCCCGCGATCGCACGGGCCGGTCCGTGCGCGTGCAGCGCTCGGCCCAGCTCGGGGAAGCGGTTGGCCTCGCCGATGACGAGGCGGCGCAGCCGCAGGATGCGCGGGGTCAGCACGCCGTCGAGCATCGCCGACGCGAGGCCCACGAGCACCGCCTCGACCTCGCCCGACGCATCCGCCTCGTGCCCGGCCGCATCGCCCGCCGCATCCGTCATCGACGAGACGAGCTCGACGAAGAGGCGCTCCTTGCTGCCGAAGTGCCGGTAGACCGTCTGCTTCGACGCGCCCGCGAGCCGCGCGACCTCGTCCATGCTCGCGCCGACGTAGCCGTCGCGCAGGAACACGTCCTCCGCTGCGGCCAGGATCGCCGCGTGGATGCGCGCGCTGCGGGGCTGCTCGGCGACCGTTGACATGCAAGAACTGTACCGTCTAGTCTCGCACCACAACGGAACTGGTCAGTCCAGTTCTCACGCGAGGAGGCCGCGATGACCACGCAGGCGGGCACGATCGAGACCGAGGCGACCATCGTGGTCGACGAGCACGAGGGCGGGTGGACGTACGTGCTGCTGCCCGGCTCGAAGGAGGCGATGGGCGTCGGCGGTGCCGTGCGCGTCGCGGGGACGGTCGACGCGGTGCCGATCGAGGCGACGCTCCTGCCGTTCGGCGGCGGCACCCACATGCTGCCGCTGAAGCGCGCCGTCGTCGCGGCGCTGGGCAAGGCCGCGGGCGACGAGATCGTGGTGCGGATCGCGCGGCGCGAGCGCGAGGCGGCCCGATGAGCGCGATCGCGATGACGCGCTCGGGCGACCGGATCGCGTTCGACCGGCTCGGCGAGGGCCCGGGCGTCGCGTTCGTCGCGGGGGCCGGCCCGTTCCGCGCGACCGACCCCACGACGACGCGCACGGCCGAGCTCGCCGCCCGGCAGGGGGTGCAGACCCTCGTCTTCGACCGGCTCGGCCGCGGCGAGAGCGCTGCCGAGGGCCACCTCACCCTCGAGCGGGAGCTCGACGCGATCGCCGCCGCGATCGACGCGGTGGGCGGCGCCGCCGTGCTCGTCGGCCATTCCTCCGGCTGCTCGATCGCCCTCGCCGCCGCCGACGCGGGGCTGCCCGTCACTGGGCTCGCGCTCTGGGAGGCGCCGATCGGGCAGTTCCGCGGGGGCGCGGCGCAGTTCGAGGCCGACTTCCTCGTGCACCTCGACGCCGGCGACCTCGAGGCCGCGCAGGTCGAGTACATGCGCGACATGCCGCCGGAGTTCCTCGAGCATGCGCGCGCCATGCCCGAGTGGCCGCAGATCGCCGCAGGCAGCCGCACCTACCGCGCCGACGCGCGCTCGCTCGCGTGGGCCGAGGAGGTGCCGCTCGCGGAGCGCCTGGCCGGCGTCGCGGTGCCGGCGCTCGTCATGGTCGGCGCGCAGACCTTCCCCGGCATGCGCGAGACCGCCGACCGCCTCGCCGAGGCGCTGCCGCGCGCGACCTTCCGCGAGATGCCCGGCGCCATGCACGACTGGGCGCCGGCGCCCATGGCCGACGCGATCGTGCGGCTCGCGCTCGAGGCCGCGAAGGCCTGACGGCCGCGGGTCTCCGCCCCGGCGACCCGTTCCACCGAGCGCGACCCGGTGCACCGGGTCCTGTTCGGTGCAACGGGTCGCGTTCGCGGGCGGCGGCCGTCGACGCGTGGGCCGCGGCCGGCGACGCGCGAGCCGCGCCGCGCTCAGCGCCGCCGCTTCGCCCGCCCGCGCGGCAGCAGCTCGACCGTCGGCAGGCGCGGGCTCGGCAGCGTCGCGCCCGAGCCGTCGTCGACGAGGCCGAAGCGCCCGCGCTCGCCCTCCGGCGCATCCCGCTCCGCCATCCACGCCTCGCGCGCCCGCTCGACCTCGGCGTGGTCGCGGCCGATGAAGTTCCAGAACATCACGAACTCCTCCTCGTGCGGCACGCCGCCGAGCAGGATCGCGATGCCCTCGCCGTCGCCCGCCGAGACGACGGCGGATGCGCGGCCCGGCTCGAGCACGCCGATCTCGCCGACGCCGATGGGCACGTCGTCGAGCGCGATCCCGGGCGTGAGCGCGAGCACCCCGTGCTCGAACGCGCCCTCGAGGGCGAGCGCCGCCTCGCCGCCGCCGGGGATGCGCAGCTCGGCGCCGAGCAGCGGCGAGTAGACGGGCGCGGCGCTCGCGGCGCCGGCGTAGCGGCCCGCGAAGACGCGCGCGACGGCGCCGCCCTCGAGCGGCACCTCCGGCACGGCGTCGAGGCCGGCGAACGACGGGTCGACGCCCTGGTCGGCGAGCGGCAGCGCCGTCCACAGCTGCACCCCGTGCAGCACGGTCGTGTCGGGCGTCGAGTACTCGCTGTGCGCGATGCCGCGGCCCGCGGTCATGACGTTCACGCCGCCGGGCCGCACCGTGTGCTCTGCGCCCGTCGAGTCGGTGTGCGCGACGGCGCCGGAGACGAGCCACGAGACCGTCTGGAGCCCCGTGTGGGGGTGCGGCGGCACATCCATCCCCGGTCCGTCGGTCAGGTCGGCCGGGCCGAAGGAGTCGGCGAAGCACCACGCGCCGATCATGTGCCGGTGCTTGTTGGGCAGGCTGCGCAGCACCGGCAGCGCGCGGGGGCCGCCGAGCGGCACCTCGCGCGGCAGCAGCAGCTCGACGCCCGCCTCGCGCGCCTCGTCGATGCAGGACTGCTCGGCATTCTCGACCAGCAGCGCCTCGTCGTTGCTCATGGCTCCACGCTAGCCCCGGCCGCCGTCGGGCGACCCGCCAGCGCCTACGATCGAGGCATGACGACGCAGCCGCCAGGGTGGTACCCCGACCCCTACGCCGCCGCCCCCGGCGTGGAGCGCTGGTGGGACGGCGCGCAGTGGATCGCGCAGACGCGCGAGCCCGCCCCGGCGCCCACGTGGTCGCCCGCGCCGTGGCCGCAGCAGCCGGAGCAGCCGGCCGCCGCAGCAGCGCCGGCCGCCGCCACCTGGGGCGCGCGCCTCGCCGCCTACGTGATCGACGGCATCCCCTTCGTCGTCCTCGCCTTCGTGCTGCTCGGCATGTTCGGCTACTTCGACATCATCGGCAGGCTGGCGGCCGGCGACGAGTCGGCGATGGCCGACCTCGAGGCGATGACGGCCCCCTTCAGCGCCGCCACGACCACGACCCTCGTCGTCGGCGCGATCGCGCACTTCCTCTACAACGTCGGCTTCCACATGCGGAAGGGCCAGACGCCCGGCAAGATGCTCGTCGGCATCCGCGTGCGCATGGCCGATCAGGACCGGCTGCCGGACGGCCGCGCGGCGAGCCTCCGCTGGGTCGTGCAGCAGGGCGGCCCGCAGCTGCTGAGCGGCGTGCCGGTGCTCGGTCTCCTCGCGGGCATGTTCAGCATCGCCGACCACCTGTGGCCGCTGTGGGACGGCCGCAGCCAGGCGCTGCACGACAAGGCCGCGCGCACGATCGTGGTGCGCGCCCGCTGACGGCGCGCACCCGCGGGCGCTACGGGCGGGTCATCCCCAGCCAGTAGAACGACTGCGTGCCGAACGTGAGCGAGAAGCGGCCGTCCTCGGCGATCGTCGGGAACGCGCCGCCGCCGAACAGGTCGTTGAGGCGCGAGCCGGCGAACTGCGGGGCGTCGACGGTGACGTGCACCGGGTTGTGGCTGAACGAGAACACGCACAGCACCTGCTCGGCGCGCGCGCCGGCGTAGGTGCCGTCGCCCTCGTACGTGCGCACGAACGCGAGCACGGCCTCGTTGTCGGTGTCGAGCACGGTGATGTCGCCCAGCCCGAAGACGGGGTGCGCGCGCCGCACGTGCAGCACCGAGCGCATCCAGTTGAGCAGGCTCGACGCCTGCGCCATCTGCGCCTCGACGTTGACCGACGAGTAGTGGTAGACGAGCGACTGCACGACCGGCAGGAAGAGCTTGCCCGGGTCGGCGTTCGAGAAGCCGGCATTGCGGTCGGGCGTCCACTGCATGGGGGTGCGGGATGCGTCGCGGTCGTCGAGCCAGATGTTGTCGCCCATGCCGATCTCGTCGCCGTAGTACAGGAACGGCGAGCCCGGCAGCGACAGCAGCAGGGCGTTGGCGAGCTCGAGCTCGGCGCGCGAGTTGTCGAGCAGCGACGCGAGGCGGCGGCGCACGCCGACGTTCGAGCGCATGCGCGGGTCGTAGGCGTACCAGCCGTACATCGCCTGGCGGTACTCCTCGCTCACCATCTCGAGCGTGAGCTCGTCGTGATTGCGCAGGAAGACGCCCCAGGCGGAGCCCGGCGGCACGTCGACCTGCTCGGCGAGGATGCGCTTCAGCTCGACCGCGTTCTGCGCGCGCAGCGAGTAGAAGATGCGCGGCATGGTCGGGAAGTCGAACGCCATGTGGCACTCGGGCTCCTCGGCGGTGCCGAAGTACGCCGCGGTCTCGGCCGGCCACTGGTTGGCCTCGGCGATGAGCACGCGGCCGGGGTACTCGTCGTCGACGATGCGGCGCAGCTTCTTGACGTACTCGTGGGTCGCGGGCTCCGACTCGCCGTTGCCGTCCTCCGACTCGTAGAGGTAGGGGATCGCGTCGAGCCGGATGCCGTCGACGCCCAGGTCGAGCCAGAACCGCAGCGTGTCCTCGATCGCCTCGTGCACGGCCGGGTTCTCGAAGTTCAGGTCGGGCTGGTGCGAGAAGAATCGGTGCCAGTAGAACTGCCGGCGCACCGAGTCGAACGCCCAGTTCGACTCCTCGGTGTCGACGAAGATGATGCGCACGTTCGGGTAGCCCTCGTCGGTGTCGCGCCACACGTAGAAGTCGCCGTAGGGGCCCTCGGGGTCCTCGCGGGAGGCGAGGAACCACGGGTGCTGGTCGGAGGTGTGGTTGATCGGCAGGTCGATCATCACGCGCATGTTGCGGGCGTGCGCCTCGGCGACGAAGTGGCCGAAGTCGTCGATGGTGCCGTACTCGGGCAACACGGCCTTGTAGTCGCTCACGTCGTAGCCGCCGTCCTTGAGCGGCGACTGGAAGAACGGGGGCACCCAGATGCCGTCGACCCCGAGCCACTGCAGGTAGTCGAGCTTCGACGTCAGCCCCTGGAAGTCGCCGAAGCCGTCGCCGTTCGAGTCGACGAACGAGCGCACCATCACCTCGTAGAAGACGCTCTTGCGGTGCCAGTCGCGGTCGAGCGCGAGGCCGGGGGCGTTTCCGCCGATGATGGGCATCGGCGACGTGAAGGTGTTCGAGAAGCTCACGGACGCTCCTTGGGTGCGGCGGATGCGGTGGGTCGTACGGGCGATCGGAGACCACGCTACCGAGATCGCGCTCCCTGGGTCGATCAGGGAGGCGGCGCCGTGGATCCGCGCACCACCAGCACGGGCGCGTAGTTGGTGTGGCTGCGGTCGGGCTCGGCCTCCGGCTCGCCGAGCGCCGAGATGATCCAGGCGACGACGTCCTCGCCGTGCTGGGCCGGGTCCTGCCGGATGGTGGTGAGCCCGAAGGCGGTCGCCGCGGGCACGTCGTCGACGCCGATGACGCTCAGCTCCTCCGGCACGCGTACGCCCAGCTGCTGCGCGGCCAGCAGCACGCCGAACGCGACCTCGTCGGTGCCGGCGACGATCCCCGTGGGGCGGTCGGCGCGCGCGAGGATGCCGCGCGCGGCGGCGTGGGCGGCCTCGAGCGTCGTCGGCACGGTCTGCACCGGGCGCATCCGCAGGCCGTGGCGGGCCGACACGAGCTCGAACGCGCGCTTGCGGCGGTCGGAGGAGGAGGCGTCGAACGGCTGCACCTCGGTCTCGCTCGCGAGGTGCAGCAGGTCGGAGTGGCCGAGCCGCACGAGGTGCTCGGCCGCCTGCTCGCCGGCGGCGTCGTCGTCGAGGCTGAAGGAGCGGGAGTGGGGCGTGGGCTCGCCGACCGTCGCGACGGGGATGCCGAGCTCGGCCAGGCGCGTGAGGTCGCCGCCGACGAGGCTCCAGGTGATGGTGACGAGCCCGTCGACCTCGCCGCGCAGCATGAAGCGCTCGAACTTCTCGTGCCCGCCGCGCCCGAAGGCGCCGAGGTCGTAGAGCAGCACGTCGTGCTCGTGCCGGTCGGCGGCGTGCGCGATGCCGTGCAGCACGCTGCCGAAGTACCAGCGGTCGACGGATGGCGTGAGCACGCCGATCGTGCGGGTCACGCCCGTCGCGAGGCGGCGGGCGGCGCCGCTCGCGCGGAAGCCGAGGTCGGCGGCGGTGCGCTGCACCTTCTCGCGCGTGGCGGTGGAGACCCCGTCGGCGCCGGAGAGGGCGCGGGACGCGGTGGCCTTCGAGACCCCGGCGGCGCGGGCGACGTCGTCGAGCCGGGGCATCGCGCCTCCTCGCGCCGGGGCGGCGGGCCGCCTCCTCCATCGAACGGAACCGGTTCCGAGCGTAGCGCCGAGATCGGCGGGCGTCCACGTGTCCCCCAGGTCGATCGTTGCCGAATCGCAACATTGTTCTCCATGGCGGGCGGGGGTGCCGTGCGCTAGCGTCACTTGCAATGGAACCGGTTCCGGTTCCGCACGGCGCCGTGCTCCGTTCGCGGCTCGTGTCCCAGGCACTTGAACCGAACGAAGGAGTTCACGTGAAGCACGCACGCAGGTTGGCGCTGCCGCTCGGCATCGTCGGCGTCGCCGCACTCGCCCTGACGGGCTGCGTCGGCGACGCAGAGCCCGGCGCATCCGAGGAGCCCGGCGGCACGGCAGCGCCTGCTGAGGGCTGCGAGGACTACGCCGACTACGGCACCTTCGAGGGCGCCGAGGTCAACATCTACGGCACGATCCTCGACGAGGAGGCCAACCGCCTCAACGAGTCGTGGGCCGACTTCTCGGAGTGCACCGGCATCGAGGTCGTCTACGAGGGCTCCGCCGAGTTCGAGGCGCAGATCAACGTGCGCGTCCAGGGCGGCAACCCGCCCGACCTCGCGATCTTCCCGCAGCCGGGCCTGCTGGCCTCGGTCGCCGGCACCGGCAGCGTGCTGCCCGCGCCGGAGAGCGTGGTCGCGAACGCGCAGGAGTTCTGGACCGAGGACTGGCAGAACTACGGCACCGTCGACGGCACGTTCTACGCCGCGCCGCTGATGGCGAGCGTCAAGGGCTTCGTCTGGTACTCGCCGTCGGTCTGGGAGGAGAACGGCTGGGAGGTGCCGACGACGCTCGACGAGCTCGACGAGCTGACCGCCACGATCGCCGAGTCCGAGGTCACCCCCTGGTGCGTCGGCTTCGGCTCGGGCGAGGCCACGGGCTGGCCGGGCACCGACTGGATCGAGGACTACGTGCTCCGCACCGCGGGACCGGATGTCTACGACCAGTGGATCACGCACGAGATCCCGTTCGACTCGCCTGAGATCGTTGAGGCGATGGACCGCGTCGGCGACCTCATCAAGAACCCCGACTACGTCAACGGCGGCATCGGCGACGTCTCGACGATCGCGACCACCGACTTCGGCGAGGCCGGCCTGCCGGTGCTCGACGGCGAGTGCGCCATGCACCACCAGGCCTCGTTCTACGAGGGCTTCTGGGGCGAGGGCGTGACGGTGGCCGAGGACGGCGACGTCTGGGGCTTCATCCTCCCGGGCACCGAGGCCGACGCGGCCGCGGTCACGGGCGGCGGCGAGTTCGTGGGCGCCTTCAACGACGCCGAGGAGGTCGTGGCCGTGCAGACCTACCTGTCGAGCGACCTGTGGGCCAACAACCGCGTCTCGCTGGGCGGCGTCATCTCCGCCAACAACGGGCTCGACCCGGCCAACGCCGGCAGCCCGCTGCTGCAGTCGGCGGTCGAGACGCTGCAGGACCCGAACACCACGTTCCGGTTCGACGGCTCCGACCTGATGCCCGGAGCCGTGGGCGCCGGCACCTTCTGGACCGGCATGGTCGACTGGGTCTCGGGTGCCGAGACGGAGCCCGTGCTCGCCCAGATCGAGTCCAGCTGGCCGTAACGGAAGAGCTGATGCCCGGTGTGGGGGGGGGGCTCGCGGCCCCCCCACCCGCCGCCGGAGGGGGTGCGTGGGGAAGAGGGGCTTC